>NZ_CP061205.1:2350833-2957500 GCF_015240255.1 Kordiimonas pumila
CTAACACCTGCAGAAGCGAGTGCTGCTGATGCATGGGCAATTAACAGTGGTGTGTCTGGCCTCGATTTAATGGAGAGCGCCGGCCGCGCAACCGCAGAAATGCTGGTAGAATACATCGGGACGCCCCTTGAAACGGGTGGCGAAATTATCGTTCTTTGTGGCCCAGGGAACAACGGCGGTGATGGCTTTGTCACCGCGCGGTATCTTGATGATTGGGGTTATCCTGTCCGTGTAATTGCTGTTTCGTCCTTAGATGAAATGACATCAGACGCGGCGGAAATGGCTGAAATTTGGCGCGGACAGACTGATAAAATAGACGCGGCTCGCTTAAAAAACGTATCTGTTGTTGTGGATTGCTTGTTTGGTACAGGCCTTTCACGTCCGATTGAGGAGCCTATCGCAGACCTGATCAATAAAGTGAATGCGCTTGATGCTTTCAAACTGGCTGTTGATCTGCCGAGCGGGCTTGATGGTGTAACCGGACTACCAACTGGTGCGTGCTTTCAAGCCGATGCTACCGTTACTTTTTCATATAGAAAGCCTGCCCACCTTATTGCACCGGGTCGGTTTTACTGTGGCGGCGCTGACCATGTGCATGTGGCAGATATTGGTTTACCGGAAGAATCACTGAGTGAACTTGATCCGCAATATTTTTCCAATGAGCCTTCTTTGTGGGGCTGGTGTTTTCCGTTTCAGGGGCCTGAGACTCATAAATATGACAGAGGGCACCTGCTGGTATTAGGCGGTAAAGAGCCAACCTTAGGAGCGTCAAGGCTTGCAAGCATGGCAGCGCTAAGGGCTGGCGCTGGCCTCGTTACACTTGCGGCACCTAGCGAAACATATGGGGTACAGGCGGCAGCGCTCACTGATGTAATGGTTAGGCGCTTTGATTCTGTATTTGGTTTTATTGGCATCATGGCGGATCACAGAATTGGAACAGTGATTCTGGGGCCGGGCTCGGGAATCAGTGAAAAAACGGTGGACATGGTTCAGCAAGCAGGCAGGAAAGAGCGTAACATGGTGTTGGATGCTGATGTGCTGTCCAGCATGATTGGCCGGATCGAAATTATATCTGACATTAAAAACTGCGCGGTTGTTCTAACGCCGCATGAGGGCGAATTTATAAGGCTTTTCCCTGATCTTGATTATAAAAAAGACAGGCTTGCTGCTGTTCGGGCTGCTGCCAAGCGGGCGTGTGCAACAGTGGTACTAAAGGGTGTTTCAACGGTGGTGGCTGATGAAACGGGAAGGGTATCTATTGCTACAAACGCGCCGTCATGGCTGGCTGTGGGCGGGACAGGTGATGTACTTTCCGGCATTATAGGCAGCCTATTGGTACAGGGGATGCCCGCTTTTGAGGCTGCTTCAGCGGCGGTGTGGATGCACGGCGAGGCAGGAATGAAAGCAGGTAGGGGCATGATAGCCTCTGATCTGGTAAATGCCATTCCTTCCATTTTACCCGGCTAACAGCCATATTGTAGCACTAATATCATGCTTGGCACACTGTGCACCCGGTTTTGTGCCATTGAGCCAAATCTGTGCCATTTTGCGCCTTCCTGTATGATTTTTATATAGTATGTCATTTTTTTAGCCCTATGAGGCACAAAAATACTTGTACTCCTGTTTACGCCTGCTATAAGCGCCACGAACAGTCATATGAGGCTGATATAGCCGACTGTTTCACAAGGTATGTATAACGGCTTTTTGTTACCTTTATGGTATCAGCTGTTTTGAATGGTATGCGGGCGTGGCGAAATTGGTAGACGCGCCAGATTTAGGTTCTGGTGTCCTAGGACGTGGGGGTTCAAGTCCCTCCGCCCGTACCACTCAAAAAGTGAAACAGTTTTGATAAGACAAAAATAAGATAAAATATAAAGAGAGTGGAAAAGCCATGCAGATCGAAGAACTGCTGAACAAAGGTCTGAAGCGCGAATTTAAAGTAACCGTTGCTGCATCCGACCTTGATGCCCGTCTTGATAAAATTCTGGAAGAATTCCGTGCGACAGCTCGTATTAAGGGTTTCCGTCCGGGTAAAGCGCCGATTTCGCTGCTTCGCAAGATGCACGGCGAGCGCGCTAAAGGTCAGGTGATTTCTGAAACTATGCAGGAAACATCAACCAAGCTTTTTGAGGAAAAATCTTTGCGCCCAGCGCTGCGCCCAGAAGTTGAAATGGGCGACTATAAAGACGGTAGCGACCTTGAGTACACTCTGAAAGTTGAACTTCTGCCAGAAGTAGACGTTGAGAAATTCAAAGCCCCGGCCCTTGAGCGCTGGATCGCAGAAGTGAGTGATGCTGATATTGAGACAACGCTTGAGCGTATTGCTTCACAGCAAAAATCCTTCAAAGCGGCTGCCAAAACAGCAAAGGCGAAAAGCGGCGATGCTGTGCTGATTGATTATGTCGGTCGTATTGACGGCGAAGCTTTTAGCGGCGGCACTGCAGAAGGCCACCAGCTTGAACTTGGTTCTGGTACGTTTATTCCGGGATTTGAAGATCAGTTGATTGGCGCTAAAGCTGGCGAAGAAAAAATCGTAAAAGTGACCTTCCCTGCGCAGTATCAGTCTGCTGATCTGGCCGGTAAAGAAGCTGAGTTTACAGTGACAGTACAGGAAGTTCGTACGGCTACTGAAGCTAAAGTTGACGATGAAATGGCTAAAAACCTTGGCCTTGATGACCTTGCTGCACTGAAAGAGACTATCAAAAGCCAGTTGGAAAATGACAACAATGGCCTAACGCGCGCACACATGAAGCGTGCACTGCTTGATGCTCTTGCTGATGAATATTCTTTCGAAGTGCCGGCCGGTATGGTTGACCTTGAGTATAAGCAGATTTGGGAACAGATTAAACGCGATGCGTTGATGTCTGGTGAAGCAAAACCTGAAGACTTTGAAGGCAAAGATGGGCCTGAAGATGCTGCCGAAGCAGAAGAATTCCGTTCGATTGCAGAGCGCCGTGTGCGTCTTGGTCTACTGCTTTCTGAAATTGGTGTGAAAAACGAAGTGCAGGTTACACAGGAAGAAGTGAACCGCCGCATTATCGAAGAAGCCCGCCGGTATCCTGGTCAGGAAGCACAGGTTTTTGAGTTCTACCAAAAGAATGAGGAAGCTCGTGCACAGCTCCGTGCGCCCATTTTTGAAGAAAAAGTTGTAGACTTTGTGATTGAGCAATCAAAAGTCACTGATAAGACAGTAACCCGCGAAGAGTTGGATGCTGCTGTCCGTGCTATTGATGAAGAAGATGCAAACCCGGTGAAGAAGCCAGCTAAAAAAGCAGCGGCTAAAAAGCCCGCAGCGAAAAAAGCGGATACGGCTGAAAAAGCACCAGCTAAAAAGCCTGCGGCTAAAAAAGCACCTGCCAAAAAAGCGGCTGCTAAAAAATAAGATATTATATTCTTTTGAATATTGGATAAGGGGCCTTAATGGCCCCTTTTTTCATGCTTTTACAGCCTTTAATATTTGGTTTATGCTGCGACAATAATGCCCTTGCCAACGTCTGCTAGGGCCTGTAGGTGACGGGCATGAGATTATTTCGCAAACCTACGTCAATTGCCCATGATATCGCTTTTTTTGCGGTGCTGGCACAATTTTGGCTCGCGTTTGCGTGCTGTATTCCTCAAGATTCTGATAATTTTAGCCTTACTGATGATACATGGTGTTCGATTGCCCCGCTTGATAAGCACACAGCATCGGATACAGATAGCCATACAGGTCATGCCTGTGACTGTGTTGTTGGCTGCGCCGTTGCTGCACATCCTGCGGGGACCTCTGTTTTGAGTGTGGTGGCTTTTTCTGTGTCACAGGCCCCCTTTACCATACTGTCAGTACTCAATGCTTCGAAAGGCACATCTGTGGGGGCTGTTGGTAGCCGTGCCCCGCCTTTTTTTCTCCAGCCTAAAGACATCTAAAGCGTTCGATTCGTTTTGACGCTTCTTTACCTATATTCTGGAGAAATAGAATGAAATCTATATTGAAAGGTGCATGCTCTGTTGCTGCGCTGATGGTAGCCGTTCCTGCTTTTGCGGGCGAATCGGTAGATAGTGATTTTGTAGAAACAATCATTGTAACGGCAACACGTGACCCTAACGAACCCCCGGTTATTGCAGAAAACCGTGCACGCCTGTCTCGCACACCTGGTTCTGTCGCTATTGTGGCGAGCGAAGCTTACGAAAAGCGAACAGCGCAGGGTTTTTCAGATATGTTACAAGGCGTGCCGGGCGTTATGGCGCAAAAACGCTACGGCGAAGAATCGCGCCTGTCTATTCGTGGCTCAGGTATTGGGCAATCTTATCACCAACGCGGTGTTATGTTTGCACAGGACGGCGTGCCATTTGCTGATGCAGACGGTTTTTCCGATTTTCAGAAGATAGATCCGTTGAGTGCCCGTTTTATTGAGGTTTACAAAGGCGGCAATGCGCTACGCTTTGGCGGCGCACAGCTTGGCGGCGCTATTAACCTCGTAACACCCACAGGCTACACGGCAGAATCTGATTATATGCTTAGGCTTGAGGGTGGCTCGTTCGATACACAGCGTATAAGTGCTGCTGTGGCAAAAGTTATGGGTAACTGGGATGTTTATGCCTCTGTAAATGCTATGCAGGCTGATGGCTTTAGGGAGTATGCAGAGCAAGACCAAGTGCGCGGCACACTAAACCTTGGCTATAGATTCGGTGAAGAACGTGAAGTGCGCCTCATTGTATACGGTGCAGACATTAATCAGCAAGTACCAGGTACACTAGATCTTGATACAGCTCTTACAACACCAGAATTATCAACCGATACTGTTAAGGCAGGTAAGTGGGCACGAGATCAGGAAATAGGCCGGGTATCGCTGCAAACACATTGGCGTTTGAACGGTAATCTGGTGTTTGAAGGAGGTATTTATGCCACTACAACAGACCTGCACCACCCGATATCTATTGTGATTGATCAGCAGGCAGATAATCAGGGTGCGTTTGGCAGGTTTGATTGGGCCGGAACCTTGTTGGGTCATAAGGCTGACCTGTTCTGGGGTGTTTCTTACCGGCAAGGCCAGTTAGACCAACAGCTTTACGGTAATAACGCGGGTGAAAATGGCTTTCAGTTTGGGGATAGCCGGCAAAAAGCAACAGCGCTTGATGTGTTCTCTGAAGGGCGTTTCTTTGTAACAGACAGTTTGGCATTTGTTGCTGGGGCATCTTATGGCCGCGCGACACGTGACTATGTCAATAATCTGGCATCCGTGAACAATGCAGAGAAAACATTTGACTGGTTTGCGCCGCGAGTGGGGCTTTTGTGGCAGTCAGAAACTGGCACGCAGGTTTATGCCAATGTCACGCGCTCAGTTGAACCACCGCATTTTGGGGCGCTGGTACAGGCACCGTACCCCGGTTTTGTACCGAATAAACCGCAAGAGGCTGTAACAGCCGAGGTTGGTACGCGAGGCCGTGTAAATGCTCTTACGTGGGATATAACGCTGTATCAGGCATGGCTGCAGCACGAATTACTGTCATTCTCTAATACTTTTGGGTTGCCAAGTGCGGTTGCCGGGGCTGAGGATACTACCCACAAAGGCTTGGAGGCTGCCTTTAACTGGCAAGTGGCGTCAGAAGGGGTTGCGGATGGCAGCCTTGCTGTACAGACAAGCTATACCTATTCAGACTTCAAGTTTGACGGGGATATTCTCTATGGTGATAACCAAATTCCTGTGGTGCCGAAGCACCAGATACGACTTGGTTTAAATTATGAACATGCGTCAGGACTTTTCTTGTCACCGCAGCTAGAGTGGCGCCCAGCGGATGTTTATGTGGATTATGCAAACACATTGAAAGCTCCAGGGTATGCCATTGTTTCCGTGAATACAGGATGGGAAATGGAGAATGGTATCACGCTGTTTGTCGATGCCAGAAACCTGTTTGATAAAGCTTATGTGCCAGAGTTTGGGGCAATTACAGACGCAAGTGCTGTGGCTGCCAATACTGCCGTTTTCTACCCCGGTGAGGGGCGTTCGGTTTATGCGGGTGTGTTATACCGTTTTTAGCAGAATAGGGCAGCTTGTGATGGGCTGCCCACTTTTTGAGAAGTAGAAAAATGATTCATCTAAAAAAAATTGCCTTTATCTATGCCGCACTGGGTGCTTTTGTTTATGCCCCGTCTGTAAATGCCCATGTGGTGTTTGCAGAGACAACCGCAAAAACGGGTGCTTATTATTTTGGCTTTCTAAGGGTTGGGCATGGCTGTGAAGGCGCTGCAACTACTGCCGTTACGGTGCAGATACCGGAAGGCATTTATGCAGCAAAGCCCCAGCCAAAAGCTGGATGGGAAACTATCATCGAATGGCAGGCACTGCCGGAGCCAGTAGCAGGACCCCACGGTAAAACCCAAACAAAGCGGGTTGCCAGCCTTACATGGGAGGGCGGAGTGTTGGACGACAGTATGTTTGACCAGTTTGGGGTGCAGGTAAAGTTACCGCAGGAAGCTCAAACTCTTTATTTTCCTGTTGTGCAAAAATGTGGCGATAAGGAAGTGCGATGGGATATGATACCTGAACCAGGGAAGGCTTGGCATAGTGTTTCTAAGCCTGCACCTATGCTGGAAATTGCGAATCCTAGCTTCATGAGTGATGCTCATCACTAATAAATCCTCTATTACCTTGATATGGGTATAGTCAGGGTAACAATGATGTGATTTTAATCATGTTGATACAGCCTTTTTTGCCATTGCCCTTCACATTCGGCAAATAAGGCTTATCTATTTGAGGAAAAGGCGGATATTCCCTTGCCGCAGGCAGTAAGACTTTGCTACAGCTTTGTGGAAATTACGCCCAGAGAGTATTTGGGTCACTTGTTTGAGATTATTTGGAGCACTGCATGAGCGATATTATGGATACATACGCAAGCACCCTGGTGCCAATGGTTGTGGAACAGACAAACCGGGGTGAACGCTCATATGATATTTATTCCCGGCTTTTGAAAGAACGGATCATTTTTCTGACAGGGCCGGTGAATGATTATGTGTCCAGTGTGATAGTGGCGCAGCTTTTGTTTCTTGAGGCAGAAAATCCAAAAAAGGATGTGTCCTTTTATATTAATTCTCCGGGCGGTGCTGTTACAAGTGGCCTCGCCATGTATGACACGATGCAATATATAAAACCAAAGGTCGCTACAATCTGCATAGGGCAGGCATGCTCTATGGGATCGCTGCTTTTAGCAGCTGGCGAGCCGGGCATGCGCTATGCACTGCCTAATGCCCGCATTATGGTGCATCAGCCATCAGGTGGCGCGCAGGGTCAGGCTGTTGATATTGAAATTCAGGCAAAAGAGATTCTGAAGATTAGGGAGCGCCTGAATGCAATATATGCAAAACATACAGGGCAAGACCTAACTGCGATTGAGGCTGCTATGGACCGGGATAAGTTTATGAGTCCCGACGAAGCAAAAGAATTTGGCCTGATTGACAATGTCTATACATCGCGCGAAGAGGTAGAAGCGTAAGGCTTGTTAATAAAGTTAAAAGGAACTGTAATTATAGTTTTTTTGTTGTGCTTCTGAAGAACAGGGTTACGATAAAGAAATAAAAGAACCAAGCGGTGACAAATTTGAGTAATACTGATTCTAAAAATACGCTCTATTGCTCCTTCTGCGGCAAAAGCCAGCACGAAGTGAGGAAGCTGATTGCTGGCCCTACGGTCTTCATCTGTGATGAGTGTGTTGAGCTATGCAACGACATTATCAAGGAAGAAAGCAAGAGCGCGCTCTCGAAGGGCGGCGACGGTGTGCCTTCTCCGCTTCATATTCGTGAAGTGCTTGATGATTATGTGATTGGCCAGGCTGCAGCAAAGAAAGTTTTGTCTGTTGCGGTTCATAACCACTATAAACGCCTTAACCATGCGTCGAGCGGCAAATCAGATGTTGAGCTTGCTAAATCGAACATTTTGCTTATTGGGCCAACAGGGTGCGGTAAAACGCTTCTTGCACAGACTTTGGCACGTATTCTTGATGTGCCTTTCACAATGGCCGATGCCACGACGCTTACAGAAGCGGGTTATGTGGGTGAAGATGTTGAAAATATCATCCTGAAGCTTTTGCAGTCTGCTGACTATAATGTTGAGCGGGCGCAGCGCGGCATTGTTTATATCGACGAGGTCGATAAAATCAGTCGCAAGTCTGATAATCCTTCTATTACGCGCGATGTATCGGGCGAGGGCGTTCAGCAGGCGCTTCTTAAAATTATGGAAGGCACGGTTGCAAGTGTGCCACCACAAGGCGGGCGGAAACACCCGCAGCAGGAATTTTTGCAGGTTGATACAACAAATATTCTGTTTATTTGTGGCGGTGCCTTTGCCGGGCTTGATAAAGTTATTACACACCGACTTCAGGGGAAATCCATTGGTTTTGGTGCCTCTGTTGCAGGCCCTGATGAGCGCGGTGTTGGGCAGCTTTTCAAGGAAACTGAGCCAGAAGATTTGCTAAAGTTTGGCCTGATTCCAGAGTTTGTTGGGCGCTTGCCTGTTATTGCAACACTTGAAGATCTGGACGAAGGGGCCTTGATTGAAATTCTTTCAACGCCGAAAAATGCACTTCTGAAACAGTATCAGACCTTGTTCGATATGGAAGACGTGAAGCTTACATATACAGAAGACGCATTGTTTGCTGTTGCGAAAAAGGCTATCGAGCGTAAAACCGGCGCACGCGGTCTTCGTTCGATTATGGAAGATACGCTTCTCGATACGATGTTTGATTTGCCAACTCTTGACGGTGTTGAAGAGATCGTGATCAATGCTGATGTCGTGAATGGTAAATCGACTCCTTTGCAGATATACGCTGAAAAGCGGGAAGAAGCTGACCAGCCAGCCTGAATTCGTTAATAAATAGATGTATAGGGGTTGAATCTGATGGTTCAGCCCTTATTTTTTATAGTAAAGCAGCAATTTTTGGCTTTAATAGCCTGAAACGACGCTTTTCATTTCTTAATTAGGTGAGTTTGCCGTAATCTAGCGGTTAAATACTCATCCTTTACCAGATAGGGCCTGTTTTATGTCCGATTTTACAGACGATAACGACAATAGTATCATTCTGCCGGTTTTGCCGCTGCGTGATATTGTTGTGTTTCCGCACATGATTGTGCCACTTTTTGTTGGCCGTGAAAAATCTGTCCGCGCCCTTGAGGAAGTGATGGGTAAAGACAAGCAAATCCTGTTGGTTGCCCAGAAGGATGCAAGTGAAGACGAGCCCACAACCAAAGACGTGTTTGATGTAGGAACGGTTGCCTCTGTTCTACAGCTTTTGAAGTTGCCAGATGGCACTGTAAAGGTGCTGGTCGAAGGGTTTAACCGCGCTGTGATTGATGAGTTTGTGAAAGAGGATGACTTTTTTGCTGCCCGTGCAACGCTTATTGCTGGGACAGAAGGTGATCTATCAGAACTTGAAGCGCTGATGCGCTCTGTGGTTACGCAGTTTGACCAATATGTAAAGTTAAACAAGAAGATACCGGCGGAAGTCGTTGTTACTGTTAATCAAATAGATGATGCTGGTAAGCTTGCTGATACGGTTTCTTCCCATTTGGCTCTCAAAATTGATGATAAACAGGAACTGCTTGCAACTGTATCTGTTGTGGATCGGCTTGAGCGTATATTTGGCTTTATGGAAAGCGAAATTGGTGTGTTGCAGGTCGAAAAGAAAATCCGTGGTCGCGTTAAGCGACAGATGGAAAAGACCCAGCGCGAATATTATTTGAATGAACAGCTTAAAGCGATTCAGAAAGAGCTGGGCGAGGGTGATGATGGCCGCGAAGAAATTCAGGAGCTTGAAGATCGTATTGCTAAAACGAAATTCACGAAGGAAGCGCGCGAAAAATGCCTTGGTGAGCTTAAGAAATTAAAGTCTATGAGCCCGATGTCAGCCGAGGCTACTGTCGTGCGGAACTATCTTGACTGGATGCTTTCTGTGCCGTGGAGCAAAAAAAGCAAGGTTAAAAAAGATATAAAGCTGGCGCAGCAAGTGCTGGATATGGACCATTACGGGCTTGAAAAAGTTAAAGAGCGGATCATTGAATATTTAGCTGTTCAGCAGCGGACAAGAAAGCTTAAAGGCCCGATTCTCTGCCTTGTTGGCCCTCCAGGCGTTGGTAAAACATCACTTGGTAAGTCGATTGCAAAATCAACGGGCCGCGAGTTTATCCGCTTTTCACTTGGTGGTGTTCGTGATGAAGCCGAAATCAGGGGCCATAGGCGCACCTATATTGGCTCTATGCCCGGTAAGATAATGCAGTCCATGAAAAAGGCTGGAACTGTTAACCCATTGTTCCTGTTTGACGAAATTGACAAGATGGGCCAAGATTTCAGGGGCGATCCGGCATCTGCACTTCTCGAGGTGCTGGATCCTGAGCAAAACAGCAAGTTTAATGACCATTATCTTGAAGCAGATTACGATCTGTCAAATGTGATGTTTGTGACAACAGCAAATTCTTTGAATATGCCGAGGCCTCTTCTTGATCGGATGGAGATTATTCAGCTTTCTGGTTATACGGAAGATGAAAAACTGGAAATTGCCAAACATCACCTGATCCAGAAATTGATAACAGACCACGGCCTGAAAGACGATGAGTGGTCGATCTCCGACGGCGCTATCAAGGATGTTATCCGCTATTATACACGGGAAGCTGGCGTGCGCTCGCTGGAGCGCGAGCTGGCAAAGCTGATTCGGAAAGCCGTGAAAGAGATTGTTGAAGGCTCGAAAGAGAAAATTGCGGTTACATCACGCAATCTAGGCCAATATGCAGGCGTTAAAAAATATCGCTACGGTTTGGCAGAAGAAGAAGACCAGATCGGTCTGACAACAGGCCTTGCTTGGACACAAGTGGGTGGGGAACTGCTGGCTATTGAGGCTGTTATGGTGCCGGGTAAGGGTATTATTAAAACAACTGGTAAGCTTGGTGACGTAATGAAAGAATCAATTCAGGCTGCGCGCTCTTATGTGCATTCCCGGTGCCTTGATTACGGAATCCATCCGCGTTCTTTTGATAAAAAGGACATTCACATTCACGTTCCAGAGGGTGCAACACCAAAAGATGGTCCATCTGCGGGGGTTGCGATGTGTACTTCTATCGTTTCTGTGCTTACAGGCATTGCAGTGAGTAAAGATATTGCGATGACAGGTGAGGTGACATTGCGGGGTCGGGTTTTACCAATCGGCGGCCTGAAAGAAAAACTTTTGGCGGCTCACAGAGGTGGAATAACCAAGGTTTTGATACCCAAGGATAACGAAAAAGATCTGGCTGAAATTCCAGAGAATGTTAAGAAAGACCTTGAAATCATTGCAGTTTCTACTGTTGATGAGGTTTTGCAGCATGCTCTTGTTGGTAAGCTTGAGCCACTTGAGTGGGATGAGGAGCAGGAGCTTGCAGAAGTGTCTAAAGATGACAGTTCTGACAGTGCAGAAATAACGACTCATTAGGCCCTTGGGGAAATTTCTAGTAATTTCAAGTAAAAAAAACAAAAAAACCGCAGTATTCTGGGGTTTTTTACTTTGACATTATGTTTTTTTGACGCTTAAACTGCGAGCGCATTTCGGAACTAGTCCGAAAGAAGCTCTTCAACTTAGAGGGGGAAACCTTGAACAAAAACGATCTGATCGCGAAAGTTGCGGAAGCAGCTGATCTCTCAAAAGCAGATGCTGGTAAAGCAGTAGACGCTGTATTCGATTCTATCTCTGGTGCTCTAGCTGGCGGCGGCGAAGTTCGTCTCGTTGGTTTTGGTACTTTTGCTGTAGCAGCGCGTGCTGCTACCAAAGGCCGTAACCCACGCACTGGTGAGGAAATTGATATTCCTGCATCCAAGCAGCCAAAATTCAAGGCGGGCAAGGGTCTTAAAGACGCTGTTAACAGCTAATAGACGGTTTTGTACCTATAGGAATTCGGCCGGGGATAATTCCTCGGCCGTTTTTTTATGGGGCTGCCGTGCGATATTATCGTTTAAACAGTAAAGAAAGTATCTATGCCAACGAGGGTAAGGATACCCAGTATGGCAAATATAGCTGCAACTAGTTTGTTCATTAATCGCACTGAAACGCGCTGTATAATCTGATCGCTAAGGCACACAGCTGGCACATTGGCAATCATCATGCCAAGGGTTGTTCCGGCTATCACGGCAACAATAGGCGTATACTTTGCAGCGAGAATAACGGTTGCTACCTGTGTTTTGTCGCCCATCTCTGCAAGAAAGAATACTATGAGAGTGGAAATGAAAGCATTGTATTTGCCAATGGTAGCTTCTTCTTGGTCAATTGTATCTGGTACTAATACCCATAGCGCCATAGCTAGAAATGATATGCCTAAAACCCACCGGGCTGTATCAGGGCTGATGTAATCTGTGGCCCATGCCCCAATAGCACTAGCCAAGCCATGATTTGCAAGGGTTGCTACAAAAATACCAAGAATGACCGGTATGGGTTTGCGGAACTTCGCAGCAAGAAGGAAAGCAAGTAGTTGGGTTTTGTCACCAATCTCAGCTAAGGCTACAACGCTGGTTGAAATGAAGAAAGCTTCCATAGTTTTGTCCTTTGGGCCGGTAGAATCCAATGACTATACCGCGCCCCGGCCCGTCCGGTGCGGCATAGTCAATGGTCTCGCCAAGCTCAAGAGCATGTTTACGCCATAGCTGTTAGGCTAAGTATGTTGACGTAAACCCCAGTCGTATTCGCTAGGAGGCTACTCCCCAATGACATGGCAGCTTTATATATCTGCATTTTTATATGTCTAGTTATAATTGGTAAAAAGCCATAGGCGGTAAGGAACGATGAATCCAATCACTGGTTTAAGTGTGTATAATATCTGGTTTATTGACCTCGACTGTAATGTGAACAAGCTCAGGGTAGCGTGATAGATGCTGTCTCACATTGTCAGGGGTGAGGGGGCTATTGGATACCACAGAGATGATAGCTGCATATTTACCTTTCCCTACTTGCCAGATATGTAAGTCGGTGATGGCTAAAATATTGGGGAACGATTTGATGTCTTGCTGAACTTTTGTCGTTAATGGCATGTCCATTTCTGCTGCCAGTAATACTTTAGAGGTATCACGCAGTAAACCATATGCCCATAGTGAAACGAGACAAGCTCCAAGTATGCCCATAGCTGGGTCAAGCCAATTTGCGCCCCATAGCATACCTCCGATTAAGGCAATAATCGCCAGAACAGAAGTTGCAGCATCTGTTATGACATGTAAATACGCTGAACGTAAATTAAGGTCATGATGCGAATGCGAATGGTCATGACCATGGTGGTGGTCATCTTTTAGCAACCACGCACATGCAAGATTTACCAGTAGGCCCAGTATAGCAAGCATAATGGCTTGTTGATAGTGTATGGGGCTTGGGGATAAAAGGCGGTCAATCGATTGAAAAACCATAAGGGCCGCGACACCTACAAGAAATATAGAGCTTGTATAGCCTCCTAGTATTTCGATCTTCCATGTACCGAATGTAAACCTGATATCATTCGCGTAATGCCGCGCTGCGCTATAAGCTAAAACGGATAGCCCCAAAGCTAGGGTATGTGAGCTCATATGCCAGCCATCAGCTAAAAGCGCCATGGAGTTATAAGCCCAACCACCTGCAATTTCAGCAATCATGGTTATGAAAGTTATGGCTACAGCCCAACGGGTATTGCGTTCTGCTAGCGGATTACCTTCGTCAAAAACATGGCTATGCTGCCATTTCTTTATAGACACAGAGGTGTTCATGTATGATACTCCTTCTACTTATATACTATACTCCAGTATAGTATAATTCAGAAGAGAGCAAGCCATGTCCCATGTTATGAAGAGTCAGAAAAAGCTATTAACCAGAATTAGACGTATTAAGGGGCAGGCGTCTGCTCTTGAAAGCGCACTAGAGACAAACACTGATTGTATTGCTGTATTACAGCAAGTTGCTGCCATTCGTGGGGCTGTAACAGGCTTGATGGCAGAACTTATGGAGGAGCACATGAGAGAACATTTAGGGGCTGATAATGTAAGCCCTGAACAGCGTAAGGAGGATATGGACCAAGTTATTACTGTGATCAGGTCTTATTTAAAATAATACTGCTATAGTAAAATATACTTGCACTAGATGATCTTCTTAGCGTTATCGATTAGGCATACAGAATATACTATAAATTCTTAAAAAATATTGAGAAGGGCTGTTTTGTTAGGCCTTCATTGATAATCCTGCACATATAAATCAAATAAACACTATGAGCGCTTAATGTAAGCCGGGCTTGAGCGAATCCTGTTTTCACGTTGGTGGAGCAGGTGAACTGAAACGGATGCTATATTATAAAATCTTAGTTCCTTTAAGGTAAAGCGTTTAGCAATGAGCTAATTTTTCAGCCTTGTAAAAAGGTCTTTCTTGAGTGGATGTGGCTGTTCGTAAAAAAATTCTCAAAATAGGGCTAGACAGGGGCTGTCATATGAGGCTAAAAGCGCCTCCACCACAAAGTTCGTGGGCGATTAGCTCAGTTGGTAGAGCATCTCGTTTACACCGAGAGGGTCGGCAGTTCGAGCCTGTCATCGCCCACCATTCTTTCCTTTACACAGGTTAGAGCGGTTAGAATATGATGTGGGCGATTAGCTCAGTTGGTAGAGCATCTCGTTTACACCGAGAGGGTCGGCAGTTCGAGCCTGTCATCGCCCACCATACCCTTCCTTTTACAAGTGGTTACACGCATGACATCCAGTAACCAGGATAATGAAGACAAGCCGCTTGTTATTGAAGCAAGTTGGGCGCCCCAAGATCCTCGCGATAAATTATTTGATGATTCTGCAACGCATAGTGAAAAGTCTATGTCACTTTACAGGATCATTGCCTCATTTCACCCTGTTATGAACATTCCCGTTTTGGTTTTTGATTCCTTTAAACAAATGGGTTGGGTGCGTGCGCTGCTGTTATGGGGGGTAATTATCGGGCTTATCACATTTTTTTTGTATATTGAATAAGGTCAGGCACCGCAGTTCCGCTGGTGTTTCTGCGGGGTTTTATGTGTGGTGAATAAAAAATGCAAAAAATCTGTATTCTGTGATTGACAGAAGGAGCCTTAAATCTTAAACACCCCTCACGCAAGCGATGCGCGGGTGTAGCTCAGTTGGTTAGAGTGTCGGCCTGTCACGCCGAAGGTCGCGGGTTCGAGTCCCGTCACTCGCGCCACTTGCTCTTATAAAAGCGTGTAACCTCTTTGGTTACACGCTTTTATTATTTCTGGACATAAACAATAAAAACCTTCATTTTTTAAGCCAGTAAGCTTTTCTTTACTTAATTAAGGCTCTATAAGATGCATAACGGCTCTTGAGGAAAATTAACCCTTTACGGATTGTTTTTCGGTCGATAAAAGAGCGCTGTGTTTTCGGGCCAATAACAAAAAAGGGACTCCCATGGAGTCGTTACTGATCCAATATCTTCCAATCCTTGTTTTTTTAGGGATTGCAATTGCATTTTCAGTCATCTTCGTAGGGGCGGCGGTGCTTATAGCACGGCAAAATCCAGACGAGGAAAAACTTTCTGCTTATGAATGTGGCTTTGAAGCCTTTGAGGACTCGCGGCATCAGTTTGATGTGCGGTTCTATTTGGTTGCAATTCTCTTTATCATTTTTGATTTAGAGGTAGCCTTCCTTTTTCCTTGGGCAATTAGCCTTGGGGATATCGGCTTATATGGTTTCTGGTCAATGATGATATTCCTTGGCGTCTTAACTGTCGGGTTTATTTATGAGTGGAATAAAGGAGCATTGGAATGGGAGTAGTTCAAACAAGCAATCCATCAGGCTCTGATGTGGCAGTAAGCCCCTATCTACAGAGTCTGAATGAAGATCTGAATGATAAGGGTTTTGTTGTTGCAAACCTTGAAGATCTTATCACATGGGCGCGAACCGGCTCTTTGTGGTGGATGACTTTTGGTCTGGCTTGCTGTGCAGTTGAAATGATGCACTCAAGTATGCCCCGCTATGATGTGGAGCGTTTTGGTTTTGCGCCGCGTGGATCACCGCGTCAAAGTGACGTGATGATTGTAGCTGGTACGCTCACAAACAAAATGGCACCAGCGATGCGCAAGGTTTATGATCAGATGCCAGAGCCTCGCTACGTTATCTCTATGGGAAGCTGCGCGAACGGCGGCGGTTACTATCACTATAGCTATTCTGTGGTGCGTGGCTGTGATCGTATTGTGCCTGTGGATATATATGTGCCGGGATGCCCGCCAACAGCAGAGGCTTTAATCTATGGTATTTTGCAGCTTCAGCGCAAAATTCGCCGCACAGGAACTCTGATTCGTTAATAACAGGCGGGGTTGCCTGACTGAAGTATGGCAGCAAGATTCTGCCCTGAATAAAGGAGCGCGAAAGCGCATGACAGAAACAGCCTTAAAAGATTTGGGAAATTCTATTGCAGAGCGCCTCGAAAATGAGGTGACTTCCAGTAATGTGGCTTTTGGCGAGCTGACGCTGACTGCAAGAGCCGAGCATATCCAGAAGGTTTTAACCTTCCTGCGCGATGACCCGGATTGTTTTTTCAAGCAGCTCATTGATGTGTGTGGTGCTGACTATCCAGAGCGCGTAAAGCGCTTTGATGTTGTATATCACCTTTTAAGTCTTGAATTTAATCAGCGTATCCGCGTGAAAGTGGAAACTGATGAAGATACACCCGTTCCAAGTGTTATTGATGTGTTCCCAAGCGCGGGCTGGTTTGAGCGTGAAGCATGGGACATGTATGGAATTTTCTTCTCAGGTCACCCAGATCTTCGCCGTATGTTGACAGATTATGGCTTTCAGGGGCACCCGCTTAGGAAAGATTTCCCTGTTTCTGGTTATGTTGAGGTGCGTTACTCTGAAGAAGAGAAGCGCGTGGTTTATGAGCCGCTTAAATTACCACAAGAAAACCGCAACTTTGATTTTTTAAGCCCTTGGGAAACAGCCAAATATATTTTGCCTGGCGATGAAAAGGCAGATGCTGCCGCTAAGGAGGGCAAATAATGGCTGAAGTAGATATCAAGAACTATTGCCTGAACTTTGGCCCGCAGCACCCTGCGGCGCACGGTGTTCTGCGTATGGTTATGGAGCTGGACGGCGAAGTGATCGAGCGGGTTGATCCGCATATTGGCTTGTTGCACCGTGGTACGGAAAAACTGATCGAGCAAAAGCAGTATCTGCAAGCGATGCCATATTTTGACCGGCTTGATTATGTAGCACCGATGAATCAGGAACATGCTTTTGTTCTGGCGGTTGAAAAACTTCTTGGTGCTGAGGTGCCAGAGCGTGCCCAGTATATCCGAGTGCTGTTCAGTGAAATTGGTCGTGTACTTAATCATATTTTGAACCTTACAACGCATGCGATGGATGTAGGGGCTCTTACGCCGATTTTATGGATGTTTGAAGAGCGCGAAAAACTTATGGAATTTTACGAGCGGGTTTGTGGCGCGCGGTTACACGCAGCTTATTTCCGCCCGGGTGGTGTTCACCAAGATTTGCCTGCAGGCATGCTTGATGATATTATGAAATGGACGGAAACCTTCCCGCAAGTGCAGGAAGATATGGAAACATTGCTGATTGATAACCGTATTTTCAAACAGCGTAATGTTGATATCGGAACAGCAACTGCTGAAGATGCACTGGCATGGGGCTGGACAGGGCCAATGCTGAGAAGCACCGGCCTTGCCTGGGACCTTCGGAAATCACAGCCATACGAAGTGTATGACAAGCTAGATTTTAAGGTTGCGATTGGTAATGCAGGCGATTGCTATGACCGGTTTATGTTGAGGCTTGCGGAAATGCGCGAGTCTGTAAAGCTGATCAAGCAGTGTATTGAGCAGATACCATCCGGGCCGATCATGTCACTTGATAAAAAGATTGCACCACCGAAGCGCGCAGACATGAAGCGCTCTATGGAAGCCCTTATTCACCACTTTAAACTGTATACCGAAGGTTTCCATGTGCCAGAGGGTGAAGTTTACGCAGCCGTTGAGGCCCCTAAAGGTGAGTTTGGTGTTTATCTGGTGTCAGATGGCAGTAATCGTCCGTACCGCTGTAAAATTCGGGCACCCGGATTTGTACACATGCAATCAATGGATTTTTTATGTAAAGGGCACATGCTCGCTGATGCGCCTGCAGTACTTGGTGCAATGGATATAGTGTTTGGCGAGGTAGATCGATGACTGTAGCAGCCAAATTTGAATGGACACCAGAGAACGAAGCACTTGCTGAAATGCATGTTGCCAAATACCCAGAAGGCAAACAGCAAAGCGCTGTAATGCCGCTTCTGGATATTGCCCAGCGTCAGAACGGTGGTCATGTGACACGCGAAATTATGGAATATATCGCAGGTTACCTCGGTATGGCTCCAATCCGCGTGGAAGAAGTGGCAACATTTTATACCATGTATAACCATAAGCCTGTGGGTAAATACCATGTGCAGGTATGTGGTACGACGCCGTGCTGGCTTAGGGGCGCTGATGATGTAATGGCAGCCTGTAAAAAGCATTTGGGCATTAATATGGGGCAAACCACTGCTGACGGCGTCTTTACGCTGGGTGAGGTTGAGTGTGCCGGGGCTTGTGTTAATGCGCCGGTTGTTTCTATTAATGATGATTATTATGAAGATCTGACACCAGAAACAATGGTGGCACTGCTTGAAAAGCTGTCTAAGGGTGAGGATGCAAAGCCGGGTCCACAAATTGACCGTCAGAATAGTGCGCCATTTGGTGGCCCAACTACACTGAAAAAAGCTTCAGGAAAAGGGAAGGATGCATAATGCTTGCTGATAAGGATCGCATCTTTACAAACCTGTATGGTTTTGAAAGCCCCTATCTGGAAGCTGCGCTTAAGCGCGGTGATTGGGATGGCACAAAAGAGCTGCTTGCTAAAGGGCAAGACTGGATCATCAGTGAAATGAAAGAATCTGGCCTGCGTGGGCGCGGCGGTGCGGGCTTCCCAACCGGCCTTAAATGGTCTTTTATGCCAAAAGAATCAGATGGTCGGCCATCTTACCTTGTTGTTAATGCGGATGAGGGCGAACCAGGCACCTGTAAAGACCGGGATTTGATGCGCCATGACCCACACAAGCTGCTGGAAGGCTGCCTTATTGCGGGTTTTGCTATGCGCGCGAAAGCGGCCTACATTTATATTCGCGGGGAATTTTACCGCGAAGCCGAGGTTCTGAATAAAGCAATTGATGAAGCACGTGCCAAAGGTTTTCTGGGCGATAACGCCTGCGGTTCAGGCTATGCTTTCGATATATTTGTTCACCGCGGAGCAGGTGCCTATATTTGCGGTGAAGAAACGGCACTGATTGAAAGTTTGGAAGGCAAAAAAGGCCAACCACGCTTGAAACCGCCATTCCCAGCAAATGTTGGTGTTTGGGGCTGCCCTACTACTGTTAATAATGTTGAATCAATTGCCGTTGCGCCGACCATTCTTCGTCGCGGCGCGGGCTGGTTTTCAGGCCTTGGCAGGCCAAACAATACCGGCACCAAGGTTTTCTCTATTTCTGGCCATGTGAACAATCCGTGTAACGTGGAAGAAGAAATGGGTATTTCCCTGAAAGAGCTGATTGAAAAGCATGCTGGTGGTGTGCGCGGCGGTTGGGATAATCTACTTGCGGTTATTCCGGGTGGTTCATCTGTTCCCGTTCTGCCAAAAAGCATTTGCGATACTGTATTGATGGACTTTGATAGCTTGCGCGAGCAGCAATCAGGCCTTGGTACGGCGGCTGTTATCGTGATGGATAAATCGACCGACATTGTAAAGGCGATTGCGCGTCTTTCAGAGTTTTACAAGCATGAAAGTTGCGGCCAGTGTACGCCGTGCCGCGAAGGCACCGGCTGGATGTGGCGGGTTATGGAACGTCTGGTGATTGGTAAAGCCGAAAAATCAGAGATAGATACACTTTTGCAGGTTACAAAACAGATTGAGGGGCACACGATTTGCGCCCTTGGTGATGCGGCTGCATGGCCAATTCAGGGTTTGATGCGTCATTTCAGGCACGAAGTAGAGGCCCGGATTGATAGCTATCACGCCGTAGCTGCTGAATAACGTACGCGAGGTCAGGAGAAATTAATGCCCACGCTAACGATTGATGGAATTGAAGTAACGGTTGATCCGGGTACCAGCGTTTTGCAGGCCTGCGAGCAAATTGGCGTTACTGTGCCACGTTTTTGCTATCATGAGCGCCTTTCTATTGCGGGTAACTGCCGCATGTGTTTGGTAGATATGGAAAAGTCGCCCAAACCTATTGCAAGCTGTGCCATGCCTGCCGGGCAGGGCATGGTTATCCACACCACAACTGAGCGCGTGAAAAAAGCCCGCGAAGGGGTGATGGAGTTCTTGCTGATTAACCACCCGCTTGATTGCCCCATTTGTGATCAGGGCGGCGAATGTGAACTGCAAGACCAGTCCATGGCTTTTGGTACAGACTCTAGTCGGTTTGATGAAAACAAACGCGCTGTTGAAGATAAGCACATGGGCCCGCTAATTGCGACAACCATGACCCGCTGTATTCACTGTATGCGCTGTGTGCGTTTCAGTGAAGAGGTTGCTGGCGTTTCAGACATGGGCGCACTTGGGCGCGGTGAACACACTGAGGTTGTGACGTATCTTGATGATTTGCTGGATAGTGAGCTTTCCGGTAACGTTATTGATCTTTGCCCAGTTGGTGCGCTGACATCAAAGCCGTATGCGTTTACAGCGCGTAGCTGGGAACTTCGTGAGACAGCCTCGATTGATGTGATGGATGCGGTTGGTTCCAACATTACAGTCGATACGCGAGATGGATCCGTCATGCGCGTTCTGCCGCGCATTCATGATGATGTGAATGAAGAATGGATTTCTGACAAAACGCGCTTTGCTTACGATGGCATTAAAAAGCGTCGTCTTGATCGGCCTTATATTCGTAAGAATAAAAAACTTGAAGAAGCCACATGGGGCGATGCCTTTGCGCTGATCAAGAAAAAGATGAAGGTCCTAAAAGGTTCTGAGATTGCAGGCCTTGTTGGTGATATGGCCGACATGGAAGCTATGTTTGCTTTTAAAGGATTGCTAACCTCCCTTGGCTCAAAGCGTATTGAATGCCGCCAGGACGGTGCTGCGCTTGATACATCGGTGCGGGCGGCCTACCTGATGAACACAGGTATTGCGGGCATTGAAGAAGCAGACTATTTGCTGCTGATTGGCACAAATCCACGGATTGAAGCGCCGCTTGTTAATGCGCGTATTCGAAAAACAGTTTTGAAAAAAGGCCTTAAAGTTGCGAATATTGGTAGTGCAGAAGATCTGACATATAAGGTTGATGAATTCGGCGATGATGCAGCAATCCTGAAATCTGTTAAGTCAGGGCGCCATGATATTGCCAAGGCAATGAAAGCTGCGAAAAAACCCATGATACTGGTGGGGCAAGCAGCGCTTGCTCGTGCTGATGGTGCAGCAATTCTGAAAGCTGCTCATGATATTGCTGATCGTTACTGTGTGAAAGAAGGCTGGAACGGCTTTAATGTACTACACACAGCAGCAAGCCGTGTTGGAGGCTTGGATCTTGGTTTGGTTGCAGACGGCGGTATTGATAAAATTCTGGATGATGCCGAAGCAGGTAAGGTGAAAGCTGTTTTCCTTCTTGGTGCTGATGAGTTTGATAGCAGTGCGCTGGCAAAACCCTTCACAGTATATATTGGTACGCACGGTGATGAGGGCGTGAAAAATGCTGACGTTATTTTGCCGAGCGTTACCTATACTGAAAAACCGGGCACTTACATCAATACTGAAGGCCGGGTGCAACAGGCTGAAAAAGCCTCACATGCGCCGGGTGATGCACGTGAAGACTGGACAATATTAAGGGCTTTGTCTGATGTTGTAGGTGAAACCTTACCTTATAACACTTTCTTTGAACTCAGGTCTGCGCTTGAAGCTGCCGTTCCTGCTGTTAAAACCCTTGATACGCTGCCTAATGAGGCTTGGGGTGATTTTGGTAGTGATGGCACGATCGAAACAGGTGGTATTGCACCCGCTATTGAGAATTTTTACCAAACAAACCCGATCGCGAGGGCAAGTAGTGTGATGACTGCTTGTATTACGGCGCGAGATAGTGTTGCAGATGAAACCGTGAAAGTTGGGGGGGCGATCAATGGTTGAGGCATTTTTTAGCTGGTTCCCAACAACATGGATTGGGATGTTCTTTGGAATTGAGCAGTCGCCGCTGTTTTATTTTTTTACTATCGTTGCAATGATTTTAGTGGTTGTTTTACCGCTTACAATTGCCGTTGCCTTTGCCGTTTATTTTGATCGTAAAATTTGGGCGGCTGTGCAAATGCGCCGTGGCCCGAATGTGGTTGGCCCATTTGGTTTGCTACAATCATTTGCAGATGGCATTAAGCTGTTTCTTAAAGAAACCATTATTCCATCCAGTGCCAACACAGTAATCTTTTTGTTGGCACCCATGATAACCTTCACCCTTGCTTTATTGGCATGGGCGGTTATTCCTTTTGATGAAAACATGGCTCTGGCCAATATCAATGTGGGGATTCTCTACATTCTCGCCATTTCATCGCTTGGGGTGTACGGCATTATTATGTCGGGTTGGGCATCTAACAGCCGGTATGCTTTTCTTGGTGGTCTTCGGTCTGCAGCTCAAATGGTATCTTACGAGGTTTCGATTGGCTTTGTGTTGGTCTGTGTTCTTATGGCCGCGGGTTCCTTGAACCTTACAGATGTGGTGAAAGCACAGGCGGGTAGTATCCTTAACTGGTATGTTTGGCCGTTTTTGCCCATCTTTGTTATCTTTTTTATCTCGGCACTTGCCGAGACGAACCGGCCCCCGTTTGACCTGCCAGAAGCAGAAGCCGAACTTGTGGCTGGGTATCAGGTGGAATACAGCTCAATGGCATTTGCGCTGTTTTTCCTTGGTGAATATGCAAACATTTTGCTGATGTCGACCGTGATGGCAGTGCTGTTCTTTGGTGGCTGGTATGCGCCAATCCCTGCACTTGATTTCATTCCTGGTCCTATTTGGCTGTTTATTAAAACAGCTATCGGCTTTTGGATGTTTGCCATGGTAAAGGCTTTTGTACCGCGCTACCGCTATGATCAGCTTATGCGCCTTGGTTGGAAAGTCTTCCTTCCTTTATCTTTATTCTTTGTGGTCTTATACGCTGGCATCATGGTTTATGCTGGTCTGTTGCCCACACACGGTTAGAAAGGCTTGATGATGTCTGCACTTGTACAAGCTGCTAAAAGTCTTCTTTTAAAGGAGTTTCTGGCTGCTTTCTGGCTGTCTTTGAAATACTTCTTTCGGCCTAAAGTAACTATTAATTACCCTTATGAAAAAGGCCCGCTTAGCCCTCGGTTTAGGGGAGAGCATGCCCTGCGCCGCTATCCGAACGGTGAGGAACGCTGCATCGCCTGTAAACTGTGCGAGGCGATATGCCCAGCACAGGCTATTACAATTGAGGCAGAGCCTCGCGCTGACGGTTCGCGCCGCACAACACGCTATGACATTGACATGGTAAAATGTATTTACTGTGGGTTTTGTCAGGAAGCGTGCCCTGTTGATGCAATTGTTGAGGGGCCTAACTTTGAGTTTGCAACCGAGACACGGGCCGAGCTGATGTATGACAAAAATAAACTACTGGCGAACGGCGAACGATGGGAGCGCGAAATTGCGCAAAATATCGCTGCCGATGCGCCGTACCGCTAGGGAAGGGTAAATAAAATGATTAGCCTTTCAGTTGTAGCTTTTTATATTTTTGCCTTTGTGACGGTAGCATCTGGCGCGCTTGTTATTTCTGCGCGTAACCCTGTGCATAGTGTGCTGTGGCTTATTCTTGCTTTCTTCAGTGCAGCAGGGCTTTTTGTTTTGCTCGGCGCTGAATTCCTCGCCATGTTGCTTGTTATTGTCTATGTGGGTGCGGTTGCGGTTCTGTTTCTGTTTGTTGTGATGATGCTCGACATTAACTTTGTCGAACTTCGGCAGGGCTTTTTACAGTATTTACCGCTTGGCGGCCTTATTGGCCTTATTCTTCTTGCTGAACTTGTGACACTTGGTGTTGCATGGCAGTTTGGCCCTGATGTAGCTGCAAATATTGCATCGCCAACGGTTGCGGGATCAGAGATTCAGAACACAGTGGCTTTGGGCCGTGTAATTTACACTGATTATATTTTCATATTCCAGACATCTGGCCTTATTTTGCTTGTGGCAATGATTGGGGCAATCGTTCTGACACACCGTACGCGTACTGGTGTTAAACGTCAGAATATTGCAGCGCAGGTTGCGCGTCGTCCGGAAGATGCTTTTGAACTGGTTGATGTTGAAGTTGGCAAAGGTGTTTCCATGCCAACAAAGAAAGGATAGGGCCAAGTCCATGGTTATTGGGTTAGGACATTATCTGACGGTTGCGGCAATCCTGTTTGTCTTCGGGATTTTCGGGATTTTCCTTAACAGGAAAAACGTCATAATTATTCTTATGTCGGTTGAGCTTATGCTACTCGCTGTCAATATCAATCTGGTGGCGTTTTCTACCTTCCTGCATGATCTTGTAGGGCAGGTGTTTGCCATGTTCGTCTTGACTGTCGCGGCTGCTGAAGCCGCGATTGGTCTTGCCATCCTTGTAATTTACTTCCGCGGCAGAGGTTCTATTGCCGTTGAAGATATTAACCAGATGAAAGGGTAGGGACAGTGATACCTAAGGCAATCGTTTTCCTGCCGCTTATCGGCTTTTTGATCGTCGGAATTCTGGGTAGTAAACTAGGTGACAAGCTTAGCCAGATTATAACAGCGTCACTTGTAACTGTGGCGGCTGTTTTCTCGTGGGTTGTGTTTGCGGATGTCACCATGGTGCATAATACCTATGATATCCACATTCTTGACTGGGTTACATCTGGAACGCTTTCCTTTAACTGGGCTTTGAAAATAGACACGCTTACAGCTGTTATGCTGGTGGTTGTGAATAGTGTATCTGCACTCGTGCACTGGTATTCTATGGGCTATATGAGCGAAGACCCTAATAAACCACGCTTTTTTGCTTACCTGTCCTTGTTTACCTTTGCCATGCTTATGCTGGTAACAAGTGATAACCTTGTGCAGATGTTCTTTGGTTGGGAAGGTGTGGGCCTTGCTTCATATCTGTTGATCGGTTTCTGGTATAAAAAACCAAGTGCTAATGCGGCGGCTATCAAAGCGTTTGTTGTGAACCGTGTTGGTGATTTTGGCTTTGCTCTTGGTATTTATGCGGTGTTTGTGCTGTTTGGCTCGGTTGAGTTTGAAACGATTTTTGCAAATGCAGGGAACTATCAGGACGCGACCCTTAACTTCTTAGGGCATGACTATCACGCCTTGACAGTTATCTGTTTGCTGCTGTTTGTTGGTGCCATGGGTAAATCTGCTCAGCTTGGCCTTCACACATGGCTACCTGACGCAATGGAAGGCCCAACACCTGTTTCTGCTCTTATTCACGCAGCAACAATGGTGACGGCTGGTGTGTTCCTTGTGGCGCGGTTTAGCCCGGTATTCCAGTATTCACCTGATGCACTTGCTGTTGTAACTGTTGTTGGCGCCATGACTGCTTTCTTTGCAGCGAGTGTAGGCCTCGTACAAAACGATATTAAGCGGGTAATTGCTTACTCAACCTGTTCACAGCTTGGCTATATGTTCTTTGCACTTGGTGTTGGAGCTTACGGCGGCGCCATTTTCCACCTGTTTACGCATGCTTTCTTTAAGGCGCTTCTGTTCCTTGGTGCGGGTTCCGTGATCCACGCAATGCACCACGAGCAAGATATGCGTAATATGGGCGGTCTTTACAAAAAGATACCTTTCACATTCGGGGTTATGCTGGTGGGCACACTGGCCATCACAGGATTTCCGTTCCTGTCTGGCTATTTCTCGAAAGACATGATTATTGAAGCTGCTTATGCTTCTCACAGTGCAGGCTCAGAGTTTGCTTTTGTGATGGGTGTGACAGCGGCACTAATGACAAGTTTTTATAGCTGGCGCCTGATTTATATGACCTTCTTTGGTAAAACGCGGGCGGACCATCATACATTTGATCATGCTCATGAAGGCCCTTGGGTTATGCGTATTCCGCTGTTTTTGCTGGCAGTTGGTGCTGTGTTCGCGGGGGGTGTTTTTGCAGGCGAGTTCATTGGTCACGATAAGGTAGAGTTTTGGAACAATGCTCTTGTTGTAGCAGCAGGTGATGTGATGGATGAAGCACACCATGTGCCAGCAGCTGTTAAGTTTGCACCGTTTGTCGCTATGGTTCTTGGCTTTGTACTCGCGACTTTCTTCTATCTCAGAAAAAGCGATATTGCTGAACGTACAGCTGAAACGTGGGACGGTCTTTACAAGTTTCTTCTCAATAAGTGGTACTTTGACGAACTGTATAACCTTATCTTTGTGCGTCCTGCCTTTTGGTTGGGCCGTCAACTCTGGAAACGGGGTGATGAGCAAACCATTGATGGCTTTGGGCCAAACGGTGTTTCGCATGCGGTTGCTGTTATTGCCACAAAGGTAAGAAAACTTCAGACCGGTTATGTATACCATTACGCATTTGCCATGATAGTTGGCTTGGCGGCTGTTGTGACCTGGTTTATGGTCAACACCGGCGGCAGCCACTAAGGGCAGGGGACACAAGATATGTTTTTTCTAGAAAATCACCTGCTTTCCTTCATGATGATCATGCCGCTTATCGGCGCGGGCATTATTTTGCTCATTCATCATCAAGATAAGGAAATTGAAAAGCGGAATATCCGCTCTGTGGCTCTGTTTGCTACGATTGTTACCTTTATTATGTCGCTGGTATTGTGGGCTGGGTTTGATGGATCAACGGCAGACTTTCAGTTTGTTGAACAGTACAACTGGGTTGGTGAAGACATAAAATACTATGTTGGTGTTGACGGAATTTCGGTTCTGTTTGTGGTGCTGACAGCCTTTTTGATGCCAATCGTTATTCTGTCTAGCTGGGAATCTATCGAGAACCGGGTCGCAGAATATATGATCGCGTTTTTGGTGCTTGAAACACTGATGATCGGCGTGTTTACAGCCCTTGATATCTTCTTGTTTTATGTGTTCTTTGAGGGCGGCCTTATTCCCATGTACCTGCTTATTGGTATTTGGGGTGGTGTTAACCGGGTTTATGCCAGCTTTAAATTCTTTCTATACACGCTCTTGGGCTCGGTTTTAATGCTGGTTGCTGTACTTTATATGTACATTGAAACGGGCACGACTGATATTCCTGCACTAATGACCCAGCATTTTGATCCCAATGTTCAAAACTGGTTATGGCTTGCTTTCTTTGCTTCCTTTGCTGTGAAAATGCCGATGTGGCCTGTGCATACATGGTTGCCGGATGCGCACGTGCAAGCGCCAACAGGTGGCTCGGTTATTCTGGCAGGTGTTCTGTTGAAAATGGGAGGCTATGGCTTCCTGCGCTTCAGCTTGCCTATGTTTCCAGAGGCAACAGTGCACTTTGCATGGCTTGTTTTTGCGCTTTCTGTCGTTGCAATTATTTATACATCACTGGTTGCTCTTGTGCAGGAAGATATTAAAAAGCTGATTGCTTATTCATCTGTTGCTCACATGGGTTTTGTGACAATCGGTATTTTCCTTGTAAACACCAATGGTGTTGAAGGTGCGATTTTCACAATGCTTAGTCATGGTATTGTGTCTGGCGCACTGTTCCTTTGTGTTGGTGTTATTTATGACCGCTTGCACACACGGGAAATTTCCCGGTACGGTGGCTTGGCAACTAACATGAAAATATATGCTGTACTGTTTGTGCTGTTTTCTATGGCCTCTGTTGGCCTGCCCGGCACTAGCGGTTTTATCGGCGAATTTCTCGTGCTGAACGGTGCATACACCTATAATAGCTGGATTGCATTTGGTGCGGCGAGTGGTGTGATACTTGGTGCTGCTTACATGCTCTATCTGGTACGCCGCCTTATATACGGTGAGCTTGATAAAGATGATGTGAAAGCGATGCCTGACCTAAGCTTACGGGAAAAGCTGATATTTGCACCACTGGTTGCAGTTGTGCTGTGGATGGGTATTTACCCCAACAGCTTCCTTGAGCCAATTCACACTTCTGTATCCAGCCTGATTGAAACACACTTTTCTTCACCTGCTGCAGACCATGCCGAAAGCGGCATGGCTGACGCAGTTGAATAAGGAGCCATAGACCAATGAACGGCGAACTTCCGAGCCTTCTTCCTATATTGCCTGAACTGATATTGGCAATTGGTGCCTTGGCGTTATTGATGCTAGGTGTTTTTCAAGGCGATAAAAGCTATAACCAGATTACAAATCTGTCTGTTGTAGTATTGATCCTCGCGGCTTTTGTGATGATCAGTTATGTAGGCGGTGACCGTCAGGAAACATTTGGTGGCATGTTTGTTACCGATGCCTTTGCTGTTTTCACCAAAACACTGGTGTTTACAGGGGCGGCGGTTGTGCTGCTGATTTCTGGCACATACATGAAAGATAACAATATTGCCCGGTTTGAATATCCGGTGCTGGTACTGCTCGCAACCCTTGGCATGCTTGTTATGATTTCTGCCGGCAACCTGATGAGCCTATACGTGGGCCTTGAGCTGCAGAGCCTATCGCTTTATGTTCTGGCTGCCATGAACCGTGACCGTATTCGCTCAACAGAAGCTGGTCTCAAGTATTTTGTACTGGGCGCGCTTAGTTCGGGTATGCTGCTGTATGGCATTTCCTTGATTTATGGTTTTGCGGGTACAACAGACTTTACCTACCTTGCAGATAGCCTACGGACAGGTACTGATGCCCATGTAGGTGTTATTATTGGCATGGTATTCCTAATGGCAGGTCTGGCATTCAAGGTTTCTGCTGTGCCTTTCCATATGTGGACCCCAGATGTTTACGAAGGCTCGCCGACACCAGTTACAGCATTTTTTGCAGCAGCACCAAAGGTGGCCGCACTAGCATTGTTTGTTCGGGTAATGGTAACAGCATTTCCTGGACTTGTTGTTGAATGGCAGCAGGTTATTATCTTCATTTCCATCGCATCAATGCTGGTTGGGGCGTTTATAGCGATCGTACAAACAAATATTAAACGCCTGCTGGCTTACTCGTCCATTGGTCATATCGGTTATGCTCTTGTGGGCTTGGCGGCCGGTACTCAAGAAGGCATTGAAGCACTTTTAATTTACATTGCGATCTACCTGACAATGACACTTGGTACATTTGCGGCTGTTCTTACTATGCGCCGTAATGAAAGCATGGTTGAGAAGATTACAGATCTTGCAGGTTTGTCGCGTAATAATTTGCCTATGGCACTGGCTATTGCAATCTTCATGTTCTCGCTTGCCGGTATTCCGTTACTTGCTGGTTTTTGGGGTAAGTGGTTTGTTTTCCTTGCTGCCGTTCAGGCTGGTCTATGGCCACTTGCGCTTATCGGTCTGCTATCTAGTGTCGTGAGTGCTTATTATTACTTGCGGATCGTTAAGATCATGTTCTTTGACGAGCCTGCACAAGGTTTTGATGGCGGTCACGGTAAATCAATATCTGTAGTTATTGGTGTTGCGGCGCTTATCAATTCACCAGTAAGTTATTTCCTGCTGATTATGCCACTGGTTGCTGCAGCAGGCTGGGCAGCACGTTCGCTTATTTTCTAGTGGATAGTGTCTCTTATCAGGATTGGGGGGCCTCAATGCCGGAAGGTGTTGGGGCCCGATTTATTCCCGTTTGTGATAGCACAAACGAAGAAGCTGCACGTTTAGCTAGCATAAAGTCTGCGCAGCCTATGTGGATTGTGGCGGGTGAACAAAGCAAGGGGCGAGGCAGAAGTGGTAGAAACTGGGTTTCAGGAAGTGGTAATTTATATACCAGCCTTTTGTTTGCTCCTGACTTAAAGCTTTCTGACCTTGCAGGGTTACCATTCATTATTTCTCTTGCTATCAGGGAAACATTTGTAACCCTAGGTGGGCTGGACGGCGATATTCAGTGTAAGTGGCCGAACGATATATTAATCAATGGTAAAAAAGCCGCAGGTGTTTTGATCGAAACAAGCGGTGTAGTTGGTAATACTGTCGGGCATATTATCGTTGGTATTGGCATGAATTTGTTGCATAGCCCTGACACGGCGCAGTTCCCGGCAACAAACTTTTTTGCCCATATAGGCAAAAAAGTTGATCCGCGTGAAGCGTTAACAGTGCTTGCTGCGAATGTTAAAAAACGCCTTGATAAGTGGCGTGTAAGTGACTTTAAGCCAATACAGCAAGAATGGACAGACCACGCTTGGGGAATTGGCAAACCGGTGCAGGTGCGGTCTATTGACGAGACTTTCAGTGCAACGCTTCTCCACTTAGCCGAGGATGGTGGCCTTAAAGTAAAGTTGGTGAATGGTGTGGAACGCACTATATATGCAGCGGACATTTTTCCGGGATTCAAATAACCCGGTTACAGGCAGAAGGATATTCCTATGTTGCTGACGATTGATGCAGGTAACACAAATACAGTTTTTGCTTTGATTGATGGAGATAAAATTAAGGAGCACTGGCGGCTGTCGACTGTTGATCAGCGAACTGTTGAAGAATATATGGTTTGGATAAGTCATTTGATGACGCTGCATGGAAGAAAGCCTGAAAATGTAACAGGGGCTATTATTGCAAGCGTGGTGCCACAAGTTGACCGACCACTTGTTGAACTGTGCAAAAAATATTTTAAGTGTGATCCGTTAATTGTCGGTAGTAAAACGGTTAATCTAGGTATTGATATCAGGATCAATAACCCTCTTGAAGTGGGTGCTGACCGCCTTGTGAATGCGGTAGCCGCAAACGCTAAATACGGTGGGCCTCTTGTAGTTGTTGATTTTGGTACTGCAACAAATTTTGATGTGGTTGGTACTGACGGCGCTTATCTTGGCGGACTGATTTGCCCGGGAATTAACCTGTCACTTTCGGCTCTGCATCAGGCAGCGGCAAAATTGCCGCGCATCGCCGTTGCCGCGCCAACGGACGATCGTGTAACAGGGAAGTCTACACTGGAAGCCATGCAGTTTGGTGTTTTTTGGGGCTATATTGGGATGATTGAAGGGCTGATAACACGCTTGAAAAAAGAGCACTCTCCCAATTTAAAGGTAATTGCTACAGGGGGCCTTGCCTCTATTTTTTCTGATAGAACCGACGCTATTGATGTGGTGTCGAGTGAATTAACTCTTGAAGGTCTTCGAATTATTTATGAAAAGAACAAGTAACGGCTTCTCATGGCCTATATGAAAAAAAATGACAACCGTTTGCTGTTCCTGCCACTAGGCGGTTGCGGTGAAATAGGCATGAACCTTAATCTATACGGTCACAAGGGTTACTGGCTGATGGTTGACTGCGGTATGATGTTTGCCGACAGTTATAGCCCAGGTGTTGATCTGGTATTTCCTGACCCCGGTTTTATTGAGAGCGAAGGCAATAGGCTTGCAGGCATGATGCTGACACATGGTCATGAAGACCATATTGGCGCTATTCCTCATCTTTGGAAACGATTTAAATGCCCACTTTACGCAACAGCTTTTACCGCAGAGCTTATTATTGATAAGCTAAAAGAAGCGGGTATTGAAGATGAAGTGCCCCTGACAATTGTTGAACCTCATATTGATATAGAGGTAGGGCCATTTAGTGTGCGGTATGTGCCTTTGGCGCATTCTATTGCTGAAGGCCATGGCTTGGTAATTAAAACCGAGGTCGGGACGCTATTTCATACTGGCGACTGGAAGCTTGATAAAACCCCTCTTATAGGCCCTGTTTGCCCATCAGACTTGTTGACCGATTTAGGAACTGATGGTGTGCTGGCCCTTATTTGCGATTCGACTAATGTTTTTAATACAAGTGAATCTGGCTCTGAAGCAACGGTCAGAGATAACCTTATTGAGCTTGTCTCTGGCCTGAAGGGCAGGGTTGTTATAACGACTTTTGCTTCTAATGTGGCGCGGATGGATACCATTGGTGCGGTTGCCAAGGCAACAGGGCGCTCGCTGGCGCTTATGGGGCGCTCAATGCAGCGTGTATTAAAAGCAGGCCGTGCTACAGGGTATCTGCAAGATATGCCTAATCTTGTGGGCGAAGAATATATCGACGACCTGCCAGCTGATAAGGTTTTAATTGCATGCACTGGGTGTCAGGGTGAACCAAGAGCTGCCTTGGCGCGAATAGCAAAAGATGATCACCGAAATGTGCGTCTTGCTGCTGGTGATAATGTGATTTTTTCATCGAAAATTATTCCGGGGAATGATTTATCGCTTGGACAGCTGTTTAACCAGCTTGCGGAAAAGAAAATAAATATTATTACAGAAAAAGATGAATTTATTCATGTTTCTGGCCACCCAGGGCAGCCTGAACTAGCGCAGATGTATGAATGGACCAAGCCAATGGCTGTTATTCCGGTGCACGGTGAGGGTCGGCATTTAATGCGCCAAGCAAAGTTTGCAAAAGAAAAAGGTATTAAACACACAATAGTACCGAGAAATGGTGATATTATAGACATATCAACATCAGGCCTTTTGAAGATAGATGAAGTGCCTGTTGGTAGGCTAGTGCTTGATGGTAATAGGGTAATAGATATTGATGATATGGCCATTACGGAACGCAGGCGTGCAGCCAGTAATGGCTTTATTACTGTTAGCTTGGTGTTTGACCGGAAAGATGCGCTGGCAGCAGAGCCTGCTATTGCTATATTAGGTTTGCCGCAGGGTCATGATGATGTTTTTTATGACGGGTTGCTGGCTGAGGTGGAAACTGGCATCGATAGAATGCGGGCAAGAGACAGGCAAGATGATACAAATGTAGAAGAAGTCGTACGTATTGCGGCTCGTCGGTTTTGCCGTAAAGAAATTGGTAAAAACCCCGGGGTTGCAACCCTTATTACACGTTATGAAGATATGGCGATTTAAGAGTAGGATAGAAAATGATTGGTAGATTAAACCATGTTGCTATTGTTGTACCAGATTTGGATGCTGCGGTAAAACAGTATAGGGATGTACTGGGGGCTGATGTCTCTTCCCCTCTTGATTTACCAGACCACGGTGTGACGACAGTATTTGTGAATCTGCCTAATACCAAGATTGAGTTGCTTTTGCCTTTTGGGGAAAACTCGCCTATTGCCAAGTTTTTGGAGAATAACCCAAGTGGTGGAATGCACCATGTTTGTTACGAGGTGGATGATATTCTGGTTGCGCGGGATAAATTGATAGCAGAAGGCGCACGTGTACTTGGTAATGGTGAGCCTAAAACCGGTGCGCACGGTAAACCGGTTTTATTTCTACACCCAAAAGACTTCAGTGGAACACTCGTTGAAATAGAACAGGTTTGATCTCATGAATATTGCAACAGTTATATTAGTATATGTAGTTTCCTGGTGGCTGGTGTTTTTTGCGGCACTGCCTGTTGGTGTTCGGTCGCAGCATGAAAGTGAAGAGGGCGTTACTAATGGTACAGAGCCGGGTGCGCCGACAAATCCGAACCTGAAGAAGAAGATGCTCTATACAACGGTGATTGCTGCCTTCATTACAGTTGGTTATTATTTCTTTCAGGATTCAGGCCTTGTAAACTTTAGACAGCATATCGACTAAACTTGAATACCCTTTTTACACAATGACGAATAAAAAAAGCAGAGCACGGTGGCTCTGCTTTTTGTATTTATGTCGGCCTCTTTTTTGGGCCTGAATTTTTTTGTGTGCTGTTCCTCCCTAAGCGTGGGCCACTCTTGCAGCTTTCGCTCTGCGCTGAAAAACCGTATGCTACAATGAATGCAAATGTCATTAGCCTAATGTGCAGATATGTTACCTACATGTGCACGAAAATGTGATTTGTTGCGTCTATGCAACATAATGGAGGTTGGGGTAGCGAATGCTCTATGTTTTTCGGTTTTTTTTTCAAAAAAACACACAGGAAAACCATAAAGAGATTGCTAATAAAGCGCCAGCCTTGCAAAACATGGCAAGCGAAAGCTTTGTATCATTGCTGTTACTGGAAGAGAAGTTACCATGCGTTTAAGTCGCTATTTTTTGCCTACCTTGAAGGAAACACCTGCTGAGGCACAGATTGCATCACACCGCCTTATGCTCCGTGCAGGGATGATCCGCCAGGGTGCGGCCGGTATATATTCATGGTTGCCTCTTGGTCAGCGTGTGCTGAAAAAGATCGAGCAGATTGTGCGCGAAGAACAGGACCGTGCGGGGGCACTTGAAGTGCTGATGCCGACAATCCAGTCAGCTGAGTTGTGGATGGAAAGCGGCCGCTATGATGATTATGGCAAGGAAATGCTGCGTATTGAAGACCGGCATGGCAGGGCAATGTTATATGGCCCGACAAATGAGGAGATGATCACAGATATTTTCCGGCGCGAAGTAAGGTCATACCGCGATCTCCCGAAAAACCTTTATCATATCCAGTGGAAGTTCCGGGATGAAATCAGGCCACGCTTTGGTGTTATGCGCGGACGTGAATTTCTTATGAAAGATGCTTACAGTTTTGACCTGACAGCAGAAGACGGCGTAAATTCCTATAATGCCATGTTTGTAGCCTATTTGCGCACATTCGCGCGCCTTGGCCTTAAGGCAATTCCGATGCAGGCCGATACAGGACCAATTGGCGGTGATTTGTCGCATGAGTTTTTGGTTATTGCGGATACCGGCGAAAGTGAAGTGTATTTTGAAGAAAGCTTTACAACAATGAGCGCACCAGAAGCACTGGATACAGACAGTGCTGGTTTGCAGGCTATTGTTGATAGCTGGACTACACCGTATGCGGCGACAGAAGAGAAATATGACCCTGCAACGTGCCCTGTATCAAGTGAAAAGCTTATTAAAGGACGCGGTATTGAAGTGGGGCATATCTTTTTCTTTGGTGAAAAATATTCTGCCCCGATGAATGCAACGGTGCAAGGCCCTGACGGTGATACGGTTACTGTGCAAATGGGGTCATATGGTATTGGGGTATCGCGGCTTGTGGGTGCAATTATTGAAGCGAGCCATGATGATAATGGCATTATTTGGCCAGAATCTGTGGCGCCGTTTCGTGTGGGCTTGCTTAATCTTGGTACAAAAAGTGAAGAATGCACAAGCTTTTGCGATACACTGTATAATGACCTGCAAGCAGCTGGCATTGAGGTTCTGTATGATGATACCAGTGCTGGGGCTGGTGCAAAGTTTGCCAACATGGACCTTATTGGATTGCCGTGGCAAATTGCGGTTGGACCACGTGGCCTTCAAAACGGTGTTGTTGAGCTGAAAAACCGGGCAACAGGCGAAAAAGTGGAACTTAACCCACTAGATGCGCTTGCAAAGCTGAAAGTGTAATAGGGGGCTTATTTGTCAGGTCAGGGCTTTGAATGGACTGTTGCGCGGCGTTATTTGCTACGCCCTCCCAGTGATGGCTTTATATCGCTGAACACTATCCTTTCTGTTGTTGCGATCATGTTAGGTGTTGCAGCTCTGATCTCTGTTATGTCGGTTATGAATGGCTTTAGGGCTGGCTTGATGGAAAGCATTCTTGGCCACCAAGGGCACGCTGTTATTTATGGGTACAGTGCGAAAATAGATAATTACCAGCCGCTTGCTGAAAAGGTTGCTTCTCTTCCACATGTTAAGCGGGTGCGGCCCTATATTGAAGCACAGGTTATGGTAACTCAGAATGGCAGGTCTTACGGCGCTATTGTGCGTGGTTTGCCAGATGAGCATTTAACCGAAGCCAGTATGGGGGATGCTAAAGTTATTGATGGTTCCCTTAACATACTGCGGGGTGAAGGTGGCATTGTTTTGGGATACATGCTGGCACGGAAGCTTGGTGTAAGGGTGGGGGATACTGTCACAATCATTAGCCCAAATAGTGTTTCAACGCCGTTTGGTTCCACTCTTCGGTACCTTGCCTTTCCTGTACAGGCTGTGGTGGAACTAGGGCTTTATCAGTTTGACGAAACTTTTGTTGGAATGCCGCTTGATCAAGCCCAAACCTTCTTCCGTTATGATGAAAATACTATTTCCAATATAGAGATTTTTCTTGATGACCCTGAAAATATTGATGCTGTATTGCCGATACTAACAGATGTTGTAGACGGAAAAGCGATTATTCAGGGCTGGCGGTCCTATAACCCTGCGTTGATAGGTGCTTTGCAAACTGAGCGTGTGGCGATGTTTATGATCCTGTCCCTTATAGTGCTTGTGGCTGTGTTTAACATTTCTTCCAGCCTAGTTATGCTTGTTAAAGATAAGTCAGGGGATATTGCTATTCTGCGCACAATGGGGGCTACACGAAGATCGATTAGAAGGGTTTTCCTGATTGTGGGTTTAAGTGTTGGTCTTACAGGTATTATCGCCGGAGGTGTTCTTTCCAGCTTGTTCATTACCTATATTGTTGAAATAAAAGTGTTTATTGAGTGGGCTTTTGGGTTGAACGTTTGGGACCCAGAAACACGCTGGATCTCTGAGATTAGAGCGGATGTCGACTGGGTGGAGGTGATGCTTACTGTTGTTGTGGCTGTGGTTATGTCTTTTTTGGCAACGGTCATTCCTGCTATCCGTGCCAGCAGGCTAGACCCTGTTGCTGTACTGCGTCATGAATAGAAAGCGTTGATATGCCAGTATTGGAACTAATTGATATTAAACGCTCTTTTCAACAAGGCTCTAAAACCCTTGATATCTTGAAGGGCATTAGCCTTTCTGTTGAACCGGGTGAACTAGTTGCGCTCATTGGTTCATCTGGCTCAGGAAAGTCTACTCTTCTACAGGTCGCAGGACTTTTGGATAGCGGTTTTGACGGCGAGATTAAAATTTCAGGTAAACCTATGTCAGGTCTGAAAGATGATGCGCGCAGCAAAGTGCGCCGTGAAGCATTAGGTTTTGTTTACCAGTTTCATCATTTATTGCCCGATTTCACGGCTTTAGAAAATGTATCGATCGCTTTAAAGATCGCAGGTGTTACTGATAAAGAAGCGAGAACGCGGGCCGCAGAAACACTTGATCAGTTAGGCCTTGCAGAACGAATGGACCATGTTCCCTCAAAGCTCTCTGGTGGTGAACAGCAGCGTGTAGCTATTGCGCGCGCGGTAGTTGGCAAACCATCGGTGTTGCTTGCCGATGAGCCAACTGGAAACCTGGATGAAGAAACGGCCGCAAAAGTGTTTGATCTTTTTCTGAATACTATGAAAGAAAACAAGCTTTCTGCCATTATTGCAACGCATGACCGTGCGCTTGCTGCCAAGCTTGAGCGCCAATATGTTCTGCGTGACGGCAAGCTTGTAACAGCTTAACTTTGTGATTCTGATGCTTGAGTATCAAAGCTGCTCGCGCTACTCTTAACACATAATATACCTTCCGATTTATTTCTCCAGAAAGGCTGGTGACACAGTTTATGGGCTACGCAAATTTTGTTCATTTACGGGTGCACACAGCTTATTCCCTTTCAGAAGGCGCTATACACGTTAAGGATCTGGTTAAGCAGTGTGTTGGTTTTAAAATGCCAGCCGTTGCTATGACGGATAACAATAACATGTTTGCTGCTCTTGAGTTTTCAAGCGTGGCTGCTTCATCGGGTATTCAGCCTATTGTTGGTGTTACGCTTTTTGTGAACAACCCATACCGGGGCAAACGCGATAAAATCAAAAAGGTTGAATGGCCTGAGGCTATTGTTCTACTTGCCCAGACAGATAAGGGTTACCGCAATCTCATGAAGATTGTGTCAAAAGCACACCTTGAAAGTGATGTTCAAGTTGGCGTTAAGTACCCCTTTGAAGATCTTGCACAGTATTCAGAAGGCTTGATTTGCCTTACTGGCGGCGCACGTGGTCCTATTGGCCAGCTAATTCTGGATGGCAACATGGAGGGAGCGGAAAAGTGCCTTTTGGACCTGAAAGACTATTTTGGGGATAGGCTGTATGTTGAAATACAGCGCCACGACGAACCGCAAGAACAGGCAACAGAAGAAGCTTTTCTCGATCTTGCATATAAGCATTCTCTCCCTATTGTCGCGACAAACCAGCCGTATTTTGTTGGGCCTGACATGTATGAACCTCATGATGCCCTTATGTGTATGGCAGATAGCACCTATGTTGCGGTGCAAGAGCGAAGGCGGCTTAATTCTGACTATCGTTTTAAAACAGCGGAAGAAATGATAGATAGGTTTAAGGACCTTCCTGAAGCAATTGAAAATACAATTAATATTTCAAAAAGATGCTGCACGAAGGTTGATAGTATTGGCCCACTGCTGCCTAATTTCACGAGCGGCCTTGATGTATCTGAAGCGGATATGCTTAAGGACGAATCTGCGCTGGGCCTGAGAGAGCGGCTAGATTTTATCGCGAAAGAAAATAGCCGAAAAGCCGGCAGAGAAGAAGAATGGGAAAAGGAATATTGGGACCGGCTTGATTATGAACTTGGTATTATTAACCAAATGGGCTTTCCCGGTTATTTTCTGATCGTTGCTGACTTTATCCAGTGGGCGAAAGATCATAATATCCCGGTAGGGCCGGGTCGTGGCTCGGGTGCTGGCTCTGTTGTTGCTTGGGCGCTCAAAATTACAGATCTTGATCCGCTGCGCTTTTCCCTGCTTTTTGAACGTTTTTTGAACCCTGAACGGGTTTCTATGCCTGATTTTGATATCGACTTTTGCCAAGATAAGCGTGAAAAAGTAATCCGATATGTGCAGGATAAATATGGGTATGACCATGTAGCCCAGATTATTACCTTTGGTAAATTGCAGGCGCGCGCCGTGGTAAAAGCTTGCGGGCGTGTTTTGCAGCAGCACCACGGCGCCACTGACCGTTTGTCAAAAATGATCCCGAATGACCCGGGTAATGCCATGACGCTCAGAGAGGCAATTGACAGTGAGCCAAGGTTGCAGCGCGAGATTGATACGGATGAACTAACGGCTAGTGTTATGAAGCGTGCTTTGAAGCTTGAGGGCTTTTACGCGCATTCCTCAACGCATGCGGCGGGGGTTGTAATTGGCGATAGGCCACTGGATGAACTGGTGCCGCTTTACCGTGATCCTAAATCAGAGATGCCCGTAACCCAGTTTAACATGAAATGGGTAGAGCAGGCGGGCCTTGTTAAGTTTGACTTTTTGGGACTTAAAACTCTGACTGTGCTTGACCGGGCTGTAGAATATGTAAAAGAGCGTGATATTACTATTGATCTGGCGGCGCTTCCTCTTGATGATCAGTTAAGTTATAAACTTTTACAAGCTGGTGAATCTGCTGGTGTTTTTCAGCTTGAGAGTACGGGCATGCGCTCGGTTCTAAAGGGTCTGAAACCTGATAAATTTGAAGACATTATTGCGATTGTGGCGCTCTATCGTCCCGGCCCAATGGATAATATTCCGACCTATGTAAACCGTAAGCACGCCCGCGAAGTGGTGGAATATCCCCACCCAATTCTGAAAGAGATTTTGGAAGAAACATACGGTGTTATCATCTACCAGGAACAGGTGATGCAGATTGCGCAGGTTATGTCTGGCTATAGCCTTGGTGAAGCCGATATCCTTAGGCGTGCGATGGGTAAAAAGATCAAGGAAGAAATGGACAAGCAGCGTGGCCGTTTTTGTGATGGTGCTGTTGAACGGGGTATAAATAGCGAAAAAGCCAGCTATATATTTGACCTTGTAACCAAGTTTGCATCCTACGGCTTTAATAAGTCGCACGCGGCTGCCTATGCACTGGTTGCATACCATACTGCCTATATGAAAGCGAATTACCCAGTTGAGTTTATGGCGGCAATCATGACGCTTGATATGGGGAATACTGATAAGCTTGCAGCATTTAAAATGGAACTGCAGCGTATGGATGTGCCTTTATTATTACCAGATATTAACAAGTCATTTGTGCCCTTTACCGTCGAGAGAACTGCAGAGGAATATTGTGAAAATCCTGATGATCCGCGCCAGAACAGGGGTGTGCGGTATGCGCTTGGGGCTATTAAAGGTGTTGGTGAAAAGGCAATGGAATCTATCATTGCGGAACGTGAAAAGAATGGCCCTTTTAAGGATTTATTTGATTTTGCCGAGCGCGTAGAGCCGCGCCATCTTAATAAGCGCCAAATAGAGCGTTTGGCTGCGGCTGGTGCCTTCGACTGCTTAGTGAAAGACCGAGCGCAGGTATATGCCGCCGCAGAAATTATTATGCGGGTTGCGCAGATGCAGGCAAAAGAACGCGAAAGTGATCAGGTAAGCTTTTTTGGTGGAGATATGGCGACAACGGTTGACCGGCCTTCGCTCCCCCTCGTCAAGCAATGGACCGACACTGAAATGCTGGACGAAGAACGCAAAGCTGTGGGTTTTTATATTTCAGCTCATCCGCTTGATAGCTATGAAACAGTACTTGAACGCGAGCGTATTGTACCAGCGCGGGAAGTTTATGCAGATAGCGGGCTTGTAAATCAGGTTATAAGAATGGCGGGGGCTATTCTTGGTACGCGGGAGGGAACCACAAAGCGCGGTAAACGGTTTGGGCGCCTGACCTTGTCTGACCGTACGGATGCCTTTGAAGTCATGGTTTTTGATGATGATCTTGAACATATGAGAACTCTGGTGGAAGAGGGCGCTCCCCTTGTGGTTTCTGTACAAATTCGCAAGCGCGATGAAGATGATACGATTGGCTTGAGCTGTCGAGGGATGGAATCACTTGAACAGGTTGCTGCACAGTCTTCCAAGGGGTTGTTCATTGAGGTGGAATCTGAGAATGCGTTTCCGTCGATACAGTCTGCGCTAAGCAGGCGCACTGGTGGTAAAGGCAAAGTAACTGTGCGACTTCCCGTTTCAGAGGGAGCAAGGTTTGTCGAGTTTCGTATGACAGGGCGCTATAAGGTAACGCCAGAACTGAGGCAGGCAATTGCTGCGGAGATGGGTGTACTCTCGGTCGAGGAAATTTAAGATGGCGGGCGAGCCAAATATGCACATTCCTGTTGCAAAGCCTGCGGCATCCATCCTTCTTGTGCGGAATGGTAGCAATGGCATTGAAGTATTGATGACCAAGCGCGCAAAAAGCATGGCTTTTGCGCCAAGTGCGCTTGTTTTTCCTGGTGGCAAGGTGGAAGAAGCCGATACAAATTATGCTCTATGGGCCGATTATGTAAATGTAACAGAAAAGACTAAAACTGGTGATTTTAGCTATAAAATGGCAGCAATACGCGAGCTTTATGAAGAAACATCTGTTTTACTTACAGAAGGCCTGTGCCCGGCTAATACATCAGGCCTTGGCTTCCGCGAATGTGTGTTAACTTCAGAAAACCGCTTGAATGTTTCCTCACTTGTATTCTTTGCACACTGGATTACGCCTGAAAATATGAAGCTTCGGTTTGATACACACTTTTATTTGGCGGCCTATAATGGAGACACATTTCAGCATGATGGAAATGAAGCTGTTTCCCTTTGCTGGGTTTCGCCAAAGAAAGTTTTGAAAGAAGCTGAGGCTGATGATGTTTTTCTAATGTTTCCCACACGGCTTAACCTGATTAAGCTTTCAAGAGCAAATTCGGTTGAGGAGGCAATTGAATTTGCGACAAAAGACCCGGTTGTAAGAACAATGCCTGTTTGGAAAGATGGCCGTGTTAGTATTTCGAAAGAGGCTGCGGAGTTCCACGGATATGATGATGTTACAGGTAAACCCTAAGCCTTGAAACTGGTGTAAAACTGTTGAATGAGCGATGATTTTTTGATCGGCTCTTCCAAATTGTCCATTTCTGTTGATTTACAGCCATATTTTACTTGATATCGCTTTCGTTAACGCCTATAGCATGCGCGACTTCACACGTGGGGAAGGTTGCTTGCTGATCATGGCTTGCCGCCATCCGGTGTTTAACCAATGGTTGGTTATACGCACCCCCGCGGAGGCTTAACCGGAAAAGGAGTAGTATTATGGCTATGCCAGTTGTAGATATGCGTGCGCTTTTAGAAGCAGGCGTGCACTTTGGTCACCAGACCCACCGTTGGAATCCTAAAATGGCACCTTATATCTTTGGTGCACGTAATGGGATTCACATTATTGATCTTTCACAAACAGTTCCGTATCTGACACGGGCATTGCAAGCTATCCGCGATATTGTTGCAGGCGGCGGGCGTGTTCTTTTTGTTGGTACAAAGCGTCAGGCTTCTCCTGTAATTGCGGAAGCTGCAAAACGCTGTGGTCAGTATTATGTAAACCACCGTTGGCTTGGCGGCATGATGACAAACTGGCAGACTATTAGCCAGTCAATCAAGCGCCTGAAAGAGCTGAATGAAGTTTTGGGTAAAGAGCACACTGGCCTGACCAAAAAAGAAACTCTTCAAATGACTCGTCAACGCGACAAACTTGAACTGTCGCTTGGTGGTATTCAGGATATGGGCGGTCTGCCAGATATTATTATTGTGGTTGATACTAACCGCGATGATTTGGCAATTGCTGAAGCACAGCGCCTTGGTATTCCTGTTGTTGGTGTTATTGATACCAACTCATCACCTGATGGCCTTGATTTCCCAGTTCCTGGTAATGACGATGCAACACGTGCTATCCGTCTTTACTGTGATCTGGTTGTAGATGCCGTTCTTGATGGCATTCAAGCAGATCTTACTGCACAGGGTGTTGATCTCGGCGCTGTAGCTGAAGCTCCGGTTGAAGAAGTTGTGGCTGAAGAAGCACCTGCGGAAGTTGCAGAAGAAGCTGCAACTGCAAAATCAGAGTAACAATTAGCGAGTAATGCTATCGGGTGGATTTTATCTACTCGATAGTTATTTGCTTGATTTTAAAAGTTTTTCAGGAGAAATCCTATGGCACAAATTACTGCCGCTCTCGTTAAATCCCTGCGTGATCAATCTGGCGCAGGTATGATGGACTGTAAAAAAGCCCTTGCTGAAACTGATGGTGATGTTGCGGCTGCAGTTGATTGGCTCCGTACAAAAGGTCTTGCTGCTGCTGCAAAAAAATCTGGCCGTGTCGCGGTTGAAGGTTTGGTGGCCCTTAAAGGTGATGCTAAAAAAGCTGCTGTTGTTGAGGTTAACTCTGAAACAGATTTTGTGGCGCGTAACGAAAAATTCCAAAAATTTGTTTCTGATGTAGCAACTGTTGTATTTGATAACGGTACAGATATTGAAACAGTTAAGGCTGCAACATACCCAGGTGGCAGTAAGTCTGTTGCTGATGTTCTTACAGACAATATTGCGACAATCGGTGAAAACATGAGCATTCGCCGCGCAGCTGTTGTTGAAGTGGAAGAGGGTGTTGTTGCTTCTTACATTCACAGTGCTGTTTCTGACAACATGGGTAAAATTGTTGTTCTTGTTGGGCTGAAGTCTTCTGCAAGTGCTGACGTGTTATTGCCACTTGGTAAACAACTTGCTATGCACATTGCTGCTGCAAACCCTGCATCACTGACAGAGGAAGAGCTTGATCCTGAACTTGTTGAGCGTGAAAAACAGGTTCAGATGGATAAAGCTCGTGAATCTGGTAAGCCGGAAGAAATCATTGAAAAAATGATTGTTGGCCGTATGCGCAAGTATCTGGAAGAGGTTGTTCTATTGCACCAGATTTTTGTGATCGACGGCGAAACTAAAATATCTAAGGTTATTGAAGCAGCAGCTAAAGCCGCAGGCACTTCAATTGAGCTAGTTTCTTATGTTCGCATGGAAATCGGTGAAGGTCTTGAGAAAAAAGAAGAAGACTTCGCTGCCGAAGTTGCTGCGGTTGCAGGTTCTTAAGTTCTGATAGCATTAAACAAATAAACCCAGAGGCACTTCCTCTGGGTTTTTTGTTGTCTGTTATCTGGTTAAAACTATGATGTAGAATATTTAGCTAAAACTAGCTGGTAATATGAATTTGAAGACTATAAGCTGCAGCAGCTTATACTGTCTCAGGGGGAGAAATTAGAGCATGTCATCTGGGCCTAAATATAAAAGAGTGCTCTTAAAGTTATCTGGTGAAGCCCTTATGGGTAGTGGGTCATATGGAATTGATCCTGAAACGGCTAACCGTGTTTCTCTGGAAATAAAAGATGCCCGTGAAATTGGCACTGAAGTATGTGTTGTTGTGGGCGGCGGTAACATCTTTCGTGGTCTTAAAGGGGCTGCTGAGGGGTTAGACCGCTCTACGGCTGACTACATGGGCATGCTAGCAACAGTTATGAATGCGCTTGCTCTTCAAAATGCACTGGAAAAGGTTGGCGTTGACACGCGTGTTTTGTCCGCTATTCCGATGGCAAGTGTTAGCGAGCCTTATATACGGCGCAGGGCTATTCGCCATCTTGAGAAAGGCCGTGTTGTTATTTTTGCAGCAGGTACTGGTAATCCGTTTTTTACAACAGATACGGCTGCGGCTTTAAGAGCTGCTGAAATGAACTGTGATGCGCTTCTTAAGGGGACGCAAGTTGATGGCGTGTACGATTCTGACCCTAAAACAAACCTTTCAGCAAAACGTTATACTTCATTAAGTTACATGGATGTGTTGAGGCAAGACCTTAAGGTTATGGATGCCTCGGCTATATCCTTGAGCCGGGAAAATAACATTCCAATTGTTGTTTTCTCAATACATACCCAAAACGAATTAGTGCAAGTTCTGCAAGGTAATGGAACTTGTACCGTAGTGGGAGAGGAGTAAATATAATGAGTAGTGATGAAGATATTGATCTGGGTGATATTGAGAGGCGCATGAAAGGCGCTGTTGATGCCCTTAAGCATGAGTTCTCTGGCCTACGTTCAGGCCGTGCCTCAACAAGCCTTTTAGATACTGTTACCGTAGAGGTGTATGGCTCGAACATGCCGCTTAATCAAGTTGGTACTGTTTCTGTTCCTGAACCAAGGATGCTTTCTGTTCAAGTGTGGGATAAGGCAAATGCCTCTGCCGTTGAAAAAGCGATCAGAACGGCGGGTCTTGGTCTTAATCCTATGATGGACGGTCAGCTTGTACGCATTCCAATACCTGAGCTTAATGAAGAGCGTCGTGCGGAACTGGCCCGTATTGCAGCAAAATACGCTGAGACAGCACGTATTGCTATCCGCAATGTTCGCAAGGGTGGTATGGATCAGCTTAAGCGTATGGAAAAAGATAAATCCATCAGCGAAGATGATCATAAAATGTATGCTGATGAAGTGCAGGAACTAACAGATAAATTTGTGGGCCTTATCGACCAAACTTTGGACGGTAAAGAAAAAGAAATCATGCAGGTATAGGATGGTTTTGTCAGCCCCAACCACTGAAACAGCCGAAGGTGTTTCCGGCCCACGCCATGTCGCCATTATTATGGATGGTAACGGCCGGTGGGCTGAGAGACGCCTAATAAGCCGTTCAATGGGACATAAGCGTGGTGCTGAGGCTGTAAAAGCGGCCATTGAAGGGGCCGTTGAAACTGGGGTTGATTTTTTGACACTCTATGCCTTTTCCAGTGAAAACTGGAATAGGCCTGTGGAAGAAGTGAAGGACCTGATGGGCCTTCTTAAAAATTACCTGAATAAAGAAGTTGAGACCTTGCACAAACAAGGTATTAGACTTCGGGTAATTGGTGATAGAACTAAGTTGGCCTCTGATATCCGTTCACGTATTGAGTGGGCGGAAAAAATGACAGAAAATAATAGCCGGCTAACACTGATCATTGCGTTAAGTTATGGGTCTCGTGATGAAATGGTCGAAGCGGTGCGGACTATCGCAGAAAGTGTTGCCGCTGGTCGAGAAAGGTTAGCTGATATTACGGAAAGCCGCATAAATAATGCGCTATATACCCACGATATCCCTGATCCAGACCTTATTATACGAACCAGTGGTGAACAGCGCCTGTCAAACTTTTTACTATGGCAGGCTGCTTATTCAGAATTTCTGTTCCTTGATGTATTGTGGCCCGACTTTTCGCGTCAGCACTTTATTGACGCCGTCGATATATATCTTGATAGAGATAGGCGCTTCGGTGCGCGGCCCTAAGCGCAAGATATTGGCGCAAGTAGCCAGAAGGTAAAGCATTTATCCATGCTGTTGAATATGTCAAATAACCTGTTGCAGCGTATTGTGTCTGCTGTCCTGTTGCTACCACCTGTATTGGCAACAGTTTACTTTGGCGGCTGGTGGTTTATTGGCCTGTTGGCGCTAGGTGCTTTTCTGATGGCGGCTGAATGGTCGAAACTCGTAATTTCACCCTCAATAATGGTTGGAAGTCTTTTAGGATTCGTTGTTATTGGTGCCTTGGTTGTGATAAAGGAGTATGCCATTGAAGCGCATGATTTTATCATTGCTGGGCTTCTTGTGGCGCTGGTGTCGTATGCTGTCATTCGTACAGGCATTGCAAAAACGCTGGGATGGTGGTTACTTGGTGTTGCCTACGTTAGTTTGCCTGTGATGGCTATGTGGTGGCTCCATACAGTTAACCCTTTGCTGGTTCTTTGGGTGTTTTTGATTGTTTGGGGCACTGATATTGGCGGTTATTTTGCTGGAAAATCTATAGGTGGACCAAAGCTTGCTCCCAGAATTAGCCCAAAAAAAACATGGGCAGGTCTGTTGGGGGGGATGTCGCTTGCGGCGTTGGCTTCTTTTGTTTTGTGGCTTCTTTACCCTTTTTTACCTTACGCTATACCGGTGGTAGTTGCTGCTGCAGGGCTGGCGGTTTGGGCTCAAATTGGGGACCTTGTAGAAAGCGGTATTAAAAGGTCATTTGGTGTCAAAGACTCTGGCGGTCTTATTCCTGGTCATGGCGGCCTTCTTGATAGGGTCGACGGGCTTGTATTTGTGGCCCCTGCTGTTGCACTCCTTGTAAATAATTTTCCCTTACTTCTTGGGGCAGGATAGAGACCTTATGAACTATAAGACAATATCCATTCTTGGGGCTACAGGGTCGATAGGGCATAGCACGCTAGATTTGATCAGGCGAAACCCTGACATGTTCAAGGTAACTGCACTCACAGCTCATAGCAGTGTTAAAAAACTGGTGGCTTTGGCAAAAGAATTTATGCCTGACTTTGTTGCTATCTCTGATCCTTCATGTTTTACAGCCTTAAAAGATGGCCTTAATGGTACGGGCATAAAGTGTGGCGCAGGGGAAAGTGCTCTGGTTGATGCTGCTGAAATACCTTCTGATATGGTTATGGCGGCTATTGTTGGGGCTGCAGGTTTGATGCCGACACTAGCTGCGGCGCGGCGCGGCGCAACTATTGCTCTTGCGAACAAGGAATGCCTTGTTTGTGCAGGTGACTTGATGATGGAAGAGGTGCATAAGCACCATGCACGTATTTTACCTGTTGATTCCGAACATAATGCTATTTTTCAGGTGTTAGAAACCCATGCAGAAAAAGCAATTCGCCGCATTGTTCTTACAGCATCAGGAGGGCCGTTTTTAGGGCTGTGCCAAAGCCGGTTTAATGCAATTACGCCCGCTGAGGCTGTGGCCCATCCCAACTGGGATATGGGAGCAAAAATATCGGTAGATTCTGCAACTATGATGAACAAAGGGTTAGAGGTTATTGAAGCTTTTCATCTTTTTCCTATAGAAGCTACTCAAATTGATGTTTTGGTGCATCCTCAATCTGTAATTCACTCAATGGTTGATTATGTGGATGGTAGTACATTGGCCCAGCTTGGTAGCCCCGATATGCGTATTCCAATTGCCTCCTGCCTTGCATGGCCTGAACGGATGCCAACACCGGCGACACCACTTGATCTTGCGCAAATTGGCACTCTAACATTCGAGCAGCCTGACTATGAAAAATTCCGGTGTTTGAAACTTGCGAGAGATGCCTTGCTAACAGGCGGTGCAGCACCTGCCGTGTTAAATGCTGCAAATGAGGTTGCCGTAGAGGCCTTTTTGAAGGAAAATATAAACTTTGATGCGATTCCGGCGGTTGTTGAGCAAACACTTGCAAAATCCGACATGAAAGCGCCACAATCGCTGGCAAATGTGTTTGAAATTGATCAGGAGGCGCGCCGCACAGCGCAAGCCTTGATCGTATCTATGAACGACATGGAGTGATTTATGGAAGCAGCGGGCCCCGGACTACTGTTTACTTTGGCTGCTTTTATTGGCGGGTTTAGCATTCTGGTCTTCATTCATGAACTTGGACATTATTCTGTTGCAAGGTTTTTTAAGATACGTGTCGATACCTTTTCAATCGGTATGGGCAAGGAAATTTTTGGCTGGACAGCAAAATCCGGTACGCGCTGGCGTGTGAGCGCTATTCCACTTGGTGGGTATGTGAAGTTTTTTGGCGATGCTTCTGCAGCGAGCAATCCGGGTGAAATTCCGGAAGGGCTTTCGGAGCAGGAAAAGGCAGAATGTTTTCATTTCAAGCCACTTTGGCAACGCTCGCTTGTTGTGTTTGCTGGGCCTGCTGTGAACCTTATTGCGGCGTCATTGGTTTTTGCTGGATTTTATTTTTCATATGGCCTTTCTGTATCAGAGCCGATTGTAGAATCTATCAGCGAGCAGTCTGCTGCTGACATGGCCGGGCTCAACATCGGCGACAGGATCATTTCAGTTAATGGTACATCTATCGATAGGTTTACTGATATCGGTGCTGTTGTTCGTCTCTATCCCGGTAAAGAAGTGGATGTTGAGCTTGTACGTGCAGGGGAAGCTTTAATGATACCTGTTCGGCTTGGCACAAAGTATATGGAAGACAGATTTGGTAACCAGTACCCTTATGGTTTTTTAGGGATTGGCTCCCCTCCGACTAAAAAAGAAAGCCTTGGTGTTTTTGGTGCGCTGTCTGAAGGCACCCGCCAAACGGTGCAAATGGGTAAAACCATGTTTACAACACTTGGGCAGATGATATTAGGGATTCGCTCCGTTAAAGAGTTGGGTGGACCGGTTCGTATCGCCAATATGGTTGGTGAAGCGGCTCATGTCAGCTTTCAAAGCTTTCTTTGGATGCTGGCACTTTTGTCCTTGAATTTAGGAATTGTAAATCTTTTGCCAATTCCTGTTTTAGATGGTGGACACCTTGTGTTTTATGCGCTTGAAGGTATTAAAGGATCACCATTAAGTGTGAAGGCAAAAGAGGCCGGATTTGTCGCTGGAGCGGCGTTAATGATAATTTTTATGGTGTTTGTAACACTGAATGACTTGCAATCTATGGCACTCTAGGTCAATTTCACCGCCAAAGTGCCTTTTATTGTTTATAAGATTGGGCTGAAAAGTTGCGTTTATTTATATTGCGTTTGATAGTGCGTTCATTTGTAACGCTTGTTGTTGGGGGAACCGTTCTTTCTGGTGTTGTGGCCGCACAACAAGTTCCAGATGGGCGTCAAATGCCGGTAATTCGGCAAATCAGCATCAGCGGTAATGAGCGGGTAGAACCTGAAACCATTGCATCTTACCTGACGGTAACGGCAGGAGATCCCTTTGATCCGACGCAACTTGACCAAAGTTTGAAGAATCTTTTTGCAACCGGTTTGTTTTCGGATGTTGAGTTTATTGAAAACAACGGCGGGCTTGTTGTTAAAGTTGTTGAAAACCCCATTATCAACCGGATTGTTTTTGAAGGTAACAAGAAACTTGACCGGGATGATATGTTTGAGGAAGTGCGTATTCGTCCTCGTATGGTCTTTACGCGCGCAAAAATCAGGTCAGACGTTAAGCGTATAATGGAGCTTTATCGTCGGTCGGGCCGTTTTGCTGCGATTATTGAACCAAAAGTTGTACAGCTTGAGCAAAACCGCGTTGATGTGATTTTTGAAATTCAAGAAGGTCCAAAAACCAAGGTTAGCAGCATTAACTTTATGGGGAACAAGGTATATAGTGACGGTGATTTGCGGGATGTTCTCGCTACTAAAGAAGCGCGTTGGTGGAAAATCTTTACATCAAACGACACTTTTGATCCCGATCGCCTTGCTTATGATCAGCAGGTTCTGCGCAATCATTACCTAAACGAAGGCTATGCAGACTTCCGAATTGTCTCTGCGGTATCTGAGCTTACCCCAGACAGGGAAGATTTTTTTATCACATTCTCTGTTGAGGAGGGTGAGATATATGAGTTTGGCAAAATTGATGTTGAAAGCGAAATTCGTGATGTTGAGCCGTCTCTGTTAAAGGCATTTTTGTTAATGCGTGAAGGCATGACATACAACGCCGAAGCAATTGAGAAGACGATCGAATCCCTGACAAATGCAGCTGGCCTATTGGGATATGCGTTTGTGGATGTACGTCCTCAGATCAAACGCGACCGTGAAACGCGTAAAATTGATATCACGTTTAAAGTGCTTGATGCCCCGCGCGTATATGTAGAGCGCATCAACATTAAAGGAAACGTGCGCACCCTTGATCGGGTTATTCGCCGTGAATTCCGCTTGCAGGAAGGTGATGCTTTTAACTCGGCGCTGGTAACACGCTCTGAAGATCGTGTTAAACGCCTTAGTTTCTTCCGTGAAGCGGAGATTGAGCGTGTTCAAGGTTCAGAACCTGACCGCATGGTACTGGATGTAACGGTTGAAGAACAAGCAACGGGTGAACTTAACCTTGGTGCTGGTTTCTCGAGCTTAGAGAACTTTATTTTCGATTTCTCGATCAGAGAACGCAATTTCATGGGGAAAGGACAGGACTTGCGCCTTGGCCTTCGGATGTCTGGCACGCGTCAGGAAATTGACCTTGGCTTTACAGAGCCTTACTTCATGGGCCGCCGCATTGCTGCAGGCTTTGATCTGTTTGCCCGTCGGGTTGATAGCTCAAGCTATGGTTCACTCTTTGATACCAAGTCTATCGGCTTCTCGTTGAGGGCAGGGATGGCACTGAATGAGTTCTGGACACTGTCCACACGCTACACGCTGCGTCAGGACGACGTAACAATTCCTGATAGTGTTATTACAAACTCTTTGGGTTCAGGTGTTTTCGATCGCTATTTAACAAATGCACAATCCTTGTTGACGGATGATAATCCCAATAATGATCAGGCAGCCTTTGACAAATATGATCTTGACGGCGACGGTGATATCGACCTTGATGACTTTGATATCAATAATGACGGCGATACAAGCATCAGTGAAATGGAGCGCGTTAGCCTTAGTCGTTCGTTCGTGGAATCTCTTGGTAAGCGCTATCAGTCAATTCTTGGATATTCTGTTGGTTTTGATACACGTAATAGCTATATTAGGCCAACGCGGGGCAGCAGCTTTTACTTCCACCAAGACTTTGCTGGCCTTGGCGGCGATGTACGCTACCTTAGAAACCGGATTAACTTTGATAACTACTGGACACCTTGGTCTGGTTGGACTTTCCGTTTGGGCGGTGAAGCTGGCATGATTATGGGTCTGGGTCAGGATGTTCGTTTGAACGATAAATTCTATATTGGTGGACCGCGTATGCGTGGTTTTGATACTTCAGGTATTGGCCCTCGTGACTTTAACGGTGGTTCAACCAGTAATAGTGGCTCACTTGGGGGTACAGCCTTCTATATTGGCCGTGCGGAACTATTCTTCCCACTTGGGGATATGGCACTCGAAAGCGGGATCAGCGCTTCAACCTTTGTTGATGTTGGCTCCTTGTTCCGTGCAAAAGATGATTCTCTTGCCGAGTGTCAATTTAGTCAGTCTGACTATGATTCGTATCAATTGGCACTGGAAGATGATTCTACAACCACATTTGGTTATGATACTGATTGTCTATCTGGGAACTCTCCATCACCAAGGATTGCAGTTGGTATTGGTTTCTCTTGGCAGTCACCATTTGGTCCATTCAGGATTGATTTGGCTAAAACAGTTAAAAAGCAGTTGGGCGACAGGTCTCAGACGTTGCAGTTCAATGTTGGAACCACATTCTAGATTTATACATAGGGAACGGGATAATATAATGACGTTACGTAAAAAACTTCGCCTGATGGCTACAGGCATCGTTGCAGCAATGGGGCTGACACTCACTGTCGCGGCACAGCAAATTTTAACTATTGATAACGACCGTGTAGAAAACGAGGCAGCAGCTCACAAGGATTTCAACCTTCAAACGGCTGACATTCGTGACCAAATTTTGCAGTATCGTAATTATATTGGTCGTGGCGGCCTGCTTGAGCAAAAACTGGCAGAACTTGAAAAGCAAAAGTCTATTATCGGGAATGATAAATACGAAGCTGAAGCGAAAAAGCTTCAGGAAAATTATATGCAGATCAATCAGTCTTTGCAGGCTTTGGAATATGCTTTCGATAAAATTCGTAAAGAGGCGCTTGTTCAGGTAGAACGTGCCCGTCAGCCGGTATTGAAAAAAATCCTGACGGAACGTAAAGCACAGGTTATTTTGCCAAAACGCCTTGTAATGGATAGTGCTCCAGGCCTTGACGTTACAACTGAGTTTATCGAACTTCTGGATGCTGAACTACCATCAGTTAAGCTTACGTTGCCACAGCGCGTGCAACAGCAAGCTCCAGAAGGCAGTGAAGGCGGCCAGTAATCTGGTTGTTTAGCCGTTATGGAATATAATATTGCAGATATAATGAAGGCGATACCGCACCGGTATCCCTTTCTGCTTATTGATAAAGTTGTTGATTTAGTACCAGGCGAAAGTGCTATTGGTATTAAGAATGTAACTATTAATGAGCCATTTTTCCCGGGGCATTTTCCGCAAAAACCGGTTATGCCCGGTGTGCTTATACTTGAAGCTATGGCGCAAGCTGCGGGTATCCTTGCTATAAGCAAGCTAGGTGCTGATGCTGAAGGTAAGGTCGTCTATTTTATGGCGATCGATGAGGCTAAGTTTAGAAAGCCGGTTGTGCCTGGTGATCAATTACGTATGCATATCACCACTATTCGTGGGCGGGGTGCTGTGTGGAAGTTTCAAGCAGTGGCGAAAGTGGACGAACAGGTTGTTGCTGAAGCAAAACTTACAGCAATGATGGCGGCAGAATAAACTTCTAAGTACAGAATAAACAATAAAGCCCGCAGGAATAACTTGCGGGCTTTATTGTTACTTATAGAAAAAGCTGGCGAAATATCTCGCCAGCTTTGTTTTTAATCTGTCATTTATGGTTTTATCTGTCTTCAACAGGGACATAATCTCGTGCTGGTGAGCCTGTGTAAAGCTGACGAGGGCGGCCAATACGCTGGGTTGGGTCCTCGATCATTTCTTTCCACTGAGATATCCAGCCAGATGTTCGTGCCAGTGCAAATAGTACTGTAAACATGGATGTTGGGAAGCCCATGGCTTTCAGGATAATACCTGAATAGAAATCCACGTTTGGATACAGCTTTTTGGACACGAAATATTCGTCCTCAAGGGCGATTTTTTCAAGTTCCATGGCAACATCAAAAAGTGGATCATCCACACCAAGTTCCGCAAGAACTTTATGGGCAGTTTTGCGCATAACTGTGGCTCTTGGGTCAAAGTTTTTGTAAACTCTGTGACCAAAGCCCATTAAGCGGAACGGGTCATTTTTATCTTTTGCACGCGCAACAAACTCAGGAATACGGTCAACTGTTCCAATTTCCTCAAGCATATTGAGGCATGCTTCGTTAGCGCCGCCGTGTGCGGGGCCCCAAAGGCATGCAATACCAGCTGCGATACAAGCAAACGGGTTAGCCCCAGATGAGCCTGCAAGGCGAACGGTTGACGTTGATGCATTTTGCTCATGATCTGCATGCAGAATGAAAATAAGGTCCATCGCTTTTTCAAGTGTTGGGCTTACTTCATAATGTGCTGCCGGAACAGAGAACATCATACTGAGAAAATTGCCCGCATATGAAAGATCATTCCGAGGATAAACAAAAGGCTGGCCAACAGAGTATTTGTAAGCCATTGCTGCGATTGTAGGAATTTTTGCAATCAGGCGATAACTCGCAACCATACGCTGGTGCGGGTCATTAATATCTGTACTATCATGATAGAAGGCCGCTAGTGCCCCAACAACACCCACCATAATGGCCATTGGGTGAGCATCCCGGCGGAAACCTGTGAAAAAGCGATGCAGTTGCTCATGTACCATCGTGTGATGGGTAATATCATGAGAAAATTTCGCTCGTTCAGCTTTATTAGGCAGTTCTCCATAAAGAAGTAGGTAACATACTTCCATATAGTCGCTTTTTTCAGCAAGTTGTTCGATAGGGTACCCGCGGTACTGAAGTTCGCCCTTGCCACCATCAATATAGGTGATTTTGGATTCACAGCTGGCTGTAGAAGTGAAGCCTGGATCAAACGTAAACATGTCTGATTCAGCATACAGCCTGCGTATATCAACTACCTGCGGACCAACTGAGCCGTTCATTATCGGCAGATCTAAATCTAGCCCGTTACCGGTCAGTTTGAGAGTGTCATTTGACATGGTCCTTACTCCTTATATTAAAATCAATTCACTTTCGTGAATTGTCGCGTCAAGCAGTGGCCTGGTCTTGCAGTCTTTCAACGGCTTCACTCTGGCCTAGAATTTCCAGAGTTTCAACAAGGTCACCGGATTGCTTGCCCCCGGTTACTGCAGCTCTTATTGGCTGCATTATTTTACCAATTTTCATGTCATTTGCCTCGGCAAATTTCATGATAGCTGATTTTATATCGGCTCCATTCCATACAGGAAGGGCGGCCAAGTTTTTTGCAACAGTTCCAAGTGACACGCGGATATCACTGGTTAACTGTTCTGATGCTTTATCGGTCATGGTTAACGGCCGAGTGTTACAGAAAAGCGAAGCTCCTTCTAAAAGGTCGTCCAGACGCTTGGCGCGCTCTGATAAAGCAGGTAAAGCTTTAACTATGCGTGCAGCCTCCTCAGTATTAATAGGGCGCTGCAAGCTATTTTCCAGATTATCTTTTATAAGTGCCAAAAGATCCTCGCCTCTTAACTGGCGCATATAATGATTATTTAGGTGGTCAATCTTGTCAAAATCAAATCGTGATGGACTTTGACCAATATTTTCAAGATTAAACCAGCTAATAGCTTGTTCTGTAGTGATAATTTCATCGTCGCCATGACTCCAGCCAAGGCGTAGTAAATAGTTACGCATAGCTTCAGGCAAAAAACCCATATTTGCGTATGCATCCACACCGAGTGCACCGTGGCGCTTTGATAGCTTTTTACCATCAGGGCCGTGAATGAGTGGTATATGAGCGTATATTGGTTCAGGCCAGCCCATCGCCTTGTATATTTGGATTTGCCGGAAAGCATTGTTCAGGTGATCGTCGCCGCGAATAACATGAGTAACACCCATATCATAGTCATCAACAACAACTGCTAACATATAGGTTGGGTTACCGTCAGAGCGTAGGAGGATCATATCATCAAGTTCATTATTTTGAACTGTGACAGATCCTTGCACTTGGTCTTCAATAGTAACGGAACCATCACGCGGCATTTTTATCCGAATTGAGAAGGGTGTGTCCACAGGTGCTTCATCTTGGCGGTCGCGCCATATATCACCGCGGAACTGTGTTCCATTCGCACGTGCATCTTCGCGCAGGGCCGCCAGTTCATCAGGAGTAGCGAAACATTTATAAGCCTTCCCTTTGGCCAGCATTTCTTCTGCAACAGTCCGGTGACGGTTTGATCGCTCAAATTGGCTAACAGCAGCGCCGTCCCAGTTTAAGCCTAACCACTCCATACCTGACAATATGGCGCTAATGGCTTCGTCTGTAGAGCGTTTTCTATCTGTATCCTCTATGCGAAGTAGAAACTTACCGCCGTGATGACGGGCAAATAACCAGTTATAAAGTGCAGTTCTTGCACCGCCAATATGCAGAAATCCTGTTGGCGAAGGCGCAAAACGCGTTACAATGTTGGGCATGTGACTTGTCATGCTCAGGCTTTAATCCCCGTTTTTAAGTACAAAAATATTGGTTAGTGGTATGAAAAACTAACCACCATGAAAGGTTCCGGAAGGCTTTTATCATATGTTTTGCCAGAACACAAATATGCAATGCATCAAAATGTCCCGAAGGCAGTGTCAGCATGCGCTGGAGCCATGGTTGCATGGCTGAAAATTACGTAAGAAACAACCATTATCAGACGCTTTGGCTGCACAGTGAATGGCGTTTACTGGTCTGGTCTGTTTCGTTTGCTGTTGGAATATTGCTGTTTTTACATTGGTTGCCTTTAAATCCAATTTTGCATGTTTTAATAGGCGCTTTTTTTATTTTGATTGGCCTAACAGTCTGCATCCTAAACAAAAAATATCGCTACAATATGCTCTTCTTGGTGTTTTTGGCTTTTTGCTTAGGTTCAACGCTTGCTAGTAAGCGAATAATTGAGCTTCAAGAGCCTTATGTAAAGACGGAACGCTATGTGCATATTGATGGTTTTATAGAAACTTCGGAGCTAAACCCTGATGGTTCCACAACGTTGTTTGTAAACCCGCAACGCATAGGCGATGAAACCGTCAATATACCAGACCGTATAAGGCTTATTTCAAGAGTGCACAATGCTTCGGAGCTTATTTCAGGGGCACATATTACTCTTTATGCTGTGATTGATAAACCAAAGGGCCCGCTTGTGCCTGACGGCTATAATTTTGCGAAAAGCGCATATTTCGAAGGCGTCGGAGCAAGTGGCTATGTTGTTTCTTACGAATCAATTAAATACAATAAAAATAATACATTAATAAGTAAAGTTAATGTACTTCGAAAAGATATAGAAACTAATATTTTACAAACGGTAACCGGGCAGGAGGGTGCGGTTGCTACCGCCCTTGTAGTTGGTAATAGAAGCCATATAAGCGCAGATACAACTGAAGCTATGCGCCTGTCTGGGCTTTCACATTTACTTGCTATATCGGGCTTACATATGGGGCTCGTCACAGGTATCGTATTTTTTGTCTTTGAATTTATATTCGCATTAATACCAGCAATTGGGCTTAGAGTTTTACCGAAGAAGCTTGCTGTGATGCCAGCTTGGGTTGCTGGTCTTTTATATTTGTTTGTCTCGGGTAACAGTGTTTCCGCTACCCGTGCTTTTATAATGGTTTCAGTTGCGTTACTTGCGGTCTTGACAGACCGAAAAGTTTTGTCACTTAGAAGTGTGGCTCTTGCCGCCATCATTATGCTGTTTTTTTGGCCCGAAAGCATTTTGACTATAGGGTTTCAAATGTCATTTGCTGCAACATCGGGTTTGATTGCTTTTTATGAAGTGTGGGCAAAGCGCATCTCTGTGACATCCAGTAATAATATAATACATAAAATAGCGAAATATAGTGTAGCCACTGCCTGTACCTGTATTGTCGCACAGCTTTCAGTCGCGCCATTTGCGCTCTATCATTTTCAATCCCTCTCAATGATCGGCGTTGTTTCGAACATATTGGTTTTCCCATTAATCTCTTTTTTGGTTATGCCGCTTTTGGTGATTGGTTTGGTGATTTCACCGTTTGGTGGATATGTTTTTGTTGGTATGTTGATTGAGAAATCTCTTGGGTTTGTTCTCTGGATCGCACACAGTCTCGCATCATGTGAGTTTTCTGCTCTTTATACTAACCCTCTTGAAACGTGGGCATTCTTTGTTGCCGTTGCCGCATTCATTGCAGTTTTACTTATTCGAAAAGTGCATGTGGTACTGTGTTTGATATGTATATTCTGTTTTGCGTTATGGTTTGGGCAAAAGCCTGTTGCTCATATTCTGATTTCTGAGACAGGAAAAAGTATTGCTGAAATAAGAGATGATCAAATTTATGCTTACGGCACAAGGACGGGATCTTTTAGGCATCGAATATGGAATGGGTATTGGGCTAAGCCTTCAACGACAAATTGGAACAGGCTTGAACGCCTATGCGATGTGGATGCTTGTCGTTATGCAACCCACGTACCTGTGACGTATGCGAAAACAATCGACGGCGTTAGGTCTGCCTGTAGTGTTGGGGATATAGTTATTATCGCGCAAAAATATAGGCGCTACTGTAGAGATGCACGTCTTGTTATCACACAGGAAGATTTAGATGACCACGGGCCTGCGGCGCTATATCTATCAGGACCGGTAAAAATAGAATGGTCCAATAAATAAAGCACAAAGGGCACTTAAAGCAGCTATGAAAGGCCACTTTTAATAGTATTAATGCTTAGTGATATTGGCGCATCAAGCCAATCAATTTACCCTGCACCTGAACCCTGTTTGCTTCATAAATCTGTGTCTCGTAGGTGCGATTTGCTGGAACCAGAGCCACATGCTGACCTTTACGTTGCAATGTTTTGAGTGTTGCTTCTTCGTGGTCTATAAGGGCAACCACCACTTCACCGTCACGGGCTGTGTCGCAGCTTTCAATCAGTACGGTGTCACCATCTAAAATGCCGAGTTCAACCATTGAGTCGCCAGAAATTTCAAGGGCATAGCATTTACCGCGCCCCATCATCCCTATGGGCACAGAAACAAAACTATCATGGTTTTCAAGGGCGGCAATTGGCGTGCCTGCCGCTATACGGCCATGAAGTGGCACTTCGGCAAATTCGGGAGAAAACCTGGGTGTTTGTGTTTCCACAAGCTTAGGTTTGGTGCCAAAGTCACCGGAGACAACATTGTTTAACGGCGCGGGGGCTGTATCTGTCTCTGGCACCTTCAACACTTCAAGGGCACGGGCGCGGTTTGGCAGTTTTCTGATAAAACCACGTTCTTCAAGCGCGCTGATCAGGCGGTGAACCCCAGATTTGGATTTTAATCCAAGCGCATCTTTCATTTCATCAAACGAAGGCGACACGCCACTCGTTTGCAGGCGGTCTCTAATGAATAAAAGGAGCTGATGCTGTTTTGCCGTAAGCATGGTATTCTCCGCACTTGTTTTCCATATGTTCTCTTTTAGTTCACCTTTTGGGCAATTGTCAAGTGTGGATGCGATGCTAGAGTGTTGAGACACAACATTATCTAAAACGGAAGGAAGGGTACCATTGTGCCTGCTTGCACTGCTGGGGCATGAGGTGGGCGAATGATAAGGCCGTCGCTCATGGCAAGCACACTTAAGTGGCCACTGTCTTGCGATACGGCAGGGTCTACCTGCCGTGCACCGGGGGTACCAATAAGCCGGGCCCGCATATAATGCTGGCGCGGGCCGTTTTCTGGCAGGTTTGTTGCTACAGGTAAGGCAACACCGGTTGGTAAAGGAGCAGGGCGGCCCATCATTTTATCAATAAGCGGGCGCAGGAATACAAGAGCACAAACAAAAGCAGAGGCAGGATTACCGGGAAGACCCATGATATATTGTTTACTATGTGTGCCAAAAATAAGTGGCTTGCCGGGGCGCATGGCAACTTTCCAAAAGTTTAAGGTCATGCCCTTATTGTTTAAGGCTTCTTGAATTAGATCTTTATCACCTACTGAAGCGCCGCCAATAGTAAGTAGAATATCTGCATCTTGTGCGAGTAAGAGCGCCTTTTTTAAGGCGGGCAATGTGTCACCAGCCTGACCAAGATCAATGGGAGTTGCCCCGCAGTCACTTATCAGTGCCATAAGCTGGCTTGTTGTGCTGCTTACTGTTTGGTGTGGCAGAAATGTTGGCTGGTCAGCACGAACTAGTTCATCCCCCGTTGCGAGAATAGCCACCTTGGGGGCGCGGTGCACCATAACCTGCCCGTGGCCGCCGCTTGCTATCATGCCAAATGAACGGGGTGATAAAAAGCTGCCAGCTTCAAGAAGGGTTTGCTTTTCCGTAAAGTCATACCCTGCAGATCGGATATTGGCAAAAGGCTGTGCTGGTTCGTCGGTAAAAATGCCCACGTCACTTGGGCCTGTGTTTTCCTGAATAACGACTTGGTCTGCACCGCTCGGAATAGCTGCCCCTGTATATATGCGGACAGCTTCGCCTGATTTTACTGTTCCTTGAAAAGGGTTGCCGGCAGCGCTTTCACCTATAACGGTAAAGGATATTTCCCCACCTGTTAAATCATTGCTTCGAACGGCATAGCCATCCATGGCAGACATGTCGCAGCCGGGCTGTGATCTACGCGCCTTGATGGGTGCGGCCAGAACACGGCCAGAGGCAACATGAAGTGGTAAGCTTTCAGTATCCAACGGATTTGCTGTGCCTACTATTTTTTTGAAAGCTTCTTCAACGGTGATCATTTTTCTGCCTCGTACCTGCCTGATTTACCACCTTCTTTTAAAATCAGGCGTGTATTTTGAATAATCATGCCCTTATCAACAGCCTTTGCCATATCATAAAGGGTGAGGGCGGCCACAGAAGCCGCAGTTAAAGCTTCCATTTCAACACCTGTTTGGCCACGTGTTTTAACGCGGGCAATGATTTTTATTTCACAGTCGCTGATAGGGTTGATTTCAATTTTTACGCTTGTAAGTGCAAGAGGGTGACAAAGAGGAATAAGGTCACTGGTTTTTTTTGCAGCCATAACACCTGCAATGCGGCAGGCCGCCAGCACATCACCTTTTGGTAGGTCGCCTGCTATGATGAGTGTTAGGGTTTCCTGTTGCATGAGGACGGTGGTTTCTGCAACAGCAAGGCGTTCCGTGTCGGCTTTACTGCCTACATCCACCATGTGGGCGGCGCCTGCTTCGTCTATATGGCTAAGCTTAGACATATTATCCCTTTTGAAAGTTTTTAACAGCTTGTTCCACATCACTCTGGCGCATAAAAGTTTCGCCTATTAAAAAGCAATTTGCACCAGCCGCTTCGCACTGTTCCAGGTCAGATACGGAGGCAAGGCCTGATTCTGCAACTGCGATTTTACCTTCGGGCATTTGTGGTACAAGCGACAATGTGTTTTCAAGCGAAACATGCATTGTTTTCAGGTTGCGATTATTAACGCCGACAAGGGGCGATTTAAGCTTCAGTGCGCGGTTTAGCTCTTCCTGATTGTGTACTTCAATAAGCACATCCATGCCGTAGTGGTGGGCGCTATCCTCGAGCTCGGCTGCAAGACTATCGTCTAGTGCAGCCATTATTAGTAAGATACAGTCAGCTCCAAGTGCTCTGGCTTCAACAACCTGATATGGATCAACCATAAAATCTTTTCTCAGAACAGGAATAGATACTGCACTACGCGCTTCCACGAGGTAGCCATCATTACCTTGAAAATATGGTATGTCTGTTAGCACAGATAAACAAGCTGCCCCGCCGCGTTCATAAGCAGCGGCAAGCGCGGCAGGCTCAAAATCCTGTGGTCTGATAAGGCCCTTTGAAGGGCTTGCTTTCTTTATCTCACAGATAAAACCATAGTGCCCGGCCGAGATCTTTGTTTTGAGCGCAGAAATGAAGCTACGAGCAGGTGAGGCGGCTTTTGCTTTTGCTTCTAGATCGGGAAGGCTAAAAACCTTTTTCATGTCTGCTACGTGTTCTCTTTTTTTATCGCAGATTTCAGCGAGAATATCTCTCATGCCTTTTTCTCGCATTCTTTTGTAAACATAATCCAATTATTCATTGTTTCTCTGGCTTTCCCTGTATCCAGAATTTCCGCAGCGTAAGAAACAGCCTGTTTGAGAGTGGTTGCCTTACCTGCAATCTTTAAGGCCGCACCTGCATTCATTAGAACAATATCCCGAAGAGGTGATTTTTCACCGTTCATAACAGAATGTATTGCTTGTGCGTTGAAGGTTGCATCGCCGCCGAGAAGCTGCTCCAGTGCTACTGTTTCCAGCCCAGCATCTGCGGGGCTAATTGTATATTGGTTAATAATACCGTCTTTTAACTCGGCAACATGGGTTAGGCCTGATGTTGTTATTTCATCCATGCCATCTGAGCCGTGGACAATCATAACATGCTTGCTTCCCAGTTCCTTTAAAACTTCGGCGAGGGGGAGTAGCCATTTTTTGTCAAAAACACCAAGAAGCTGATATTCTGCACGCGCAGGGCTTGAAAGAGGCCCCAGTAGGTTGAATATGGTTTTAAACTTTAACGAGGCTCGAACAGGTGCCACATGGCGCATTGCTTTATGGTGTGCCCGTGCAAACAAAAAAGTGAAACCCGTTGTATCAAGAGCTTGCTGAACCTTTTGCATGCCAATATCAAGTGAGCCGCCAAGAGCCTCAAGAACATCAGCAGATCCAGACTTTGATGAGGCCGCACGGTTGCCGTGTTTGGCGACAGGGATGCCTGCTGCAGCAACAATAAAACAGGCAGCTGTTGAAACATTATAGGTGCTTAGGCCGGAGCCTCCGGTGCCAACAATATCAATAGCATTTGGTGGCGCTTTTATGGTGTCGGCATGGCGCCGCATAATTTGAGTACCACCGATAATTTCATCAACTGTTTCACCGCGCACGCGAAGCGCTGTTAAAAAAGCGGCCATTTGGCTTGTGTCAGCTTCTCCCCGCATGATGATATCAAATGCGGCCTCAGCTTCTTTGACTGGAAGGGTTTTACCTTCAGCCATTTTTGCTAAAATGGAGATAAAATCTGTCATGCTGCTTCTTTGGTGCGGTTTTTTGTGCAAATTTCAAGAAAGTTTTTTAACAGGTCGTGACCATGCTCAGATGCGATGCTTTCAGGGTGAAACTGTACGCCGTATAGGGCATAGTTTTTATGTTCAAGCCCCATTATAAGACCGTCATCGGTTTCCGCGGTAATGGTCAGGCATTCTGGTAGACTACTGCGTTCCACAATAAGGGAATGGTAGCGTGTTGCTTCATAAGGGCTGGGTATGGAATTAAAAATGCCTGTGCCTATATGTTGCACCATACTGGTTTTACCGTGCATAACATAGGGGGCACGAATGACCTTGCCGCCAAAAACCTGACCGAGGGATTGGTGCCCGAGGCATACGCCGAGAAGAGGGACTCTGCCTTTTGCTGCTTCAATAAGAGAAAGGCAAATACCGGCATCATCAGGTGTGCAAGGGCCGGGGCTTATGATGATTCCCTCAGGGGTCATATCAAGTACTTCTTGCACAGAAACCTGGTCATTTCTGTAAACTTTGACCTCTGCCCCAAGTTCGACAAGATAATGGTACAAATTGTAGGTAAAGCTATCGTAATTATCGATGAGGATATACATTGGCCGCGCCTGTTAGTTTAAGGATATGGTTGGACAATGCGTTTTTCCCACGCATTGTCAATAATAGAAGCGTAAAATGCTCTGAAATATGATGCCTCACAGGTATTATTATAAGAGTATGTGTTATTTGGAAAGTATATGCGGAAATCCAGCCTGATCAAGGCAGCCATTATAATATATAGTAGTTTGATCATCATTATTGGGGGGGCTCTGTTCTACATTCTAGAGACAGATGAGTATGCGTCAGTTGAGTTGCCAATAGCACCGACTGATCCCGTTGTGAGTGATCTGGAACTACAGGAACAGGTACAGCGCATTCAAGGAACCCCCTCTGTTGCAATTAAACGCCCTGAACATCTTGACGAATCTGAGCAGCAAACTAATCATGTGCAGCCAGTTATGAGCACATGGCAAAAAAACGCTGCTCACTGGGACAAAGCCGCAGGGCCTAAAATTGCCATTGTGATTGATGATTTAGGGCTTGCTGAGGATGCTAGCTTTGCTCTTGCTGAGATGGAGGGGCCCTATACACTTTCGTTCCTACCGTATGCAGAGCACCTTGAGAAGCAGACACATCTGGTGAAAAAGGCCGGACATGAACTATTCGTTCATATGCCGATGGAGCCTAAAACAGACGCTGACCCCGGGCCCCATGCACTGCTTGTTACGTTGACACCTTCTGAGTTTGAACAACGTGTGGACTGGAATTTATCTCGATTTGAGGGGTTTGTTGGGGTCAATAATCATATGGGAAGCCTCATGACCGAGCAGGCTGCGCCTATGGTTCGACTTATGGTACATCTGAGTAAAGGAGGCTTTGTATTTCTCGATAGCCTTACGTCGCCAGATAGTGTTGCAGAACGCGCGGCTTTGGCAACAGGCGTACCAGTATTATCACGTGATATATTCCTTGATAATGAACGAACTATGCAAGCAATTCTGGAGCAATTAGTAAAAACTGAACGCATTGCACAAGAGCGCGGTTATGCGATTGCTATTGGCCATCCTTATGATGAAACATTAAAAGCACTGGAGTTTTGGCGGGCAGGGCTGAAAGCTAAAAATATTAACCTTGTACCTATCAGCGAGATATATGCAGAGGAATTGGCCAAAGTAGAAAAGCATGCAGCTCATCAGGGACATAACTAGCTTGAAAGTTAACCACGATTTGAATGTGCAAATCTAAGGGCTTCTTTAGCTGCAACAATAACCGCACGGGCTTTGTTTTCACATTCTTGCTGTTCTGATTCCGGGTTGCTGTCGGCCACGATACCTGCCCCAGCTTGTACATGCATCATTCCATTTTTTACTACGGCTGTTCTAAGTACAATAGCTGTATCCATACTGCCGCCAGCGCTAAAATAGCCTACGCTGCCAGCATAAGGCCCCCGCGCATCAACTTCCAGCTCATCAATGATTTCCATAGCCCGCACTTTGGGGGCTCCAGAGACCGTGCCTGCGGGAAAACCTGCAGAAAGAGCATCTATCGCATCATATTTTGGATCAATTTCCCCGACAACGTTCGATACAATATGCATAACATGGGAATAAAGTTCTATTGTATTTCTAGCTGTTACGGTCACCGTACCAGGTTTTGCAACTCTACCCACATCATTGCGGCCTAAATCAAGTAACATAAGATGCTCTGATAGTTCTTTCTGGTCTGAAAGTAGGTCGTTCGCGAGTATTTTATCTTCATCGGGTGTTGCGCCGCGCTTTCGGGTGCCTGCAATTGGTCGAATGGTTACTTCATTGTCTCTCAGGCGTACTAGAATCTCTGGGCTAGAACCAATGATTGCAAAATCATCAAACGCCAAGTGATACATGAAAGGCGATGGATTTGTGCGCCTTAATGCTCTGTATAGCGAAAAAGGTGGCAGTTCAAAGGGCATTGAGAAGCGCTGGCTAAGAACGACCTGAAAAATATCTCCAGCCAGGATATATTCCTGCGCTTTTTTGACCATGCTGTGATACTGGCTTTTGCCCGTGTTTGAAACCGCTTCTTGCATAGTTGGCATTGCGGTGGACGGGCTGAGAGGCAGTGGTGCATCTAGCCGTTCCAGCATAGCATCCAGTCGCTTTTCTGCGTTAGCATAGGCGTCTTTTGCTTCAATGCCCACTTCAGGTCGTACAGGGGTAACAAGCGTAATCAGGTTTTTGACACCGTCAAAAATCGCCATAATGGTAGGGCGGATGAAAATAGAAGTCGCAAGGTCTAGCGGGTCATGTTTTGCGGGTGCCAAGCTCTCCATTTGCCGAACCATGTCATACCCCATATAGCCAACCATACCTGCAGCCATTGGGGGGAGGTGTTCGGGCAGGTCAATTCTACTTTCTGCAAGCAATGCACGAAGACTTTCTAAGGGAGGCCTTGCATCGCTTTGATAGATTAAAGGCTCTGTGCTTTGGGCGTTTGTGCAGATTTCAGTTTGGGTACCATTGTTGCGCCAGATAATATCAGGTCTAAGGCCAATGATGGAATAACGCCCCCGAATTTCACCACCCTCAACAGATTCGAGCAGGAAACTATAAGTCTCTCCATTCGATAGTTTCAGATAGCTGGAAACCGGTGTGTCAAGATCAGCCACAAGGGTGGTAAACACCACTTGTGGCCTGCCTTCATCATAGGTCTTTAGAAATGTATCCATCTGGTTTGCAGCTTTTTACTGTGCTGTTTCAGAACTGAAAAGCTGCTGTTGCTGCTGACGGTTTACAACGGGTTTATATTTTTCAAGCAGATAGCTTTGATACTGTGCCAGTAGTTCATCCTTAAAACCGCCATTGAGGCTTGCGAGCAATGCATCAACATCCGCTTTATTGGAAGCAGGATTGCCGGGGGTAATGTCATTCACTCTGACAACAATATATCCATTACCATCTGCCGCTTTTTCAGAGCCTGTTTCACCGAGAGGCAAATCAAATATCAGGCTGCGAATTGTTGGAGATAGGTTACTGTTCTCATCACCTGTTCGCGCAATATTTTTAGCGTCAAAAGAGGTGCCACCCAGTGTTTCTGAAATTTCTTCAGGGTTACCGCCAGCCGCAAGCTGTGTTCTTGCATCTTCTGCAATTTCTCCAGCCTTTGCTTGTTTTTGCTGTGCTTTCCATGCTGATACAACAGAGACACGAACATCGTCGAGGCTTTGTTCATAGCTTGGTGCAATATCAGTAACTTCCAGCAAATAAACGCCTTTTTCAGAATCGGAAGGGTCAAGGTCTGTCAGTTCAGGCTCTACACCTTTCTCTTTTTGGAAGGCATCAGCCAGCACACGGGCTTCCTCTTGTGATGTAACCGCAACTGTGCCGGCCGTGGTTTTGCCGCGCGCATCTACCGCGCTTACTGTCGCTAAGTTAAGAGAGAGTTCTTTAGCTACAGCTGACAAAGACGGATCATTTGCAAGCGCATCTTCCATGCGTGGCAGAAAGTCATACATCTGGTTGATAGCTTCTTCTGCTTTTAGTTCAGCAGTAATATCACTGCGCACACTTTCTAGGCTAGTATGTGTGGCAGCTGTAACAGAATCAACTTTATAAACATTCCAGCCTGAAAAAGCTTTTAGGGGCTCTGTCATATCGCCTGCAGGTGTTGAGAATATTGCAGTTGCTATATCTTCGTCGGTCTCTTGCTGAATCGCTTTTTTGGAGAAATTACCAAGCTTGATTTCGTCTTCTGTGAATTCGGTTACACTTGCCGCAGCTTCACTAAAATCTGACCCTGCGTTAACGGCCGCAATGAAGGCCTCAGCTGCATCTTTGTCTTTGAAGCTGGCTTGAAGAAGATCACGTGTTTCAGGTACATTATAGGTGTCTGCTCGGCTCTCATATACTGCGACGATGTCTTCTTCAGGTACTGTAACTTCAGCTTCAAACATTGCGGGGGTTACCATGAGGTAACTATAGGAGCGACGCTCAGGTGCTTTATAAGCATTTTTGTTGTCTTCAAAGAATGTAGTGAGCGTTTCTTCGCTTGGATTTTCTATGGCAATATTAGAAGCTTGGATGTTGATCATGGAAGCCCTGCGGCGTTCATTCTGCCATGTATAGAGTGCCTCGGCATAATCACGTGATAGGGCACTATCCGTTGTGAAACTGCCCAACAAGTGCTCAAGACCTATGCTACGGCGAATGTCATCCATAAATTCTTTACGTGAAATATTGTTAGATTGTAGTGCCTGCTCAATCATCTCTTTACTGATCGTACCATCTGGCAACATAAAGCCTTCGTATGAGGCAAGCTCTTTTTTTATCAGGTCATTACCTGCACGCAAGCCAAGGCTCGACATATGCTCGGTAACAGCTGCAACAACAATCATCTGCTGCAAAACCTGCTCATCGAGCCGAAGCATTTTGATGATTTCTGGTGTGCTAAGCTGGCCGCCTGTCTGCAGCTGAATTTGCTGCGCACGACTTTGTACTTGTGCATAGTAGCGATTGGTAGATACTTCCGTATCCCCAACGGTGGCTATGTTCTGGCCTGAACTGGACAGCATATTTGGCCCAATGCCCCAAATGGCAAAAGCGCCAATAAGCAAGCCAAGCAAAACGGTAACAAAAAAGGAATCCAGTCCTCCGCGAAGTTTGAGCAGCATGCGCTCCAGCTCCTGTCGTAATTATACTATTGGTTTCTATATGGCTCCAAGCCTAGTAGGCCTTTTACCCCTGTAGGGCGCGCATCATAAGCATGCTTCCCTGTAGTCGCAACATAAGAAATTGCCTTATAGCTTATAAATATTGTTTCCGAGGCTGGCAGGAGGGGCGCGAATTTGGTATTCAACTGGCTGTAATTATAAAATATAAGACTAAAAAGGTATATTCCCCAATGAAATCAGCAAAAAATATTGTAGCCGGAAACTGGAAAATGAACGGGCTGGTCGCCAGCCTTGAAGAAATAGAAGCGCTTGCCACACTTATTGATACGTCTGCCGCTGCTGATTGTGATGTTATAGTCTGTCCGCCCTATACACTTGTATGCTCTTTAGCTGCGATGAAAAAACAAAAGATACTAGTTGGCGCGCAGGACTGTCACGTTGCGGTATCAGGTGCGCATACTGGTGATATATCTGCGCTTATGCTCAAGGATGCTGGCGCCAGTCATATTATTGTTGGTCATTCAGAGCGCCGCGCTGATCACGGCGAAACCAGTGCTTTAGTCCACGCCAAGGCAACTGCTATCTATATTGAAGGGTTGAAAGCCATTATCTGTATAGGTGAAACAGAGGCTGAGCGTGATAACAACCAAACGGAAGAGGTTGTGCTAGGGCAACTTAAAGAGAGTGTGCCGGATGATGCAACGCCAGAGAATACTGTCATCGCTTATGAGCCAGTGTGGGCCATAGGTACAGGAAAGACGCCAACGGTGGAAGATGTTGCAGAAATTCATACAGCAATAAGGAAAGCTTTGATTAACCGATTCGGAGATGTCGGTGCTGGTTTTTCACTGCTTTATGGTGGCTCGGTTAAGCCCTCAAATGCAAAAGAACTGATGACAGCAAAAAATGTTAATGGTGCGCTCGTTGGCGGTGCAAGCCTAAAAGCAAGCGACTTTAATGGAATTATTGAGGCATATAGAAAGTAAATAATGTTTTGCATCTGAGCAACATCTGGGCTAGATAGCGCCCAGAGACTTGCAATCATATCAGTTATTGCAGATTATATACCCTATATAGGTACAGGATAGGCTCATGGAAGCAGTTTTGCTGACAATTCATATAATGGTGGCTCTTGCCATGGTTATCACGATTCTTTTGCAGCGGTCTGAGGGCGGCGCACTCGGAATCGGTGGCGGCGGTGGCGGCGGCTTTATGTCTGCGCGTGGGGCAGGCAATTTGCTGTCTAAGACAACAAAATGGCTGGCGATTATTTTCCTTGCCAACTCTTTGGCGCTGGGCTGGCTGGCTGCGAACAGGAAAGATGCTTTTGATGAAGTATTGTCCGAGCCGATAAAGGCCCCTGTTGAAAAGCAGGATAACCAGTTACCAGAAATACCAAGCCTTCCTGAAGGTAGGTAGAAAAGAGACACTGAAAACGGGGGCACAGGCCCCCGTTTCTCTTTATATAGAGACTGTATTTTCTCGAAGGCGTTACGAGACGCTGGGCTAGGTTTATATTGAGAGGCTTTATGACACGCTATATTTTCATTACGGGTGGGGTAGTTAGTTCACTGGGTAAGGGGCTACTTTCTGCTTCACTCGGCGCGTTGCTGCAAGCCCGTGGATATTCTGTTCGGCTGCGTAAGCTAGACCCGTATCTGAATGTTGATCCGGGTACTATGAGCCCTTACCAGCATGGAGAGGTTTTTGTAACAGACGACGGTGCAGAAACAGACCTTGACCTTGGTCATTATGAGCGCTTCACAGCTGTATCGTCACGCCAAAGCGATAATATTACATCTGGTCGTATATATCAGCAAATTATTCAGCGCGAACGTCGGGGTGATTATCTCGGCGGTACAGTGCAGGTAATACCCCATGTAACGGATGCGATTAAAGAGTTTGCGCTAGCTGATCAAGACGGCATTGATTTTATGCTCTGCGAGATTGGGGGCACGGCGGGTGATATTGAGGCAATGCCTTTTATGGAGGCTATTCGCCAGCTCTCCATTGAACTCGAACGGGATAGGGCCATTTTTGTGCACCTTACGCTTGTGCCTTATTTGGCTGCCGCGGGTGAATTGAAAACCAAACCTACGCAGCATAGTGTGCGTGATTTACGGTCAATTGGTATTCAGCCTGATGTTCTTGTATGCCGTTCAGAACATCCGATTCCTGATTCTGATAGAAAGAAAATGGCTCTTTATTGCAACGTACGTGAAAGTGCGGTTATTCCTGCTCTTGATGCGAAAAGCATATATGAAGTGCCAATAGCCTATCATAACGAAGGCCTTGACGACGAAGTTCTAAAAGCGTTTAGAATACAGGGTGCACCGAGACCTAATCTTACGCGCTGGGAAGATATAGCAGACCGCATCAATAACCCTGAAGGTGAGGTTACTATTGCGGTGGTAGGTAAATATACTGGCCTTAAAGATGCCTATAAATCGTTGACGGAAGCGCTCGTACACGGTGGCATTGCTAATAGAGTTAAGGTCAATATCGAATGGTTTGAATCTGAAATATTTGAAAGCGAAGACGCTATCAGCAGGCTTGAGGGTGTTCATGCTATTTTGGTGCCCGGCGGGTTTGGTAAACGCGGTACAGAGGGCAAAATAGCAGCAGTTCGGTTTGCACGTGAACGCGGCGTACCTTATTTTGGTATTTGCTTGGGTATGCAGATGGCGACAATTGAAGCGGCAAGAAATCTGGCAGGTATTCGTGATGCTGGCTCGACTGAATTTGCGCCAAATGAAAACCCCGTTGTTGGCCTGATCACAGAGTGGGTGCGAGAAGATGGTAGCATCGAACAACGCACAGAAGATACCGATCTTGGCGGCACCATGCGTCTTGGTGCCTATCCTGCGGTTCTGAAAGAAGGATCAAAGGTTGCGGGCATATATGGTTGTTCTGAGATATCAGAGCGTCACCGTCATCGGTATGAAGTTAATATCGGCTATGTAAAGAAGCTTGAATCTGCGGGAGTTGTATTCTCAGGTATGTCGCCAACGGGTGATTTACCTGAAATTATTGAGCTGCCTGACCACCCATGGTTCGTTGGCGTACAATTTCACCCTGAATTAAAGTCAAAACCATTTGATCCACATCCATTATTTGCAAGCTTTGTTGAAGCTGCTGTGCGCCAAAGCAGGCTAGTTTAAACAAAAAATAGTAATCGGCACTGTCTTTGCATGGCCTGCTGTGCAACTTTTGTGGTAAGGTAAAATTTACCGCACTGAACAGGGAATCGTCGATGCTGAAAATATCTGTATCAGTAGCTTTATTGCTTGCCATCATGGCTGGAAAAGCTGTTTTTGCCGAATCTGACGAGGAAAGATTTGCACGCAACTCTATAGCATCTTTGCAATTAGCCAGTCAGGTTCTAAGTTATTATGGTCCTGTTAAAGATGATAAAAGCGAGCTGGTAAAGGGTGAGCCCGTTATTGAGGGTGCCTGGCAAAGTTTTTTGGCCTATCAGGGTAGGGAGCATCCTATGGCTCATGACCTAGCTCTTGTTCGGGCACGAAGTGTTACTGCGTCTAATATAAAAAGCAAAATTGTACCGGCATGGAACGATGCTGTGCAGGGTCTGCCACCGTCTATTGTGCCTGCTCAGCGGATTAGTTTGTATCTTGAAGCAGCAAATGCTTCAACACAGGCACAGGATTATAAAAGCGCAGGAAAATATTATTCGCTGGCGCGTACGTTGGCGATATTAGACAGCAGCAATGCAGATAAAGCGCAACTCTACATGCGGCTACATGAGCTAAAGTCAATCGGGGTAGCCATGGACTGGCGACCCTTAAGAGATGCGCTTTCGGATCTTAGAAAATATTCTGAGCAATTTGCGCTCTGGACAATTCCGCGGCTTGACGCATTGCTTGGTGAAGCAGAAATCAGAGTGGAATTGCAGCCCGATGTACCCGAAAAACGCACAGACCTTGCTGAATTGAAAGCAAATATTGAGCTTTCGGAAAAGGGCATGGGCGGTGCTATCCCTCCGGCACAGCTAGCCCGTCTCAGGTCGCTCTTTTATGTACTAGAGGATCGGTGGGAGCTCTAGCTTTCACTTTAAAATAAACTAACAATTGGTTTAATTAATGATCAACTGAGTTTCCTTAACACGAAGTCTTGCACCAGCGCCCATATGCCGGTATGTAACGCATCAAATATTTCCCTTCAGCCTTTGGATTTATAAGGAATTCTCATGAGTGCGATTATTGATATTATTGCCCGCGAAATTTTAGACAGCCGTGGTAACCCAACTGTTGAAGTTGATGTTATTCTTGAAGATGGTGGTTTTGGCCGCGCAGCAGTGCCTTCTGGCGCCTCAACCGGTGCACATGAAGCGGTTGAGCTACGTGACGGCGATAAAAGCCGTTATCGTGGCAAAGGTGTTTTAAAAGCTGTTGAGGCTGTTAATGGTGAGCTTTTTGATGCTCTTGTCGGGCTGGATAGTGAAGAGCAGCTTGCGATTGATCAGATTATGCGCGATTTGGACGGCACAGAGAATAAGTCCCGTCTTGGGGCTAATGCCATTCTCGGTGTATCGCTTGCTATTGCTAAAGCTTCTGCTGACAGCCTTGGTGTACCACTCTACCGTTATATTGGTGGACCAAATGCTCATGTTTTACCTGTTCCGATGATGAATATTATTAATGGCGGTGAACATGCTGACAATCCAATTGATGTGCAAGAATTCATGATTATGCCTGTGAAAGCTGAAAGCTGCAGTGAGGCCATTCGTATCGGGGCTGAAATCTTTCATGAGCTTAAAGAAAAGCTGCATGCGGCAGGACATAACACAGCAGTTGGTGATGAGGGTGGCTTTGCACCAAATCTGGCAGGTACAGAAGAAGCTATCAAATTCATTATGGCTGCTATTGAAAGTGCGGGTTACGAGCCAGGTAGTGATGTTTACCTTGCTATGGATGCTGCTTCGACCGAGTTCTATGAAGGCGGCATTTACAACCTGAAAGGCGAGGGTAAAAAGCTTTCCAGTGCAGAGCTTACGGAGTACTGGGCTGATTTGGTTAATCGTTATCCCATCATATCCATCGAAGACGGTATGGCTGAAGACGACTGGGATGGCTGGAAGCTGCTGACAGATGCAATTGGTGATAAATGCCAACTGGTTGGGGATGATTTGTTTGTGACAAACCCTGAGAGACTTGCTGAAGGTATTAGCGGGGGCGTTGCTAACTCTATTCTCGTTAAAGTTAACCAGATTGGTACGCTTAGTGAAACCATGAAAGCTGTAGACATGGCGCATCGTGCACGCTTTACATCTGTTATGTCTCACCGGTCTGGTGAAACAGAAGATGCGACGATTGCTGATCTTGCGGTTGCTATGAACTGCGGCCAGATTAAAACTGGATCACTGGCGCGCTCTGATAGGCTTGCAAAGTATAACCAGCTTATTCGGATCGAAGAGCAACTGGGTGCCAGTGCGGTTTATGCGGGCACTAGCATTCTAAAATAAGATTTATTCAGACTCAGAATACAGCTTTTAGGGAATCGGCCTTGAAAGCTGTTTTTTTATAACATTACAACAATTTAACTTGAAAATTCGATTCGATTGGTAGATGATTCGAATCATGGAACGAGTCGGACGCATATCAAGAGGTTTAGGGCAAGCATGGCTTACGGGGCTGTGGTTCTTCCTTATCGCCTATTTTGCAGTTCATGCCTTTCAGGGCGATAATAGTTTATCAGCTTTGAAAGAGCTTGAAAAACAGGCTGTTCTCTTAAAAGCGGAAGCTGATGATGTTGCTTTGCAGCGTGAACGGCTTACACACCGGACCGAGTTACTGGGCGGTAAAGTGGTTGACCCTGATATCTTGGAAGAACAGGTTCGTGTTCGGCTTGGATTTACCCATCCTGACGAAGTTATCCTTTTGTTAAAATAATCCCTGTCTAATGGTCCTGCTGTATGGATTCGGCTGTGTACTCAGCTTTTGCATGCTTGCACGTGTGCCTGCTCAGTGTGCCTTGGGGGGCTGTGGTTATTGCTAACTGACATTGCTTCATCATAAGAATGTTATCGTTATGTGCATTATAAATGGGCAATTATTTTATGCAAAAATTTATTAACTAAATATAAGTTAATTTAAAAATACACAATAAATACAGTGTGTTAACATGTATTGCAATTTATCAAAATAGGCTGTATCCATAGTGTAAGGTAAGTAATTGGGTATTTGGATCCCGTCCTTTGGGGAAAGGTCGTTATGACTACGAAAAAAACACCAGCTAAGTCAGCTGCTGCTTCAAAGCGCAGGGTGACGAAGCCAGCTATTTATGATGCCTCTAATGAGGAACTTATCAGCTTCTATCGCACTATGCTTTTGATTCGCCGGTTTGAAGAAAAAGCGGGCCAAATGTATGGCATGGGCCTTATTGGTGGTTTTTGCCACCTCTATATTGGTCAGGAGGCTGTTGTTGTTGGTATTCAGTCTGCCCTGAAAGAGGGCGACAGCATGATTACCGGTTACCGTGAACACGGCCATATGCTGGCGGCAGGCTGTGATGCGAAGTCTATCATGGCAGAGCTTACTGGCCGTAGTGGTGGCTGTTCGCGCGGTAAAGGCGGGTCTATGCACATGTTTGACCCTGAAAAAGGTTTTTACGGTGGGCACGGTATTGTAGGGGCGCAGGTTTCACTTGGTACCGGCCTCGCATTTGCTGCCAAATACAGAAAAACAGACAATATCTCTGTTGCATATTTTGGTGACGGCGCAGCTAATCAGGGCCAAGTTTACGAAAGCTTTAATATGGCGCGGCTCTGGAATTTGCCGGTGGTTTATATTATCGAAAATAACCAATATGCCATGGGGACCAGTGTTAATCGTTCTTCCTCAGAAATTGAGCTGTTCCGCCGGGGTGAAAGCTTCCGTATTCCAGGTAAACAGGTAGACGGTATGAACGTGCTTGCTGTACGGGCTGCGATGGATGATGCCGTAAAGCATTGCCGCGATGGGAACGGCCCTTTCATTTTGGAAATGAAAACATACCGTTACCGGGGCCATTCTATGTCTGACCCCGCAAAATACCGCTCAAAAGAAGAAGTGCAAAAAATGCGCGCGGAACATGATGCGCTTGAGCAGGTGAAAAAAATACTTCTGGATAGTGCTATTATGGATGAGGCTGCCTTGAAAGATATGGACAAGGAAGTAAAAGCACTTGTTGCAGATGCTGCATCTTTTGCTCAGGAGTGTCCGGAACCTGACCTATCTGAACTTTATACTGACGTTCTAGCCTAAGGGGATTTGAAGATGGCTATTGAAATTACGATGCCTGCACTTTCCCCAACCATGGAAAAGGGCACACTGGCCAAGTGGCTTGTAAAAGAAGGCGATACAGTTGAGAGCGGCGATGTGCTGGCAGAAATTGAAACCGACAAGGCAACAATGGAAGTTGAAAGTATTGATGACGGTGTGGTTGCCAAAATTCTGGTTGCTGAAGGCAGTGAAGACGTGCCTGTCGGCGAACTGATTGCCATTCTGGCTGAGGAAGGCGAAGACGCATCTGCTGTTGATGCACCTAAAAAACAGACTAAAGCGGTTGAGCCTGCAAAAGAGCAACCAACTGAGGGTGATGATGAAGGTGAAGATGACGCAGCAGAAGGGCTAGCTGCCCCAAATGTAGCAGAAATTGCGCCAGACCCAACAATTCCAGAAGGTACTGAAATGGTATCACAAACGGTGCGGGAAGCACTGCGTGATGCGATGGCCGAGGAAATGCGCAAAGACACAAATGTTTTTGTTATGGGCGAGGAAGTTGCTGAATACCAAGGCGCCTATAAGGTAACGCAGGGCCTGCTAGATGAATTTGGACCAGAGCGTGTGATCGACACACCTATTACAGAACATGGGTTTGCAGGTCTTGGTGTTGGCGCGGCTTTCACAGGGCTAAAGCCGGTTATTGAATTCATGACCTTTAACTTTGCGATGCAGGCAATAGACCATATTATTAACTCTGCCGCAAAAACCCGCTACATGTCTGGTGGTTTGGTGGAGTGTCCTGTTGTATTTAGGGGGCCAAACGGTGCTGCATCCCGTGTGGGGGCGCAGCATAGCCAAAACTACGCCGCATGGTATGCCCATGTACCGGGCCTTAAGGTGATAGCACCGTATGATGCCGCAGACTGTAAAGGCTTGCTGAAGGCCGCAATTCAAGACCCGAACCCGGTTGTGTTCCTTGAGAACGAACTGATGTACGGCGAAAGCTTTGAGGTACCAAAACTGGATGATTACACCCTGCCAATTGGCAAGGCACGGGTTTACAAGGAAGGGAGTGATGTAACGCTTATTTCCTATTCCATTACAGTTGGTCAGGCGCTGAAAGCGGCAGAAGAGCTGGCAGAACAGGGTATTAGTGTTGAGGTTATTGACCTTCGGACAATTCGCCCGCTTGATATGGAAACCATTATTGAGAGTGTGAAGAAAACCAACCGCTGCGTTATTGCAGAAGAAGGTTGGCCGCAGTGTTCTATAGCAAGCGAAGTGTCTGCTCAGCTCATGGAAAAAGCATTTGATTGGCTCGATGCACCGGTAACGCGCGTTAATAGTGTAGATGTACCGCTGCCATATGCCAACAACCTAGAGAAAGCCGCAGTGGTGAAAGCCAGCAATATTATAGAGGCCGTAAAAGCGGTTTGCTATCTGGATTAATGAGGAGAGATTTGCATCAGAAGCAGAAAGTGGCGCAGGATAATTAATCGCAAAGGCTTGAAAGCGATGTACCAAAGCGCAAAAATTAAACTGGATTATCGTGACCCAAGTATGGGCACAAAAGGCTCGTCTGACAGTTTGGAAAATAGGGTCTGGCTAGGGGTAATCATTTTGTTTGGCTTTCTTGTTCTCTCTGCAATTCTTTCCGGGTGTGACCCAACTTGAAAATGATAGGGACAAATTATGTCTATCGAAATTTTTATGCCAGCTCTCTCGCCCACTATGGAAAAGGGTACTCTTGCCAAATGGCTGGTGAAAGAGGGCGACACAGTTGAAAGCGGTGATGTGATCGCAGAAATTGAAACCGATAAGGCGACGATGGAAGTGGAAAGCATTGATGATGGTACTGTGGCCAAAATTCTGGTGGCGGAAGGCAGTGAAGATGTACCCGTTGGTGAAATAATAGCCATTCTTGCCGAAGAAGATGAAGACGTGGCTGAGATTCAAATGCCATCCGATAAAAAAGCAGACGAAACCAAGGAAAAGCCACAGGCTGCAGCACCAGAACCAGCAAAAGCTGAAAAAGCTAAGCCTGCTGAGAAAAAAGAGGCAGATCCTGAACCAGTACAAAAAACAGAAACTGGGGGCAGGGTAAAAGTTTCGCCTCTGGCAAAGCGTTTGGCGAAAGAGGCGGGGGTAGACCTTTCTACTGTTTCTGGCACGGGGCCACATGGTCGCATTGTGAAGAAAGATGTTGAAAGCGCGAAAGCAGCTCCGACAGTTACAAAAGCAGGAACTGCTACGGCTATTGCTGCAACAGAGTACGGCCCTGCGGCGGATACACCGTTCCGGGAAGAACGCCTCTCTGGTATGCGCAAGGTTATTGCAAAGCGCCTTACAGAATCAAAGCAAACTGTACCGCATTTTTACCTTACAATTGATGTCGAGCTTGATGATCTTCTTGCCGCACGCAAACAGCTTAATGAGCATTTGGAAGCAGACGGTGTGAAGCTGTCTGTGAATGATTTTGTTATCAAGGCGGTTGCTATGGCTCTGAAAAAGGTGCCCGCAGCCAACGTGCAGTACGCTGGTGATAAAATGTACTGGTATGAACGCGCTGATATTTCTGTCGCTGTCGCGATTGAGGGTGGCTTGGTTACGCCGGTTGTGCGCGGTGCGTGCACGAAAAGCCTTTCTGCCATTGCCACTGAAGTGAAAGAACTGGCGACAAAAGCTCGTGACGGTAAATTGATGCCAGAAGAATATGCTGGTGGTACATTCTCAATATCGAACTTGGGCATGTTTGGTATTAAGGAATTCTCTGCCGTTATTAACCCGCCGCAAGGTGCGATTTTAGCTGTAGGGGCTGGTGAACAGCGCGCCGTTGTTAAGAACGGTGCGCTGGGTGTGGCAACGGTGATGAGCTGTACGCTTTCGTGTGATCACAGGGCTATTGACGGTGCAGTGGGTGCAGAATTTCTTGCAGCTTTCAAAGGTTTCCTTACCAACCCTATTACAATGATGGCTTAAATTAGTATGGATTCTGTGAACCTAAAACAAAAATTGAGCCTTTTCAGCGAGCAATGGACACCGAAGATTATTGCTGATCTGGACGATAATATGGTGTGCCTTGCCAAGCTTGAAGGTGATTTTGTTTTTCATGCCCATGACAATCAGGATGAAATGTTCCTGGTCGTTGAGGGCAGGCTCCGTATGGATTTTCGCGACAGGCAGGTTTGGCTTGAAAAAGGCGAAATGATTGTGGTGTCTAAAGGTGTGGAACATAAACCTTTTGCGCCGGAGGAGTGCTGTGTACTTCTGATAGAAAATAAAGGCACGGCCCACACAGGCGGTGTGGATGACCCGCGCAGAAAAGATAAACACGATCGGATTTGATAACATGACACAAGCATATGATCTTGTTGTAATTGGTGGGGGCCCCGGTGGCTATGTGGCAGCAATTCGTGCAGCCCAGCTTGGGATGAATGTTGCGTGCGTTGAACGTGAAAACCTTGGTGGTATTTGCCTTAATTGGGGCTGTATTCCAACCAAGGCATTGCTCCGTTCTGCTGAGGTGTTTCACCTTGCTAAAAATGCCAAAGATTACGGCCTGAAAATAGATAAGGTTGAGTTTGATCTCGATGCCATCGTGAAACGAAGTCGCGGTGTGGCGGGCCAAATGAATAAAGGCATTGGTATGCTCTTTAAGAAAAATAAGGTCACTCATATTGAAGGCGAAGCTTCGCTTAAACCAAAAGGTAAGGTTGCTGTAAAAGATAAAGACGGCAAAGTGACGGAGCTTACCGCAAAAAATACTATTATTGCGACAGGGGCAAGGGCACGCGAGCTGCCACACCTGAAAGCTGACGGTAAGCTAGTGTGGACATACCGGCATGCCTTGCAGCCTGATGTAATGCCGAAACGCCTTTTGGTGATAGGGTCTGGTGCGATAGGGATTGAGTTTGCGAGCTTTTTTAACGAGCTTGGCTCTGAGGTAACGGTTGTCGAAATGATGGACCGTGTTCTGCCTGTGGAAGATGCTGATATTTCAAAGTTTGCGGAAAAGGCCTTTAAAAAGCAAGGTATGAACATCAAAACAAAAGCCTCGGTTACAGAGCTTAAAAAAGCAAAAGATACAGTAACCTGTGTTGTTGAAACTGGTGGTAAAAAAGAAGAAATTACCGTTGACCGGGTTATTATTGCGATTGGTATTGCGGGTAATATTGAGAACCTTGGGCTTGATGATATCGGCGTTAAAACAGACCGGGGCCATATTGTTGCAGATGAATGGGGCTTTACGGGTGTGGATGGTGTTTGGGCGATTGGCGATGTAACCGGTGCGCCGTGGCTTGCCCATAAGGCCTCACACGAAGGTGTTATTGTCGCTGAAAAAATTGCCGGTGAAAAAGGCCTTCATCCTATTAATAAGGGCAATATACCGGGCTGTACATACTGCCGGCCCCAAGTGGCCTCTGTTGGTATGACGGAAGCTAAGGCAAAAGAAGCTGGTTACGCTGTTAAAGTTGGTAACTTTCCGTTTGTAGGCAACGGTAAAGCTGTTGCGCTCGGGGAAGCTGAGGGCATGGTAAAAACCATATTTGATAGTAAAACGGGCGAACTTCTCGGTGCTCATATGATTGGCGCTGAGGTAACCGAACTTATACAGGGCTATGCTATTGGGCGCACGCTTGAAACAACAGAAGCAGAATTGATGCATACTGTGTTCCCGCACCCAACGCTTTCTGAAATGATGCATGAGAGCGTTCTTGCGGCTTATGGCAGGGCGTTGCATATCTAGGTGTAGCCACAGCAGTGTATTTGGGGTATCTAGGCGCCAATAATGTATGCCTAACTGGATAGCGAGAATGACAAAACCAGAAGAACCAAAACAGTTTCAACGCAAACCTTCATGGATACGGGTAAAAGCCCCTACCAGTAAGGAGTATGCGGAAACCCGCAAGCTAATGCGTGATAAAAAACTGCATACGGTGTGCGAGGAGGCCGCTTGTCCAAATATCGGCGAATGTTGGTCCAAAAAGCATGCGACTGTTATGATTCTTGGTGATACTTGCACCCGTGCATGTGCGTTTTGTAATATTAAAACGGGCCGCCCAATGGCAGTTGACCCAATGGAGCCACTGCACACAGCAGAAGCATGTGCCAGCATGGGGCTATCTCATATTGTTATTACATCTGTTGACCGCGATGATTTGCCAGACGGCGGAGCGGACCAGTTTATCAAGGTTATTAAAGCCATTCGGGACATGAGCCCCAGTACAACCATTGAGATATTGACGCCTGATTTTAGAAATAAGCCGGGTTCTATTGAGAGAGTAGCTGAAGCTGCACCTGACGTGTTCAACCATAATTTAGAGACAGTACCGCGCCTTTACCCCAAAATTCGCCCGGGTGCTCGGTTTTACCACTCTTTAAGGCTGCTGGATACGGTGAAGCAGGTTAACCCTGCTATCTTCACAAAATCAGGCATTATGGTAGGGCTAGGTGAAGAGCGCCTTGAGGTTAGTCAGGTTATGGATGACATGCGCATGGCTGACATCGATTTTATGACAATTGGGCAGTATCTACAGCCTACACCGCGACACGCGCGGGTAGACCGTTTTGTGACACCTGATGAGTTTAAAGCGTATGAGCGTATGGCAAAAGGTAAAGGCTTCCTTCAGGTTTCAGCAACACCGCTTACACGCTCAAGTTATCATGCTGGTGATGATTTTATAAAACTTCGTGCGGCTCGGGAAGCAAAACTGGCTTCAGCGGCAGAGTAAATAGTCAGGCTGGTAACGAATGCCAAAATTTTCAGAACAGAAAGTTTTGCCTTATTCACGCGAACAGGTTTTTGCGCTTGTATCCGATGTGCAAAAGTACCCTGAGTTTTTGCCGTGGTGTATAGGTGCGCGTGTCTATAATCGACAACCCGCATGTTTTGATGCTGATGTAATTATTGGCTTTAAAATGTTTCGGGAAAAATTCACGTCGCGTGTCAGCCTCATTCAAGATGAACGCGTGGATGTGGATTATATTAAGGGCCCCATGAAGCAGCTCTATAATCACTGGCATTTCCAAAGTGTTGAGGGGGGATGTTTGGTTGAGTTTGAGGTTGATTTTGAATTCAATAGCAAGCTCTTGAATGACATGATAGGTGGGCTTTTTGGCAAGGCATGCGAAAAAATGGTAGCTGCTTTTGAAGGTCGCGCTCAAGTTTTATACGGAACAGATTAAGACGCGATCATTTCCAGCATGATTGATAAAGCATATATAATGCTTAGGCGCCGTACTTCATTTCTATCAGCATTCTCAAAGCTCTTTTTAAAGCACTGGGGCGCATCACCCATAAAACAAAGCCCAAAGTAAACGGTGCCAACGGGTTTTTCTTCGCTGCCACCAGTGGGGCCGGCAATGCCTGTAATAGAGACGGCAATATCCGCCATAGAATTGACAAGGGCGCCGTACGCCATTTCTTTGGCAACGGCCTCAGAAACCGCACCGTATTTTTCAAGAGAATTGGTGCTTACATCCAGCATCTGGTGTTTTGCTTCATTTGTATAGGTAACAAAACCTCTGTCAAATACATCGGATGAGCCAGATATGCTTGTTAGGGCGCTTGAAACCAAGCCGCCTGTGCATGATTCTGCCGTCACGATCTGCAAGGATCGTTGCCGCGCCGCCTCAAGAAGGCTTGTTGCTAGCGTGATTATGTCTTTATCAAAATCCATGCACTAAGTGTATGGGGCAGCTATCATCTTATGCAAGGTAAATTAGAATAATAAAACGTGCCCAGCTAAGATAACGACTGCTGCAAACAGGCCTGCGACAAGATCATCGACCATCACCCCACAACCACCAGTGACCTTGCGGTCGATCAGCCCAATAGGCCAAGGTTTCCAAATATCAAATAGTCGGAACAGTAAGAAAGCCACCATATAATCATACAGCATAGGGGTGAAAAAATAAAACGGTAGCAAGGCTATCCACTGACCTGCGACCTCATCGATCACAATTTCTGGGGCATCATGGATGCCAGACACCTTTTCAATATGGTCAATGGCAAAAGCTGAAAGAACTGTAATGGCAACAATCAAGCTGGATAACAGGGTAAATGAAATACCAGTGTTGATAAGATAGTATCCTGCTATCACCGCAACTAGCGAGCCCCATGTTCCAGGCGCGGGCTTTAATAACCCTGCACCAAAAACGGTTGCCCACCAAAAGCTTATATGCCGGTATCGTTCGTTCCAGTCAGAAATAGGCCTTTTACTCATAGGGCACCCCAAAAGGCAGGCGAATTGTGGCGGTTGCTTCTGCAGCAATACCTTCTTTGCGGCCTGTAAAGCCCAGTTTTTCTGTTGTGGTAGCCTGCACGCTTACACGGTCTATAGATATGCTTAAAATGCCAGCTATTGCTTGTCGCATCGCTTGAACATGAGGGCCAATTTTAGGCTGCTCACAGATTAATAAAACCGTTATATGGCTTACAATACCTTGCTTTTTTGCAACCAGCTGTGCGGCATGAGCTAAAAACACATGGCTTTCAACCCCGCGCCATTTTTCATCTGAGGGTGGGAAGTGTGTGCCAATATCACCTGCTGCAATGGCAGAAAGAATGGCATCTGTTAAAGCGTGTAACCCAACATCTGCATCAGAGTGTCCTTTTAGCTTTTTAGTGAAAGGAACATCAACACCGCAGAGGGTAACGTGATCCCCGGTTTCAAACGCATGAACATCAAAACCGTGCCCAACACGAATATCACTACAGGCTAGCATCATCTGTGCTTCAGCTTTGGCAAAGTCTGCCGGATGGGTCACTTTGAAATTTCCTTCATCGCCTGCACAGATATGAATTGTGCCACCAGCATACTCAAAAACGGCAGCATCGTCTGTAAAATCATTATGTGGTGCTGTTTCATGGGCTGAAAGTAGCTTGCTATAGTTAAATGCTTGGGGTGTTTGCACAGCATAAAGACCTGCTCGGTCAATTGTGTCTGTGATCATACCGTTAGTGGCTCGTTTTAGTGTGTCTGTTATAGCCAGAGCAGGGATAACCGCATCAGCGCCCTTTTGAAGATCGCTTTCGATATTTACGATAAGTACGCTTGAAACAAAGGGCCTAGCTGCATCGTGAACAAATACAAATTCGGGGGCCTCAGCTTTTAGGGCAGTTAAACCCGCATAGACACTTTCTTGTCTGGTTGCACCGCCAGTAACAGTTATAATGTTCTTAGCTCCTGCGAGTGCCTTTGTTGCAAGGTCGTGATCATCTTCATTAATCACAACTACGAATAAAGCATCTGGGTTCGCTTGGCGTAAGGCTTTGACTGTATGGGTTAAAAGCATTTTTCCTGCAATTAGGCAGTATTGTTTTGGCACAACTGTGCCAGCACGCTGTCCTTTGCCTGCAGCAACAATAATATAGGCCATATTTGTTCGTTTCTCATGTGAAAACAGGGTCTGGCTTTTTTGTTTCTTATCTGGCATAAGCAGTGCCTAATTATTAAGCAGTTTAATGTTTGTTGGATATTCAGTATGGCTCTTAGCATTGGTCCAGTAGAAATCAAAGACCCAGTATTGCTCGCGCCCATGTGTGGTGTAACAGATATGCCGTTTCGGCGTCTTGTAAAAAGTTATGGGGCAGGGCTTGTTGTATCAGAAATGATAGCATCAGAAGCTATGATACGAGCGTCGCGTAAATGTCGAAAAATGTCGACAAATTGCGCAGAAGAGTTTCCGATGTCCGTGCAACTGGCTGGGTGCGAAGGCGCTAAAATGGCTGAGGCGGCCAAACTGAATGAAGATAGGGGGGCGGCCATCATTGATATCAATATGGGCTGTCCGGTTAAAAAGGTGGTGAATGGCCATGCGGGCTCTAGTCTAATGCGGGATCTTGATACGGCAGGCGAACTTATCCATGCGACAGTTAATGCTGTTGCGCTGCCTGTTACGCTTAAAATGCGGCTGGGGTGGGATGATGACAGCATTAACGCGCCTGAGCTTGCTAAAATTGCTGAGCAGGCTGGCGTGAAAATGATTGTTGTACACGGCCGTACGCGCTGCCAAATGTACAGGGGCCATGCAGACTGGAAAAAAGTTGGCTGGGTTAAGGACGCTGTAAAGGTGCCGGTTATTGTAAACGGTGATATTAACACTTTAGATGATGTGGAGCAGGCACTCGCTGATTCTGGTGCTGACGGTGTTATGATTGGTCGCGGTACATATGGCAAACCTTGGTTTCTAGCACAGGTTATTGAATATTTGCGTTCTGGCAATCACTTACCTGAACCAGAACTAGCTGACCAATTGGGCGTTGTTTTGGGCCACTACGACGAGATGTTGCACCATCACGGTGTTGAGACGGGTATAAAAATGGCACGGAAGCATATGGGCTGGTATACAAAAGGCCTGCATGGTTCTGCCGAGTTTAGAAATTATGTTAACCGTTTAGAAAATCCTGCTGAGGTTAAAGAGGCTTTGAAAGAGTTTTATCTGCCACTTTGTGACCAAATGGCAGCTTAGCGCCAGTGGCTATTTTCCCCAAAAAGTCTACTATAAAAAAAGCCGACACACCTGAATTGGCAATTGAAGTGCTGCATAGCCTCTATCAGGCAATTGTTCTAATCGGACCAGATGATAAAGTTATAAATGTTTTTGCGCATAGTGAAGCGGTTTTTGAACAAAGCCGCGAGTCTATGATTGGGCTAGATATCGATAACCTGCGTGGTATTGGCTATGCTGTAAAAGACCTTGTTCAGCGCTCTCGCCGTGATTTTAGCCCCCTTAATAGCTATGATGTGTCGTGTTTGCCTCCAATCGGTGATATTGAACTGGTAGACTTACATGCGCACCCTTTTGGTGAAGGGGAGGATATTTTGCTCACTGTGCAGCCGCGTCGTATTTCTGCATTTCTGGAGAAGCGTAATGAGATGGAAGCGGCGGCTCGGTCTGTAAGTGGCCTTGCTTCAATGCTAGCGCATGAGATTAAAAATCCTTTATCGGGTATTCGCGGTGCAGCGCAGCTTATGGGGCGCGCTATTGATGATAAACACGCCAGGTTAACAGAATTAATTTGTAAGGAAGTGGACCGTATCAAGGCTCTGGTGGATGAACTTGAGACTTTTACAAACCCAACGGAAAAATTGCATGAGTCTGTTAATATTCACGAAGTATTAGATCATGTACTGAATGTGGCAGTTGCAGGATTTGGTGCGCAAGCTTCATTTATGCCGCGGTTTGACCCTTCCTTACCGGGTGTTTACGGCCATTACGACCGGCTTATTCAGGTTTTTTTAAACCTTATCAAAAATGCAATCGAGGCATCAGGGCCGGGTGCCCAGATTACCGTCACAACAGCGTATCGCCATGGTATTTGGTTGCGTGGTGCGCAGGGTAGAAAGCGTCGGTTGCCTATTGAAGTTACTGTAAGGGATAATGGCCCCGGGATTCCGGAACATTTAAAAGGGCACTTGTTTGATCCCTTTGTGAGTGGAAAAGACGGTGGAACGGGTTTGGGGCTGGCACTTGTTGCCAGATTTGTTAGCGAAATGGGGGGCACGGTTGTGTGCGATAACCATCCGCAAGGGGGGGCCGTATTTAAGGTCCAATTAGCGCTCTATGAGGACTTTAAACATGAGCAGTAAAAAACCAAGCATCATTGTGGCTGATGATGACCTTGCTATTAGGGTTGTTGTAGGGGAAGCCCTTCGGCAAGAAGGTTGGCTAATCATTGAAGCGGAAGATTTGCCTGAGCTTGAACGACTGGTCGCAGGAGGCCAAGGCGACGTGGTTGTATCTGATGTGCTGATGCCGGGAGGTAACGGGCTTGAGGCTTTACCGCGTATGCTTGAGAAACGACCAGACTTACCTGTTATTATTATGAGCGCCCAAAATACACTGTCTACAGCTATGTCTGCCGCTAATCTTGGAGCATTTGATTATCTACCAAAACCTTTTGATATCGATGAGTTAGTATCTGTTGTTAAGAAAGCACTTAAGAAAGTAGCTGCCCCTGCTGTTGTGCGCAAAGAGCCAGACCAAAATATCCTGATTGGCCGGTCTTCAGCGATGCAGGATATATACAGAGCTATGGCACGTGTTGTGCAAACTGACCTTACCGTTCTTATCATCGGAGAAAGTGGTACTGGTAAAGAGCTTGTTGCTCGGGCAGTTCATACGCACAGTAACCGTAAAGATAACCCTTTTGTACCGGTTAACATGGCGGCTATCCCCAAAGACCTTATTGAAAGTGAGCTGTTTGGCCATGAAAGAGGGGCTTTTACCGGCGCCGAAACCCGCACGCTTGGTCGCTTTGGTCAAGCTAAGGGGGGGACTTTATTTCTGGATGAAATTGGCGATATGCCCCTTGAGGCACAAACACGGTTATTACGGGTTTTGCAGGAAGGCGAGTACCGGACAGTTGGTGGGCAAGTTAATATTAAATCAAATGTGCGGATTATTGCGGCTACCAATAAAAATTTACGAAACATGGTTAAAAGTGGTGATTTTAGGGAAGATCTATTCTTTCGGTTAAATGTTGTTCCCTTGAATATTCCGCCGCTGCGTGACCGGACAGAGGACGTGCCAGCGCTTGCTGAGCATTTCCTTGAAAAAGCTGCGGAAGCTGGCTTGCCTTATAAGATACTGACTGAAAGTGCCAAAAAGGTTCTTTGCTCTTTTGACTGGCCCGGTAACGTGCGCGAACTTGAGAACCTTTTGAATCGTATTTGCGCGCTTCACCCGGGCAATCAGATATCTGGCGATGCTGTTAAGGAGGAGTTTGACAGGTCTACCTCAGAGCTTGCTGGTGGGCCTATGAGTATTATGGCCAATGTTACAGGTGGTAATCTATCGCAAACTGTACGGCAGCATCTTGACCAATATTTTGATTATCACGAAGATGGACTGCCGCCGCCCGGTCTTCATCAGCGTATTTTGCGTGAAATAGAACGCCCCCTTATTCAAAAAGTGCTGACGGTTACGAACGGTAATCAAGTGAAAGCATCAGAAATGCTGGGCTTAAACCGCAATACGCTGAGAAAAAAAATACGCGAATTAGAGATATCGGTGCCTATAAAAGCAAATTAGCAACATTTTCTCCAGATTCATGTGTGATATATCTGGAACAATTGTTGTAAATGTGCATCATATGCGCAATGACAAAGGCACAGAAACCATCTAAGCGCAGTATGATGAGCGGGGTACCTAAGCTACCAAACCGCAAATGGGTTCGCTTTATTCTATGGGCTAGGCGTTTAAAGCTTGCTGGGCGTATTGAGCTGGTACTTGCTATTTTAGCCGTTGTCTCGGCTATTGCTACTTATATTGCCATGTCGCAGAAATCAGCGCCGTTTGATGTTACATCTGGGCGTACGATGCGTGCATTTCTTGGGATAAACTTGGCGCTTCTATTAGCCCTTGGTGTGGCTATTGGGCGCTGGTTTGTAAGGATATGGCTCTCCCGAAAAGGTATGGCTGCTGGCTCACGGTTACACACGAAAGTAACTGGTTTTTTCATTGCGATCGCGATTGTTCCTCCCATTATCATGACTGTATTTTCAGCTCTCTTTCTGGAATTTGGTATTCAGTCATGGTTTAGCGAAAAAATCAGATTCACTCTCAATAATTCGCTTGAAGTCGCTGAAACATACATGCTTGAGCATAGAGCAAATATTGAAAAGGATATGCTGGCCATTGCACAGGCTTATAGCCGACTAAATAGCTTTCAACAGCGCGACCAACTTGCATTGCAGCGTGTTGCAGATACAGCCTTAACAACCCGTTTGCTTAACGAAATTATGGTGATTGAAGATAAAGACGGGGCAGGTGAGGTACTGGCAAGAGCAAGCGATAGGCTGGAACTCAGAACGCCACAGCTTGATAATGCTATTATTGACCGCGTAAGGTCAGGTCAAAGTGTTGTGATGTCTGATGCGCAGAACAATTCGGTAATTGGCATTATTCGATTGTCGGCATACTTTCAGCCTACATATCTTTATATTTCACGAGATTTGAGCCCCAACGTGTTGGGATACTTAAGTGCAACACAGTCCGCGGTTGCAGATTACGAAAACCTTGAAGGTCAGCGCAGTGATATTCAGCTACAGTTCAATGTTGTATTTATTATTATTGCATTGCTCATTCTTCTAGCGGCTATCTGGTTAGGACTATGGTTTTCCAGCAGGCTCGTAACACCGCTATCAAACCTTGTGGATGCTGCTGAGCGCGTTGGCCAAGGTGATTTGGATGTGCGCGTGCCAAGTGTGCCTACAAGCGATGAGGTGGGCACTCTTAGCCGTGCGTTTAACCGAATGACAGACCAGTTAGCCCGGCACCAGCGTGATTTGATTGCCGCTAATGCGGAACTGGATCAACGAAGGCGTTTTCTTGAGGAAGTTCTGGAGGGTGTATCCGCTGGTGTGATTGGTCTTCAACAAGACGGCACAATCTTTCTACCAAACCGGTCAGCTATAAACTTGCTGGGGATTGAGTATGACGATCTGGTCACAAACCGACTTGAAGAGGTTGTTCCTGCTTTCTCAGAGATATTAAGACAGTCGGAAGAATCAGGCATCGGTGAAGCTAAAGGGCAAATTCAACTTGAGGTTAAAGGCGAAATTCGCATTCTTATGGTGCGTGCATTTGTGGAACGTGAAGATGATAATGCTATCAAAGGTTATGTTGTAACCTTTGATGACCTTACAGAACAATTGGCTGATCAACGAACGGCAGCATGGGCTGATGTTGCAAGACGAATAGCTCATGAAATTAAAAACCCCCTGACACCAATTCAATTATCTGCAGAGCGACTAAAGCGAAAATATCTAAAACAGATCGAGAGCGATTCAGGCATTTTTAGCCAATGCACAGATACTATTATTCGTCAGGTTGGTGATTTACGTAGAATGGTGGATGAATTTTCATCCTTTGCACGCATGCCAGCGCCACTTTTTAAAGATACAGATATTAAAGATGTTATAAAACAGTCTGTTTTTCTTCAGGACGTTGCTACACCTAAGGTTCAGTTTACAGCTACCTTTGAAACATCTGTCGGTACGATTTTATGTGATGGTCGTCTTGTAGGGCAGGCCCTAACAAATATTTTAAAGAATGCGGTTGAGTCTGTAACTGCACGGATTGAACGTGACGAGCAATCTGGTGCAGATACTATTGAACCAGGTTTTGTGCGCTTGACAGCTAAGCAGGATGCGGACCGGACGGTCATAAATGTTGAGGATAACGGGCTTGGCCTCCCTCAAGACCAAAAAGATAGATTGATGGAGCCTTATGTAACAACACGCTCTAAAGGTACGGGTCTTGGACTTGCTATCGTTCGACGAATTATGGAAGAACACGGTGGCACAGTGCGGATTGTGGATAGAAGCCCAATCGGTGCACGCGCCGTTCTCATGTTTTCACACAGCGCCCTTCAAAAACGGGCAATACGCGCAACTACAAAAAATGCAGATGAGGCAGCAACTGCTGTCCAATAAAGTGGGAGAGTGCCAAATATGGCTCTGGATATACTCATTGTTGATGATGAAGCCGATATTAGGGAACTAGTTTCAGGAATCCTTGAAGATGAAGGTTATGCAACACGCTGTGCCCATGACAGTGATAGCGGGCTTGCTGAAATTGAGGCGAGGCTGCCATCCTTAATGATTTTGGATATTTGGCTACAAGGTAGCAAGCTTGACGGGCTTGAAATTCTTGAACTTGTTAAATCAAGACATAAAGATCTGCCTGTTGTTGTGATTTCAGGTCATGGCAATATTGAGACAGCTGTGGCTGCTATTAAAAAGGGCGCGTACGATTTTCTAGAGAAACCTTTTGAGGCTGAGCACCTTTTATTGACGGTTCAGCGTGCAACAGAGGCTGAGCGCTTGCGCCGCGAAAACGAAGACTTGAGGCGTCGGGCGGCAATCACGATTGATATTACAGGCAAGTCTGCTGCTATAAATACGCTGAGGCAAAGCATCGAAAAGGTCGCTGGAACGAATAGCCGCATCTTAATTAGTGGCCCTTCCGGATCAGGTAAAGAGGTTGCTGCCCGTCAAATCCATGCTCGTTCACACAGAAACACCAGTTCGTTTGTTGTGGTAAATGCAGCGGCTATGGAGCCACACAGAATGGAACAGGAACTGTTTGGTGTTGAGCAAAATGGCGGTGTTGTAAAAACCGGCCTTTTTGAGCGCGCCCACGGCGGCACGTTGTTTATTGACGAAGTCGGGGATATGCCTTTGCCTACACAGGCAAAGATTTTGCGGGTTTTAACTGACCAAGCTTTTGAACGTGTTGGTGGTAATACCGGTGTTAAGGTTGATGTACGCGTTATATCAGCCACGAGCAAAAACCTTCTTTTAGAAATTTCAGAAGGGCGCTTTAGGGAGGACTTGTATCACCGTTTGAATGTTGTACCCCTGAAGATGGCGGCGCTTTCTGATCGGCGGGAAGACATACCCGTGTTAGCGCAGAACTTTCTGGATAGTTTATCAAGTGCAGCAGGCCGGCATACATTAAAGCTGGCAGATGATGCTGTTGCTGCTCTGCAAGCATATGATTGGCCCGGCAATGTTCGGCAGTTGAAAAACATAATGGAACGCGTGGTCATTATGGGGTCAGATGATATTGACGGCGAGATATCGGCCAGCCTTTTGCCAGCTGAAATTCGCATGGACTCAAACGAGTTGTTGCACTCAGACGGTGATAACGCCATTATGAGCACACCCTTAAGAGAGGCAAGGGAGGCGTTCGAAAGGGAATATCTGAAAATTCAGATTAACAGGTTTAGTGGAAATATTTCACGGACTGCTGCTTTTATTGGCATGGAACGTTCTGCGTTACACCGAAAGCTTAAGTCGCTCGGTATTTCCAGTGGAAAACTGTCAGATTCTATAGAGTAAGTAATTCTGATATAATAATGCGGTAAATTTATGAAAGTAATTGTCTGTGGTGCGGGTCAGGTTGGCTTTAATATAGCTAAACACTTGGCTGGCCAGAATAATGATGTGACTGTCATTGATACGTCAAGGGAACTGATTAGAAAAATCAGCGATTCTTTGGATGTTAAAGCTATCGTTGGCTATGCCTCCGACCCTGACATGCTGAATAAAGCGGCGGCGGCTGATGCAGACCTTTTGATTGCTGTTACACAGTCCGATGAAGTGAATATGGTTGCCTGCCAAGTGGCCCATTCGCTTTTTAGTGTACCAACAAAGGTTGCTCGAATTAGAAATCAGGCCTACTTGAAGCCGGGTTGGCGTGATCTTTTTTCACGTGATAACATGCCGATCGATGTGATTATCTCGCCTGAGCTTGAAGTTGCACAGGCCTTACTGCGTAGATTAGAAGTGCCAGGCGCTTTTAATATGATCCCGTTTATTGATGGGAAGGTTAGGATGATTGGCCTAACACTGGATGAAGATTGCCCGGTTGTTGATACCCCGCTGCGGCAATTAACAGAGCTATTCCCCAAACTGCAAACAATTGTCATGGCTGTTTACCGAAACAATAAACTTTTTGTGCCGCGCAGTGACGACCAGCTTCAGGTTGGTGACACAATATACATTGCGGTAGAAGCCAGTACGACAGAACGTGCAATGGCTGTGTTTGGGCATGAAGAAGACGCCGCGCACCGTATTGTTATTGTTGGAGGCGGAAATATTGGTTATTCGCTCGCCAAGTTGCTTGAAAAAAGCAAAAGCGCAACAAATATCAAGATTATTGAGCAGAATGTAGAGCGCGCCAATTGGCTGGCAGAAAGATTGCAGCACACAGTTGTTATCAACGGTGATGCGCTTGACCGTGAAATTTTGACAGAAGCAAACATATCCGAAACAGATACAATAGTGTCTGTGGCGGATGATGATGAAGTTAATATTCTTTCCTCACTTCTCGCTAAGCAGCTTGGCTGTGTGAAAGCTATTACTTTGATGAATAACCCTATCTACGGTGAGCTGGTTGGTTCCATTGGCATTGATGTATCCTTGGACCCGCGAGAAACGACTGTTTCATCTATTGTACGGCATATCAGGCGCGGGCGTATTCGCGATCTTTACAGTCTGTTTGACGGGCAGGCTGAAATTATTGAAGCCGAAGTGCTGGAAGGATCAGGAGCTGTTGGTAAGGCCTTGGGTGAGCTTCGCCTGCACGGTGAGGTGAAATTTGGCATGATTGTGCGGGATGACGAAACCCTTGTCCCTGACTCTGAAACAGTTCTAACGAGCGGCGACAGAGTTGTGATGCTCTCAACAAGAGATGCCGTTAAAAAAGTAGAACAGCTATTTTCTGCTCGCGCAGATATTTTCTAGGAATCTTTGATGTGGAAACCACGGCTCTATTACCTTATGGGGTGCTGGCTTCTAACAATAGGCTGCCTGCAACTAGCACCGCTTTTTTATGCGGTACTTATTGGTGAGAAAGCGTCTTTCCAGAGCCTCTTTTCCTCTGTTCTAGCAATTGGGCTGATAGGAGGCTCGCTGTTCCTTGGGTTTAGAGGGACAGAGAAAGCGCGTGTACGTAAGTTGACTGTTCTTTTACCTGTGTTTGGCATTACGGCCATGGCTGTGGCTAGTGGATTACCGTTTTTCTTTCTTTTTCCAGACGAGGGTGCTTTACCCGCACTGTTTGAAGGCATGTCGTTAATCACCACATCAGGCACAAGTGCTTATGGTACTATGCTTGAGGATCATGACGCGATTGTCTTGTGGCGGGCCATGGCGGCATGGGCTGGTGGTTATCTTGCTATTTGCTTGGCTCTTTCCATAATGTCAGCCATGAATATTGGGGGGTTACAGTTACATGTATCGCCAATGCCATTTGGAGATAGTGAAGTAGGGTATGCTCGGCTTAAGGCAACAACAAAGGCTTTATACCCCGTATACATGATGATAACGGCAGCGTGTGCCGTGCTTTTGTGGTTTGCCGGAGCAGGCAGTTTTATGGACTGCATACAAATGGCAATGGCAACCATAAGCACAACGGGCCTTACATCAACTTATGGAGACGCGCTCAACCATATGGGGCCTCAGCTTATTATTGCGGTCTTTTTCATGATTAGCATTGCTAACTGGGACTTGCATTATATGCGCTTTAAAAAGCGATCGTTCCAAGCTGGGTATGACTATGAATACAGACTTTTCCTGATCGGGATAGTCACGGCTATTATTCTTGTGGTGTTTATTGATGGTGGGTTTAACGCACAATTTATATGGAATAGCATATTTTCGATTATTTCAGCAGCAGCAACATCAGGAATAAGCCCGGAAGGTATGCTTGATAAAACATCCACGCCGCTTACCCTTGCCATAATTCTAATGATTATGGCGAGTATAGGTGGTGCAACAATAAGCACGACAGGCGGTTTAAAGCAGCTTCGTTCACTCGTTATTTACAAAACCGGCAAGGCAGAGCTTGAAAGGCTCGCGCACCCACATGCTGTTGCAGGATTACATTTTCAGGGCGTTAATATACGAAAAAATGACGTAGAGGCCGTTTGGTTGTTACTTGGAAGTTTCATACTTGTTATGGCGATAGGCGCGTTAGTGTTAGCTATTTTTGGCGTTCATTTTCAGGATGCCCTCTCAATGGCCTTTTCTGCCATGACACTTTCTGGGCCTTTAGTTTCTCTAACAGACCCATATTTCCCTGGTTATGCTGGCTTGCAAAACAGTGATTACATTACGCTTTGTGTCCTTATGCTTATAGGCCGTATTGAAGCATCTATCTTCTTAGCGCTATTTTCACGTGCACTTTGGCGTGGATAAAGATAAAAGCATGTTGACCAAAGGCCTGAACCTCTGACATATAGTGCATACATGTGCCACGAGACGGGTAAACTGGTTTCACTATGGCTTGGTGCATGAAAAGGGCCGAAAATTGGCCTATATAATAATAGTAAATAGAAAAAATAGAAAAGTACGAACAGTCGATGTCAGATAAAAATCAAAACCTACAGGACGTCTTTTTAAATGCCGTTCGCAAAACAAAAACACCAGTAACAGTTTTTCTTGTTAATGGTGTAAAATTACAGGGTGTTATTACCTGGTTTGATAATTTTTGTGTGCTACTGCGCCGTGATGGGCAGTCACAGCTTGTTTACAAGCATGCAATTTCAACAGTGATGCCTGCGGGCCCTGTGCAATTATTTGAGCCTGAAAAAGAAGGCCTCGAGGAATAGAATTGGAAGATCGCACTGACCACTCAGGTCCGGCGGTCCAGCCGGGTGATGGCTGGTCTGCTGATGGTCATGGATACCTGCAGGATAATATCCGCCAGCGGGTTTTTGTTGTTCACCCTTATCTATCTGATTCGTATAGCAGTGTCAGGCTTGTGCGTAGCCCTGAGGCGCGCCTAGAGGAAGCTATGGGGCTTGCTGAAGCAATCGATGTCGAGATTGTTGGTGGTGAATGTATTCCCCTTAGAGCTATCAAGCCTAAAACGTTTCTTGGTGAAGGAAAACTTCTAGAATTAAAGCAGTTTACGGAAGATCAGGAAATTGACCTTGTCGTTTTTGACTGTGAGCTAAGTCCCGGACAACAACGAAATCTTGAGCGTACTTTAAAGGTAAAGGTTATTGACCGAACGGCGCTCATTTTAGAGATTTTTGGTGCTCGGGCTAGCACGAAAGAGGGTGAGCTACAGGTGGAGCTTGCCCATTTAACCTACCAGAAAAGCCGGTTGGTACGTTCTTGGACCCACCTTGAGAGACAACGAGGCGGTTCTGGCTTTATGGGCGGACCTGGTGAAACCCAGATCGAATCTGACCGAAGAATAATTTCTGATCGCATTAGTCGTATTCGTAAGCAACTTGAGAGCGTTACAAGAACGCGTACATTGCACCGTGCGCGGCGCCAAAAGACACCCTATTCAGTGATAGCGCTGGTGGGCTATACAAACGCTGGAAAATCTACGCTTTTCAATCAGTTAACAAAGGCTGATGTATTAGCGGAAGACATGCTTTTTGCTACACTGGACCCTACACTGCGTGCTATTGAACTACCAAGTACCAGAAAAGTTATTTTGTCAGACACGGTTGGCTTTATATCGGAACTACCGACGATGCTTGTTGCTGCCTTTAGAGCAACTCTCGAGGAAGTGCTTGAAGCTGATATTATATTACATGTTAGAGATGCAGCCCATAAAGATAGTGAAGTGCAAAAGCAGGATGTACTGGAGGTATTGGCAGAGTTAGGTATTGATATCAATCAGGAAGATGATGGTGCGCCAATACTTGATGTTTACAATAAAATTGACATGGTGCCTGAAGAACGAGCTGATACCTTAAGGGGTATTGCAAGTAGAACAGAGCGCTCCGTTGTTTTATCTGGCCTTACAGGTGAGGGCTGCGATACCCTTATCAAAACAATTGATACTTTATTGGGTGAGCAAGATTATCGCGGTGAAATCACTGTTTCTTATAGTGACGGTAGTAAGCAAGCGTGGCTACACGCCAATACTAAAATACTTGAAGAAAAGCATATGGAAGATGGTATTTACTATCGCTTTTCAGTTGACCCAGTTGTTTGGAGTAAATACTCAAAACATAATATATAAGATTAATTTTCGGCTATAACATCTTGTTTTTCTTCAGCTTTAACGATATTCCATAAGGCGTCCATTTCAGCTAAGTTTGAATTTTCTGGTTTTATGCCTTTTTCTTGGAGTTTGGATTCGACTTCTTTGAAGCGCCTTTCAAACTTTATATTTGCACTGCGAAGGCATTCTTCTGGGTCAAGCTTCATGTGTCGACCTAAATTCGCCATGACAAAAAGCAGATCTCCAAATTCTTCTTTTAAGGCGGCGCGGTTAGTACCTTTTTGGTACTCCTCAACAAGTTCGATAGACTCTTCCTGAATTTTATCAAGCACTTGAATGGTTTCAGGCCAATCGAACCCAACTCTGGCCGCTCGCTTTTGTAGCTTGAATGCCCTTAGGAGGGCAGGAAGGTTTGTAGGTACCCCATCCAGGGCAGATGGTACGTGATCAGCCTTGGTGCTGCGTTCAACGGCTTTTTGTGCTTCCCAAGCGCTGGTTTGTTCTTCTGCGCTGCGGTAATGAGCATCTGCAAAGACATGGGGGTGTCTTCTGATCATTTTGTCACAGATGGCAGAGACCACATTGTCAAAGTTAAAAAGATTCTTTTCTGCTGCGATTTGGCTATGAAAGACAACCTGTAACAATAGATCACCCAATTCATCGTTTAGGGCTGGCATATCTTTTTTGCGAATTGCATCATCCACTTCATAGGCCTCTTCAATCGTGTAGGGGGCTATGGTTTCAAATGTTTGCTCAATATCCCAAGGGCAGCCTTCATCAGGACTGCGTAATTGTGCCATGATTTTGAGCAAGTCTTGGATGTCATATTTTTTGTTTAAGCTATTTAATGTCATACACCTGCACCTGACCTTACTGTATACTGTAACTGTATGGGGTGAAATCCGGGCGTCAAGCTATGAAAGGTATAAAATGATTAGAATGCTCAGTATCTTAATTTCTTTATATATTTCAATAGGCACGAATTGCTTTGCAATTGCTCCCGCGGACAATGTTTCAACTCCTCAGTATGAATTACATATTCAGCCGGGCAGGCTGGCAGACTTTTTTAAATGGCACCCTGCGCGCATCCCTCTTGTAAGCCATCATCGTGGTGGACCTGTGCCCGGCTTTCCTGAAAATGCTATAGAAACGATGGACCATGCACTGAAATATGGCCCTGGTCTGATGGAAGTTGATGTTGCCCAGCTCTCAGATGGCACATTGATTTTAATGCACGATGATAGTCTTGACCGGACAACAACGGGAACTGGAAAGCTTGCATCATTAAAAGTTGATGATATTAAGCGGCTCTATCTCCGTGATGAAACTGGAATGGTTACCAAATACAAAGTGCCAACTCTAAAGCAGGCATTGTTATGGACAAAAAACAGGGCTGTCCTAACACTTGATATAAAGCGGGGCGTTTCGTTTACTAATGTTGCGGCAGAAGTAATGGATGCAGGTGTGCAAGATTATGTGGTTGCAATAACGTACAGTGTAAAACAGGCGCAAGCTTATCATGAAATTGCACCCAATATGCCTTTGACGATTAGCATGTCAAATGAGCAAGATATAGAAGCTGTTAAAAATAGTGGTATTCCTTCTCACTTAATTATTGCATGGACTGGTCTAAAGAGGCTTTCTTCTGAGTTTTACCGCCAAGTTCATATGGAAGGATGGCGTGTGATCATGGGAACACTAGGGCAGGAGGGCATCTCCTTGGATAGCCAGTTTATGCTGTCCAGTGATGAAGATGGTTATGTTGAGCTATATAATCAGGGTGTTGATATTATAGCAACAGACCGCTATCAGGTGGTGCAAGAGCAAATCAGGAAATATCTTTTTCCGCCTAACATATTTATGTTTATAAAAGCCCCTAATTATCTAAAACAATCAAACTGAAACTATGAAACATGAAAGTATGTCATGCTCCTAAATAAGAAGACTTTGTTAGTAATCATATTGCTTCTTGCTTTGATATTATGGAGCTTTTTGACATTCTCTGGATATTTAAGTTCATTTGATACTGATATCCTTGTGGCTATGCGAGGTGAGGTGACTGTGGGTCATGAATCTGCTGTACCTATTGGTCCTGCAATACTGCCGGCTATAATGATTTTTATCACCAACATAGGTGGGTCTCTTACTTTGATACCATTGGCTTTGCTCTCTGTTGCTTGGCTTTATTGGCGAGGCGAAAAAAGGTCTGCAAAGGCAGTTTTGGCAGTTTATGTAGGTGTTTTTATCCTTGCACCATTATTAAAAGTAATTTTTGGCAGAGACAGGCCCAATATTATTGAGCATTTGGCTCATGCCAGTAGTGCAAGTTTCCCCAGCGGCCATGCTTTAAGGTCTGCTGTTGTTTATTTTGTTATAGCGATGATTTTAAGCGCTAAATACAAAGGTAAAAATGTATATTTTACAATTGCTTGCCTATTGGTTGGCTTGATTGGGTTTAGTCGTGTTTACCTTGGGGTACACTGGCCTACGGATGTTATAGCAGGTTGGGGTATTGCTGCGTTATGGCTGGTATTAATGTATTCATTTGTTCAAAAAACACTAAATCACTAATGACTTGCATTATTTCCTATTCTTTGTGGTGATTGCTTTGCTAACATTTGTAGAGTATTGATGAATAGGTGAGGGTCGCTGTTCTGGGTTATAGAGCAGAGATGGACAAGGGGATTAGCTAATCGTGTGGGGGCATGAAAGGCAATGACAACATCCTCGAGCCTATTCTATAAAAGGGTTAGTAATGAACGAGTGTGAAGTCAGGCCATTTGATTACGCCACATCTGTGGTAGATTATCTTCCAACAGTTTCTCCAGAGCTTAAGCAGGTAACATCTCCCTTCACTGCAGTCATTTTAGCCGGTACACGTTGTAACAATGACCCCGTTGCATCAGTTTTTGGACATCAGTACAAAGCTTTAGTGCCTATTTATGGCCAAGCAATGATCTCGCGTGTAGTTGGCGCGCTCCGTCAATCGCCATACATTAAACGCATTGTTATTGTTTTTGATTGTCCAGTCTCACTCTATGAAAGCTGCCCAGAGTTGAAAGAATACTCTGGCACAATTGATATTAAAGTTGTGCCATGTGCCAAATCTATTTGTGAGAGTTTGACAAGCGCGTTACAGGCTGCAGATGATATGTGGCCTTATCTGGTTACTACAGCGGATCATGCGCTTTTAACCCCGGCAATGGTTGATGAGTTTTGCCAAAAAGCTTTGTGGCTCAAAAGTGATATGGCTGTTGGTTTGGTCGAGAAAAAGTATCTGGACCGGGAACACCCCCAGTCAAAACGTACTTATTTACCATTTAAGGGGTCTAAGTTATCCGGGGCTAATCTTTTTGCTTTCATGGGACCTACCTCTTTTAAAGCGATAAGGTTTTGGCAAAGTATTGAAAAAGAAAGAAAAAAGCCGTGGAAGCTATTCTCGGCGTTTGGGTGGTCTAACCTTGCCGCGCTTATTTGTAAACGGTGTACTGTTGATGAAGCCTTTGAGCGTGCTTCTAACAGGCTTGGCGTTGATGCGCGTGCTATTAGGCTGCCATTTGCAGAAGCTGCAATTGACGTTGATTCCCGCAGTGACTTTTTACAAGTTGAAAAAATACTCGCGCTTCGGGACACACTCCATATTACTATTCAGACATAGATAGCAAACGCTTGTGTGACTATGCTGCTGTGTATGATTGATTTTTGTACATATGGGGGATAGCTTGCTGTAATAGTTAGGCGGGCATAAGGGCGGGGCTGAGTGCAATACCCCATTTTAGATATAGAGTATCTGTCATGGAATTCTGGCGTGTTACCGGAACGCTTGACGCAACAAATTTTAAAATCACTTGTCACATTTCCGTATTTCATTCGGTTAACGGGCTTCCCCTTAAATCATGAGGCTTTACCCTTGATTTCAATTGTGGAGCGGTTGGCGGTAGAGACAAATTCGAGCAATAAAAAACCAGTTTCCTTTACAAAAGTACGCATAAATCCGGATCAAGCAAACCGTGATCGTGTGGTTACTGCATATAGCAGGACACATTTGGCTCTGCCCGCGCATACTGACTCAAGCTATATGCCAAATCCGCATGACCTTGTTACATTTCAGTGTGAACAGCATGATACGAACGGCGGGGAGACTTTTCTAGTCCCTGTGGACACAGTGATAAGTAGGCTTAGTACTAAAAGCCGCAGCGTCCTTGAGGAAAGCCAATTTAATTTTGGTAGAAATATACATGCCATTTTAGATACCAAGGGCACTATTGGTAAAACAAAAAACACCTATTATGAAATACGATATTATCGTGAGCAATTGAGCCATGTTATGGAGCGAGATGGCAGTACGTTAAATGCTAGCGCGTGTGAAGCCCTGAAGGAACTTGACGCAATATTAGCTGAACCGAGTAATGCATTTCATTTCAAGCTTCTCGCTGGAGAGGCCGTTATGATGAATAATAAACGGGTTATGCATGGACGCACAGGCTTTACAGAAACAAGTGATCGCTTGATTTACCGAATTCGTCATCACTTAAATCTTGAAACATTTTCTCCTGCTAAAAAAGGTATCTTCGGCTTCCTATTGTCCCGCTCAAAGGAGCTTGTTAGTGAAGAAAGCAATGCAGAGCCAACGCTGGCGCCTGATGTCAACTCTGGCAAGCTTTCCGTCGGATTTAAAGAGTGTGTAGCTGAGGGAAAAAAGCTTGTAAAGGTAGGCAGGTTTAAGGAAGCAATGGCGGCCTATAAGGGCGCATTAGAACATGAACCTGAGGATTATAGATGCTTGTTAGCTATGTCGGCACTAGAATACAAATTAGGTATGCTGGCAATGGCAGAGGAACGCAGGCGGATTATTGCTGAGCAACACCCTTTTGTGCCTATTGGTAAACAGAATAGCGGCCGAAAAACTATATTACGAGTTAGAAGCTTAAAAAATATAAAGTATAGCCTCCAGAAAGGTAGCAAGGGCTATTATCATGAAAGCTTACAGCGGGGCCATTTCTCTCTATCCAGCCTTCTTGATGATAGGCGGTATAATTGTATTCAACATAATGGTTATGATGAAACTATACAGGAGACAAAAAAGCTGCCCACTATTGATTTGATATTAAATACCGTTTCATGTGGAGATCGCATGAAAGAAAGCCTGCAAGCCATTGATGTTTTGGTAAAAAAATATAACAATATCCCAGTAATTAACCACCCCAAGCATGTAATAGCCGCTTCTCGTGTAGGTAATTATGAACGTTTAAAAGATTTGGATGCACTTGTATTCCCAAAAACGATTGCAGTGACAATTGATCGCAACAAAATTGAGGTACAAGCTCAAGAAAATATTTTAGGGGCAGGTTTGACATTGCCTATAATTATGCGGCCACAATTTACTCACACAGGCAGTGGCATGGCGTTGGTGCGTTCCTTTGATGAGCTTGTTGAATATTTGTATCAAAATCATAAATCCATCCATTTTTACGGGATTCAGTGGCATGATCATGCTGACGAACGGGGCCTTTATAACAAAATCAGAATATTATGCATTGATGGTCGATATTATCCGATCGCTCATTTGATGCACAATGAGTGGAATGTCCATTCAGGTGATCGATATAGTGTTATGGATAAAAACCTGTTTTTACAGGATATGGAAAAACGCTTTTTGGCTGATATGCCTGCTTTTCTTGGAGCAACAGCGCTAAACGCTTTTAACGCATTGAAAGATGTTATGAAGCTCGATTTTTTTGGTGTGGATTTCACCCTTTTGCCGGACGGTAGGCCTTATATTTTTGAATGTAATGCTGCGATGCGCCATAACTTTGACCATGCGGGAGCATTTCCGTATACTCGCCCAACATTGATCGCTGCATCAAAGGCATTTGATGACATGATCAGTAAACGACTGATGTAATTTGTTGTTGAGAGATATTTTGAGACAGCGAGGTTGAGTATTTATTTGGTCTCACACTCGTATTCTAGTCCATAAGTTTGCATAAGTTCTTGAAATAATGCAATTTTTTTGCGCTGACAATAGTTTTTGGCCAAAGTGATAATGATAGGCAAGTTTTCTTCCAAAGGACTAGCTACAAGCTGCCTATCAAGAGCTAAAAACCTAAGAATTGTTTGGGCTTCCTCTTCTAATTGACCGGTTAATCCATAAAGTGAGAATAATTGCTCCAGATAATGGAGCCTTTGAAAAGCATCATCTTTGCTCAGGGAGAGGTTTTTAATATTTTCTTGCACAAGGGGGATTGCTGTCCTGTAATTCTTTTCGGCTATAAGCAATTTATAATATAAAAGGCGGCTTAACTCAGAGATGTGATGACGAGGCCCTAAGGTTGCATAGGAAAGCTCGTAAGCTTTTTGTACTCTATCGGCAACTTCTCCTAACTTTCCAGCTTTGTCGTAATATCTATTCAGTGTTTTGAGGCGATTCAAATATTCAATATCATCTTCTTTATACAGAAATGAACTGCCTCTCAGCATATGTTCACCGTACTCAATTGCTTTTGACCAATGCTTTTGGCTTGCTGCCTGATCAGCTTTTACAGCGTAATAGCCTACCTTCTCTTCAGTCCACTTTATTTGGTCTGAAGATTGAACGCTGGCAGTACCCCAAATAACCAGATGTAAAAGTAGGAATGGAAGTTTTACCCATCCTTTTTGCACAGCAACCCACCCTGAATATATTATATTTTAAGGGTACTCTAGCGACTTTACTTTATAATAAAAAGACTTTGTACCCATGTATGGTTTTTCATACAGTTTCACTACTATAGTAGACTGGTTAATGTTTGCTATATATTGCGGCGTGCAGTTCCATTTGAATTAAAGGCGGCGAAGTTAATTATAACTCTTTTCTGTCCGGCAGGCCTCCTAACATTGGCGCCTGACACTTCAAGGGTTTTAATAAAGGCGTTCGGGTTATTTACGTCAAATACACCTGAGAATTGTGGTTCTTGCAGGCCTATATTTTCAATTATTATCTGTATTTCATTATAGCGGTTAAACTCGCTAATGATTTCACTAACCGGTGCGTCTTCAAAAACCAGCTTTCGCTGTCTCCAAAATGCTATCTTTTGTACATCAGCGACCATTGTCGTAACAACAGTTCCGTCTGAAGTGACAGAGGCTTTTTGCCCTTTTGTAAGGGTGGCAAGAGGTGTGGTTTGCTGGCTTGTTTTTGTATCACTTTCTGTATTTTCAGGGTCGTTACTGACAGCTACTGTTCCTTCGAGTACCGCTACTTCAGTGTCTCTGTCTTTCAGGTATACATTGAAGCTTGTGCCAAGAGCCTGAGCCACAGTGGGGCCTGCATGAACTCTAAAGGGGCGGTTTATATTATGAGCAACAGTAAACATTGCTTCCCCCTTAAGGAGATATATTGCACGCTCATTTTTTTCATACTGGACACGTACCTCAGATTGAGTGTTGAGATGTATTACAGAGCCATCAGACAGGGAAAAACTGCGTTGCTCACCAATATCAGTAGTATACAGTCCTTTATCTTTGCCAGAAGGAGAAGGCATTATGCTCATGGATAGGATGGCAATTATAAGACAAGCACACAAGGCCATGACTGCTCGCGCTGGTGTGTTAAAGTGGCGCCAAAAGGTTGGTTTTGCGTGGTTGCTTTCATTCTTTTTGGTTTTAGTAGCTGTGTGAATGTCGACAATATTGTCTTCTGGTTGTTCGAGTAATGTTTCAATAGAAATCTGTTTTTCAGCGTCTATATAAGCAGCGTCAACAAGAATGGCTTGAGCAAGGAGTAGCTCTTTGACATGCTCGGGCGACTTATTCAACCAGCGTGCTAGCTCATCTCTTTCATGCGCATTTAGGTCGCCGTCATCTAGGCATGTTGCCCAATATGCAGCTTGTTCTACAATGCTGGAATTTTTAATTGGTATATTGCTCATGTTTTCATTCTTCGTACATTAATCGGCAATGAGCCACAGTTCGGCTGACATAAGCACGGGATGAGTGCTCAGAAATACCAAGCTTTTCTGCAATTTCTTCATGGCTGAGGCCATCTCGTTTTTTTAAAAGGAACGCCGCTTTTTGTGTTGAAGGCAAATCCTTAATAAATGTTTCCAGGTGCTTGATGGAAGACCGCCGTTCAATATCATCTTGTAGGTCATGTTGGTCTTTATCGTTGCCGGTATCAACAATATTGTCATAGTCAATAAAATCGGGCTGCTTGCTTTTTTTTAGATAAAAGTCGTGCACAACGTTTGAGGCAATTCGAAAAAGATAATCTTGTGGTCGTTTTATCAATTCCGGGAACTCAACACGTAAAAGTCGCAGATACGATTCTTGCGCAATGTCTTCAACATCCTCAGGGTTTTGTAGCTTAGACCTTAAATATCGATGCAGATGCGGTCGATAATTATCGATCACCTTTTGCAAGTTAGTCATATTATGTGGCCGGTCTTTTACCTTCAATGTCTTGTGCCTTTTTCACCATCAATAGGGCCGTTCTACTAAAGACTGATTTTATGCCAAAATGTGTATGATATTTTCTATAAAATTATCTATAGCAGAAGTCTCACTTGAAGTGAGTGTAAAAAAATATACACATTATTACGTGGCTCAAGTCTTTACCTCTAACCGCACCGATGCGGCCGGGAGGAATATTCCCAGAATTCCATATAGAGGCACAGGGAAAACAAATGAAATATACAGCCACCATTAGTGCACTTGCTCTTTCTACATGTTTGGCATGGGCACCTGTTCAAGCGATGCAAGTTTCTCAACCAAAAACCTATAATATTCAAATTGGCGAACAGCGCCTGGACCGAGCACTGAATGTGCTTGCCCAAAAGTTGGGTTTGCAGTTGCTTATCCAGTCAGATGATGTGCGCGGTGTGCAAGCAAGTCTTAAAGCAGGCACTTACACTCACCGTGAAGCACTTGAGGCATTGTTACTGGGCACAAACCTTACGTTTAGTCAAATCGATGAAAGTACAATAGCGATTGTACCGCTGGGCGTGAGTGGTGCTCAAAATATCTCTTATGCAACAGGATACAACTATATGAGCGGCATTGCCGTTTCATCCGATGATGAGAGCATTGACGAAGTAAAAAATCACCAATTTGAAGAAATTACGGTCACCGCACAGAAACGGTCAGCACTTTTGCAGGATGTACCGGTTGCAGTTAGTGCCATGACAGGATCGCAGCTCCAAAAGTTGGGAGCGTCTGATTTTAAGGATGTGCTGCGCAGGATACCTGGTGTGTCTTTTTCAGGCGTGGAACTAGGCCAAAGTAAGTATAATATACGCGGCGTTAGTACCACATCGACAAGCCCAACCGTTGGGGTTTACTTGGATGATATTTCACTCCTGACCATTGCAACCAACTTTAACGGTGCAACTGACCCGATATTCTTTGATTTTGAACGATTGGAAGTTCTAAAAGGCCCTCAAGGTACTCTATATGGTGGTAACGCTATGGGCGGCGCTATTAAGTATGTGAGCCGCAAACCGAATATGAATGAAACAGAAGTTTCTACATCTGCCGGCTTGTCCACTACAAAGGGTGGTGATGTTTCTTATGAAGGTCAGGCTGTTTTGAATTATAACGTAGTTGAAGACAAACTTGCCATTAGGACAGGGTTTTTGTACCGCGAGTTAGGTGGATACATTGATCAAGTGCCGGACGGTGAAATAGTTGATTGGCGCTATAGTACAGGTACTTCAGCGGATGATTTTACACCGTCCACCAAAACGTCGCTCGGCACGAAAAGTGAGAAAAACCATAATGATGCTACCATGTATGTAGCGCGTTTTTCGGCGCTTTGGACACCAGATGATAGCTTAACCATTTTGCCATCTCTATTTATTCAGCGGTATGAGCTAGATAATACGAGTAGTTTTTATCCTAACCTGCCAGGCCTACAGACATCTAAGCGTTATGAAGAGCCTAGTGAGGATAAACTTGATGTGTTTAGCCTTTCCATCACCAAAAACTTTGGTGATTTGGAGCTTACCTCTTTAACAGGGTACGTTGATCGTAGTGTTGGTTGGGACAGAGACTATTCTTTCTTTATTGGAAGCCTTGTATCTCCGCTATATAGTTCTGACAGCTATAACGTGTCCAATAGTTCTACCAAAAACTTGACACAGGAACTTAGGCTTGATTCCGGCTATACAGATAGTGCTTGGCATTGGACCATAGGGTTGTTTTATTCCCACCAGAAAGACAATCTTTATCAAGCTGTAGACACTTCTGGTGCAGGTACCTTTTTTGGCACCGGTACAGATATAGTTTATGTGGGTGATACAGACACAAAAACAGATGAATATGCGGCATTTGGTGAGGTTACCTATTCGATCACACCAGACTTTGATGCTGTCGTGGGCTTGAGAGCATTTGGTGTTGAGCAAACAGTTGACGCCTTATATGACGGTGTCTTAAACGGTGGCCAAACAATGGTTGAAAATCAGAAGAGGACTGAATCTGGTCTGAACCCTAAATTTTCATTGGTGTACCGTGTAACAGAAGACAGTATGGCATATGCAACAGCATCAAAAGGGTTCCGTCAGGGTGGCCCTAACAGGTTTCAGTTTGACCCTGACCTGTGCCGCGCAGACCTGGATAGGCTAGGGATTGATGATGCGCCTGAAGGGTTTGATTCAGATTCTATCTGGAGTTATGAACTGGGTAGTAAAAACCGACTTGCTGATGGCAAAGTAACACTTAACGGTTCGGTTTTTCTGACAGAGTGGTCGCAAATTCAGCAAACTGTAGAATTGACAGGCTGTGGGTTTAACTTCACGGGTAATGTAGGCTCTGCTGAAATTAAAGGCCTTGAACTTGAGGCTCAGTTAAGGCCACTTGATAGCCTTTTACTTACAGGCTCTCTCACATATACAGATGCCAAAATCACTGAAAGTAACGTCGGTGTTTCGGCACAAAGCGGCCAGAATGTGCTTGATGTACCAGAGTGGATGTTTAATCTAAGCTCTACCTACACAGCGTCAATATCCAGTGAATGGACAATGACGATACAGGCTGACTATCAATATCATGGATCAAATTACAGGTCATTTGATGCCCTGCATACTACCTCTCTAAATGGTACGGCTATTCAGGTAGCGAATATTGCGCAGGTGCAGGATTCCTACGATGTAGCAAACGCTTACGTTCTGTTCAGTAATGATCTTTGGGACTATCGTTTGTATGTTAAAAATATTTTCAATAGCACGCCTTATCTGGATTATGGGTTAAATGATGCGTTGAACGCTACAACACTGCGGCCTCGCACCATTGGTATTGATATTAGTACCAGATTCTAAGCGCTTCAGAGGGCAGGCTAGTGGTTTGCCCTCTGCCATATTGGGGTACAAAATAAGCCTTTAAAATATTTTCTCGGGGAAAAATCATGCGTTCCAGAATCAATAATCACTTAAAGTTACTGTCTATTATCGGCACTTTAAGTATCGCGGGTTGCGGCGAAAATGCCGGTGATACAACTATCAATACGACAGAGATGGTGAGCACAGTCTCTGGCAACATTACGACAGAGCGTTTACTCAATATAGAGAATGAGCCTGGTTCTTGGCTTACTGGTGGACGTGATTACCAGCAAAGCTACTTTTCGCCACTCACTGATATTAACAAGGGTAATGCCAGTGAGCTGGGTTTTGCATGGCAATATGAAATTGATACCACGCATGGTTTTGAGGCCACCCCCATCGTTGTTGATGGTGTTATGTATAGTAGCGGCCCCAAGGGGGCTGTGTATGCGGTTGATGCCAAAACCGGTGCTGAAAAATGGATGTTCGAGCCCGAGATAGACCCAAATATAGTGCGTAAGGTTTGCTGCGGCATGATCAATCGCGGCATTTCTGTGTGGGAAGGCAGTGTTTTTGTTGCCTCTCTTGATGGTTATTTATATGCGCTTGATGCCGCAACTGGTGATGTGCTGTGGCAGCAGGATACAATAACAGAGCGTGACCGTGGTTATACCATTACAGGTGCCCCGTATGTTGCGAAGGATATTGTCGTTATTGGTAATAGTGGTGCTGAGCTGGATGCACGTGGTTATGTAACGGCGTATGATACCAAGACAGGTAAACAAGCTTGGCGCTTTTATACAGTGCCGAAAAGCTATGACGGTGTGCAAGAAAACCCCGAACTTGAAATGGCCGCAAAAACCTGGGACCAGAACAGTCTGTGGGAAGTGGGCCTTGGCGGTACAGTGTGGGATGCCATGGCCTATGATCCGGCATTAAACCTGCTTTATATTGGCACTGGTAATGCGGCTCCTTACCCGCGAAAGCTGCGTAGCCCAAGTGGCGGCGATAATCTGTTTCTGTCTTCTATTCTGGCAATTAATCCTGATACAGGCCGTTTGGTTTGGTACTATCAGACAACTCCGGCTGATAACTGGGATTTTACTTCAACCCAGAAACTCATTTTGGCAGATCTCACTATCAATGGTTCTGAACGTAAGGTGTTGATGCAGGCACCAAAAAATGGCTTTTTCTATGTGCTTGACCGGCAAAGTGGCGAATTATTATCTGCAGAACCTTATGTGCCCGTGAACTGGGCGTCCCACGTTGACCTTGCTACAGGAAAGCCGGTTGAAACCGGGCAGGGGGAGTATTTTGACGAGCCAAAGCTGGTGTTTCCTAGCCCAGCTGGCGGGCACAACTGGCAGCCAATGGCTTTCAATCGTGAAACTGGGCTTGTCTATATTCCTGTACTTGAAGCAAGTGCCGTTTGGCGAATGCCTAAAGAGCCATTTGTATATCAAAAAGGCGGCCTCAATACGACGTCTCAGTATTTTTTTCCAAGTGCAGGCAGTTGGGGGTTGGACAGTGAAGGTGCAAAAGGTCTGCCGCCGCTTACAGAGCTGGCGAAAGGCCAACCAGATCCTGTTATCCGTGGCTATTTACGCGCATGGGACCCTGTGCAGAATAAAGTGGCGTGGGAGGTCGAGACCTCGGATGTATGGCGCGGGCATATCTTTGCTATCTGGAATGGTGGCGGTGTGATGACAACGGCGAGTGACCTTGTGTTTCAGGGCCGTGCAACGGGTGATCTTGTTATGCTCGATGCCAAAACAGGGGCTGAACTTGCCAGTATTAATGTGGGTACAAGCATAATGGCAGCGCCTATGACATATAAGATAGACGGAGAGCAGTATGTTGCTGTTATGGCAGGTCTTGGTGGTGCGATTGGCCAAAGTTATCTGCCAGGTACGGCAGCTTATAAATATGGAAACAAAGGGCGTATTGTTGCCTTTAAGTTGAATGGTGGTCTTGTGCCACTGCGGCCTGAAAAACAGTATGACCAGCCGGATGGCTTCCCTATGCCGCCTGTTATGCGGCGCGGTGCGCCATTTCAGGTAAAAAATGGCGGCGAACTATTTGAGCGCAATTGTAGCAAGTGCCATATGAATGACGCTGACAGCGGTTCAGGCATTCCTGATCTGCGCCGAATGACCGAACAGGTGCACGGCGAGTTCACTGATATTCTTCTTAAAGGTATACGTGAAGAGCAGGGCATGGGGAACTTTAGCGAGCTGCTCACACCAGAAGAAGTGGAAGCAATCCACATGTACCTTATAGATCTTGCGTGGAGCACCTATGAAAGTTCGAGCAATGAGGCGAAGCCACACCAGCCAAAAGAGATTGAGGAGCAATAACATGGTAGCTCTAAAGGCTTTTAAGCCAATTACTGTGGTTTTGACCCTTTTGCTTGTCTTGACAGGAGCGGCGTTTATTAGTCAGAAATCATGGGCACAGGTTGTTACTACAAAAACTGTCAGTCTTAAACTTGCCGAAAGGTTGATAACGGCATGTGAAATAGCTGCAAGATCAAAAAAGCTCAGTATGTCATTGAGTGTAGTAGATTATACAGGAAATCCGGTGATGATAAAGCGCATGGATGGCGCCAGTTATAAAACACTCGAGGTTGCAACCGGCAAAGCCAAAACTGCGGCGCTTTTAGGAGTTCCAAGTGCAGCGCTTCAGGAGCTGGTGGATAACGGTAAACTCAGCTATCTAACAATTCCGGATATGATTATGATACGGGGAGGGCTTCCCATAATGGATGGGGATGATGTTATCGGTGGGTTTGCGGCAAGTGGTAGCACAGAAGTGCAGGACGAAGACTGTGTACAGAGTGCCTTACAGAAATGGGATTTAGAAAAAAGTAACGATTAGACCAGTGTCTTGTGTGGTTATGCAATAGCCTGTGCTAATAGCAAAGCTGATTAATATTATTTTAGGGAGCATTCAATGAAGGGTTTGGTTATAGGTCTTATTGGTGGGCTATGTCTGTCTGGAACAGTGGCAGCAGAAACATCTATCAGTAAAGATATAGATGCAGATTATGATTATCTGGAAAACCTTTATAAACATCTCCACCAAACTCCGGAGCTTTCTTTTAAAGAAGATAAAACATCGGTTAGGATGGCAGAAGAGCTCCGTAATGCAGGTTACACAGTCACAGAAAAGGTGGGCGGTTACGGCGTTGTTGGTGTGCTAAAAAATGGTGAAGGACCAACTATTTTGGTCCGTACTGATATGGATGCATTGCCTGTAGATGAAAAAACAGGCGTTCCTTATAGTAGCACAGTTAAAACAATTGATGATGTAGGCAAAACAGTTTCAGTGATGCACGCATGCGGTCACGATATGCATATGACGGTATTTACCGGTACTGCGCGCCTGCTTGCTGCAAAAAAAGATAAGTGGAAAGGCACTTTAGTGCTTATTGCTCAGCCAGCTGAAGAACGTGGCTCTGGTGCAAGAGCGATGCTTTCCGATAGTCTTTATGAGCGTTTTCCTCGCCCTGATTATGCTCTTGGCTTGCATGTTAGTGCAGGGTTGCCTGCAGGTGTGATCGGATATACGCCAGGCTATGCCATGGCCAATGTAGATACGGTTGATATTACTTTGTTTGGTATTGGCGGGCACGGTGCAGCACCGCATACCACAAAAGACCCGGTTGTTTTAGCAGCTCAAGTAGTAACTTCTCTGCAAACGCTGGTTTCACGCGAGCTTAACCCTACAGACCCCGGTGTTGTCACTGTTGGCTCAATACACGGCGGTACAAAACATAACATTATCTCAGGGCAGGTTGATCTTCAGCTTACTGTGCGATCTTATTCCGATAAGGCAAGGGAAACCTTATTAAGGGGTATAGAGCGTATTGCTAAAGGGCAGGCCGTCTCAATGGGTTTGCCTGAAGATAAAATGCCGATTGTGAAAATTAGTAAAGAAAGAACTCCGGCTGTTTATAATACCCCAGAAGTCACTGCAGGTGTGATTGCTATGCTGGAGGGCGAGCTTGGTGAACAGCATCTCTTGAAAATTGATCCAGTAATGGCTGGCGAAGATTTTTCTGAATATGGGCGTGTAGAACCTGCTATTCCAAGCGTCTTTATGTGGCTTGGTGCCGTTGCCCCTGATACATATGACAAGGCGCAAAAGAGTGGCGCTGCGCTACCGTCACTTCATTCCGCATATTTTGCACCAATGCCAAAACCAACCATTAAAACGGGTGTAGAGACACTAACAGATTCGGCACTTTATCTGTTCAATAAATAGTAGCTAAGCTGCTCTAAGTAGGCACTTTTACTCAAAGTGCCTACTTCATTATCAACAATAATGTTTTAAATCAAATGTACCGTGAACAAAGGAGTCAATTGATTCGCATAATTTATATTATGGGAAATATTAAAAGTTATTTTACGAGAATATTTCATATCCTCCATAGCATCATTATTACATAGCCAGTTTACGAAGATTATAGGCCTGTATCATTTGTACTAATGTCAAAGGTTAAAACTTCTTTGTTGGAGAATTCCTAAACATGGTTGAATATATAACAGTAAGCCAGCCCGTCATCTGCTGGCTTATTTTAGTATGAAAATTTATGACTTTCTTGTGTGCCGTTGCCGAAGGGGTTTCAAATGGTTAATTCACGATTTTTTTACATAATCCTGTCATTGCTTGCAGGGGTGATCTCTGTTTCCGGGACCGCCAATGCACAGCATATGGACACCCCAGAGGTTGATATTGCCATACCAATAACCAAAGAAATTACGGAATATTATGAATATACGGGCCGCTTTAGGGCAACGCAGGAAGTTGAACTAAGAGCCCGTGTTTCTGGGTACCTAAAAGAAATTAGCTTCAAAGACGGTCAGGATGTCAAAAAAGGTGATACCTTATTTATCATCGACAAGCGCCCTTATATAGCAGCTGTAAAGCAGGCAGAAGCAAACCTTAAGCATGCACAATCAGCACTCGCACTCGCAAAACTTGAAGTGCAGCGCGGGGAAAGCTTGTTGTCGAGGGGGAATATTTCAACAGATGAAGTTGATAAACGGAGGGCCGATGTTATCGGCGCCGACGCAACTGTGGAAAGTGCAGAAGCAAGCCTGCAACTTGCTTTATTAGATCTTGAGTTTACTGAAGTTAAAGCGCCGTTCGATGGTAGATTAAGTGACCGGCAGGTTGATGTAGGAACGCTTGTTTCTGGTGGTAGTGAGCAGTCAACAATACTGACAACGATTGTGAGCACAGGCCCAATTTACTTTTATTTTGATGCCCCTGAAGCTGATTATTTACATTTCATTCGTATGGACCGTGCAGGCGAGCGAAAATCTGCTCGCTATGAAGTTAAGCCCGTGCAGGTACAGCTTAGCGATGAAGATGGTTGGCCACATGAAGGAGTTTTAGATTTTCTAGACAGTAAAATTGATACAAATGCGGGGACAATTCGGGCACGGGCTTATCTTGAAAACACTGAAAACCTGCTCCTGCCCGGCTATTTTGGCAGGTTACAGCTCCCTGCTTTTGGCCCTCATTCTGTGTTTATGTTGCCAGACCGGGCCATTGTCTCGGATCAGGGTCGCAAAACTGTCTATGTTGTATTGGCCGATGGCTCTGTAAAGGTAACAGAAGTTGAGCTTGGGCCTGTCATTGACGGCCTGCGTGTCATAAGAACGGGCATTAATGCTAATGATAACATCATTGTAAATGGATTGCTGCGTGTTCGCCCCGGTGTGAAGGTGAAGCCTAACACTGTCATTATTAGTGCTGAGTAATTGGCTGTATTTGGAGTATAAAAATGCGATTTACCCATACATTTATTGATCGGCCAATCTTTGCTACAGTGATATCGATTTTGATCGTTTTAATTGGGGCTATCAGTTATTTTGAATTGCCTGTGGCTCAGTATCCAGAGATTGCACCTCCCACAATACAGGTGAGTGCTTCTTATCCAGGTGCATCTGCTGAAATTGTTGCAAATACAGTTGCAACACCTATTGAACAGGAAATTAATGGTGTTGAAGGCATGTTATATATGCTTTCACAGTCTACTGGTGATGGTCGTTTGTCCTTAACTATAACTTTTGCTCTTGGAACAGATTTAGATGAGGCTCAGGTTTTAGTACAAAACCGAGTTGCAATCGCCGAACCAAGGCTTCCTGAAACGGTTAGGCGCTTAGGTGTAACCACCAAGAAAAACTCGCCAGACCTTATGATGGTAGTACATTTGCTTTCACCAGACAAAAGCCGGGATGCGCTTTATATATCAAACTATGTAAAAACGCAGATACTAGATCAGCTGGCTCGTCTTGATGGAATCGGAGAAGCAAGGATTATTGCAGAGCGCGCTTATTCAATGCGTGTATGGCTTAATCCAGAAAAAATAGCGTTATATAACATGACCGCGGGTGAGGTTGTGGAAGCTTTGAGGAAAAATAACCTTCAAGTTGCCTCGGGGGTCATTGATCAGATGCCTGTACCTAAGCAAGGGGATTTTGAACTAGGTGTTCGCACTCTTGGGCGGTTATCAAGCCCTAGTGAGTTTGAAAATATTGTTATTAAAACCGATTCTGAAGGGCGCACCACCCGAGTTAGGGATGTTGGTCATGTGGAGCTAGGTGCTCAAGATTATTCTACAAATGGTTATTTAGGCCTTGATCAAGCCCTACCTATCGTGATTTTCCAGCGCCCAGGATCAAACGCGCTAGAAACAGCAAACAATGTAGTCACTCTTATGGAAAAACTGTCCAAAAGTTTTCCAGATGGGCTAGCATATACCATTGCGTATAACCCTACAGACTATATCGCTAAGTCTGTTGATGCTGTGTATAGCACTATATTTGAAGCTGTTATTCTAGTGGTTTTGGTTGTAATTGTGTTTCTGCAGTCGTGGAGAGCCTCCATTATCCCGATTTTGGCAATTCCCATATCTTTGATTGGGACCTTTGCTGTCATGGCGCTTTTTGGCTTTTCAATTAATAATCTCACTTTGTTTGGGTTGGTTTTAGCCATCGGAATCGTGGTGGATGATGCTATTGTTGTTGTTGAAAATGTGGAACGCTATTTAGCAAAAGGATTCTCACCGAAAGAGGCTGCGCGCAAAACCATGACGGAAGTTGGTGGGGCCCTTGTTGCTATTGCTCTCGTATTATCTGCTGTATTTATTCCATCGGCATTTGTGCCCGGGATTAGTGGGAAATTTTATCAACAGTTTGCTCTAACAATTGCGTCCGCAACGATCATTTCTGCGCTGGTATCGCTTACACTATCCCCTGCTCTGTCTTCTATACTCTTAAAAGCACACACAGACTCTAAAGATCGTAAAGGTTTGCTGAATAAATTTTCAAATGCATTCAATAGCCGTTTTGACAAGCTTGCAAATGGATATGCACAGGTTACTAAAAAGCTTGTTAGGGCTACATTGATCATGTCCATTTTATATATAGGACTTAATGCTTTAACTGTTGTGCAGTTTAACCGTGTGCCAACTGGCTTTATCCCTTCGCAAGACTTAGGTGTTGTACTAACCCTCGTACACTTGCCTGCGGGAGCATCCTTATCCAGAACGGATCAGGTTATCAGGGATGCTAATAAAATTATAATGGACCACCCAGCGACTGTGAATGTTGTTGCTTTTGCAGGCTTTGATGTAGCGACTTACGCAAACTCGTCAAGTGCAGGGACAATATTCACAAGCCTTGCCCCCTACAGTGATAGACTGTCAGATGGTTGGACAGTTGATAAAATTGTACAAGACCTTCAAGCAAGGCTTTACCAAATAAAGGATGCCAGCATCATTGTAGTTCAGCCGCCTCCAGTGCGAGGTATGGGCAATGCTGGCGGCTGGAAAGCTTATATACAGGACCGAGGCGGTCTTGGACTTAAGGCTCTGGAGCAGGAAACCAGAAAGATGATGATGGCTGCCAATGAGGATGAAACTATAACGCAGGCCTATACTCTTTATGATACCGCAACGCCGCAAATCTATGCTGATATTGACCGGGTCAAGGCTGAAATGCTTGGAGTTCCACCTGAAAGGGTTTTTGAAGCTTTGGAAGTTTATCTTGGTTCAGCTTTTGTGAATGATTTTAACTTTCTTGGTCGAACATACCGTGTAACAGCGCAAGCTGATGGTGAGTTTAGAAATAATCCTAGGGACATAACCCGACTAAGGGCTAGGTCTGATCGCGGTGCAATGGTGCCGATTGGTGCCGTTGCAACTTTTAAAGACCAAACAGCTCCTTTCCGTGTGTCGAGGTATAATCTGTACCCTGCGGCTGAGCTACAGGGGGCGACAACAGCAGGGTTTTCTACGGGGCAAAGCCTTGAGGCAGTTGAACGTCTTGCCACTGAAAACCTGAACAACGGTTTCAGTATGGAATGGACAGAACTGGCTTTGCAGGAAAAAAGCCAGGGTGGCTCAGGTATGACCAGTTTTGGCCTTGCAATTGTTTTTGTTTTCCTTCTGTTGGCGGCTTTATATGAAAGCTGGCTATTGCCCCTTGCCGTTATTTTGATTGTGCCTATGTGTTTGCTTGCGGCTATGGCGGGTATATCAATGCGGGGAATGGATAATAATATCCTAACCCAGATAGGTTTGATTGTTCTTATTGGCCTCGCTGCAAAAAATGCAATTCTGATCGTGGAGTTTGCTCGGCAGTTAGAGCAGCAAGGCATGGATCGTTTTCAGGCTGCTATTGAAGCCGCACGTCTGCGGTTGCGACCAATTTTAATGACATCATTTGCGTTTATTTTTGGGGTTTTGCCTCTTGCAATAGCCACTGGTGCTGGATCGGAAATGAGACAGTCGCTAGGCACAGCTGTATTTGCCGGTATGATAGGTGTAACATTGTTTGGGCTTTTATTTACGCCAGCCTTTTATGTTATATGCAGGCGATTTGAAGGTAAAAAGAAACAGGAAGAAACTCCTTAACTAGCCACTAAAACGTACAGATAACAAAATAAACCTGCGCTTTATTTAGCGTGGGTTTATTTATTAGTGTCGCAAGATAAGAGTATCCCCTCTAAACTCTACGCTTGAAAAGTTTTTAAGTACCGACATCCCCATTAGAGAGCCACTCATTTCTGCACTGTTGATGGTAAGGGGAACATCATAATAGGTGCTGTCGCCCAAAACAAATGTTGTTGCGGTTGCCCTTGCAAAGGGAACCTTGCCACCTGCAGTATCCGCACTTTCACGGAAGCTGAGAGTACCATTCGAAAACCCTGACTTTCTTGCGTCTTCAGGGCTTAAAACAATATTTGAAGCGCCGGTATCCACCATCATTAATAAAGGGACACCGTTAAGGCGTGCCCTTACCCAGAAATGACCATCATTGGAACGATGTACAATCAGACCCTCATCGGTGCTTGTGACGCCAGCGGGATCAATACTTGCCATAAACCTGTCCCCCAAATCAGACCGGTAAAGGTAAAATAGCGATATCCCTGCAATAATGAGAGCCCAAAGCCCGGCAACCTTTATGATTTTTACTAAGCTAGCCCTGCTCCAAAAAGCAGCAGCACCGCCAAAGATAAATACGATGATCAGGCTTCTAACAAGATATGGATCAAATGAACTTGTTAGTGGAAAAGCAAGTGATAATCCAAACAGCATTAATGCCATGCCAATTAAGAAAATGGCAAGGCGTAGCACTTTTGGCTGTTCTCTGTGAAACTGCCGACGCTCTTCTTCTTCCATAAGGCGTTGAATTGCCTTACGTTGTTCTTCAACGCTTGTCTTTGGTACTTTCCAAGGGTCTTGAGCCATTTAGTTTCTTTCCCACACACTGTGTGTAGAATACGACAAGTTTATACATTCGACAATAACAGTGTATTCTGCAAACTATAGCTCGATAACCATACCATCAAAAGCTGGCTCAACACCTTGTGGCAGGTTGTTAACGAGAGTTTGATAGTCCATATCCCACGTCATATGGGTGAGAATAGCACAATCAGGTTTTAAGCGTTCTATCCATTCCAGTGTTTGCTTTAAATGCGAATGTGTGGGGTGAGGATCATACCTTAAGGCATCTACAACCCAGACTTTGACGCCGTCAAGTATATCAAATGCACTTTCAGGCAAACGATTCAGGTCAGTTGAATATGCCATGTCACCAAACCTGAAACCAAGACTTATACCTGAGCCATGTCCTTGCTCAAAGGGTATCATTTTTAGAGGACCCACATTCACGGGGCCGGAAATTTTATGCCCTGTGCACATTGCAGGATATCCTGCTTGGCTTTTAAAAATATAGTCAAAACGGTGCTGAAGAAGGCTTAATGTTTCTGCATCAGCATAGACAGGTAATTTTTCTCTGGATTGTTGGTAATATCCCCGCAGATCATCAATGCCGTGTACATGGTCGGCATGATCGTGGGTATAAAAAACAGCGTCTAACTTTGAAACATTAGCCGCGAGCATTTGCTCGCGAAAATCAGGTGTCGTATCTATAACGACCGTTGCACCTTCCTCTTCTACCAGTATACTTGCTCTACGGCGCCTGTTTTTTGGGTTTTTCGGGTCACATGCTCCCCAATGTTCAGGCAGTTTTGGTACACCGCCAGATGTACCGCAGCCAAGGATTGTTAGCTTCATGCACTTTCCCACGGTGAAGGTGGTGTAATTTTTGAAAACAGATTAAAAAAGTTTTGCGTGGTTGTTTCTCCAAGCTGTTTTACGTCTTCATTACGCAACTTGGCAAGAAACGTTGCTGTATCGGCAACATATGCAGGCTCACAGATCTTGCCGCGGTGAGGAACCGGAGCTAAGAATGGGGAATCCGTTTCTATTAAAAGCCGATCGCTAGGAATGGTTTTGGCACTTTCTTGTAAGTCTTTCGCATTTTTAAAAGTCACAATGCCTGAAATTGAAATATAAAAACCTAATTCAAGAGCAGCATCAGCAAGCCTTTGGCTTGCTGTAAAGCAATGGATGACACCGGTAAATGGGCCTTTCTTCATTTCAGACTGCAGCAACTGAATACAGTCATCATCAGCATTACGCGTGTGAACAATGATAGGTAACCCAGTTTGGCGACTTGCTTCAATGTGGGCAAGGAAGTTCACTATTTGCATGTCACGTGGGGCACTGTCGTAATAATAATCTAGCCCTGTTTCGCCTAAGCCGACAATTTTAGGGTGTTTTGAACGTTCACACAGTGCCTCAATAGCAACATCAGGTTCATTCTCAGCTTCATGAGGGTGAACGCCTACTGTTCCAAATATATCATCATAAGCTTCAATAATATCAATGATTTGGCTATATTCATGGAGTTTGGTATTAATGGAGAGCATACAACCAACTCCTGCGCCACGTGCTCTTTCAATGACAGCGGGCTGATCTTCTATAAGGCCTTTATAATTTAGGTGGCAGTGACTATCAACAATGTAGCCGTATTTGCTCATGCGGCATCATCCTCAGGCAGTTCAAGGCGTGGAAAGACACCAATTGGTGTAGGTAGTTCTACACCAGCTTTTAACCTTCCTGCTCCACCTAATTGGTCAAAGCCCCGTTCTGAGACATTAAGCTGATCCAGTATTTTCGCGGCGGATTCCGGCATTATAGGCTGAACAAGAATGGCAAGTTGGCGAATAGCTTCTGCCAATACATAGAGGACAGTTTTCATGCGCTCAGGATCTGTTTTCTTTAGCTTCCATGGTTCTTGCACCGTTATATAGGTGTCTGCGGCCGCTGCTTGTGCGAAAATGCTCTCGAATGCATGATGAAATGCTTGAGCATTTATATGGTCTCTTACAGTGTCAAGTAAATTCTCAACATTGCCTAATAACTCTTTGTCATCATTTGTTAAAGTGCTGCATTCAGGAATGAATCCATCACAATTTTTGGCGATCATGGAAAGTGTTCTTTGTGACAGGTTACCAAGCCCGTTTGCTAGGTCAGAATTACAGCGCAGAACAAATGATCTTCTGGAAAAATCTCCATCATTTCCAAAGGGAACTTCACGGAGCATAAAATATCTGACTGCATCAAGTCCGTAGGTGTCAATCAATTCAAAGGGGTCAATCACATTACCAAGGGATTTTGATATCTTTTGACCTTCATTAGTCCACCAGCCATGGGCAAAAACCCTTTTAGGCAGAGGTAGGCCTGCTGCCATAAGAAAGGCAGGCCAGTATACTGCGTGGAATCGAAGAATATCTTTTCCTACCATATGCACATTAGCAGGCCAGAAATTCTGATAGGTCTGACTATCCATGTTCGGATAATCTACAGCGGTTAGATAGTTTGCAAGAGCATCAATCCAGACATACATGATATGGCCGGGAACATCTGGCACAGGAACACCCCAGTTGAATGTTGTGCGCGATATTGAAAGATCATCAAGACCACCTTTTACAAAGCTTGTTACCTCATTTAAGCGTGACTTTGGCATTACAAAGTCAGGGTTGGCTTCATAGTAGGATAGGAGTTTGTCACCAAAGGCTGAGAGACGGAAGAAATAACTAGGCTCTTCTACCCACTCAACGGGCGCACCTGTTGGCGCTAGCTTTTCACCGGGTTTGCCGTCCTGAAGTTCACTTTCCGCGTAAAATGCTTCATCTCGAACTGAGTACCAGCCTGCATATTTATCTTCGTAGATGTGGCCTTTTTCGAGAAGAACTTTCCAAAGGTGTTGGACAGCATTTTTATGGCGCTCTTCAGTTGTGCGAATAAACTGATCGTTCGAGAAGTTCATGGCTGTGGCTAGCTCGCGGAAGCGCTCTGAAACCTTATCACAAAATTCTTGTGGTGGTATTCCCGCCTTTTCTGCAGACTTTTCAACTTTTTGACCGTGTTCGTCTGTTCCTGTAAGGAACATAACATCATAACCATCAAGACGCTTAAATCGTGCCATAACATCACATGCAAGCGTTGTATAAGCATGGCCTATGTGCGGCACATCATTTACATAATAGATGGGCGTCGTAATATAAAAGGACGGCCTATTGGTCATATATATCTCGTATCTAAAGGGTTATTGGCTATATGCCACGGCCGCAAGGGTTGTAAACATGCTGATTATAATCTGCTTTTTATCAAGATTTACAGCATTTGCCCTTTCGGCCAAGTTGCCCATCTTTTCCCACAGGTCTAGCCACTGATCAACCCCGGCAAGTGTAGAAATGCGTGCCATTTGAGTTTTTTCACCCGGAATGATGTCTGTAGTGTCACCATCATGCACCCGTATGCGGACCATGCGCTCTAGCCAACCAAGGAAAAGCTGGATAAAAAGCCTATATTCAGCATCTGCCTTTAGCGCAGCAAGCTGTTCAGCCAAGGCATGAACCTGAGGTCTATTGAGGCGGGGTAATGTCTCCAGAATAGTATATATTTTTGTATATAGGTTTATGCCACCAAGTGATGCCAGTTCAATGGCTCTTCCGGGCGCGCCATTTGCCAAGCGCGCGGTTGCGAGCAGTTCTTCATTACTCAGTGCAGGGTATTTACCTGCGAGAACTGCCTTTACACTGTCTTCGTGTAGGTTTTTTAATTTAAGGGCGCGACACCGGCTTCTAATTGTAGGCAACAATTTACCTGGTGAATGGGCAATGAGCAGAATAATGGATTTCGAGGGTGGTTCCTCCAGCACTTTTAGAAGGGCATTAGAAGCATTCGTATTCATTTCGTCGACAGCATCAATGATTGCTACCCGCCAGCCCCCCTCTGCACTGGTTTGCTCAAAAAACCGTATAAGGCGTCTGATGTCATCAATAACAATATCAGATCTCAATTTTCCGGTTTTGTCATTTATTGTGCGCTCTATTGTAATCAAGCCACCGTGACCACCTGATTCAATACGCTGTAGATCATTATTTTCTGGAGAAACAGTTAGTGATACCACCTCGGTTGGCAAAACGTCACCAAATAAGCTTTCACCTTCATCTTCACTTGAAGGCTGTGTTAGCAAAAACTTAGCAAATTTCCATGCTAGTGTTGCCTTTCCAATTCCTTTTGGGCCACTAATTAGCCACGCATGATGCAGACGGTCAGCATTGAAGGCATCAAGAAACTGCCTTTCAGCATGCTCGTGTCCTGTAAGACCACGCGTAAAACACGGGTGGTTATTTTCTACATCCTCAGTCATTGGGCAGGTTAAATTTCTGTTTTACTATTTGTCGTATAGTAGTTTGTATTGAATCTACTGTTTGATCTGCCTTAACAACCTTACAGCGCTCTGGCTCATCTGAAGCTATAGCAAGGTACGCCGCCCTCAATGTTTCATGAAATGACAGATCAAGGCGCTCAAATCTGTCTTCACTATCAGTTTTAGCGTTTTCTCGTGATTTAGCCCGCGCAAGGCCAATTTTAACTGGCAAGTCCAAAATGAGCGTAAGGTCAGGCTTGAAAGCATCAAAAGCAAGGGTTTGCATATCTTTTATATAGCGTGTACCTAAAGCGCGCCCTGCCCCTTGATACGCAATAGACGAATCAAAAAAACGGTCACAGAGCACCCATTTGTCAGTTGCAAGAGCAGGTTTTATTGTTCGTGCAATATGCTCAGTTCTTGCAGCTGTCATAAGCAGAGCTTCTGTAATCGGGGTCCATCTGTCTACAGCACCTTTTACAAGCAGGTCTCGTATAAGTTCTGCACCATCAGAGCCGCCAGGCTCTCGCGTACAAATGGATGGTATCCCCTGAGAGCTAAGCCAATCAGCAAGCAGGCGGATCTGAGTTGACTTGCCGGCCCCCTCGCCACCTTCAAGCGATATGAACTTTGCTTTCAGAGGTTTATTGTCTGCCACTATTTTTGCTCTTTTGCGCTGCCTGCTGACCCAAACAACATATATTCAAGTGCGGCACCAATTTTCCCAAAGCCGCCAACTTCTTCTATAGTTTCGCCAGCAAGAAGTGGTTTTCTAATTTCAGCTCTATCTGGCATTTCAATCACAAGTTCACCAACTTGCTGCCCTTTGGTTAGAGGTGCAGGGACTGGGTTTGCGTATTCAATGCGTACTTTCATTTGGGCTCGTTGCATGCGTGACATTGTAATAGCGACATCTTCGCCGATGACGAGAGGTACTGTTGCTGAGTTACCGAGCCAAACTTCAGCATAGTCGATTGTCTCGCCCGTGCGAAACAAAGGGTAATGGCTGAAGTTTCTAAATCCATATTGCATTAAGCGCTCGCTTTCGCGCATGCGCTCGCTTGTTGACGATAGTCCACCAACCACGAGAACAAGCCGTCTGCCATCACGTTCTGCTGATGCAACCAAGCCATAACCTGATTCTTCTGTATGGCCGGTTTTTAGACCGTCTGCACCGGGGAAACGCCCGAGTAGAGGGTTTCGGTTATATTTGTTGGAGTGAAAATCTTTATACACATATTCGCGCTCAGCAAAAATTGGGTACAAGTCAGGAAACTCAGTTGAAAGTTTCTGCGCTAGGATGGCTAAATCATGAGCAGACATTTCATGCCCGTCTGCTGGCCAGCCATTAGCATTTTCAAAATGGCTATTTGTCATGCCTATCTCATGGGCTTTAGCGTTTAGCCATTCTACAAAAGTACTATGAGATCCGGCCATATGTTCTGCAAGTACAACACAGGCATCATTTCCAGAGAGGACAATAATGCCCTGCAAGAGGTCCTTGACTGTCACAGTATCACCAGCGCGCAGAAACATAGTGGAACCTCTATTGTTCCAGTTGCGCCATGCATCATCGGATACAATCACTTCATCAGATAAGCGAAGTGTGCCTTGCTTTATAGCGTCAAATGCCAAGTAAATAGTCATTAACTTGCTCATCGAAGCTGGGGGAAACGGTGTATCAGCATTTTTTTCAAAGAGAACACTGTTGGTGCTGGCGTCGAGGAGGATAGCCTCACGCGCGGGCGTTTCCATTCCTTGTGCAAGCACTGGTAATGCTAACCCAACACTCAAGCATGTGATTGTTATGATGTGCCCATATAGCTTCTTAAACATGATACTTCCTTGGCTTAGGTTAGAAAGGACTTTGGCCCTATTTTACTGATTCTGATAAGATACGCGCTTCATAAAAACCATCTGCAACGATACGGTCAAGTCTTTGCTGTGCGATTAACCGTTCAACAAAAGGCCCAACCCGAACGCGCCAAAATGTTCCATTCGAATTTCTTGTTTGCTCTACTAGTGCACGGTGTCCAAACTTAAGCAGACGTTCTGCTTGTTGCTCGGCATTAGCACGCTGGCTGTAGGCACCAATCTGTATGTAATGGGTTTCGTTTGAAATTACCACTGGGTCATTGGTGCTGGCTACAGGAGCTTGTGGTAAGGCATCAGAAAGGCTTTCTGTTACAATAGTTTCCGTGGATACTGATTGCGGTCTTGGGCTGCTCTTCTCAGGCTTTCCGTGTTCATCAACAGCCTGAACACGGACACGAGTGGTGCCTTGTTTGTCAAAACCAAGCAATTGTGCCCCTCGTCGTGATATATCAATGATCCTGCCGGGTACAAAAGGGCCTCGGTCATTAACTCGAAGAATAATAGAGCGGTTATTATCAAGGTTCGTAACTTTAACAAATGTCGGTAATGGTAATGTTTTATGAGCGGCGGTTAGCGCATTCATATTAAAGTATTCACCATTTGCAGTTTTTTTACCGTGAAAATCCTGTCCGTACCATGAAGCAATACCTACTTCATCGTAGCCGGGATCTTCTTTAGGATGATACCAGACGCCGGCAACCTTATAAGGTGTACCAACCTTCCTTTTTACACCCTGATCACCTTTTGGCAGTTCGCCGTCATCAGGGTAGCGACCTGAAGGGGCTGTTTTCTGAGGTGCTGACGAACACGCAGCAACAAACATACAAAAAATTGCTATTAATAGGATGCGGGAAAGCTGCATTATTTTATAGTATCCGACAGAAGGCCAACAGAAAGTGCGTATTTAAACGATGGGTTATAACGCATGATTGAGCAGAAGTTACGGTATACAAGATACCCTTCATCATCACCCTCGTCTGCAAACACAAGCGCGGCAGGTATCTGTACATCAGGTAAATTACTACCATCCCACCTGCGAAGACCAAGGTCTTGCCATTCTTTGAGGTCTTTCCAGACTCCAAGTGACTTGTAAGACTTACAATATTTATCAGGTTCTAAGCCGTCTTCTTGTTTGCCAACCAATGTATGCTCACCATTTTTGGGCAACCTTACTTTCCGGCCCCAGGTTTCATTATTTTTCCAGCCAAATGAACTAAGGTAATGGGCTATCGAACCAAATACATCAGCTTTGTTGTCCCATATATCCCTTAATCCATCACCATCCATGTCTACAGCATAGGCAAGATAAGCTTCTGGCATGAATTGAGGTTGGCCCATTGCGCCTGCCCATGAGCCTTTCATGTTGTCCGGGTGTGCATAGCCTTTATCTAAAATCTCAAGGGATGCAAAAAGCTCTCGGCGAAAACGTGGGCCCCGGCGCGTATCGTAAGCTAGAGTAGCAACGGCATCAAAAACAGAATAGGTGAGAGGAACGGTGCCATAATTTGTTTCAATACCCCATATGGCAGCAATAAAACGGTTTTGCACACCGTATTTGGCTGCTGCGGCACTTAGGGCCGGTTCATGCTCTACCATCATTGCGGCGCCCTTCTCACGTCGCCACTGGCTAACCCTACTTTGAAGGTAAGCTACATAGGTTTGCTTAACTTCAGGCTGGTTCCTGTCCTGACTAATAACACGTTTAATAGGGTGTATAGTGGGTAAAACACTATTTAGTGTAGCTTCTGAAATCCCTTTATTTAGCGCCTCAGTTCGGACCCCTTGAAGCCAGCTTTGGAAAGCAGCATCTTCCTCTACTGTAGAGGATGCGTCTTGTGCAGAAAGATTATGTGCAAGCACCATACTCGCAATAAGATAAAGGCTTATAGTACCTCGTAAAAATAACATGCGAGCTTCAACTCCTGGCTACTGATGAATACGTCTGACTTTAGGATGGACTGCCCTATAAAGACAAGGCTAGAAACACGCCTTTTTCGTGGCACACATAAAATTTATCTGGAAGCCTGTAAAAATAAAAGGCCGACACATTTAAGTGTCAGCCTTTTGAAATGGTGAGCCCGACGGGATTCGAACCTGTGGCCTACTGATTAAAAGTCAGTTGCTCTACCAGCTGAGCTACGGGCCCTCACACATGTTGGAAGGTAATTTCCTTCCGAACGCGGCGGAACATAGGTGCATCGAACGAGTGGGTCAAGAAAAAGCTGCACCTTTTCTGAATTTTTTCTTACAAGGTTTAAATTTTTAAATATTATCAATTACTTATGTCTTGGTTTATAATCATCAAAAGCCTTTGGTAAAGGCCTTTTTATATTAATGACGATGCCTTTTATTCACAAGATGGCTGGAATATCACCAGCATTATAGTTAAATCTAAAATCTGCGGCATATTTTGACAGGTTTTGATGAGCTATAGCATTCCGTAAATTTTGCATGAGGTCTTGATAGAATTGCAAATTGTGCCATGTAAGTAGCATCGCTCCAAGTATTTCTCCAGATCGAATCAAGTGATGGATATAAGCACGTGAATATTGTTTGCATGCTGGGCATATGCAGGCTGATTCTATAGGACGTTCATCTTCTTTATGACGTGCGTTTTTCATGTTGATGGCACCTCCCCAGGTAAAAGCTTGCCCCGTACGACCTGACCTGGTGGGCATAACACAGTCAAACATATCAATGCCTCGCTCTACGGCGCCAACAATATCATCAGGTTTGCCGACACCCATCAGGTAGCGGGGTGTTGTCTTGATCATTCGGGGCATGGTAAAGTCAAGAACTTCAAACATGGCTTTTTGCCCTTCCCCAACAGCTAGTCCACCAACGGCATATCCGTCAAAGCCAATTTCTGCGAGTGCATCTATGGATTTGAAACGAAGTTCCTTGTAGGTACTTCCCTGAACAATTCCAAATAATGCTGATTTATCAGCATGTTGCTCACCAATATTAAAGCCTTCTCTGCTGCGTTTTGCCCAACGCATAGATAATTCCATTGATTCTTTTGCTACATCATATTCCGCAGGGAATGGTGTGCATTCATCGAAGGCCATGACAATATCACTATCAAGAAGGCGCTGAATTTCCATTGAGCGCTCAGGTGTTAGCAATATACGGCTGCCATCAAGGTGGCTTTTAAAGGTGACCCCCTCTTCTGTCATTTTTCTAAGGTCGGTAAGCGACATTACCTGAAAGCCGCCGGAATCAGTAAGGATGGGTCGTTCCCAATTCATGAATTTATGTAGCCCCCCCATCTTTGCAACGCGTTCCGCTGTTGGGCGAAGCATAAGGTGATAGGTATTGCCTAGAAGAATATCCGCACCAGTAGAGCGCACATTTTCAGGCATCATGGCTTTAACTGTACCTGCCGTGCCAACTGGCATGAACGCAGGAGTACGTATTTCCCCACGGTGCATTTGAATGACGCCTGTTCTGGCTTCTCCATCTGTGGCTTCAATCGTAAATTTGAATCTGTTACTGGTCATTATTTGTCTTTCGAAACAGCAAGCTGCTATCACCATAAGAATAAAAACGGTACTGTTTGTCTATGGCCACTTTATAGGCTGTTTTCATTTTTTCCATTCCAGCGAAGGCTGATACAAGCATGAAAAGGGTTGATTTTGGTAGATGAAAGTTTGTCATCAGAATATCAACCGCTTTAAACGTGTAGCCAGGGGTGATGAAAATATCTGTTTCGCCTTTAAAGGGGTGAATTGTGCCATCTGGTGTTACGGCACTTTCTAGCAACCTAAGAGATGTTGTGCCAACAGACACGATGCGCCCACCATTTTTTTTAACAGCGTTCAGCTTATTTGCTGTCTCAACCGAAATTTCCCCTATCTCGCTATGCATCTTATGGTTGGCTGTATCATCAACCTTAACAGGCAAGAATGTGCCCGCTCCTACATGAAGTGTTACTTCGGCAGTATGAATACCTTTGTCATTAAGGGCGTTTAAAAGCTGGGTGGTGAAATGCAGCCCTGCTGTAGGGGCTGCAACGGCCCCCTCCTCGGCAGCGTAAATGGTCTGATAATCAATACTATCTTGTTCGTCAATGTCACGCTGAGAGGCAATATAAGGTGGTAGAGGCATTGTACCATGCTGTGATAAGGCGCCCCATATTTTGCATGGTTCGATATTAAAATGTATACGGCGTTCACCCTCATCACCTATAGCGGTGACTTCAGCTTCTAAGCCATTAAAGTTTAAAACATCACCTAACCGGCACTTTTTCGCAGGCCTCGCAAATACCAACCAATTAACTTCATCAATACGCTTATGAAGGGTTACCTCCACTTTTGCATTGCCGCGCTTACCAAAAAGCCTACCAGGGATCACTTTGGTATTGTTGAACACGAGTATATCGTTTGGCAACAGAATGTCTGGTAAGCTTTTAACTAAGGTATGTTGAATGTCGTTATCAACCAGCATCATCCGCGCCTGATCTCGCGGTGAGATAGGCCTTAAGGCAATGCGATCTTTTGGAAGATCAAAATCAAATAAATCAACTTTCATGGTGTGCTTTTATAAAATAATTGGGTTTAATAAATGTAAAAAGGGCGCCAAATAGCGCCCATAAAAAATTCTTTGATAGCTACTCTCTAATCCACGTCTGCTGCCACCGACATTTTAATGATTTTGGTCGGGTTGGCAGGCGGTTCACCGCGTACGATTGCATCAACAACATCCATACCGCCTATAACCCGACCCCAAACTGTATATTGCCCGTCTAGAAATGGGCTCCGATCAAAACAGATAAAAAACTGGCTATCTGCACTATCAACAGAGGCCGCACGGGCCATAGATACTGTGCCGCGAAGGTGTGGTAGGTTATTGAATTCGGCCTTAATATTCTGACCAGAACCACCTGTGCCAGTTCCATCAGGGTCACCGCCCTGAGCCATGAAGCCATCAATTACCCGGTGAAAAATTGTACCGTCATAAAAGCCTTGGCGCGTTAGTTCTTTAATTCGGGCAACATGATTTGGGGCAACATCTGGGCGCATGGCAATAGCAATACGTCCATCTGCTGTATCAATATAGATGATATTTTCTTTGTCCAATTGCATGGCTTCAGTTGTTGTTGTCATGAAGGTCACCATTAATACTAGAATTGCAAAAAGTTTATTCATTGTAGAGTATTACCTATTTTATGAAGGCTTGTAGTCAACCTTTTCTACCACTTCTTCTGCTACTGTTTTGGGCACAAAAGCTGCAATATTACCACCGTAACGGGCTACTTCTTTAACGAGACGTGATGCAATGGTTTGATACCGTGGATCGGCCATAAGAAATACTGTCTCGATATCTGGGTTTATCTGGTAATTCATGCCTGTCATTTGAAATTCATATTCAAAATCGGCGACGGCACGTAAGCCACGAACAATAATAGAAGCTCCTACACGCTCCGCAAAGTTCATTAGCAGCTCATTGAATTGAACAACTTCAAACTCTACACCCGCAGCTTCGGCAAGAGGCCTAGCTTCACGGTCCACCATTTTAACACGCTCTTGCAGTGTAAACATGGGGTTTTTACTGGGATTTGTTGCAACGCCAACAACAAGCTTATCAACCAGACGAAGGCCGCGTTTAAAGATGTCTATATGGCCATTAGTAATAGGATCGAATGTTCCAGGATATATTCCTACACGTTTTGCACTCACATTCTTTCCCCTATGCGTCGTTTTTATTTGCTGCAAGATTCCCGAAGATAAAGCAAAATACAAGTAATTAAGTCGTGTGGTATACTTTTTCTAAGGTTTTTTAAATATATTAAAAAATATAAATCCCGCAGTTCTGTCGCCAAAATTGCAGGATTTATAAGGGTTCAGGTATTCAACATCTATTCTTCAATAGTAGCTTCTACAGACTCTATCCCTGTATCTATACTATTTTCAAAATCATCACTTTCTGCATCATCGTCTGCAGTTTCTTGCAGTTTTGCAACAGATACAATACTTTCGCCGTCCGCAACCTTAAAGAGCGTTACGCCTTTAGTATTACGAGAAGCAATACGAACATCATAAACGGGTGTGCGTATAAGTTTACCTTGATCGGTAACCATCATCAGCTGTTCTTCAACTGTAATTGGCATTGCAGCTACAACATTCCCAATTTGGTTTCGTAAACGTTCATCTGACGGCACGTTCCATATACCTTGGCCACCGCGATTTGTTAGACGGTACTCATGGCTACTTGTACGTTTTCCAAAGCCATTACTGGTTACCGTAATAATAAACTGCTCGGTTGCTTGTAGAGCCTGCATTCTATCATCAGTAAGGGTTTGCTCGCCAGGTTCAGACTTCCAAGGTGCAGCTTTTAGGTAAGCATCCCGCTCTTCTGTGCTCGCATCAGTTCCATTAATGATGCTCATAGAAACGACTTCATCAGAGGCAGCAAATTTCATACCGCGTACACCAGTAGATGTCCGCCCTACAAATAAACGTACATCTGAAGCTTTAAAGCGAACAGCTCGCCCCCCTTTTGCTGCCAGAATTACATCGTCATTTTCAGTACAAACATGAACACCGATCAATTTGTCGTCTTCATCAGCAAACCGAATGGCAATCTTGCCGTTTGACATTACATTTGAGAAGTCAGAAAGCTTGTTACGTCGCACATTGCCTTTTGCGGTTGCAAACATCACATTTAGGTCTTTCCATGTCTCTTCGTCCTCTGGGAGTGGGAGAATGGTAGCAATAGTTTCATTTTGGGCTAGCGGTAATAGATTGATGACAGCTTTCCCCTTAGATGTAGGAGAACCAGGTGGAAGCTTCCATACTTTCATCTTATATACTTGGCCGGTATTAGAGAAGAATAGGACTGGTGTTAAAGTATCTGCAACAAACACAGTGGAGAGGAAATCCTCATCTTTGGTTTGCATACCAGAGCGGCCTTTTCCACCACGACGCTGTGCACGATATGTTGAAAGCGGCACTCGTTTGATATAGCCCGTATGCGTAACTGTAACAACCATGTCTTCGCGAGCAATAAGGTCTTCGTCTTCAAAACCGCCAATTGATGTATAGTCAATCTCAGTTCGGCGATCATTTCCAAACTCTTCTCTTACTGCCTCAATTTCACCGCGTAACACTTCATAAAGCCTTACACGAGATTGAAGTATTTCCAGAAATTCACGAATTTTCTGTGCTAATTCTTCTAGCTCTCCGCCAATTTCATCACGTCCCAATGCTGTAAGGCGGTGCAAGCGCAAGTCCAGAATTGCTTTCACTTGAATTTCTGAAAGCTGATACGTACCGTCTTCGTTCAGGTGGCTTATCTCGCTGATTAGCTCAAGGTATGGCAATATTTCAGTGGCTTCCCATCGTTTTGCACTCAGTGCATCCCGTGCGGCAGTCGGTGATGGTGCACCCCGAATGATAGCAACAACTTCATCAATATTGGTAACTGCTGTTACAAGGCCAACCATGATATGGGCACGGTCACGTGCTTTGTTCAGGTCAAACTTGGTACGCTTTGTAATAACTTCTTCCCTGAAGTCGATAAAAGCGCGCAGTACTTGTTTAAGCGTCATTTGTTGTGGTTTGCCGCTATTAAGCGCCAGAACATTAATGCCGAAACTGGTTTGTACCTGTGTAAACCTGAAAAGCTGATTCAGAATCACCTCAGGAACACTATCACGTTTTAATTCGATAACCACACGGACGCCGTCGCGATCAGATTCATCACGAATGTCGGATATGCCTTCAATACGTTTTGTTTGAACGCATTCCGCTATTTTCTCAATCATGGAAGATTTATTTACCTGAAAGGGTATTTCCGTGATGATAATAGCCATTCGGTCTTTACGGACCTCTTCAACATGGGTGCGGCTTCTAATAGTGATAGAGCCTTTCCCCGTCTCATAAGCTTGGCGTATGCCGCCAGCACCAAGAATGATGCCTCCTGTTGGGAAGTCAGGGCCTTTGATGTGTTCCATCAGGCCATCTGTTTCGATTTCAGGATCATCAATCAGAGCACAAACCCCATCGATCACTTCGCGCAGGCTATGCGGCGGAATGTTTGTTGCCATGCCAACGGCAATACCGGTGCCGCCATTAACCAGCAAGTTTGGAAAGCGCGCAGGAAGAACAACCGGCTCGCGTTCGCTTTCATCATAGTTTGGCTGAAAACGTACAGTTTCTTTTTCAATATCTGCAAGCAGTACGCTGGCAACCTTGTCCATGCGGGCTTCAGTGTAACGCATAGCGGCTGCACTATCACCGTCCATGGAGCCGAAGTTCCCCTGCCCATCAACAAGTGGCGCTCGCATGGAAAAATCCTGCGCCATACGAACCAAAGCATCATAAATCGCACTGTCACCGTGTGGGTGATATTTACCCATCACATCCCCAACAATACGGGCTGATTTTCTAAAAGGTTTGTTCCATTCAAAGCCATTTTCATGCATTGAAAAGAGAATCCGGCGATGCACAGGCTTTAGGCCGTCTCTGGCGTCAGGCAGTGCACGTGAAACAATCACGCTCATTGCATAATCCAGATACGAGGCTTTCATTTCCTCTTCAATGGTAATTGGCGTGATGCCTTCTTCTTCTGGTGTAATAGGTGTGTTATCGCTCACCAGTAATAGCCCCTTGATCTAGAGTAGCTACCGCTACCTTTTAAAACAACTTCTTGTTCCCCATATTCGCCTATGCGCGAAATATTGTGGTTCACATAGGCTTTTCTAACAATTCAAGGAGCCGGGTGCAAGGTCAATACCATCAGTTTTCATACTGATCATAATAAAGATATAAAATCAGCCGGCCTATATACAGGAGGCAGCTTTTAGCGCCCCTCCAATTTACCTGTTAAGGGGGAGTCTTCTTCTCTGACTGTAAAAAGATTATTAAGTTTTTCTCGATCCATGATATGGCCATTTTTAATAACCATTTCAATCTGTTGAGTATTGTTAATTTTCTCAAGCGGATTAGCTGATAGTAATATAAGGTCTGCGATCATACCCTTTTCTATCGTGCCTATTTTATTGTCTAACCCGAAATAGGCTGCGGGTCTTATCGTGGCAGCTTCTATGGCCTCAAGTGGGGTTAGCCCTGCTTGAACCAGTAATTCCAGTTCCATATGCAAACTATACCCTGGTGTTAGCCGTGCTAATGGGGTGTCTGTGCCAGCTAAGATACCAACATTTCCTTTATTTAGCTTCTGGGTCATTTCAAAGGACCAATTGGCCATTTCAGCGCCCTTTGCCTTTCCTTCTTCACTTATATTAAGTGGTGTTGCCCATTCTTTTTGGAGGGCTTCAGGTAAATGAATGAAAGTTTTACGCCACTCTTCATCATTATAATATCCGGTAATACTCCATGTATTTATACCTAGAGTAGGAATTTGCCAGATATGCTTTTCGGCTAATTTTTGAATGATCAAATTACATTTTTTTTCATCGGGGGTGTTGATGGCTCGGTTATGCTGAAGCTTGTGGAGCTCACTTCTAAGCTTGGCCCCGGTTTGATTTTGTGTGTTTGCCAAAATAGCTTGGCGTTCTTTGTAAAGAGCCTCCTCCTCAAATGAGCAAGCCATTTGCAGGTTTCGCAAATGTTCCATGCTATTCATTCCTGCATCTGCGGCCTGTTCTGCTGTCATGCTCAGAGGAATGTGACCGTCGACTTTTAAGTCATATTTTCTCGCGCGTTTTGCTAGAGCTTTAAAGGTTTCAGGGGAAAGCATTTCATAGGCTTTAACAAAATCAACACCTTGCTGATTGAGATAGTCCACGGCCTTGATAGCATCATCAGGCGTTTTTAAAGAAATTGCTATTTTAGCAAGGCCTGGCGTGTTTCCATCATAAACAGCAGGAAAGCCATCTAGAAGAGGGCCGGAAATAAAGACGCGCGGGGTAGTTTCTGGCTCTCGCCTAGATCTGTCGCGGTAAGGCAGAACCTTTTCAATTAAGCCACCCGTGTCTCTGACAGAGGTAACACCATTTGCAATAAAAAGTGGGAATATTGTCTCTTCCAACTCTGGCATAAATGACAAATGCACATGCATATCCCACAAACCAGGAATCAAATACTTGCCTGATCCATCAATAGCTTGATTTGCAGTTTTGGTGGAAGCGCTTTGGCTGGACACAATATTTGTGATCTTATTACCTGATATCGTAACAGTCATGTTTTCATGAATACCGTTTATAGCATCAATGATAGTAACATTTGTAATTGTTATTAGAGCGGGCTTAGCGGCTGTATCTTCTGACTTACTTTGCTCAAAGCCTGCAAAACATAATAAAATTGATGCAAAAACTAATACAAATTTCACATTGTTACCTTTCATGTGTCTAAAGCCATTAATGATAGTTATTAACTAACCATTTCAATTTTGAATTGAGAAAAATATTCCAAATTTGTTAGTATTGTTAACAAGTTGCTGGATATGAAGCAAGGCTTGAACCACCTCATTTGGGCGTGTTTATAATATTGTTGCAAAATAGACTGGACGGATTGAATTTCTATCGTTAAAAAGCACGCCGGTATCCGACTGAAGTCATGTGTTTGGGCAGGTGGCAGAGCGGTTGAATGCACCGGTCTTGAAAACCGGCGTGGGTGCAAGCCCACCGTGGGTTCGAATCCCACCCTGCCCGCCATTACCTTTATTTAATGTGATCATTTAGTATAATGATCACATGTTGTTGAATGTAATGATTTGATTAGGTTATTACTTCAGTGGCCTACCTTGAAGTAGCTTTTAGGATGTAACCCATCATGGGGGATAAAGACTTTCCCAGTATTACAGATAGCGCTACATGCTTGCCTTGGGCCACGTCTGCTCCTTATTTCACGGCACCGACAACATTTAACAAAACGTTTGATTTCTCAAGTCTGGGTGGTCGATTTATTATCCTTGTATTTCTAGGGAGTTCTCAAACTACTGAATTCTCTATGTTTAAAAATAGCATAAAGAAAATTAGAAGTAAGTTTTCTGGCGTTGATCCTGTTCTATTTGGTGTTACGTCCGATCCAGCTGATCTCAATAATCCTGAGGTTTTAGGTTGTTTTCCAAATGACCGATTGTTTCTTGATTGTGATTGGGAAGTAGCTGCGAAATACAGGGTTTATTCCCGAAACATAGCTGGTGATCATGAATTTTGCCCTTTTTGGTATATCATTGACCCAATGTTACGAGTTTATACATGGGGTACCCTTCATAATGTTGATAGACTTATAAAATCAATTGAGGTGCTACCTTCGTCGCAGAACCATACGGGTGTGCAAGGTGAAACTTGGGCACCAGTCTTGTTGGTGCCCCGCGTTTTGCCGAGAGACTTTTGTCAAAAGCTGATTAAATATTATAAAGACGGCGAGCCGGGCCCTAGTGGCTTTATGCAATCTATTGGTGGGCGAACAGTCGGTAAGCTTGATCCAAGCTTCAAGCGCAGAAAAGATATAACCATAACTGATCAAGCCTTAAAAAATGCCTTGCGTAATATGATTGATGCGAGGTTAGTACCTGAGATCAAAAAGAGTTTTCAATTTAAAACAACGCGAATAGAACGGTCTATAGTGGCTTGTTATGACGATGATGATAAAGGATTTTTTCGGGCCCATAGGGATAATACAACAAGCGGTACTATGCACCGACGCTTTGCTGTGACAATAAATTTGAACTCAGAAGAGTATGACGGTGGGGAACTGCGTTTTCCTGAATTTGGTCGACGCTTGTATAAAGCCCCCACTGGGGGTGCTATTGTTTTTTCTTGTAGTTTACTACATGAGGCAACGCCAGTTACACGCGGTGTGAGGTATGCGACCCTACCCTTTTTGTATGGGGATGAGGATGCTGCCATAAAGGAAAAGAATAGCGCCTTAATAGATGGAATTTCAAAAAAGCCTAACATTTAGACGTCATTTAAAATCTTTAAACTAGTTTGGAATAGCTGCCCTTCATAATATTGCATAAAATTTAATCATATATTAAAAATTGTGCATAAAATTGACACACCTTATCTAAGTCACGCAATTAACCCATTGAATTTATTGGTTTTGATGAATCTGGCACGTTTAGTGCTCTATCAGCCCCTGATAATAAGGTCAACAACAGGGAGCTGTCATGAAATACATTATAGCAGTTATAAAGCCCCACCGATTAGACCCGGTGAGGGATGCACTGGCCGAAATCGGCATTAACGGTATGACCGTTACTGAAGTGCAAGGGTATGGTCGGCAACGCGGTCAAAAAGAAATATACCGCGGCGCTGAATACGAGGTTCATTTTTTACCCAAGGTGAAACTTGAAATCGCAGCAGAAGATTCTGTTGCCGATAAGGCTGTTGAGGCACTGCAACAAACAGCACACACCGGGCAAATTGGTGATGGTAAAATTTTTGTGCTTGATCTGGCTCAGGTAGTGCGTATCCGCACTGGCGAATCAGACGCCGCAGCCCTTTAAGGAGTATTTCAATGTTAGATAAATCAATAGCTAAAAAACTTTTGATTGCTGCAGGCGGGGCTGCAATATTGACTGTGCCAGCGGCAGCAGTAGCACCAGATACAGCGTATATTTTCAATACACTCTTATTCTTAATTGGTGGTTTCCTTGTTATGTGGATGGCTGCCGGTTTTGCTATGCTTGAGGCTGGTCTAGTTCGTTCTAAGAACGTTGCTGATATTTGTGTAAAGAACGTCGTTCTTTATGCTGTAGCTTGCATCATGTGGATGCTAATGGGCTATAATCTTATGTATGCTGATGTCAGCGGGTATTATGGCACATTCTTCTCACTATGGGGTCCCGATGACGTAGCAACATTGGCTGAAGGTGCTGAAATTGATCCTGCCGGATATTCTTCTGGCTCCGACTTTTTCTTCCAAATGGTGTTTGTTGCAACAGCAGCTTCTATTGTATCTGGTACGGTTGCAGAGCGTATTAAGCTTATCCCTTTCCTGATTTTCACTGTGTTTCTGACGGGTGTTATTTATCCAATTCAAGGCTCATGGGAATGGGGCGGCGGTTGGTTGAATTCTGAAGGCTTTGCAGAAGCTTTTGGTGCAGAATTCTCTGACTTCGCGGGTTCAACACTTGTTCACTCAACAGGTGGATGGGCGGCTCTCACTGGTGCAATCATTCTTGGTCCACGCCTTGGTCGTTACATGGATGGCAAGATTCGGCCAATGCCAGGTTCTAGCATGCCTCTTGCTACTCTTGGTACATTCATCCTTTGGGTTGGCTGGTTTGGCTTCAATGGTGCATCACAGCTTGCCTTAGGCACTCTTGGTGATGCAGCGGCTGTTTCTAACATCTTTGTTAATACAAACATGGCTGCGGCTGGCGGTGCACTTGCGGCGTTAATTGTGACAAAAGCTGTTTACGGCAAAGTAGACTTATCAATGGTATTGAACGGCGCTTTGGCTGGCCTTGTTTCCATTACGGCTGAACCACTTACGCCAGTACCCTTGTCTGCAACACTAATTGGTGCTGTTGGTGGTGTGCTTGTTGTGTTTGCTGTACCATTAATTGACAAGATGAAAATTGATGATGTTGTTGGCGCCATCTCTGTTCACCTTGTTTGCGGCATTTGGGGCACAATGGCTGTGCCAATCACAAATGACGGCACAAGCTTTGCTGCACAGTTTATTGGCGTAATTTCTATCGGTGCATTCGTTCTGGTTACAAGCGCGATTGTTTGGCTGGCCCTCAAATATACAGTGGGTATTCGCCTTACAGCCGAAGAAGAAGAGCTTGGTTCGGACCTTGCGGAGCTGGGTATGGAAGCTTATCCTGAATTTGGCAAGGGTTCGCAAAAATTCTAGGGTTACAACCATACTGAAAAAGAAAACAGCTGCTTTCGAGCGGCTGTTTTTTTGCTTTATAAAGGAAAATACTAAGAAAGACGGGAGAATCTCTTAAGGCGTGGTACAGTAAAATAAAGATGACTCTAACGCGATTTCATGAAACTTGGTTGTCGAGTGTAATCATAAACGCTTCTCAAGGTTTTTATTATGCTGGTCCCATATCTTAAATTCGTGTTCTATACTTAAAGTTATGAGATAGCGGTACAGCTTTTCAATATACTCCGATTCAGAATGCCCTGATGTCACATTGAATTTAACTTTTTTAACAACATCCTCAATACGCCATTCATCAATTACAGTATCTCGTGATTCTTTGATTGTTCCTGCTTGCGCTACATAAGCAAGGCGTTCAAGTAAAAGCGGTACAAGCTGCTTATCCAGACGATCAATTTCCTGTCGAACATCTTGCATAGTAGTACATGACTTCACTATGTTTTCCCTTACTTTTACATTTTATAGTTTCAGCTATATTGACTGCTTACCCTCCAAAAACTATCTGTTCAATAGGTTATTTTACCGCACCCATTTCGAGGTTTAAGGGTCCAGTAGGCATTTGGCCAAACAATACAGCCTGAGCTTTCGCCTGTTCTTCTAATTGGGGCAAAAGCTTATAAAAAAAATGCATGCTATTAGCCTCTTCAAGCGGCATGGCCGTTCGGGCAATCTGCAGTGCAAGTTGATATTGCCCTGAGAGCGCATAAACAGTTGCTAAGGCTTTTTTACCAAGTGTTATTCCCGAAGCTTGGTCCATTGATTGTTGAATTAAAGCAATGGCTGATGAATAATTATTATCAAGAGCAAAAGACAGGCCAATGTTACGTAATACCTCAGGGTTGGTGGGTTCAAGGCTTAATGCCTGTTCAAAATGTTGACGCGCATCTTCTCCCTTCCCTAAGGCTTGATCTAGCTTACCTGCAATGGTGAGAACTTCTATATCAATGTTGTTATTATTAAGAAGTGGCCCAATAAATAAACGGGCCGCTCTCAATTCCCCTGCAGCTATATAAACTGTTACAATGTTTTTACGAATTGAGACATTCTCTGCATGTTCCGTGAGTAGCGAAGTAAGCATTGTAATAGCTTGTTCTGTATCTCCTAACAGACCTCTAATACGTGCGAACGCTATTTGTGCCTCAATTAAACTGGGATCTGCCGTCATTGCCTGGCCGTATAGATTTAAGGCTCCTTGCAGGTTCCCTGAACGCTCAAAGCCTTCCCCTACACGTACAAGCCCTAAAGGGTTTTCCGAAGCAAGTGTGTTCCTTGCGTATGCAGTAATTGGCCCTTCGGATTCTGTTGTTCTTTTGCTTGGTCCAGAGGAGCAGCCTGAAGCAAAGCCTAGAACACATGCTAGTATTATTCTCAGTATGAACGTGAATATTTCAGGCATTAAAGCCTCTTTCTATGAAATTACCTAGCTAACATTATGTTTTATAATGATATTATAGCAGTATAGCTTTTTAATGGTCTTTTAACACATTTTAGGCTATACTATAAATGCTGAGAAAGCGTGTGTCATGGGTAAATGCACGTTAATGGAGTAATGAAATGGCTGATATTCAAGCTACTGCTGCTGCTGCAAATCAAACTATTGCAACGTCTGGCCGCTCTGGTTCTTTAGAATCCGCATCAACAGAACGTAAGGTTGCCGCAGATTCTGAAATTGAGCGCAAAGAAGCTGAGCCTTCTGCAACATTGCCAGGTGTTGGCGATAATGTTGATATTCAAGCCTAGTAAAGTTTGAATTCATACCTGCTTTTAGTGTTAAGCCTGCAAATGTCTTTTGCGGGCTTTTTAGTATTTACCTGCCAGTTGCGCCCAAAAAACATGTAATAGCTTTTTAAAGTTAGATTTGTCATGGGCTGGCATTTTAAATGGATTGCCATCGGCGCGTTCAAGCAAATTCTGATAATAAGAAATCAAACTTCCGAGTAATAAAGTTGGCTTTTCAGCAGTTGTTAAATTCTGTTTATACTTTAATGCACTGTTTTTACACTCTAATACGGTTAAACTCATTTCACTAATAATGGGCTTTAACAAATTCCATGCATCTTCTGTGTTTTGTAATGTTATGGCAAGCGAGGCCTCTTGTGGCAATAAATGGCTATCATTGTGTTGCCAGTAAAACGGTATAGTTCTGATAAGGCCAAGCACTGTCCAAGCAGCACCCAGCTTTGCAGCGGCCTGCAGACATTCTGGTGATGGAGTATCTTTTTGTATGTAATAATAAGTGAGTGCTTGTTGTAAGGTGCCACCTGCATCGTTGGCATAGGCTAAAACTGCTCTTTGTGTAACTGTCCCCTCACCTAGAATGTCTTGTCGGCGAGCTTGCAATGTTTGTCGCAGCAAATTGATAACAGGTTTTATTTTGATAGCAACAGCCAGCTCTTGCACTACAGGATGGTCTCTTACTGTATTGGCCTCAATCTCATCCAGAATATCATGCCACCATTGAAGGCGTATTTCACCCAGCATAGGTTCGGATACGGTCTCACGTATTTTGGCGACTTCCTGATTGAATGCCAAAATAGCCCATATATGGCGTTGCGAAGATGACGGTGCATATAAAGATAATATATAACGGTCATAGTCATCATTCCTGACCATGTCCTTGCAGTATTGCAGATTAGAGTTCCTTGGTTCCATGCCCGCAAAATGGTGTTTCACGTAAATTTAAGCAAGCAAAAAGCAATAATAATGCAGTTCTTGGTCTAATTTATATTGTTTTTCTTGTTAGAGCCTCACTGCAGGGGTAGGGTTTTTTATCGAACATTTCAATACTAGGGGAGTTAGGAATGGGGAAAATCCTTGAATCAATCACGAATACGGTTATTGCAGGCTTTGTGCTGGCAGTAATTCTTCTTGGGCTGCAGTCATCATGGTTTGCAAATTATGAGGTTAGCAGCGTACTTTATGTAAGATATGCACATGTGCTATCTGGTGTTATGTGGATCGGGTTACTGTGGTATTTTAACTTTGTGCAAATACCAACAATGCCTTCAATACCAGATGAACTAAAGCCGGCTATTGGCAAACACATTGCCCCTAAGGCTTTGTTTTGGTTTCGTTGGGGAGCAATGCTAACATTGTTAACTGGCCTGCTGCTTGCCATGATGAATGGTTATATTAAGGATGCTCTTAGCCTTGCCGAAGGCTCTAGAATGATAGGCATCGGCATGTGGCTTGCCATCATAATGTGGTTCAATGTTTGGTTCATTATTTGGCCAAATCAGAAAATCGCACTTGGTTTGGTAGATGCACTAGCTGAAGCAAAACCAGCTGCGGCTCGTAAGGCAATGCTATTCAGCCGTACGAATACTCTATTATCCATTCCAATGCTTTTATGTATGGTTGGCCAGCAAAATGGTCTGATCCTTTAATCTCAGCACTGAGAGCGCGTAAAAAAAGGGCTGCACAGTTTGTGTGCGGCCCTTTTGATCTATAGCGCTAGTGCAGTGCCTTAAGCTGCGTCAGCTAAATTTTTAGCTGCAAATTCCCAGTTAGCAAGGCTATTTAGGAATGTTTCAATATAATCTGGGCGCCGGTTTTGGAAGTCCAGATAATAGGCATGTTCCCAAACATCCATTGTAAGAAGTGGTGTAGCACCGTCTGTTAATGGGCATTCTGCGTTAGCTGTTTTTTCAACAGTAAGTTTACCATCGCGTAGTACCAGCCATGTCCAACCTGAGCCAAACTGAGTTGCGCCTGCAGTTTTAAAAGCTTCTACAAACTTTTCAAAACTACCAAAGTCTGTCACAATTTTTTCTGCAAGAGCGCCTGAAGGCTTGCCGCCGCCATTTGCGCACATTGAGTGCCAGTAAAATGTGTGGTTCCAAACTTGTGCAGCATTATTAAAAATGCCAGCTTTGCTTGAATCGCCTGCTGTTGCTTTCATGATCTCCTCAAGGGATTTTCCAGCAAAGTCAGTACCTTCAACAAGCTTATTCAAATTTGTCACATAGGCGTTATGGTGTTTGCCATAGTGAAAACTTAGCGTGTTTGAAGAGATATAAGGTTCAAGGGCGTTCTGTGCATAAGGGAGGGGGGGGAGTTCAAAAGACATTAATACATCCTGTATTTTTACGACACAATTCTTGTGTTTATGTGGTTGCCATCAAGTTAATTACAAGGGAAACCTTATAACAATCTTAACATTTAGGGTAAACAGTTGATTAATATTTATTGCGATTTCGCTTTAAGGGTATGGAACTGGTGCAGTTTTCGCTTTTGAATCATACTGGTGCTGGCATGCAATTTTTCTGTAGTGTTCGGCCATTGATTGGTTTTTGGCGAGCTCTTTGTCCGTTACAAGACGCATAAACTTTGCCGGGCGCCCTGCCCATAGCTCCCCTTTTTTTATAACCTTTCTAGGGGCTAACATAGCACCAGCGGCTAACATGCCATCTGTTTCTATAGTAGTGTTATCCATAACAATTGCGCCCATACCAACAAAAGCGTTATCGTGAAGAATTGTGCCATGTAGAAGTGCCATGTGGGCAATAAGAACATCATTTCCAATGATAGTTGGGTATGTATGGGTACTTACATGTATGACTGTACCATCTTGTACATTACTGCGTGTACCAATATGAATATGATTGACATCTCCACGTAGGACGCAGTTATGCCATACACTGCTTTCTGCGCCAATTTTGACATCGCCAACTATTTGAGCGCCGTGAAATACGAAAGCAGTTGTATCAATAGTGGGCCATATACCCTTAAATGGGGTTAGCCTTCCCCCAAGCTCTGTTTCTCTATATAAAGGTGTCATTATAATGTTTATCTATGGGAACATAGGGGCTTGCATAAGTCCAGTTGTCTCTTCAAGCCCCAGCATAAGATTCATATTCTGTATTGCTTGTCCTGATGAGCCTTTAACAAGATTATCAATTGCCGCAATAATGATCGCTCTCCCCGGTATTCTATCTGGGAAAACATTAATAACACAGTTATTGCTCCCCCTAACCATGCGGGTTGCTGGAGCGATAGAGCCTTCGAGAATATGAACAAAGGGTTCATTTTCATAAGCACTTAGTAAAGCTGCTTTAAGGGTCTCTGGTGTTTCATTGCCTTCTAGTTTCACATAGATTGTTTCCAGTTCGCCTCTATTCATGGGCACTAAATGAGGGGTAAAGCTGATTGTAACATCATTCTTGCTGGCAACCGCGAGTTCTTGCTCAATCTCTGGCATATGTCTATGCGAGCCAATTCCGTAGGGATGCATGGCTTCGGAGACCTCAACAAACAGGTTTTGTTCTTTAAGTGACCTCCCTGCCCCAGAAACACCAGACTTTGCATCAATAAGGATGTCTTCAGTCTTGATGAGGCCCGCTTTTAACAGCGGAATAAGGGACAAGAGCGCCGCGGTCGGATAACAACCTGGGCACGCAACAAGGTCAGCTTTTTTGATATCGTCCCTGTATATTTCGGTTAGCCCGTACACGGCCTTTTTCTGTAGGTCAGTGGCGTCATGCGCTTTACCATACCATTTGGCATAGGTCTCAGTGTCACGAAGACGAAAATCGGCTGATAAATCAACGACCTTTACTTCGCTTCGTAAGCTATTTGCTTGGTCGGCTGTAGTGGTAACGATCATTTCATCTAGAATACTATGATTAAGACTATGCAATAATCCCTTGATCACATCTTGGCTTGTTGCATGCGGTAATGCGCAAAAAACGACATCTAGCTCAATTGCAGGCCATTCTACTTCATCAATGCTAATAATGTCGGGGATGTCATACCCAACAAAATGAGGAAACACTGACTTTAAAGACATACCAGCCTTACGTTCACCAGTTAAGAGCGCAATCTCAGTATTTGGGTGGGCAATCAGTAACCGTACAAGGTCTGCGCCTGTATATCCACTTGCACCAAGGACACCCACTCTGTATTTGCGATCGGCTAGCATTTTCATTTCCTATAATTTAAGAACTCATACTACGGCGTATACACCGCACATGCAGTATAATCATCTACAAATAGTTTTGAATTAAGGCAAGGCCAAGCTTGGTTTATAAGTCTGGTGGTAGCTCAGCTATTGCTTCCTCTAGCTCAACAAAGGTTGGCATAAGATGTGATGGCACCATGCGCCGGCCAAGCTCAACAGAAATTTGTGGCGCATTTCCTTGTAGGTGTGAAACTAGCACATATTTGACAATAGGCATAAACCTGCCTTCTTCCTCAAGTATCTGGTTAAACCTTCCTGCAATAGGGGCAATGACCAAATACGATAAAAAGATACCAAGGAATGTCCCAACAAGGGCGCTACCAATCATCCCACCAAGGACTTCAACGGGTTCAGCAATGGCACCCATGGTTTTTACAATACCTAAAACGGCAGCGACAATACCAATTGCAGGAAAGCCGTCTGCCATGGTTTGCAGTGAATGCTGAGGTTCATGTTCTTCTTTATGGTGCTTGTCCAGATCGGCATTCATTGCATCTTCCATCTGGTTGGCATCATCAAAGTTCATCGTTAGCATTCGTACATAATCGCAAATGAACTCTACAACATGGTGATCGGCCACAATACGCGGGAATTGCTGAAATATTTTTGATTCATCAGGTGTTTCAATATGGGCTTCAATCGCCACAACACCTTTGCTTCTAATGGTTTTAACAAGCAAAAACATTAGGCATAGTAGGTCTTTATAGTCATCGGCCTTCCAGTGAGGCCCTTTCATAACTTTACCAATACCTTTAAGGCTTTTACTGATAATGCCGCCCGAGTTACCGCTGACAAATGCACCCACTGCACCGCCAAAAATCATCATAAGTTCATAAGGGAGGGCTTTTAAAATTGGCGCAAACTTACCACCCGCAAGCGAGAATCCACCAAAAACTAATACAAAGACCAATATTAAACCAATGATAAAAAACATAGATCTGTGTCTGGGCCCCTATTCCCTAATGTGCTATTTTATTGCTTCATAGCTTGGTTCAATACATTTAAGACATTATTAATGGCGCTATCGATTTGAAATACAAGAAAAAAATTTCTATTTCCAATAGCTGTTTATTATTCGGCGTATTTTACTGAGCAGCCATATGGCTTTGTTACTGCATCTGGAATTGTTTTATCTTCTTTCACTGCATTCCATGCAGCAATAAGATAGTTATGTGCATTCTCAAGGCTTTGTGGCCGAGCAGAAGGCTTGTCATCTATCGCACCCATGTAGCGAACAAAGCCTTCTGGATCGATAAGAAATAGTTCTGGTGTAGTTTTGGCGTTATATAGCCTTCCAATAGTACCATCCTCATCCAGAATAATCATGTCAGCATATGAACCATTTAAACTGGCTATTTTATCTGCTTCCGAACCAGAAACATGCCCCTGCATACCGTTGGCAGATGAAATAACCGATATCCAAACTACAGAATCGTCGGTTAATTGGCGTTGTATCTGCTGCATATTGCCGCTTTGGTAATGTTTTTTCACGTATGGACACTCATTGTTTGTCCATTCAAGAACAACATACTTTCCTGAAAAGTCTGACAAAGCCACTGATGTTTCTTTTGAAGTAAGCCCGACAAAAGGTGGAGCTGGTGTATTGATTACCGGATTAGTATTTCCTGCACTTGTGCCGCACAAAACTACAAAAAGCGTAGTGAGGAAACGGCGAAAGAGTATCAACATTTTTTCTCCCTCAGTTATTTGAGATGTTCAATAACAATAGCGGGGCTAAGAATTTCAGGTAGAAGGACCGCATCTTTACTCCCAGCAGGAAAATAAAGGTAAAGTGGCACGCCTGCCCTGCCATAACGGGCCAACACAGAAGCAATGTCCTCATTTCTGTTGGTCCAGTCTCCTTTTAAAACGGTGATATTTTTTTCAGCAAACGCTTGCTGCACGCGATCCGTTTTTAGGGCAACACGCTCATTAACCTTACATGTAATACACCATTCTGCAGTGAAATAAGCAAAGACTGGCTTTTCAGCATCAAGAAGGCTTTTCAGGCGGGCTTCTGTAAAGGTTTGTTCATACTCGCTATTTGTTGATGTAGCATTATTTACTGGTTTAGAGACCGTGATAAAGCCATATAATGCTAAACCCGTTATCAAAATGGCGATTGTTTTCGTGGCTTTTAGCTGAAAATCATACCACAGCCACAACGCAAAAGAGATAGATGTTATAACGACCAAAAGGATGAAAGCAGCATCACTTCCTGCCTGAATGTTATAGACATAAACAAGCCAGCATGCTGTTAAAAGCATTGGAAAACCTAGACCTTGCTTGAGTTTTTCCATCCAAGGTCCGGGTTTTGGCATTAGGTTTGCTGCTTTATCGCTGTATGACAAAATCAGAAAAGGCAACGCGAGACCAAAAGCAAGTGCGGTGAAAACTGCAAAAATAATAGGTGTAGGCTGAGAAAGGGCATAACCAATGGCAGGCGCCATAAAAGGTGCCGTGCACGGTGTTGCAACAAGTGTAGCAAGTACACCTTTAAAAAACGTACTTTTTAAACTGTCCTGCACAGTTAAGCTTTGGCCCGCCCCTTCAATGCCAAGTCTTATATAAAAAATACCGAAAAGTGAAAGTGCAACAATAACCATAAGTATTGCAAGCAACCCTACAAAGAGAGGCGATTGTAATTGAAACCCCCAGCCAATTGCATTGCCGCCTGCACGAATAAGCACCAACACAAAAACAATGGCCATAAAGCTTACCCATATACCTAAACTATAGACCCAGCCTTCTAGAATACGGTTTTTGCGGCTTTTATAATTAGCGGAAACCAGTGCAATGGCTTTTAGTGACAGGACAGGAAAGACACACGGCATTAAATTGAGAATGATGCCCCCAATCACGGCGAACACAAACACCTGCCATAATGGCATTACTGCAACGGATGCCTTGGTGCTTGGCAATGCGTCGGTAGACACAACTGTCATCGCATCAAGGCTTGGCTGAAGATTAAAATAATAATCAGCGGTATTTGTTAAAATATAAAGCACGCCATTTGCATTAATTGGGGTGTCCGTGCTGTGCTCTTTAGGAAGGTTTATTGATATACTATCATCTACCCATTGCCAGTCCTGTTTGGCGGAATATGATACTAGGCCGTCGGATAAAGGGTAAAAATACACTTCTTGAATATTGCCTAAATCTTTTTTATCAATATAAACACGCAATTCATTGTTTTTATTGGATAAAATTATTTTTGATTGCCAATATGAATCCTCAGGAATCTGGCTTCGGGCCTGTGCAAATAACTGTTCTGCGCTTGAATCTAGCCCTGAGGCAGCTTCAAGAGTAAAAGACCAGTCCCCATACTGGGGAATACACTCAATATCGCATACCAGCCATTCTGCACTCAAGGATATAGGTATATCATTTGCAGAATATTCAGAGCCTATATTTAGGGGCACTAGAAGGGTTGACCTGCCGTGATAGCCATAATTTGCAAGAGGCCCAACAGGTATTCTTTCTGGAGCGGGAAATAGGGTTTTACCAACTGTAACATCTTTGGGCACTGACCATTCAAAAACAGGTGCTGCGCCACTGTCACCGTAATTTTCCCAGTAAGTATGCCACCCTTCAGTGGGGTTGATCTGCACGGCAAGCCAGACTATTTGGCCTTTTTGAAAACCGTTGCTTTCCAAATCAACGCTTAAAGTGCTGTGGCTCGCTTCATAGTGCAACAATTCCTTGGCGAAAACAGTGCTACTGCATACGATCGCAAAGCCCAAGCAAAAGAGACGTAAAAAAAAAGCCACAGATAATGCTCCAGTAAGGAAGTTGGTAGAATTATTCATACATTACTAGACACCCACATGCACCTCACTATTGCGTTAACCTTATAGCGTATTAAGCCATGCAATAAGATCCGCTCTATCTTTTAAACGCGTTAACCTTAAAAATGCCATATGGCTACCTTGATCAAACTCTTTCACTTCAAAAAAGAAAGCATTGAGAGCTTCAGGTGTCCAGTAGCCCCCTCTTCTGCGGAGACGTTCACTGTATTCAAAGTTTTCAGAGGAAGCTATCTTTCGCCCAATAATACCGCTGAGATTGGGGCCAATTTTGTGTCCTAAGCCTTTTTCTGCATTATGACATGCAAGGCATGGTGTAAATAATACAGAGCCATGATCAGCATTACCTTCCAGCAATGCTTTTGAGAGGATGTCTCCTGTATCAAGCTCCCGCGGCATTTTACCAACAGCGTCCAGATATTCAATAAGGTCAGCTCGCGCATGGGGACTCAGCAAGCCCGCATATGGCATTTTGGTGCCTTTAACGGCATGGTCTGGTTTAGCGATAAAGCGGTTTAATCGTTCTTTTGACCATATACCACCATAGAGATGTAGGGCATCGCTATATGAATACTCGGCTAGGCTGGCAACAGGTCTACCAACGATGCCAAGAAGATCTGGCCCAAATCGCATCTTTTCAGTACCGTTTATGGTGTGGCAATTAGCACAATAAACAAAAGCTTTGGCTCCTGTGGTCCAAGCTTGAATCTCGGCGTCGCTCCCAACCGTTTCATGCGCTGCAGCAGAGACGGGCAAGAGCAAGCCGATAACAACCGCACAAAAAAGTGTTAGTTTGTGCATATAATGTTGTCTACTTAATTGTAACCGTAATTTTTTCAGAATATACAGCTGGGTCATGCGGAATATGGTTCATGTCACCCAGTAAAAGTTGCAGCGTATGAGTGCCTGGACTTAGTTCCATGGTCACTTCAGTTTGGCCGCCACCAAAATGCTTGTGGTGCTCATCCATAGGAATATTTTCATCCAGCGGCGGAAGTTCAGCATCAATGATCAGGTGGTGGTGGCCTGTCGCTGATTTCTCAATACCTGCTGGGGCAACGCCCATTCCTTTTAGTCCAAAGCGAATTGTAACAGGACCTTTGATAACATCTCCATCTTTTGGTGAGATAAAATAGACTCCAGCCCCATCTGCTGAGGGAGTTTGGTCATTTGCTATAACCGGTGCTGCTAAAAAGCCTATAAAAGCTAGTGAAATCATTATTAGTTTTTTCATAGTATCTCTCCAAAAAAATAAGTCCCATACCCCTATCTTAACTACTAGAATAACGCTGACAAGTAGGTTAGTTATAAACATATCGTGACAGTAATACGGATGTTATCATGCCAGCTCTTCCCCTTATTCTCGGCCCAGACCCAATACTTAGAAAAAAATCGTTGCCCGTAGAGGTTGTGACGGATGATACGAAAAAAAATATTCAGGACATGCTCGATACACTCTATGAACACCGTGCTGTTGGACTTGGCGCCAATATGGTTGGTATTCTTGAGCAAATTATTGTGGTTGATTTGCAGCAAGAAGGTAAAAAATCCCCTCTTGTTTGCATTAACCCGATTATAACATGGCAGTCAGATACAAAAACTACACAGGAAGAAGCCTCACTGTGTTTCCCTGGTATATCTGCAGAAATAACTCGCCCCGATGCAGTGCATGTTCGGTACCTTGATTTAGAAGGTAAAGATCAATCGCTAGATGCTGAAGGCTTTTTGGCAACAGTTATTCAACACGAGATGGATTATCTACAAGGCAAAACCTACCTAGATCATCTGTCAAAAATTAAACGTGATATTCTAATCAAGAAAATGCAAAAACAACTTCGTAATCATAGCTGTGGTGACCCTGGTTGTGACCACGATCACCATTAACTCTGTGAGCACTATTCCACAACAGGTGTGAGAGCTATTTCCACGCGGCGGTTTAGTGCTCTGCCTGAGGGTGTGTCATTCGAAGCGATGGGATAGGATTCACCTACACCACGAATGATCATTCTTTCAGGCAAGATCTTATTAGACGCCAGTATGTTAGCCACTGATTGTGCCCGTTGCTGCGATAATGTCATGTTATATTCTGCTGAACCGATCGAGTCGGTGTGACCTAGAACATCCACATAGGTTTTTTCATATTCGTTAAGCACCAATGAAACTGAATGAAGCACATCATTAAACTGAGACTTAACAACTGAACTGTTTGTGTCAAATGTAACATCGCCAGGCATACTAAGGATGATGTTATCACCGTCCCTGACAACTTGGACACCAGTACCTTCAAGCTGTTTTCGCAGCTTTTTTTCTTGTTGATCCATATAAAGGCCAACTCCGCCGCCAACCAACGTACCTATACCAGCACCAATCAGTATAGATTTGCGCTTATTACTACCGCCAACAATGGCCCCACCTGCCGCGCCTGCAGCTGCGCCAATCATGGCTCCAACTGCTGTTTTTGATATCTTTTTTTCGCCAGTATACGGATCGGTCGTGCAAGCATGAAGTGCGAACACTGACGCAACCAACAAGGCTGTAGATCGAGTATTTTTCATGGATTTATCCCTATGTAATTATCCCTCCTTTATATAGATTCTAAAATAAACGGGCTATTTGATGGCAATAGTAAATATATAAAGGAAGAATAAAAAGTCTTGTATTAGGGCCTTATCCAACGTTGGTTATGAAGTATAATTTTTTGCACTTTTCTATGGTTTCCCATGTGCCTTTAAAACCTTCAGGAATGATAAACTGATCACCCTCTACAAAAGTTACTTTCTTACCGTCTGCATCATCAGTTAAACAAACTTTTCCATACAAAATGTGGCAGTATTCCTCATCACCAGTGCAGTCAATTGACCATTTCCCAATGTCGCTTGACCAATAACCAACAAAAACTTTTTCTTTTGCATCGGTATAGAGATTCTCAGTTTCCTGTACCGGGTGCCCAGATAGTATTTTTTCAGGCGCAGGCAGGCTTTTTTCCGGCGTAACCTTACACCCAGCTAAATTGATGATTGGCATGTTTTTCCTCATGAGATGGCAATTGCTATTTGCAGCATATCATACCGTATACCCAAATAAAAAGGCCACCCTTTGGGCAGCCTTTTGATACTCGAAACAAAATTTGTACAGAAAGCTTAACGCTTGGAGAACTGGAAGCTTTTCCGTGCTTTTGCTTTACCGTATTTCTTACGCTCAACAACGCGGCTGTCGCGTGTCAGGAAGCCTGCAGCTTTAAGAGCGCCGCGTAGTTCTGGTTCCGCTAATTGAATAGCTTTTGAAATACCATGTTTAACCGCACCGGCTTGTCCAGAAAGGCCACCGCCTTTTACTGTCGCGATAACATCATACTGTTTTTCACGGCCAGCAACTTGGAAAGGCTGGTTAACGACAAGACGCAGAGTTGGGCGTGCAAAATACACTTCCTGATCGCGCTCATTAACAGTTACTTTCCCTGAACCAGGCTTAATCCATACGCGGGCAACGGCATCTTTACGCTTGCCTGTTGCATATGTACGGCCCTGTGCATCAACAACGGGTTTCCGTTCTTCGGTGGCAACTTCTGCAGTTGCTTTACCGGTAATTTCTTTCAGATCCTGAAGGTCGGCCATTGTGCTTACCTCTTGTTCTTGGGATTCATTGCAGCAACGTCCAGAACTTCAGGGTTCTGTGCGGCATGGGGGTGATCGCTACCTGCATAAACACGAAGGTTACGCATTTGCTGACGACCTAATGGTCCTTTAGGGATCATACGCTCAACAGCTTTCTCCACAACACGCTCTGGGAAGCGGCCATCGAGAATTTCAGCAGCAGTAGCAGACTTGATACCACCTGGATGGCCAGTGTGACGGTAATACACTTTATTTTCGCGCTTTTTACCCGTCAACTTCACTTTTTCTGCGTTGATGATGATAACATTGTCACCACAATCCATGTGTGGTGTATATGTTGGCTTGTGTTTGCCACGGAGAACAACAGCAATAGCTTGTGCCATACGACCAAGAACAACGTCTTCGGCGTCGACAAGAAGCCACTTCTTTTCAATCTCCGATGGTTTTGCGGAATAAGTTTTCATCGCAATTTGCCTCGGTTACCGACGTATCGGTTATTAATAATCAATCCATACAACACACGATGCGTTGATGTGCTGCTCGTGGCGCGGAATATAGGCGAGTTTTTATTTAAGTCAAATGCTTATTTTTCAATATTATAAAAATATTTTGCTTTAAAACATACACTTAAGTAAAAGGTATTATAATACCCCACTTAATTTTTCTTATTTTAGCTGATAATTTTACCTTGTCTGTGTCTGCTCTATATACATACTTGAAACAGAAAGGGGTATTCCACCATGACAAATCGCCAAATTCTTTTAAAAAGCCGCCCTGTTGGCTGGCCTACACTGGATAATTTTGAGGTAGCAACAGTCGATATTCCAAAACCAGCAAATGGAGAAGTTCTGGTCAAGGTTATCTATATGTCAGTTGATCCCTATATGCGTGGTCGTATGAGCGACGCAAAAAGCTATGCTGAGCCTTTTGCTGTTGGTGAGCCTTGCCAAGCAGGTGTTGTTGGAAAAGTGATGGAATCAAATAATGGAAAATTCCCTGAAGGAACCTATTTAATGGGTATGGGGATATGGGGAAATTATTTTGTAACTGACGGCACTGGTTTTCAGCCGATTGATGCGTCCATTGCTCCCCTACACTATTATTTAGGTATATTAGGCATGCCCGGCATGACTGCTTATGTCGGGCTAACGGCCATTGCAAACCTTAAGGAGGGTGATCAATTGTTCGTGTCGGCTGCATCTGGAGCCGTGGGTCAGGTTGTTGGTCAAATTGGTAAAAATATGGGCTGCCATGTGGCTGGTAGTGCAGGAACTGATGACAAAGTGGCCTACCTAAAGGACGAGCTAGGTTTTGATGCAGCCTTCAATTATAAAAAAGGCGATATTTATAAGTCTGTGAAAACGGCCAACCCGAAAGGCATTGACGTTTATTTTGAGAATGTTGGTGGTCCTATCTTGGAAGCAGTTCTTAATAATATTAACGATAAGGCCCGTATTGCACTCTGCGGTATGATTGCTGATTATAACGCAACAGTCGACAATTTGCCTGTTGGCCCAAGGAATTTAACTGCTTTGGTAAAATGCAGTGTGAAGATGCAAGGGTTTATTGTCTTTAATTATCTCAAGGAATGTCAAGACTGGATCCCTCTTGGTGCTAAATGGCTCAAAGAAGGTAAGCTCAAATACAGGGTTTCTGTTGCAGAAAATATTGAGAATGCACCACAAGCTTTTCTAGATGTGCTCGCTGGTAAAAACTTTGGCAAACAGGTTGTGAAGCTTGCGGATGAGTAACTTAAGCCTCTAACACTTGTCGGGAAATCCATTCCAGATACTCTGGATTTCCCGCTGTAATAGGGGATACAGTAATGCATGGAATATCATAACTGTGCATTTCTTTTATCCGGGCGATAATTTTGTCCACTAAATGTGTTTTGGTTTTGCAAACAACAACAACTTCACTGTCGTATTGTATAATACCATCCCACTCATATATTGATCGCATATCAGACGTAATGTTGGCGCAGGCAACAAGCCTTTCTTTAACGAGTGCTGTCGCAACATGAACTGCAACATCTTCATTTTCTACAGTGGTATAAACAGTTATATATTCGGTCATTATAATGCTTCTTTTCTTCGCATTGTATGCATCAATGTAAGAGTTGCTGCCAGAACAATAACCCCACCTCCCTGATGAAGCGTACCCCATGAAACAGGTACATTTTCAAGCAACATTACAATACCAACTGCTATCTGCGCTAGTATAGTAATCATTAAAAATGTTGCAGCTTTCCGTATTGCACCACCTTGCAACCGGGAAAGAAAAAATAAAACAATCGCCAAAGCAAAAAGAATATAGGCGCCTATTCTATGATCAAACTGCACGGTAATGGCGTTATCAAGAAAATTACGCCAAATGGGTTCCATCATAAGTAGGCCTTCGGGTATATAGGTATCACCCATATGAGGCCATGTGTTAAAAATATGACCTGCCTTTAGGCCAGCCACCAAGCCGCCCATTAATAATTGTGCCACAAGGCCTGCCATAAACATATGTGTTAAGCCTTTCATTGCGGGTGCATATACTGTTGGATGCGGGTTCAATAACGATAGTGCTGTCCAATAAAGAGCGCTAAATATAACAAGAGCAAGCCCGAGGTGTGCAGTTAAGCGGTAATGGCTAACCGCTGGTTCATCAATTAGCCCAGACATAACCATATACCAACCGAGCAAGCCCTGCCCACCGCCTAGTATAAAGAGTATTATCAGCCTACGTTTGTAACCCTGAGGAATTATCCCTTTCATCCAAAAATATAAAAATGGCAACAGAAAGAAAATGCCTATGATACGACCAAGAAGTCTGTGCCCCCATTCCCAGTAATAAATGCCCTTAAAATCCTCAAGGGACATGCCTGCATTTTTAAGTTTGTACTCAGGACTGTGCTTATAATCGGAAAATTCTTTTCGCCAAGACTGTTCTGTGAGTGGCGGTAGCACCCCAGTGACGGGATTCCAGTTCACCATGGAAAGGCCAGATTCTGTGAGACGCGTTGCTCCGCCGACAACAACCATAGCAAATACCATTGCCGCCATAACAAGCAACCAATAGCCAACAAAGCGGCGATTTTTATCTGTTGTTTGAAACACCATAGTGCTTTGCTACAGGCTTACAATTTTTCCTGCAAGGGCATTCTTGTCGCAGTTAGAAAAAACATAAAATTAATCTTGAAAAAATATAGTATGCTTTTATAGAACTTGCATATGGGTAACCTTTTACATCAACTTACTGAACAGGCATCCTTGCAGGATGTAATAGCTGTATTTTATGAAAAAATGTTGCTTGATAATAGAATTCAGCATCTGTTTCTAAACGTAGATGTTGCAAATCTACAGAGAAAACAACACTGGTTTTTTACAACATTGATGCTGGGGACAGCGCAAGGAACTGCTGAATACTTAGGAAAGTCACACCGTAATCTAGTTCATAAAAAAGGTATGACTGACGAACATTTTGATGCCGCGATGGAATGCCTGCAGGCAGCATTGGATACATATAAAGTTTCTAAATCCGTTTCAAGCCAGATTATGGACGCGGCAATATCTTTAAAATCTGCAGTATTGACGGGAAAATAAAGCGATTTATTGTTTTTGCCGACGTAAGGCCATTTTTTCTAAAAATGAAAAGCCATAAAAAATTATAACACCCATTATAATTAATAACACAAGCCCCGCAAACATCTTGGCAATCTGAAGTCTATTGCCAGCTTCGATAATACGCCATGCAATACCGGTTGAGCTGCCAGAACCAGCAACAAATTCAGCAACAACACTACCAACAAGGGCCAAGCCGCCGCTGATTTTAAGGCTTGCGAGCAAATAAGGCATGGATGTAGGCCACAGAAGCAGCCAAAAGCGTTGCCACTTACTAGCCTTATAAAGGGTGAATAGGTCATTTAGGTTTTTATCAACAGACTTTAAGCCCGCTGACATATTGGCAAGTACAGGAAAGAAGGCAACTAACCATGCTATAATGACTTGAGCAGTATCAACATTATCAAGGCCAACCCAAATAATTATCAAAGGTGCAATAGCGACAATAGGTGTAACCTGAAGAATAACAGCGAAGGGATAAAAGGTTAGTTCAAAGGTACGGCTAAGGCTGAATGTTAATGCTAACATGGTTCCGCTTATAACGGCAGCTATCAAAGCCCAAAGAGTTATAACCATTGTTGTAAAAGCCGCGGCCAGCAACCCCTGAAAGTCCAATATTAACGCTTTTATAACGGCCATAGGACTAGGCAAAATAAATACAGGGATATCATAATATAGAACATAGCCTTGCCATATTAAAATTGCTGTAACAAAGGCTGAGAGCGGAAACAAAACATGCTTCATGTGTGCGCTCCTTCAGCCAGAGCGGCTGATACTTCAGTGACAGATTTGGCAAATTGCGGTAGGCTTCGCTGTTCAAGCGGTAGCAAGTTTCGATCGAGATTCGGTTCAACCTCAGCGAATATTTTACCTTCTTTCATGACAAGAACTCTGTCTGCAAGGTAACACGCTTCATAAATACTATGGGTCACAAACACACAGGAAAATTGTAATTCTGTTCGCAATTGCAAAATAAGTTCATTCATTTGAAAGCGGAGCAACTCATCAAGGGCAGCAAATGGTTCATCAAGTAGCAATAAGGAAGGTTTGGATACAAGAGCACGAGCAATCGATACTCGCATTCTCTGGCCCCCAGAAAGCTCTGAAGGGTAACGGTTACTATATGAATTCATGCCAACAGCTAATAACGCTTTATCAATGGCATCTGGGTTTTTCTTTGAAGCAAGCCGCAAGGGTAAGGCCACATTTTTATTGACAGTTGCCCACGGCATTAAAGCCGCGTCCTGAAAAACAAAGGCGCATTGACCTGCACTGTGCTGAATATTACTTGGTAGCAAGCCTGCAATTATACGTAATAAAGTAGATTTACCACAGCCACTTGCACCCACCAGGCTAATAATCTCGCCTTTTTGTGCGGAAAAGCTAATGCCTCTGATTGTGTCAGGTTGGCCTTTATGGGCAAAATATGCGTTACTTACCATGAGCATTTAAAGTTCAATCCTTTGCCGGTAGATACTCAAGGCTATAAGCAGACGTTGCTTTGAAATTAGATTCAATAAGGCCAAGGCTTGCCATTTCTTCAACAAAGCTAAGCCAGCGCTCATGTGTCATGCTACCCACGCTATGCTTGTTTCCTAGCATTGTATTTTTCTTCATTGCGTCGATGGCGTAATTGATCAATTCCTGCGTCATTTCAGGGTTATCTTTTAATATGAGCGCGCTCCCGGCTGAAGCGTCCCCCCATATGAAGTCTTGCCAGCCTTTAATTGATGCTGCAACAAAGGCTTTTATAACATCTGGATGTTTTTCCAAATATACATTTCTGACCATAACCATGCCGGAATAGCCCGGATACCCAGCATCTGCAAATAAGAGAACTTTTGGGTTTACACCTGCTTTTTGGGCACTAAAGGGCTCAGATGACAAATAACCTTCCTGTATTGTCTGTTTATTCACCAGCCAAGGGGCAAGTGAATATGTATATTTCCTTATTTGTGTATCACGATAATAAAATTTGGCCTTTAGCCACGGCCAGAAAGTAGCAATGGCACTGTCAGATAGAAAAATTGGCAGGCCTTTAAAATCTGCAAATGTTTCAGCTTTAGTTTCTGGGTGGGCCATCAAAACCTGCGGGTCTTTTTGGAAACTTGCCATCACTACAGTAACGCCAGCGCCCGCAGTAATAAGATTGATGGGCTGAAAATTATTAGAAGCAATCGCAATATCCAAGGCACCAGCAGCCATTAAACGCGGATTATCTGTTTGTGGGCCACCAGATCTTATTTTAATGTTTAACCCGAGATTTTTGTAATAATCCTTTGCTAAAGCTTGATAAAAACCACCATGTTCAGCTTGGGCTTTCCAGTCTGTTGCAAAAGTAAGAGCTACAGCTTCATCTTTAGCCAGAGCATGAGGTAGCGCTGACAATAACGATAGAACAAGTGAAATAGGTAATGTGCGATAAAACATAGTCACCTCAACTTGGTAAGCATGGAGTATACTTATAACTTGGATAAAGCTCTATCACAGCAACCAATTATGTAAAGAGCAAGAAAAAGGCCATTGCGATCATAACTAAGTCCTCTGTTAACGTAACGGTTGATAAAGGGACATTTAAAATATTCCCCATACAGGGGCAGTTAATATCAAGCCCTTTTTGTAACGCAGCTATTACCCCTGCGGCCCCAAAAGTAAAAAGGATGATAGTAGCTAAGTACGTAGTGACGGGGGCTAGAAATGAAAGAAAGGCAAGCCCAAGTACTAGCTCAAGGTATGGATAAATATAGCCGTAGGGTGCGAAACGCATTCCAAGCAAGTCATACATTGCAAAGCCATCCTGAAAACCATTGGGGTCAAACAATTTTAAAAGAGCAAACACAATCAAGAAAACCCCCATATAGACGTGCATAAGAGATTTCATGGTGAAGGAAGAAAAGCCAGCGCATACAGCAATGGCAGCAAGGGCGCTGACACCTACAAGAGCGATTAATGGCCAATAGTCTTTAATATTCCCACCTCTATTTTCATCGCGGACATGAATTTTTTGTGCCATTTTTTTACCTCCTATCATTTCTAGAAAATCTACAGGAAATAAAAAGCCCCGTCAGGAGACGAGGCTTAAATTTAGACTATTTTTATGGGTAGCAGCTTTAATGGCAATGCCATTTTAACAAACCATCCTGCTATCGATGCTTTTTACGCCTACTTTCATATGGGTTTTGGCCCTTTTTCATAAGTATCCGTATAGGCACGCCTGGCAAATCAAAGTCACGACGCAGCTCATTTTCCAGATATCTAATATAACTATCTGGTAAACCTTCTGGTCTATTGCAAAATAGGGCAAATGTAGGCGGTCGGGTTTTAATTTGGGCGCCATACCGTATTTTAATGCGCTTTCCTGAAACAGATGGTGCTGGGTGTTTTTCCATAGCGTCTGCAAGCCAGCGGTTGAATACCGATGTTGATATCCGGGCATTCCACAGTTCGTTTGCTTCTGCGACCATAGGCATCAGGTTTTGCAACCCCTTACCTGTCAGTGCAGAGAAATGTAAAAACTTAACCCCTTTAAGCTGCGGCAAACTACGTGTTAACACGTCTTTTAATGCGCGACTAACATCAAGCCTGTTTTCAACTATATCCCACTTGTTAAGGGCAATAATCAGCGCCCTACCCTCGCTAACGACGTGTTCTGCAATCTTCAGGTCTTGCCGTTCAATGCCAAGTTCGGCATCAAGTAATAGCACCACAACCTCGGCAAACTGAATAGCTCTGAGCGCATCAGCAACTGACAGTTTTTCAAGCTTTTCTGAAACCCTTGCTCGTTTGCGCATCCCAGCTGTATCAAATAGTTTTACCGGCAAACCATCCCATTCCCAATCAACAGAAATAGAATCACGGGTCAGGCCAGCCTCTGGTCCCGTAATCATTCGGTCTTCACCAATAAGCTGGTTTATTAATGTTGATTTTCCAGCATTTGGCCGGCCAACGATTGCCAGCCTGAGGGGGCGTATCTGAGCTTCTTTTGCATCTGGGTCTATAAACTCATAGTCCATGTCCCCTTCAACAGGGCCGGTATCTAGATTTTTTTGGTTATCTTTGCTGGAATCATCATTTTCACCTTCATAAGGGTCAATGCCAATTTCCTTTAGCGTTTCAACAAGAACTTGATACAGGTCTGCGAGGCCGTCCCCGTGCTCTGCTGATAACGCAACAGGCTCCCCAAGGCCAAGCGCGTATGCCTCATAAAAACCAACAGAGGCAATCTTACCTTCGCACTTGTTAGCAGCCAGTATAACCGGGGTTTCTGTACGGCGTAACCAAGCAGCAAAATGCTCGTCCATAGGAGTAACACCTGCGCGGGCATCATACAGCATCAGCGCAATATCTGCTTCTTTTAAAGCTTGCGCTGTTTGTGCTTTCATCCGTTCAGACAGAGAGCCAACATCGCCTTCTTCTAAGCCTGCAGTGTCAATAAGGAGAAACTCTAGATCAGCTATCCGGCCTTCACCGCCGCGTCGATCACGGGTAACACCGGGGGTATCGTCAACCAGAGCCAGCTTCTTGCCAACAAGTCTGTTAAACAAGGTAGACTTTCCCACATTGGGGCGCCCAACGATGGCAAGTGTAAAAACCATTTTTCACCTGTAAGGGGCCAGATACGTCTGGCCTATAAAATGCTATTTATAAGCGACGAGTTCGCCGCCATCTGTTAGGACTACAAGTGTTTCATCCACAACAATCGGCGGTGTACTAGCACCACTTGGCAGTTCAATACCGCTTAAAACTTCCCCTGTATAGGGTGACAGCGAGAGTATATAACCGTGTGTGCTTGTAACTATAAGCCGGTCACCAGCGAGTACAGGGCCATTCCATTTAATTAGACCCTTACGTTTCTCTGGTTTTTTAAAACGTTGCAACTGGGTTACCCACCGTACTCGACCATCACCAATGGCAAGACAAGCAATTTGCCCGTCAACTGTGGTAATAAAAACAAAATTACCTGCGACCCAAGGGGTAGTAACACTTGCGACATCTGCTTCCCAAGATCGTTCACCGCTGCGCATATCAATCGCAACCATCCGACCGGAATGACTAGCCGCAATAACTTTACCACTATCTATTACTGGGTTACCATCAATATCAGCAAGTGTAGCTAGGGGTGTAAGCCGCTGTGAACTGGAAAGTGCATCCTGCCATAAAATACGGCCATTAGCCCCTCTTAGGGCGATCAACTCACCAGAAGAAAGTGCCGCTATCATGGTAGTACCATCATAAGCGGGGCTTGCGGCACCAAGCATGCCAGCATTTTCAGCAATACCAACCTGATCCCAAAGCAAACTTCCATCTTCTGGGTTAAGGGCAAGCATTTGGTTGTCATGGGTTATGGCAAAAACCTTGTCGTCACTTGCTGTTGGGGCACCGCGGAAAGGTACCGCACCTTTGTAGCGCCATAACTCACTCCCTGATGTAGCATCAAGAGCGGCAACAAAACCAAAGCCGGAGGTTACAAAAACTTTACCTTTTGCATAGGCAACACCGCCGCCGAACGCCACATCGCTACGTTCTTCTTTGTTTTCAAGCAAACGTGACCATAACACCTTGCCAGTAGAAATAGAAACAGCAGCGACCTTGCCTTCTGTATCAACAGCAAAAACACGGCCATCGGCTGCAACAGGGCCACTAATCAAGCGTTCGTATTTCTGGTTTCCTCGGCCTATTTTAGTACGCCAAGCACGATTAAGTGTCTCACCAATAGACAAATGTTGAACCAAGTGCTCTGTATTTCCGCCAGACTGTTGCCAGCTAGTGTTTTTATAAGGCCGTGGCAGCACGACAGGTAAGGTCGCAATGGCCTTATCCGCATCGAGAGACTGTGCAGATGTCAAGATGGAAATACGTTCCCGGCCTTCATCATCATACTTGTTTTTGTTTTTACCACTACCACTACAGGCAGAAACAGCAAGTGCCAGTGTTATAATCGTTGCAGCACGAAAAAGCTTGTTTGTTGTATCAGCTCTCACTGCTGTCTCCTTCATTATTTATAGCATCTGCAGGAGCCGGCTCTTTCATAGGGGCGGACATCTTGCCTTCAATCATCTGGCGGAACTGTGCTGCACGTGTTTTGATTTGCGGCGGCGTTTCTGGGTCATCCGCGAGAATAGAAAAATGGGAAAGCGCAGTGTCACTATCACCTGATTTCATTGTTAAAAATGCAAGCTGTTCCATGGCGCTGAAATACCAAGCTTTTCCTTTTATAGCCACAACAGATAGGCGGCTAATTGCTTCCGCTTGCCTTATTGGGTCTTTCCCGACCAGTGTGGCGGCAGCAAACTGGGCTAAATCCTGTAGAGCATCGTCCACGCCACTTTGTTTGGATATATTGTCATAAGAGCTAATAGCGCCGTCAATATCGCCGCTAGCGGCTTTTGCTTGCGCAAGACGAAGTCCCGCTAAGGTTTGATAGCCGCCCTCAAGAGAAGGCAATGTTTCTGCCCAAACTGTAACAACATCAGCACCATCAGACTGCGATTTTTCTACAGCCTGATCAAAAGCTAAAGCATTTGCTTCTTCGTCAGACTTTATCTTGGCTGTGTAGAGTTCGTTCGATGCAACAACGAGAGCAATACCAACAGCACCTGCAATGATAAATTTACCGTAGCTTTTCCACAGGGCTATAAGCTGGTCACGCCGCAGGTCTTCATCAACCTCTTGTGCAGCAAGGTCCGGGTTTATATCCGACACGCGAAACTCCTAAACTGTGGGCCTAATCATTGATCAGGCGTAATCTATTCCAAACACATTTGTACGCAAGCTTGTGCACAAAACCATAAAATTTTCGCTACCATAGACAAAGCTTGCGCCGATAGCAAACGAGAAGACACCAGTAAATTATGGTATTTGTTCGGCAGAGTTATTTATTACTGCCTACCATTTTATAGGTGTGTTCTTCTTCAGGGAAACTTCTGCTCCGCACCTCTGTTGCATAACTCTCAATCGCGCCTTCAATTGCAAGGCCAATTTCAGCAAACCTTTTCACGAATTTTGGATTAATTGCAAACATGCCCATCATGTCCTCTGTAACCAAAATTTGGCCGTCACAAGCGCTGGATGCTCCAATTCCAATTACTGGGATTTTAAGTTCATCGGTTATTTTGCGTGCGAGAGGCTCGGCAACACCTTCTAAAACGACAGCAAAAGCCCCCGCTTCCTGTACCGCCAGAGCATCATCAATTATGGGCTGCCATTCATCAACCGTCCGGCCATGAGCGCCGTAACCGCCATACGAATTTACTGACTGTGGCATTAAACCAACATGGGCAAGTACAGGCACACCTCTATGGCTGAGGAAGCGAATGGTTTCAGCCATTTCAACACCGCCTTCAAGTTTCACTGCACTTGCACCTGTTTCAGAAAGTGCTCGTGCTGCACTCCTGAAGGCTTGCTCTTTCGATTCTTCATAGGAACCAAAAGGTAAATCTATAACAACCAGCGCCTGCTTTGCCCCCCGGCACACAGCTCTGCCGTGACGAATCATCATATCGAGATCTACACCCAGTGTGGAATCCATCCCGTACAGCACCATGCCCACACTGTCGCCAACAAGCAGCAGATCACAGTGCTTGTCGAGCCGTGCAGCCATGGGTGTTACATAGGCTGTAAGGCACACAATAGGCGTGCCACCTTTCATGCTACTAATGTTTTTTGCTGTGGTCCGGCGCTTTGGCCGAGCATCAATAGACACATTTTTATTGATCGTAGACATAATACCATCTCTGTCGTTAGTAGAACGGCCTACAGATATGGCATATATTTAATAGCTTAGCAGTAAATTCTTTAACTGCTGTGTAGCGATTAAGGCATATTTGCATAGTCGCGGTTAGTCGATTTTTCTATAAGGGGTAAAATATGCCGAATAACCTTTTCAGCGCTGTACTCTGTTAAATGGCTGTCATCACTGTATAAAATATGCTGCTCAAATTCATTGTAACATGTGCCGTCTTGGCAGAGAATAACCGTTGGATCAATGAAGTAAATATTTGGAATCTCTTTCAGCCCTTCTTGTAGTGCTTGGTTCACCTCTATGCCCTCTGAATGAGCTTCTTCATATTGAACAGGGCATAATGCATTGGCATATGATCTACATCGTTCAATGCCGTATTGCATATCTAGGTTGCTCGTTATATTCGCAGGCACATTGCCTATAATCAATATTGTAATGTCCTTTGGTACCTGACGTATTAGCTCTAACAATGCAGAAACTACGGCATTTCTTGCAATTTCTGAAGTTTGACTATTACCTAAGTCTTTATTGTGCTTAATATCTATAATTCTCTTTTTATACCAGCGATAGGCAATCACGAGCATTTTAGGTGGGGTAGCTTTGTTCAACTCTTTGGTAAGGTAATCAAGTTTGCTGAGGCACTTGTGTCTTTTGTTCTCTCTTTCTCCGTGAGATTTGTTAATGATACCTGGTAACGCTATGCAATCCCCGCCCGCAATCAATTTTGTTTTAGTAAGATTATTGAGTGCCTTGAAATACTGAAGGGCATGACTATCACCGTATAATATTACTTCTGCATTTGATATATGTTGATTTTCACCCCAACCAACACCTTCACCAGCATAAGCGTTTCGTGATGAGTTAAGCTGAAAAATAGCAATGAAAGGTACTATAATTAGCAATGAAATCGTTGTAACAGCAAGTTTTAAAACTACTTTTCCACGTGCATATCTGAATGGTTTTTCAACTAAATAATGCGTAATTACAGCCATTATCACAGTAGTCAAAATTGCCAATACGACAAGTAAGTCATAGTATTGCATGTTGCCATATTTGTACTTTAATAAAGAAATTAAGGGCTGATGCCATAGGTATAAATTATAGCTAATAATTCCAGTACCAACGAGTAATCGTGTACTTAGAATTTTATAAACATATGTGTTATTTGTTGCAAATACCAAAATAAATATAGTTCCTAAAATAGGAACAAGTGTATAGAAGCTAGGTAAAGGTGTTTGGTCATCATAAACAAATATAGAAAACAAAATTAGACCTAGGCCTAATATACTAAAAAGCTGATTTTTAAGGCTTGGCGCATTAACCAGCTGTGTATGCGCCATATAAAAAGCAACAAGTGCACCAGATAGAATTTCCCATGCCCGTGATGGCAAAAGATAAAAATTTGCGAATGGATATAGTTGTGATGCAATTTGGGAAACTGTAATACTGATGATAACAGCCAATATTGTTAAACCCAGTACCCACTTTTGCCCGTATTTAGAAAAAAGCAATAAGAATGCGGGGAACATTATATAATATTGCTCTTCAACGCTCAGACTCCAAGTATGTAAAAGCGGCTTAAGCTCTGCAGCTTTGGCAAAATAATCGACCTCCTTCAAGAAGAAGATGTTGGAAGTAAAGGTAGCAACAGCAATAATACTTTTGAAAAAGTCTCTCAGGTCGCTTGGTGTCAAAACTGAAATGGCCAGAAGTGTAACCAGCATCACCATGAAAATTAAGGATGGTAAGATCCTGCGTGCACGTCTTTCATAAAACCTGAGCAAACTGAAAGTGCCAGCATCTAGAGACGAAATAACAATGGACGTTATGAGATACCCGCTTATTACAAAGAAAACATCAACGCCAATGAAGCCACCACTGAACGTTGTAAGCCCTGCATGGCACAAGATTACTGGAATTACAGCTAACGAACGCAATCCATCTATTTCACGTCGATACTGCAATATAATTACACCTACGTATGATTTTTTAAGAGCTACAAAAGGCTCATAGAATAGCTAATATGGACAACCATTATTAAATAATCTCCTGTTATTTCCCTTAAAGTCGGGAGTATAAATATACGAATATTAATATTCTTCAATTTAGAGATAGTAAAAATCAACTTTTAATATAATGGTTTATCTATTGAAACACTGACTCATTTATGTCTTACACGCCTTATCAAAAGGCTATAGACCAAGCTGTTTTATAGCGCCTGCATAATAGTCAGGATTGCAATGAATATCCCAGTTGCTTTCTGACGCCCTGTATTTATCTAGTGTAAAACCTGATTTGTCACAAAGAGAACTCCAGTCGTGAAATATAAATTCAGTTCTTTGCAGGCCCTTGTTTACTAATAAAAAAGCTTGATAATATGCTTCTTTATGAATTTGATAAGATCCTGATTCAACGAACTCTTTTCCAAATCTAAATACAGCACTTTTGTAGGGTATATCTGGCGCGCACATCCATTTGATGTGTTTATAATCAGATTGGCTCTCAAGGTTTTTCACAAAGTTTATTTTTCGGCGAACCTCTTTTTTATAAAATCTTACAAGTGAATCCTCAACTTTATCAACAAATGGCATCTGCGGGGTTATATCCGCTCCCTTACAGCCTAAAAAACCAGCTTTAAGCTTACCGTGGTGTCTTATAATGCCGTCCCCAAATAAGCACTCTCCAACAAGTACTACTGTTTCAGGAGTATGAATGACAATATCTTGAATCTTGTCATGATATTGAGGTTTGAACTCAAATTTTTGAAACTTTGAGTGAAGTAAGCCACTGCCGTCATTTGTCTTCAACCATTGATGCGGGATATAATGGAATTTCTCGTCTGGAACTTTACTTTGGACCCATCTTTTTACGCTGCTTAGATGGCTGTCACCAAAAAAAAATATCTTTTTATTGTAACTTTCTCGTGTTGGTTTGCTCGGTACAAATGCATCAAGAAGTGCATCTTCACAATCAATGTCCTGAACAGAGTTTTCCGTATTATTTAATGTAACCGGGGTTTCATCCAAACATGAGTTTGCAAAAATGCCCATTACAGTATTAACAGATGACTTTTTGATGGTTCGATAGTTATTTTCAAAATGTGTAGAAGCTGCTGCCGGATTGTTGATGATTTCAAAAGAAGGGAAGTAATCTGACTGGTTATGTTTTGATGCAAAGTCACCTGCTACAGCCCTCAGAACAGCTTTGGAGTATGTGGAGGAAACTAAAATATGTCTGTTATCTGCTGTCGCAGTCAGGGGAACGGGAGAAACGGTTAGCAAGCTTCTAAAAGGTTTGTTTTTACGCAGCAGCCTGATGGCTTCATGCAAGTCCTCTAAATCCTGTAAAACTTCATTATATGTATAGTTTACGAAGGAATAGTTATCTGTTTTATAGTCACCGCCTAAGATTCCAGGCGCCGTTGGCAAAACTGTTTTACAAGCATTTATCTGCCATGTTTCTGTTAAGCCTAACGTAAATATAAATACGTCTAATTCAGAGAATGCCTTCTTTAAATTTTTTAGGTGTAAGGCTCTGGATTCAAGTAGGTCTTCAACCGTACTAAATGGCTTGATAAAAACATTTGGTCTCAGGGGGTCTATGAAGCCTGCATCAGCTTGCCACGCAGGCTCGCTAGATTGACGGTTTCCTATTACTTCGTTTACAAGCTGCAATGCTTGCTTGACAGTGTATACATTTCCATAATTAGCTGCAAATGAAGGGCTATGTATGTTTTCTGTGCTATCATAGAAAGGAACATTTAGGTTTTTATTCCGCATCCAGTTAGCTATATGCTGCGCAAAACAACTCCCCATAGTCACAACGACATCATTTTTTTTGATGCGCCACTTCGCAGTGTGAATACCCTTTAGTTCATGAGGATCAGACTGCTCCACACCTTTTTTCCAAAAGGAATTATCAGGAAGTTCATTGTAAGGGTTATGCTGCATTGCTATAGGGCCTGTGATTTTAGGTATTATAGGGCAGTCTCTTTTTGATAGAGCCGTAGGGGAGTCATATAAAGAAAGAATATAACCTCTATTACAATAGAGAGTTGAATTTTCCAACCAAGATTACGACAGTATAATTGCTGAATGCATAAGCCCAAACTGTATAAAAGCTATGTGCCGCAAAACCATATGAATGTAGTAAATGCTTTATGTTAGACTTTTACCTTTATGGCTTTGGATCGTGACGTTTTCAGCACGCCTCTGTAGTTTGGCGCGCGACAGACACTATCATTCCCACTCAATAGTTCCTGGGGGTTTGCTGGTCACATCATATACAACTCGGTTAATGCCCCGTACTTCATTAATGATACGTGTTGCTGTACGCCCTAAAAAGTCATGTGGGAACGGGTAATAGTCAGCCGTCATACCGTCCGTTGAGGTAACAGCTCTTAGTGCACACACATGATCATATGTACGGGCATCGCCCATAACGCCAACTGTTTTAACGGGTAAGAGAACTGCAAACGCCTGCCAAATTGTATCATAAAGGCCTGCATTCCTGATTTCTTCTAAATAAATTGCATCAGCTTTGCGTAGAATATCGGCTTTTTCACGGGTAATTTCCCCCGGTATTCTGATGGCAAGGCCCGGTCCAGGAAATGGATGGCGGCTCACAAAATCATTATGTAGCCCAAGTTCGCGGCCTAACTCTCGGACTTCATCTTTAAAAAGTTCCCGAAGCGGTTCCACCAGCGACATATTCATGCGTTCAGGTAAACCACCAACATTATGATGTGACTTAATGGTAACCGATGGTCCGCCAATGAAGGATACAGATTCAATCACATCAGGATAGAGTGTTCCTTGGGCCAGAAAGTCTGCGCCGCCAATATTGCGTGCTTCTTCTTCAAACACATCAATGAATAATTTCCCAATAATTTTACGTTTCTTTTCAGGGTCAGTAACACCAGCAAGTTCACCTAGAAACAGGTCAGATGCATCTCTGTGAACAAGGTTAATGTTGTAATGTTCACGGAACAGACTAACAACTTGATCGCTTTCCCCTGCCCGCATAAGGCCGTGATCCACATAAACACAGGTTAGCTGGTCACCAATTGCTTCATGAATAAGGACAGCAACAACACTACTGTCAACACCACCAGAAAGGCCGCAAATTACCTTGCCAGACCCTACTTGGTCACGAATTTCCTGAATTTTTGTTTCTCGAAAACTGGCCATAGTCCAGTCACCTGAACATGTGCAAATATTCAAAACAAAGTTCTTTAGAAGTTCTGCACCGTGCGGGGTATGCATGACTTCTGGGTGAAACTGGACGCCGTAGAATTTTTTCTCATCGTTTGCTATAGCCGCAAAGGGTGCACCTTCACTTGTCGCAACAACAGAAAAACCTTCGGGCAGCCGGTCAACATGGTCACCGTGGCTCATCCATACCTGTTCGCGGTCACCTGTTTTCCATACACCGTCAAATAGTGCGCAATTTTCCCGCACATCAACAAATGCCCTGCCAAATTCCTGATGGTCAGACGTTGTAACATTACCACCCAACTGATCAACCATGGTTTGCTGGCCGTAGCATATGCCCAGCACAGGAATGCCTAAACCAAAGATACGTGCTGGCGCGCGCGGCGTATCAGCGTGGGTTACACTTGCTGGACCACCAGAAAGAATAATACCGGCTGGCTTGAAGCTATCCAGAATATCATCGGATGCATTGAATGGAACGATTTCGCAGTAAACCCCTGCTTCTCTTACCCGGCGCGCAATCAACTGGGTAACTTGTGATCCAAAATCAAGAATAAGGATTTTATCGTTCATCAACACTCTCACTTATTGAAACATATATAAGCACAAGAAAAATGGGGCAACAAAGCCCCATTTGTGAAATTTCTAAACGTCTTTTTTGGGCGGCTCGACGCAGCGAATGTAAAGCTCGCGCAGCTGTGCTGGTGAAACCTCGCTCGGCGCATTCATCATTAGGTCTTCCGCTTTTTGGTTCATTGGGAAAACAATAACCTCACGAATGTTAGGTTCATCGGCTAGTAGCATAACCATGCGGTCAACCCCTGGCGCAAGACCACCGTGTGGCGGCGCGCCGTACTTAAAGGCGTTCAGCATACCACCAAACTCTGTTTCAACCGTTTTTTGGTCATATCCAGCAATTCCGAAAGCTTTGACCATAATATCTGGCCTGTGGTTCCTGATAGCACCAGATGACAGTTCAATACCGTTGCAAACAATGTCGTACTGGTAAGCGAGAATTTCAAGCGGATCTTGTTCCTCAAGGGCTTCCATACCACCTTGCGGCATAGAAAATGGGTTGTGAGAGAAATCAACACGCTTTTCGTCTTCGTTATACTCAAACATTGGGTAGTCAACGATCCAGCAAAATTTAAACTCATCATCAGATATCAGGCCAAGTTCTTCACCAACCTTTGTACGTGCAAGGCCGGCCAACTTGGCCGCACCCGCTTCTTTATCGCAGGCAAAGAAAACGCCATCATTTTCTTTAAGACCAAGCTTTTCAATGAGCTGTGCGGTTACTTTTTCACCAAGGTTTTTGGCAATCGGGCCGCCAGGTACACCTTCTTTAATATTGATATAACCAAGACCTGCAAAACCTTCTTTTTTTGACCAGTCATTTGTACCATCAAAGAATTTACGTGATTTAAGGCCAGCGTCCGGTGCTGGAATCGCGCGAACTACAGCACCGCTTTCAATCATGCTGGCAAAAATACCAAATCCTGAGCCACGGAAAATTTCTGTTACATCAGAAATTTCAATTGGGTTTCTAAGGTCTGGTTTGTCGTTACCATATTTAAGCATCGACTCTTTAAACGGGATACGCGGGAATGGGGCTTCAGTGATTTTCTTTTTAGAAAACTCTTTAAAAATACCAACCAGAACAGGTTCAATCGCCGCGAACACATCATCTTGTGTCACAAAACTCATTTCAATATCGAGCTGATAGAATTCCCCAGGACTGCGGTCAGCACGGGCATCTTCATCTCTAAAGCAAGGCGCAATCTGGAAATAGCGATCAAAACCAGCCACCATCAACAGTTGCTTGAACTGCTGCGGCGCTTGCGGTAGCGCATAAAACTTGCCCGGGTGCTGGCGTGCTGGCACGAGGAAGTCTCTTGCCCCCTCAGGTGAGGAGGCCGTTAGGATAGGTGTTTGAAACTCATTAAAGCCCTGATCCGTCATACGGCGGCGTAGAGATGATATTACTTGTGAGCGCATCAAGATGTTTTTGTGCAGACGCTCGCGGCGCAGATCAAGAAAACGGTATTTAAGGCGAATATCTTCAGGATAGTCAACGTCACCAAATACTGGCATAGGCAAATCGCCTGCTGCAGAAAGTACTTCCATGTCATCAACATAGATTTCAATCTCGCCTGTCGGCAAATCAGCGTTCACTGTTTCCTGCATGCGCGCTTTCACACGACCATCAATACGGATAACACTTTCTGCGCGTACTGATTCCGCAGCGGCAAAACAGCTACTATCAACATCAAAAACACATTGTGTAAGGCCGTAGTTATCGCGCAGGTCAATGAACAGAAGACCACCATGGTCTCGTTTTCTGTGAACCCAACCTGAAAGGCGTACTGTATCGCCAACATTGGTGCCCCGGAGCTCATTACAAGTGTGCGAACGAAATGCGTGCATGGTATCCTACGTTTCTGTTAATTCTAACTATTATGTCTATACTGATGCGCTACAATACGCAAAAAAATATACCAAATTGGGCCGGAAAAGCGCATGAATACCCTCGAATGTCAAGGCCAGTAAAAAGAAACATGCGAGTAAAGCGTGACCTTACTGGAAAAGCTGTGTATTAGATGCCCCAAACAACAATGGAATACTGCATGCAGCCCATAACTAAAACTAATGATCTTATCGCTTTGTGCAAGCGATTATCAAAGGCAGAGTTCATCACAGTTGATACTGAGTTTTTGCGTGATAATACCTACTTCCCGCAATTGTGTTTGGTTCAGGTCGCAGATGATAACGAAGCGCATTGTATTGACCCTCTTGCAGAAGGTCTTGATTTACAGCCACTTTTTGATCTTTTTGCCGATACAAATGTCCTTAAGGTAATGCACGCCTGCAGGCAGGATATGGAGATTTTTTATCTTCTGATGAAAGACCTCCCTGCCCCAATTTTTGATACTCAAATCGCGGCTATGGTTTGTGGCTTTGGCGATTCGGTTGGTTATGAAACGCTGGTTACAAAGATTACCCACGCGCAGCTTGATAAATCAGCTCGTTATACGGACTGGTCAAAACGCCCGCTTTCTGACACGCAGTTAACATATGCGCTTGGTGATGTAACCCACCTGAGAACAATCTATCGTAGCTTGAAAAAAGAGCTGGAAGAAACCGGCAGAACTAGCTGGGTGGAAGAGGAAACAGAGATGCTGCGCGATCCATCTCTGTATGTCGTGGAACCGTCAGAGGCATGGTTACGCATGAAAGTGCGCACAAACAAGCCACGTTTTCTTGGTATTTTAAAGGCCCTTGCTGAATGGCGCGAAATTCAGGCACAGGAACGCGATATGCCACGAGGCCGCATCGCGAAAGATGAGGTCCTTTTCGAAATTGCTGCACATCCAGCAAAAGATATGGAGTCGCTTGATCGCTTAAGGGGTATCCCTAAAGGATTTAGCAAATCACGCTCTGGTAAAGCACTTTTTGATGCCATACAAAAAGGCCTCGATATCCCTGAAGCTGATTTACCCAAAATTGAACGGGCAAAACCCCGGCCAGCAACGCCGCCGATGGCTGACCTTTTGAAAGTGCTTTTAAAACAGAAGTGTCAGGATGCAAAGGTTGCAACCCGCATGATTGCCAGCGCGCAAGAGCTGGAAGAATGGGCTGCTATGCCTAAAAAAACTGATATCAGAGCCTTGCAGGGTTGGCGCTATAAAATATTTGGCGAAGATGCCTTAAAGTTGATGCGCGGTGATCTGGCTTTAACAGCAAGAAACGGTGACATTGATATTGTGGAGCTCGAAGAAGAGGCTGGCTAAGCTCTCTTTTCTTGCACTGATTAAAGTATCTCTATTTTGGCAGACCTACCTACAAGCTGTGCTAGCTGTCGCAGGCGGCGGTGAACAATATCATTTTTAAGCTCTGCATGTTCCTCGGGCAAGCTTAGGTACAGTCTTGCCTTTGAAATTCGCAAGCTACTGACAGTTAAAGCTTTGACCGTACCGCCTGAAAGGCGCTGCGCCAAACGAACGGCAGCGCCCATTGTGCGAGCTTCCATGATTTCTTCAATTTTCAAAAGTGGTAAAAGTGGTCCCAAATGAGATTCGTCTATCGACGCGCCGTAAGCTTGATTGAGAGCAACGGCAATATAACAGCGCTCTTTATGGCTAACACCTATTAAATTACTGTGCAAAACCATTGAAACAGCTTTTTCCGCTCTAAAGTCAGGATGCCCGCGCCAAGCAATATCACTTAGCAAGCAAATGGCCATCTGTAGGCGTTCTCGATATTTTTTATCTGGCAGTAATTTGTAAAATAACGGCCGGGTCCAATCATAGATAAGTTTAGAATGTTCCGGAAAACGGCAACGTTCGTTTGCAAGTTCATGACACGTGGCCATGAACGGGTCTATTTTTTTAGCTTCTTCAGGTAGCTCATCAAAAATGACACCTTCCCTCAAACCGTGCGCAGACGCAACAATCCTACGGGCTTTCATGGCATACATCAGCTCTATCATGATAATCGCGGCTGTAGGCAGAACTTCTCTGCGCCGGGCAGTTAAGCCAGAACCAAAAGGGATGTCATCTGGATCAAGCTTACTCAACCGCCTGCAATAGGCTGTAAACTCTGTTTTACTGCTATAATAGCCCTGTAAAATTGGCAGTGGGTATGATTGTTCACGGATCATAAGTTGTGCAATGTTCCGCCAAGCTCCACCAACCAGATAAAGGTTATGATCGCCGCCCTTATCAAGCCATGGAATTTCTTCAAATTGCTCATGCAAATATTTTCTAAGTGCCGTTCGGTTCCTGCCAAACTTTGCCATAAGCCGAAGGGGGCCAATCGGCAGGCTGATGGTTTCATGCACAGCACCATTTTTAATGCGCGCAAGTTCAAGAGAGCCGCCGCCTAAATCGCCCGAAATTCCGTGTGCACGAGGATCACCAGATAATACACCTAGCGCAGAAAGCCGTGCTTCTTCCTCGCCCATAATAATGCGGATATCAAGATCGCATTCAGTTTTTACTTTTTTAACAAAATAAGCACCATTTGAGGCATCTCGCACGGCGGCAGTGGCCAGTACACGTAATTCACCAACCCCCATGTGCGTACATAATGAAACAAAACGCTGTAAGGTAGAAATTGCAAGCTTAATAGCAGCAGTACCCATTTTGCCCGTTTTGCCGATTTCAGCACCAAGGCCAACCATAATTTTTTCGTTAAAAATGGTGTCTGGAACGCGCTTTTTGCCAGAAAAAACAACAAGCCTGATAGAGTTTGAACCAATATCAATTACGCCGACATAATCTTTTGTAACACTTGGTGTTTCGAACATACGTTAATTACTCATCATACCCGTATTTCAGTAAGTGCGGTATCTGGTCAGCACTACCCAACGCCTTACCTCTGCCTGAAAGGGATGTATTTGTCATGAAATAATGATGGGCAATGAACGGTTCTTCCCCTTCAGCGGGTTGATTTCTTATATAGGAACCATCTGCATTCATAGCCCAAGATTGGCAATTATCTCGCAGATTAGCGGCCATCACCTGCCCCATAATCTGATCGTGTACAGTAGGATTTTCTATTGGTACTAGAGTTTCAACCCGCGAATGAAAGTTACGTGGCATCCAATCTGCTGATGAAATGAATACTTTAGCATGCTTAGAAGGCAGCCTATGACCATTGCCAAAGCAACATATTCGTGCATGTTCTAGAAAGCGGCCAATAATGGACCTGACACGAATATTTTCACTTAGACCCGGAATGCCGGGGCGCAGTGTGCATATTCCCCGCACGATCAAATCAACCATAACACCGTTCATGGAAGCCTCGTAAAGCTTATCAATGATCACCGGGTCTAGTAATGAGTTAACTTTAACCCAAACAGCGCCAGGACGACCAGCACGTACATGTTCAATTTCGCAGTCAATTAACCTAAGCAATTGACTCTGCATCATAAACGGAGAAAGCACGAGTTTCTCAAGCCCAATTGGTTCAATGTAGCCTGTAAGATAATTGAATAAACGGTTTGTATCACGTGATAGAGCCGGATCTGCCGTAAAGAAGGATAGGTCTGTATAAATTTTTGCAGTGATGGGGTGATAATTACCTGTACCAAAATGCATATAGCTTTTTAGAATGCCGGATTCGCGCCGCACAACCATCGATACTTTAGCGTGGGTTTTAAGCTCAATAAAGCCAAACACAACATAAACACCTGCCCGTTCAAGGTCCCGCGCCCATTTAATGTTTTGTTCTTCATCAAATCGTGCCTTTAACTCAACAACGGCAGTGACTGATTTTCCTGCCTCCGCAGCTTCAATAAGTGCGCCTATAATATCTGACTGCGAGCCGGCGCGGTATAATGTCTGTTTGATAGCAACAACATCAGGATCGCGTGCAGCTTGACGCAGAAATTGGTGAACCACATCAAACGATTCGTAAGGGTGATGTACAACAAAATCTTTTGCAGCGATTGCCTTAAAAATGTCGCCGTTAAAATCTCTCACCCTTTCTGGGTAGCGTGGTGTGTAGTTTTTAAATTTAAGGTCAGGAAAATCATCAACAATTAATTGGCTAATTTCATTGATGCCTAAAATTCCATCCACTTGCACAACAACATCTTTGTCGGCGCCAAGCTTTGAAATAACCAAGTCTTTTAATTCTTGTGGCATTGCTTCGTCAATTTTAAGGCGAATTACCCTGCCCCGTCTACGACGTTTAAGTGCGCTTTCAAATACGCGCACTAGGTCTTCTGCTTCTTCTTCAATTTCCATGTCACTGTCGCGGATAACCCGAAAAACACCGCAGCCATCAACAATGTAGCCCGGAAAGAGCTGATCAAGGAATAGCTCTAGCATGCGCTCAAGGGATACAAAACTTACGCCGTTATCATCATTAGGCAGTCGTACAAAGCGCTTTACATGGTTTGGCACTGGCAGCAAGGCCAACATATCTTTTTTGTCTGCTTTACGTACAAGCGACAAAGCCATGGTAAAACCAAGGTTGGGAATGAAAGGGAATGGGTGTGCGGGGTCTACGGCAATAGGTGTTAAAACAGGTAGTACGTTTTCTAGAAAGTAGGTTTCAATCCAGCCCCGATCGCTTGTAGAAATTTCATGCAGGTCAAGCAGGTCAATACCATTTTCCTTCATTTCGGTTCGCAGAGAAGCAAAAACAGCTTGTTGTTTGTCCATCAACTCTTCGGCGAAAGCGTTTACGCGCTGTAACTGTTGAACGGGCGTAAGGCCATCGTCAGATAACACTTCCATCCGTAAATCCTGTTGCCCGCGTAAGCCTGCAACACGAACCATATAAAATTCATCAAGATTATTACCGGAGATAGATAAGAAACGAAGGCGCTCTAAAAGAGGATGTGCGCGATTTTCGGCTTCTTCAAGAACGCGCATGTTAAACTGTAGCCAGCTCATTTCTCGGTTTAGATATTTTTCTCCGCTTATTGTGTTAGAGATTTGCTGCACAATAACAGATCGCTCCGGCAAGGTTGCTACCAGCGCTGAACTATTAGAAGTTGTTTTCTGAGTAGAAGCTGTTTTCAAATCACCGTCCGCCATTTTGTCATCCCCGCGACTATTTTGTATGGCTATAAGAAAGAATTGTTACAATTATCCGTTTGCAAAACCATTAAGGCAACTTTTTACAAGCGGTTTGGTTATGTTGCGCTTGGTCGTTAGTGAAACATGATCCAGCGCATTCACTAAATCATATGCTGCAGAAAAAGACCGTTCCATATGAGCCGTAATATAAGTCATTACTTCATGCTTAACAGTTAACTGCCTGTCAGAAAATAGCTTTACGAGCAACATCAACAATAAGTTGTCGTCCGGCTCACCGATGGTGCCAATATGAACTGTAGCCAGCCTCGATTTTAGGTCAGGTAATTTAACAGGCCAGTTGTTGGGTGCTGTTCTTGCTGTTATCAGCATGATTCCGTTTTTCTCACGCGACCAATTAAACAAGTGAAACAGGTTTTCTTCAGATAATGTTTTAGTCGATAACATATCATCAATATCATCAAGCACTATAGAGCAGGATTCGGCCAACTCTGATATTCTGGTACCCGCATTAAACCGTATTGCGCCGGTTTCTTCTGCCCATATATTGGCGATATGGGTTTTGCCAGAGGCCGTAGGGCCAACCAGTGCAGCAGTATGTCCTGGCCATGACTGCCAGTTATCCAACAATGTGATCGCTGCAGAGTTTGAGCCTGAAACAATAAAGTCTTCCCGGCTAAAGCTAGGAACATGAGTAAGGTCAAGTGGTATCTGGTGTGTTGTTTTCATAGCTTGGACGTTGTTTTTATACTGCCTTGGTCTTCAGTAGGGTCTGCAATTTTATAGTGTTCTCTATATTGTTTAATCCAGTACCGTACAAGAACAGCAAGGGCAGCGGATACAGGTAAAGCAATCAGCACCCCAACAAAGCCCATCAGCTCTCCACCTGCTAAAACAGCAAACAAAACCCAAACTGGGTGCAGGCCAACACGTTCACCGATCAGACGCGGCGTCAAGAACGAGCCTTCAATAAGCTGAACAACAAAAAAGACAGCAGCCACCAGCCCTAACTGTATAGGATCAAGCCCCCATTGCCCAACACCTAAGGCAAGAGCAACCGCCAAGGCAACCAGCGTGCCGACGAATGGAATAAATGACATTATACCGGCGAGAAGCCCTAGAATGATAGCAAAATCAAGGCCAACCAGCATCCACCCAAGAGCATACATAACTCCCATAATGGTGCTAACCATAAGCTGGCCGCGCACAAAACCTGCGAGAACAGTATCGATGTCTGCAGAGACTTGCCTAATTGCAGGTGCCTGTTCTGGTGGCAACCAACCATTCACTTTCGCAACCAACAAATCCCAGTCACGCAGCATATAAAATGCTACAACCGGTGAAATCAGCACCAATGTAAGAATATTAAAGAGTGCTAACCCACCCTTCAGAATATTTGTTGCACTGTCCTGAACTTTACCAAGAATTTGTTCTGAAAAAGAACCAAGAATGCTGTTTATGTCTTCACCGTTGCCTATATTATAACTGTCTGAAAGGCCCTGCATTGCTTTTGAAAGCCAGGGCCTCAAGCCTGATATGGTCTTCGGTAATGTTTCTGAAACAGAACCAAGCTGTGATTGAACAATAGGCCAAAAAGCTAAAACAATGCCTGTTATTAGAATAAAAAATCCTGCAATCACAAGGCCTGCGGCAATGGAGCGCGGCAGTTTTTTTGCCTCAAGCCTATCAGCAACAGGATCCAGAAAATAAGCAACAGCGAAACCCACCAAAAAAGGTAATAATATTCCCTTTATTAGGTATAGGAATAATATGGCAAAAATGGCGGCTACTATCCAGCCCCAGCGCTTTATAGTCATTTGATTCCTTGCGTTTTTTTAAGGCTCAGCATTTTTTGAGTACCATAATCATCTAGCACAAGGCCTGCATACTGCAATGCCAGAGCAAGCTGATCATCATTTCCTGTGTAGGAAAAAGAGAATTTACTAAGGGGTACACTGATTGATAAAACCCGTACATCCGTTATCAGTGTTACCTGAGACAAGCATTTTTCAATCTTTGCAATAGCTTGCAGGTCACTCGTTGTTACATATGTTTCCATAATACCTTGGTTATTGGTATCAACAAGCAGTTGCTTGCGCCACAATGTATCGTTCGAATCAAGTACGCTATCATACATTCTAGCTATTGCATCTTCTTCACCAATTTCACTTTGTATTGTTTGCATTGCTTCGTGTTGTTGCATGCTTTCACTGGAATTATAGGTGTATATGAGAGTACCTCCCCCGCCAGCAACCGGTTTCCACTCAGAATCTATCAACAGTGCTGATTGAACACCATAATCTAATGCTAAAGTTAAAGCGCTGTCCAAAAAACCCTTTGAAACTTCTCCGTAAGTAACCATAAGGCGTTCTTTTATAAGGCCTTTAGAAAATACATAGTTTCTAATTCTGTTGTGCCAGTCCACGGTACCACGCGCGGCTTTCATCGCGTCATTAGGCTCCCAAAGGTATTCTTCCAAACCACTTTTATGACTATGCATTACCAGCACACCGTTGCCGGTCCCCACCACATGCGGAACGTTATATTTTGCAAGAAAACTGCTAAACACAGTAGGCTCAAAACGCACATCAAGTGTAGCAATGTACCGACGGGAAGATGATTGTTCTTCACGAACTTCAATACCACTTACTAAAGCTTGTTTCTCTGCAATAGTAAGGTCTGGCAACTTTGCTCTGCCTTCTGGCTGTGTAATTTTTTTGAGTAGCGTATCATAGGCTTTGGTTTCAGCTTCCTGCAATGCTTCATCGCGTGCAGCACTTGCCTTATTCGCCGTCACGTCAACATGGATACCCCGAATGGTAAATAATAGGTCCAGCGAATCATCTTGCTGAGCATGAAGCACACCAAATGGCACACTGGCACATATTAGGCACAATATTGGCACAAGAAAATGGCACACTCTGGCTGAAAAAGCTGTATTTTGTGGTTGCTGCTTCATAAGGTCTTTCATATCGACTAACAGGGCACTATAACGCGTGCATGTTTATTTGCGAGCATATTTGAAATAGGCTCTGCATAGTACCAGTGTGATAACAAATTTAGCCACTACTATGGCAAAACAGGTTTTAGCGTGTCAGAAAAAAAACAATCTTATACCTATAAGTCAAGCGGCGTTGATATCGACGCTGGCGATGCTCTCGTTAACAATATAAAACCCCTTGCGGCCAGTACAAAGCGCAGCGGCGCTGATGCTGACCTTGGCGGTTTTGGTGGCCTTTTTGACCTGCGAGCTGCTGGCTTTCAAGACCCGATACTGGTCGCTGCCAATGACGGCGTGGGTACAAAGCTTAAAGTAGCCATTGATGCAGGTCTTCATGATACGGTTGGTATTGATTTGGTTGCCATGTGTGTGAATGACCTTGTGGTGCAAGGTGCAGAGCCATTGTTGTTTTTGGATTATATGGCAACAGGCAAGCTTGATGTTGCCCAAATGACAGATGTTGTAGCGGGTATTGCGGAAGGCTGTAGGCAGGCGGGCTGTGCTCTGGTTGGCGGCGAAACGGCTGAAATGCCGGGCATGTATCACGGCGCAGACTATGATCTAGCTGGTTTTGCTGTTGGCGCTGCCGAACGTGGCACTCTTATTGACGGCTCAACTGTGGAAGCGGGTGATGTTCTTTTAGGGCTCGCATCAAACGGAACCCATTCAAACGGCTATTCCCTTATTCGCCGCATAATTGAGGATAAAGGCTTTAAATACAGTGAGCCCGCGCCGTTTAATAAGTCTATTACTTTGGGCGAAGCCTTAATAGCGCCCACAAAAATTTATGTAAAAAGCTGCCTAGCTGGCATCAAAGCAGGCTATGTAAAAGCGCTTTCACACATTACAGGGGGCGGTTTTTTGGAAAATGTGCCTCGTGTTATGCCTAAAAATACTTTGGCTGAAATTGACAGTTCTGTTTGGGAATTACCAAGTGTATTCAGTTGGTTACAGGCTGAGGGGAACATTGAAACCAGAGAAATGTCTCGCACGTTCAACTGCGGTATTGGCATGGTTGTTGTTGTAACAGCCGAAAATGCTGCAGATGCTAAAGCCTTGTTTGAAGAACACGGTGAAACCGCTTATGTGATTGGCCAGATCAGCGAAGCTGAAGGCAAACCAAAGTGCCGTGTTTCCGGGAAGGCTGGAACATGGGGCGCAAGCGCTGATTGGTCTGCTATAACAGAAAGCGCATAATATGGGAAAACTTCGCCTTGGTGTCCTAATTTCAGGCAGCGGTACTAATTTGCAAGCGCTCATCGATGCCTGTAGAGCACATAATTTCCCCGCTAAAATAGCCGTGGTCATTTCTAATAGGCCCGATGTTATGGGCCTCAAACGGGCTGAAGCCGCGCACATCAAAACGGTTACGCTCGACCATAAAAATTATGAAACCAGAGAAGACTTTGAGGCTGAGCTTCATGAAACCTTGCAACAAAACAAGGTTGAGCTTGTATGCCTTGCTGGTTTTATGCGGCTTTTGAATGCTGAGTTTGTAAACAGGTGGAAAGACCGGATGATCAACATTCACCCTTCCCTGCTGCCATCCTATAAAGGTTTACATACACATGCCCGGGCCCTGGAAGACGGTGTACGCTTCGCTGGCTGTACTATTCATTATGTACGCCCAGAAATGGATAATGGTCCCATTATCATGCAGGCAGCCATCCCCATTGAACCCAATGAAACGGAAGAAAGTTTGATTGCAAAAACACTGACCTATGAACACCAGATGTACCCGGTTGTTGTAAAGCTTATTGCGGAAGGCAAAGTACGTGTTTCAGGGCATAAAGTAGTTTTTGGTGAAGATGTGAATTTAGGTTCTATCGGACAAATCAGCCCTCTTCTCTAGCCATAATGCATCAAGCATTACAGGAAAGCTTGGCAAACATCCGGCTGAAGCTGGCATTCTTTATCCTTAGAATGCATAAAAAAGGCTGCTAAAAGCAGCCTTTTCTTAATTATTTAAGTGTGGTTAGCCAACAATTTCATTGCCCGCAAAGAATTGCGCAATTTCGATAGCCGCATTTTCAAGGCTATCTGAGCCGTGAACAGAGTTTTCACCGATTGAGAGAGCAAACTCTTTACGTACTGTACCTTCAGCAGCTTCTGACGGGTTAGTAGCACCCATCACTTCACGGTGTTTCAGGACGGCGTTTTCACCTTCCAGAACCTGAACAACAACTGGGGCAGACGTCATGAACTCAACCAGTTCGCCAAAGAATGGGCGCGCACTGTGAACAGCATAAAATGTTTCAGCTTGTGCTGTAGTCATTTGAATGCGCTTCTGTGCAACAATGCGCAGACCATTTTTTTCAAAAAGTGAATTGATAGCACCAGTTAGGTTACGATTAGTTGCATCTGGTTTAATTATTGAAAAAGTACGCTCGAGAGCCATGTGACTATCCCTTGTTATCGTGGGTAAAAGATTGATTCGGGCGCCTTATAACGAGTCCTGATAATAAAGCCAAGCATTGCTTTATCTCCATTGCATGAGAATGGACACTATGATACTTGCCTGCCCATGCTGCATATAAATGACATAACCTACAGAATTGGTGACCGGCTTCTTTTTGAGCAGGCCACTGTTTCGATTCCGCCCGGACACAAAGTTGGCTTGGTGGGACAAAACGGAGCAGGAAAATCAACCCTGCTTAAAATGATTTTGAAAGAGATCGGCCCTGAATCTGGCGAGGTTAAGGTAAGACCAAGTGCTTTTATAGGCCATGTTGGTCAGGAAGCACCAGGTGGGCCGGAAAGCCTACTGGAAACAGTTCTCTTATCTAATAAAGAACTGACAAAGTTAAATGCAGAAGCTGAAACAGCAACAGACCCTGAAAGAATTGCAGAAATTCATATCAGGCTGGCAGATATTGGCGCTCACACGGCAGAATCACGCGCCGCTATCATATTATCCGGCCTTGGGTTTGATGATGAAGCGCAGCGAAGGCCCTGCTCCAGTTATTCTGGCGGTTGGCGTATGCGGGTTGCCCTCGCTTGTGTTCTTTTTAACCAGCCTGACTTGCTGCTACTTGATGAGCCAACTAACTATCTTGATCTTGAAGGTGTTATCTGGCTTGAGAATTTCCTACGTACATACCCCTATACTGTTGTTATTGTCAGCCACGACAGGGACCTGTTGAACAAAGCGGTTACCCACATCATTCATTTAGAAAACCTGAAGCTTAATAGCTACACAGGTGGGTATGACCGCTTTGAAGAGCTTCGACGCCAAAAGCTCGAACAGCAAATGGCGCTTAAGACTAAACAGGAAGCTGAACGAAAGCATATCCAGTCTTTTGTGGACCGCTTTAAAGCAAAAGCAAGTAAAGCCAAACAGGCACAGAGCCGGGTAAAAGCACTGGAGCGTATGAAGCCCATTGTTACAATGATGGAAGCCCATACAATACCTTTTCGCTTTCCAAAGCCTGACCCTCTTTCAAGTCCCTTGATTGCCCTTGAAAATGTATCTGTTGGGTATGCGGAAAATAAACCAGTTTTAAAAAATCTGGACCTGCGCCTTGATATGGATGACCGTATTGGTCTTCTGGGTGCAAATGGTAATGGTAAATCTACATTTGCCAAATTGCTGGCAGGCAAACTTGCGCCTCTTGACGGGCGTATAAGTAAACCAAGAACTCTGGGTGTTGGCTATTTTGCCCAGCATCAGCTTGATGAGCTTAACCCTAAGTATACCCCACTTGATGTCATGAAAAACCTGATGCCTGATGCGATCGAAAGTAAAGTCCGGGCCTGTCTTGGCGGCTTTGGTTTTGGTATTGATAAGGCTGACAGGCCGATTGAAAGTTTGTCAGGCGGTGAAAAAGCTCGGCTGATGTTTGCTGTTGCTACATTTCATAAACCCCAAATTTTGCTCCTTGATGAGCCGACAAACCATTTGGATGTAGATAGCCGTGAGGCACTTGCCCATGCTATTAACGAATATGACGGGGCAGTCATCCTTATTAGCCACGATCGCCATTTGGTTAGTGCATGTGTTGATAACCTCTGGATTGTTGATAGCGGTGATGTGAAGCCGTTTGACGGTGATTTGGATGACTATAAAACCTATTTACTGCGTGAACGTTCTGGAAACAAAGCTGAAAAGCAAAAACGACCGAGCGTTGATAAAAAGACTGAGCGAAAAAATGCAGCCGAGGCCAGAAAAAAGCTAGCGCCCCTCAAAAAGCAAGTTCAAGATGCAGAAGCTAAAGTGACAAAGCTTATGGGGTTAAAAGCTCGCTTTGATGAAGCCCTAGCTGACGCAAGCTTATATGATCAAGGCCGTGAAAATGAAGTGGCTGATATCACTAAAAAAGCTGGTGAGCTTGATGAATTGATCGAGGCTGCCGAGCTAAAGTGGCTAGAATTAGAAGAAAAATATGTATCTGAGCAGGCCAAAGCACAAGGATAGAGCTTACTTTTACCAGCGATCAGTTATGTCTTTCTGGACTTCATCTTGCATAGCAACTGTATAATGATTGGCACCAACTACCGCTAAAAAAACATCGTCGCTTCCCAGTTCTGTTTTTAACGAGGCACCAGATTCGTATGGTATAATTTCATCCTTTGTGCCGTGATAGATAACTATTTGCCCCTTAGCCTGACGTAGCTTTTCGTAACTTTTAAGAGGAAAGCGCGTAATAAAGGCTGGCACTATTGGATAGCGACGCTCTGCAATATCAAGGATCGATCGCATGGGGGCAAATAGAATAGTGTGAGATGCCTCTTTAATAGCAGCGACATGGCTGGCAAATGTGGTGCCTAACGAGTAGCCGACGACCCTAACTTTATTGTCATAATGTTGAGCTGCCCAATCGAACCATAGTTCAGCATCTTTTAAAAGCGCTTGTTCTGAAAGCGGTCCTCGGCTTTTCCCTGAACCTCTATAATCCATAGAAACAACATCATACCCAAGTTTTAGAAAAAGTTCGGCAAGTTGTTCGGAGTGTCCAACATTGCCCATATTGCCTTTGAAATACAGGACAATACCTTTGGTAGGTTTTTTATTGTCGTTTTTAAACAGAATACCATGCAGATGGCCATCGCCATTCTCTAGTCTGATCTCTTCTGTAGAGTGCTGGAAAGTATAAACAAAATCTTGGTCAACAGGCTCTGACAGGAAAAGAATTTTTTCCTGCATTGTATAAAGTATTGCAACATAAGCCACATATACGACAGATAATAACCACATTAAACGCTTTAACCAAAGCATGGTAACACCTACACTTTCATATCCCTCCCAGTAAGGAGTATAAACGTAAAAGTGTAAAGAAACTGTAAGAGTTTTATAATTTGGGTGTAATGGCTGTACTAGGCTTTTTGTTCCCAGCCACCCGTTTCGCGTTGCTGCCAATATGACATGTCATAGCCTTGCTCTTTAAAAGCCTTCCATGCCGCCCGTGCTTTCATGACAATGCTTTCGTCGCGGCCATCAAACATATAGAGGCACTTTTCAAAGGTTGGTATTTTATCGCTTTCGACGGCATTCACCAGCAATTGAATAGTGGCATTATTCGGGTTTTCATCGTGTATAGAAATAAACACTGGCTGCTCAGATGGCCGCCTAGACTTATCAGTATCATGAGGAATAAAGCTTTTGGGGTCGTGCACCCAGAGGGCTGTATCAAGTGCAGCTACCGTTTCGGGTGTATCAGCCTTAATAATAGTTTTAGCACCAGTTGAGTATATTTTTTCCACAAGCTTGGGCAAAGCCTCTGTAAGGCTTTGCCGCTGCAAATGGTAAAAACGAATTTCAGGCAACAGCCCTACCCTTCATAATTGTCAGATACCAAGCGGTCTAATAACCGCACACCGTATCCAGTTGCACCTTTTTCAGCCAACGGCATATCTTTATCTGACCACACAGTACCTGCAATATCAATATGTACCCAAGGCACGTCATTGGTGAAGCGCTTCAGAAACTGCGCAGCCGTGATCGAGCCAGCACCTTTGCCACCAATATTTTTCATATCAGCGGTCTGGCAATTGATAAGTTTATCGTAATTTTCATGAAGCGGCATACGCCACACTTTATCACCAGTGAGCGAACCTGCGGCTGTTAGCTGTGCACACAAGGTATCATCACTACCAAAAATTCCGGCATGTTCGTGGCCTAGTGATACAATGATGGCGCCAGTAAGTGTTGCAAGATCAATAATAAAGGCAGGGTCAAACCTGTCTTGTGTGTACCAAATTGCATCGGCAAGAACCAAGCGCCCTTCAGCATCTGTATTCAAAATCTCAATTGTTTGGCCAGACATGCTCTTTACGACATCCCCCGGGCGTGAAGCATTCCCTGACGGCATATTTTCAACAAGACCAACAACAGCAACCACATTTGCTTTTGCTTTCCTGCCAGCAAGCGCCTTCATAAGGCCAACCACTGTACCAGCACCGCCCATGTCCCATTTCATTTGGTCCATACCTTCACCAGGCTTGAGCGAGATGCCGCCAGTATCAAATGTTACACCTTTACCCACAAAGGCGATTGGTTGCGCATCTGATTTGCCGCCGTTCCAGCGCATAACAACAAGTTGGCTTTCTTTTTCAGACCCCATGCCAACTGACAATAAAGATCCCATGCCGAGCTTTTCCATTTCAGCTTCGCCAAGCACCTCAACATCAACGCCCAGACTGCGAAGTTCTGTAATACGTTTTGCAAAACTCTCGGGGTAAAGAATATTCGCTGGCTCAGAAACAAGATCGCGGGTCAAAAATACGCCGTCTGCCACTTTTTGGCGTGCATTGAAGACATCTTTAGCTGCCCCGGCCTCTGATGTTCCAATAACAAGCTCTGCAAGGCTTGGCTTTTTAGCAGCAGGTTCCTTTGTACGGTATTTATCAAAGCGGTATGACCTAAGCAACGCCCCCTCTGCGATAGCTGCCGCATTAGCACCATCAAAGTCGGTAATAACAGTTGCTTTTATACTGCCTGACATAGCGAGTGTGGCGGTGATAGTGGCCCCTGCTTCAAGCCATTTCTGTTCCGTCAGGTCTTTAATACTCCCTATACCAACCAGTAACACGCGTTCTGCATCCAAGCCGTGTGGTGCAATGGTTTCAAGTGTTTGCCCTTCAGCCCCCGTAAAACGGGACGCTGCACGTGCCTTTGACAAGGCTCCAGAACAAACTTCATCGGCCTTTGCTGCAAGCCCTTTGAATGGCTGATCTTTTTCTACAAAAAACACGAGCGCACCGTTGCTCGGAAATTCAACTTTACTAAAGGAAACCTGCATTTTTACCTCACTTGTTTTAATATACACTGAATGTGCATTTTATCTTCACTTTGCATCCTGTGTTTAATGCCCTTATATGAAGTCTTTCGCAAGGCCTCGAGTAAAATATACTCATGAAGTTGTCACAATTTTACATGACACAGGCTTGATTTTCGTTATTAAACCTTATGGAGATTGCATGCTAGGTGCGCAGCAGTTATCTAGGTTTCTGTAATTGTGAGGATATAAATAGCGTGCAGATTAGACGGCATACAAAAAAAAGCCTTTTATTGGCAGCAACTGCGCTTTCATTTGTGCCTATTTCAGTATCAACTGTAATAGCACAGAATGATACTACTGTAGCTGATACAGAAGCGGGAAAAATACAATTTTCTGCTGACAATCTATCCTATGATCAGGAAACCTCTAATATTATAGCAACCGGCAACGTTCGGCTTGAAAAAGATGGTTTTATTCTTGAAGCGCAGGAAGTGCGCTATAATGAAAAAACCGGCGTTGCTGAGGCTATTGGCGCAGTAAAGCTATCTACACCTAACGGTGATATTTTATACGCACCACACATGATGGTAGATAATGCCTTAAAAGATGCCTTGATCGAAGATTTGCGTTTAATTTTAGCTGACGGAGCACAAGTACGTGCCGCAAAAGGTGTGCGGGATGATGCATCTGGCGTCATGTCGCTTGACCGTATTGTTTACAGTCCCTGCAAAGTTTGCGCTGATGGAAGTGGAAAAAAACCACTTTGGCAGATTCGCGCTGTAAAAGTGGTACACGATAAAGAAAAGCACCGGCTTATTTATGATGATGCTGTTCTTGAGGTGTTTGGGGTCCCTGTTTTCTGGACACCGTATTTTTCCCATCCAGACCCAACAGTTGATAAGGCAAGCGGCCTATTACCCCTTAATATTCAAACAACCAAAAACCTCGGGTTTTATGTTGGCCTGCCCTATTACTGGGTTATTGATGATAGTAAAGACCTGACGGTTACGCCGGTATTTACCACGAAAGAAGGCTTTGTTTTACAATCAGAATACAGACAACATCTGAGAAGTGGGAAATACAGTTTAGGCGGTAGTGTTACTTATACAGATGAACGTGATACCCTGAATATGTTAACGGGAGATCATGAGTTTCGGGGCCACGTTGAATCTGAAGGACAGTTTGGCCATGGCCCAAAATGGCGATCAACATACCAGCTTAACTGGGCATCTGATGACACATATCTACGAAGATATGATATCTCTGATGCCGATACACTAACCAGCGAATACAAGCTCGAAGGGTTTTTGGGCCAATCCTATTTTTCTGCCCGTACAATGGCTTTTCAAGGCTTAAGGAAAGAAGATATTGCAGGCTTAACAGCCTTTGCTTTGCCCCTTATTGATGCCGAATATGTACCTAATTACAAACCTTTTGGCGGGACGTTGAATTTTCGTGGTAATGCGCTTGCCCTTCACCGAACAGCTGGGCTTGATACCCAGCGCGTTTCTCTTTCTGCAAGCTGGGAACGCCGTTGGATAACACCAAAAGGCTTCATTGTTGATGCAAATGCCTTTGCCCGTAGTGATGCCTATAACCTGAATGATGCTGATAAACCCGATACTGAAGCCTTTGCAGGCACCTTTGGTAGTTCTGGTGGCAGCGACTGGCGAAACCTCGCCCGTCTAACCACATCAATAAGTTGGCCTCTTGTGAAATATTCAGGAAGTGGCACGCAAACACTTGAGCCTATTGTGGAAATAACCGTATCACCGCGTAAAGGTACACCAGATAATATTGTTAACGAAGATAGCCGCGCCTTTGAGCTGAATGCGCTCAATTTGTTTTCTGCTGATAGAACTTCCGGATTTGATCTATGGGAAGAAGGTAGTCGTATGACATACGGCATGCGCTGGCGCTATGAAGGCACTGACTTAACGACGGATATTCTGATTGGGCAAACATGGCGAATTACAGGCGAAGATGTAGTCCTCGCTGATGGTATTGGCTTAGAGGGTGACATTTCGAACCTTGTTGGCCGTACCACAGTTACCTATAAAAACTGGCTAGATGTTGAGCACCGCTACAGATTAAATGAAAAAACATTTGCGGCTCTGCGTAACGAAATAGATGTTACGCTGGGTGATGACACACGGTTTATACGCATTGGTTATCTGAAGTTAAACCGCGACCTTGATATTATTAACCGTGAAGACAGAGAAGAAATTCGAGCAAGCGCGTTTTACAAAATCAATCGGGAATGGAATTTAAACGGAACCTTTACTCGACGATTAAAGGGTGCTGTAATTGACGGAGTCGATGAAGGAAACGGCAATATTGAATATAGTTTTGGTGTTGGATACCAAAACGAATGTATTGAACTGGGTCTTAAACTAAGACGTACTTATACAGAAGATAGGGATATCGAACCGGGCACTTCAATCCTGTTCAGGCTTAAATTGATGAATTTAGGCTAGAGAAACATAAAGAAAGCCGCTACAACGCTATTCTTGATTTATTAGATTCTATTAATTGCAAGATTTCAATTGCTTAACATGCAGGCATTACAACAGTGATAAAAAAAGTAAAAACTTTGGCTCGCAGTGGCCTTATGGCAAGTTTCCTTTGTGTTGCGGCCGCTACCTCTGCCCTATCTCAGCAAGCGATTAACAGCATTGAAGTTCTTGTTAATGACCATCCTTTGTCTTCGTATGACATTAACCAGCGACTCAGATTGGTGATTGCTGTTTCTGGTGGTGTTAAATCAGAGCAGGAATTTTTAAAGGTCCGCGAACAAGTTATACGTTCAATGGTCGACGAGCAATTACAGCTTCAAGAAGCCTCAACGGTAGACCTGAAAGTTCCACAAGCTCAACTGGATGACTTTTTTGCACGACGGGCCCAGGGGCTTGGGCAAACACCAGAGCAATTGGAGCAAGCGCTCGCAAGTATTGGCTCTAGTAAACAGTCGATGCAAAAACAGATGGAAGCTGAGATTGCTTGGTCCCAGCTTGTTGAAGGTCGCCTTGGTGCTTTTGTCTCTGTTTCTGAAGAAGAAGTACAGGCCAGAATCCAAAAGATATTTGATAATAGAGGCAAATTTGAATACCGCCTTGCTGAAATTGTTCTTGATGTAAATTCGCCAGAACAGGAAGCAAGCGTTAAAGCCAACGCAGAACAATTGGTTGAACGCATTAAAGCAGGGGCATCATTTCCAGATGTGGCACAGCAATTATCGTCCTCTCCTACTGCAGCAGTTGGTGGTGACCTTGGGTGGTTAACCGTTGATTCCCTTGATGAAAAATATGCAAAATTTGCTGAAAACATTCCTGTTGGTGATGTTTCCGCACCTATCAGAACAGCAGGCGGCTTTGCTATACTTGCCCTTCGTGATCGACGTAGAATTCTAGTGGCGGACCCTCTAGATACCCAAGTTGCTTTACGCCAAGTGTTTTTAACAGCTGATGCCGTTGAAGATACAGTGCGCGCTGCCAAATTCGAAGCGGCAACAAAAGATATGCACAAAACCCCTGTACAGTGTGAGGCATTACCTCAAGTTGTTGAAGAAGCCGACGCTAACGGCCCCCTTGATATTGGCGTTCTCCGCTTCAGAGACTTACAGGGTCCTATCCGCACTGCAGTTGAAAGCCTCGACATTAATGAAGCCAGCGAGCTTCTAAAAATGGAAGACGGTTGGCGTGTGCTAGTGGTCTGTGACAAGCAGGAACCCCAAGTGCAAGAACCAAACTTTGATATTGTTCATAACCAGATTGAACAACAGCGCCTTGCTATGATGGGACGTCGTTATTTACGTGACCTTAGGCGTGATGCGATTGTTGATTACCGTTAAAGTAATGCAATGTTAAGCCATGCACCACAGAAACCGCTTGCTATTACAATGGGTGAGCCTGCGGGTGTTGGCCCAGAACTAATCACTAGATTATGGCGTGCTAGAAATGAGCACGACCTTCCTCCTTTCGTTTGCTGTGGCGCTGTAGATGCTCTTAAGGTTTATGCGCCTGATATTCCATATGAACTTGTGACAGATGTATCATCGGTTCCTTTGGTGTTTTCTAGTGCACTCCCGGTTTTTGATATTTCTTTGCAAGAGCCAGTTCAGCCTGGCACCCCCTCACCTTCAAATGGTAAGGCTGTTATAGCTGCTATTGATGCAGCCGTTGCTATGGTGCTTTCTGGTAAGGTATCAGGAATTGTTACCGCACCTATACATAAAGCTGTCCTCTATAATTGCGGGTTTGATGCACCAGGGCATACAGAATATCTTGCCCGACTGTGCGGCATGACAGACGATAGCTCTGTGATGATGCTGGCTGCCCAAAACCTCAGAGTTGTACCTGTTACAGTGCACATAGCTTTAAAGGATGTACCTCGGGCGTTAACGGCAGATAAAATTGTTCATGTAGGCATGGTTACAGCGCATGATTTAAAAAACCGCTTCGGCATTTCCAACCCACGCATTGCTATTGCTGCCCTCAACCCACATGCAGGTGAAGATGGCGCAATGGGTATTGAGGAAGCCACCCATATACAGCCGGCGGTATGGGCTCTAAGGGATCAAGGTATTAACGTTTCAAAGCCATTACCCGCAGATACGCTCTTTCATACAGATGCCAGAATAAACTATGATGCTGTGCTGTGCATGTACCATGATCAAGCCTTAATTCCCTTAAAAACCATAGACTTCTGGGGCGGTGTTAATATAACACTTGGATTGCCGATCATAAGAACTTCGCCTGACCATGGTACAGCATTACCCCTCGCAGGCAAAAATACAGCACGTCATGATAGCATGCTGGCCGCTATTAAAATGGCGGCTGATATGTATGAAAAACAGGCACGCTAATGTCATCAGAACTCCCTCCCCTCCGCGAGGTTATTACAAACTATGAGCTGCGCGCTAAAAAGTCGTTCGGCCAAAATTTTTTGCTAGACCTTAACCTAACATCAAAAATTGCACGAGTGCCTGGCGATATATCGGACAGCATTATTTATGAGGTTGGCCCCGGCCCTGGAGGCTTAACACGAGGCCTTCTCGCGAGCGGTGCCAAGCATGTAGTTGCTGTTGAAATGGATACACGCTGCATCCCTGCACTTGCAGATATTTCAAATCATTATAATGATCGCTTAACTATCCAACAGGGCGATGCACTTGATATGGATGAGCCGGCATTATTAGGGCTTGTTGAAGGCGATGTTGCGCGAATTGTCTCTAACTTACCGTATAACGTTGGAACGATGCTTCTTGTGAAATGGCTTACACTTGAAAAGTGGAAACCCTGGTATAGTTCGCTTACCCTTATGTTTCAGCGTGAGGTTGCTGAGCGTATAGTTGCGAAACCGGGGTCTAAGGCTTATGGGCGTCTGTCTGTGCTCGCACAGTGGCGTGGGAAGGTAAAGTTAGCTCTTACTGTTCCTGCTGCTGCTTTCACGCCTCCACCAAAGGTAAATAGCGCTGTTATTCACTTTGAGCCTACAGAGCCTATTGATGCTTCTGTCAAACTAAAACATTTGGAATATGTTGTTGCAAAGGCATTTGGGCAAAGGCGCAAGATGTTGCGAGCAAGCTTAAAAGGCATGGGTGTTGATGCTCTTATACTGCTCGAAACCGCAGGGTTAAACCCTACTGATAGGGCAGAAACACTCTCTGTTGCAGACTTTGTTTGTTTAGCTAAATGTTACGGCCAAATGCTTGGCGGGGATTAATACCCTAGCCTATTCCTTACTGCGTTCTTCCATCAACTTCCTAACGAAAATCGACATGCCAGGCCTACGTTCACGTCTATAGCGCTCTGCCCGAACTATAGCTTTTAGGTCTTCATAGGTTTTTTCAAGATTATCATTAACGAGAACATAATCATATTCAGCCCAATGGCTAATTTCGCTTTCCGCTTTTGCCATGCGTTTACGGACAGTTTCATCGCTATCTTGCCCACGCGTTCTGAGACGCTTTTCAAGCGCGGAAATACTTGGTGGTAATATAAAAATACGCACAAGGTCAATTGCTCGCGAGCTGGACATGAGTTGCTGTGTTCCTTGCCAGTCGATGTCAAAAATAACATCTTTACCAGTCTGTAAAGCTTCTAAAACTGGTCCACGCGGAGTACCGTATCTATTATCAAACACAACAGCGTGCTCAAGCAATTCATCAGTTTCTATCATCTCGTGAAAGCGCTCATGAGAAACAAAGTAATAATCTTGCCCATTAACTTCCCCAGGCCGAGCCGGGCGGGTTGTAGCAGAAATAGACATAACAACATCTGTATCATCCGCGAGCAACCGTCTGGTCAGCGTGGTTTTTCCTGCACCTGACGGAGAGGACATGACTAACATAAGGCCCCTGCGGGTATTTATATCTTTTTCAGCCATTCAACCCTCTATCACTCAATATTCTGAACCTGTTCACGAAATTGATCTATCACTGTTTTTAGCTCTATACCAATCTTAGTAAGGTTTGTATCCCCTGATTTTGAACAAAGAGTGTTTGCCTCCCGGTTAAACTCCTGACACAAAAAATCAAGGCGTCTTCCTACAGGGTTGCCAGAAGAAATCAACTTTTCAGTTTCAAGAATATGGCTATCAAGCCTATCAAGTTCTTCTTGGATATCCGCCTTAACAGCTATGATTGCTAACTCCTGAGCCAATCTTTCTTCAGTTATAGAAGTGTCCGCTTGTGTAAGCTTGTTTAATTGTGTTTTGAAGCGGGCATACATTGTTTCTAATCTATCCCCTGTCAATTGGCGCGCAGCCTGTGCCAAACTTGCTATTTCATCAAGCTGAGACCGTAAAACAGCTTCCATGCGCTCACCTTCATCAGCCCTGTTAGCCAGTAGGTCGCTAATCGCTAGCTTTAAGTCTTTGCTTAACGCTTTTTCAAGGCTAGATCTGGTGTCGTCTGTTAAATCACGCCCAACAAGATCAACCACTCCTTTAATGGCGAGAAGGCCATCAAGTCTGGCTTTGTCCAAACCTTTACTGTCTGCATATTTTTCTGCTAACAAAAGCAAAGATTGAAGCCTGCCTTCATTAATGACAAAAGATTCGTCACCTTCTTCAGATTCAACACTCAAAGAAACAAAAACAGAGCCACGGGTTAAAGCCGATGAAAGCTGTTTTTTTATGGTGATATCAAACCCATCCAGAAAGTTAGGGATTCTGGCCCTGATATCCAAGCCTTTATTATTGACTGTTTTAAGTTCCCAGTTCCAGCGATAGCCTTCACCGGCACCTGAACTACGAGAAAAACCTGTCATGCTATTTAAGGGCATATATATTCCAAAATACTGATTGAAGGTGATGGCAAACTATACTGGCTAAGACTACATTTAAAAGGGAAATAACCGTTAACGTTATTGTGCTGCTCTCATCTGCCGCCAACGCGTCACATTATTATTGTGTTCATCAAGCGTTATGGAAAAAGCATGCCCTCCTGTGCCATCAGCTACAAAATAAAGGTATGGCACGTTTGCAGGATTCAATGTCGCTAAAATTGCATCTTTCCCGGGGTTGGTAATAGGGCCTTTGGGTAACCCTGCTATCCTATATGTATTGTAGTCTGTCATTCCCTTAAGATCATTACGCGTTAGCCCTCGCCCTAAAGGTAGGCCTTTGGTGAGGCCATATATAACTGTAGGGTCAGACTGCAGGCGCATGCCTTTACGAAGCCGATTGACAAATACAGCCGCAACTAATGCTCGTTCATTGCCAACACCTGTTTCTTTTTCAACGATAGAAGCAAGTATTATTGCTTTACCCGGGTCCTCAATTGGTAACCCTGATTGTCTTTCTGCCCATGCTTTAGACAAAAAATCTCTCAGGTTACGCTGCATGCGATGAACAAGCGTCATTGCGCTTTCACCCCGGTTGTAGAAGTATGTTTCCGGTAAAATCGTACCTTCAGGAGGAAGGCTGAAATCCTTCGTATCCAACCCAAAAGAGTTTTCAAGAATAAGTTTAAGTTCTGCTGAGGATGTACCTTCCGGGATAGAAACACGACGCAGAAAAACCTGCCCTTTGACTATTTTATGCAGAGTATTTTTAAGGGGCATTTTCGGTAATATTTCATATTCGCCCGCTTTTAAACTTCTTTCATAACCCAAGCTTGAGGCAGCCAATGACAAGTGCCAGTGCCTGCGAACAATGCCCTGCTTTTTAGCTTTATAAGCAACCCGTAAAACACCGTCACCTGGTTCAACATATAGATATTGAGTTGTTTCAACTACGCTTGGAAGTGATAAAATATGCAGAAACAGCCCGGTGAAAAGCGCTGCAATAAGCACTGTATAACCAGCAACCAACAAGCCCACCAAATAAAAACGGTTCTGCTTCATATCTGTAGCTTACTAACATCAGATATAATGCGGAACCGTTCTATATAGTTTTGGCAGAGAAACTTAGTCTCCGTTGTATTCACGCATCACCAATGAAGCATTCGTGCCACCGAATCCAAACGAATTTGACAACGCAGCCTTCACTTTTCTCTCTTGTGCCTCATGCGCAACAAGGTCAATACCAACACAGCTTGCAGACGGGTTATCAAGATTAAGGGTTGGGGGAACCACGCCCTCATTAATTGCTTTGATGCAGAAAATTGCCTCCACAGCACCAGCTGCCCCCAAAAGGTGGCCAATAGCAGATTTTGTTGATGACATGGCAACGTTGCCTGCGTGATCACCCAATAACCTTTTAACCGCACCAAACTCAATCTCATCACCAAGCGGCGTAGATGTGCCGTGCGCATTGATGTAATCCAACGTTTCAACACCAAAGCCAGCGCGTTTCAATGCGGCTGACATAGCGCGGTAACCACCATTACCGTCTGGTGCTGGTGCCGTTACGTGATATCCATCACCAGACATGCCATAACCAACAATCTCAGCATATATCTTGGCGCCACGTTTCTTGGCATGCTCAAGTTCTTCAAGAACAACAACGCCTGAACCTTCACCCATCACAAAGCCGTCCCGGCCTTCATCCCAAGGGCGAGACCCTGCTGCTGGATTATCATTGTATTTAGTTGACAAAGCACGGGCTTGACTAAACCCAGCCATACCTATTTCACAAATAGAAGCTTCGGTTCCGCCTGCCACCATGACATCAGCGTCATCAAGCATAATAAGCCGAGCAGCATCACCAATGGCATGCGCACCGGTTGAACAAGCTGTTACTGGCGCATGATTTGGGCCTTTAAAGCCATATTTAATAGAAACGTTACCAGAAGCTAAATTAATAATAGAGCCTGCAATAAAATGAGGGCTTACTTTTCTCACACCGCGTTCATGAAGGATGATTGAAGTATCAGCAATCCATTTAAGGCCGCCGATACCTGCACCAATCATTACACCTGTTCGCAAGCACTCTTCTTCACTCGGTTCTTCCCAGCCAGAATCCTTGACGGCCTGCATGGCAGCAGCCATACCAAAAAGAATGAAATTATCTACGCGGCGCTGATCCTTTGGGGCCATCCAGTCATCAGGATTAAACGTGCCACCTGTACCGTCGCCAAGTTTTACCTCACATGCAATTTTGCATGGGTACTCAGTTGGGTCAAAAAGAGTTATGGTGCCTGCACCAGAGCGACCCTCAATAAGCTGTTTCCAGGTGGTATCAAGGCTGCTTCCCAGCGGTGAAACCATTCCCATTCCTGTTACGACTACACGTCTCATGACCATTTCCTTGCTATTACCGATCAGCCCCAGACCGACAGAAAATAAAAGAGATAATTAAAAAGGGCAACAACCTAACCAAATGGTTCGGCAGTTGCCCTTATGAATAGCAGAATCTGCTTAGGAATTCGCGCTAATAAAATCGATCGCATCCTTAACGGTCTGAATTTTTTCAGCCGCATCGTCTGGAATCTCAATACCGAATTCTTCTTCAAACGCCATTACAAGCTCGACGGTGTCAAGGCTGTCTGCGCCAAGGTCATCAATAAAACTAGCAGTGTCGGTGACTTTATCTTCGTCAACGCCTAAGTGCTCGACTACAATTTTTTTCACCTTGTCGGCAATATCGCTCATTGCTCAGTTCCTCGTTCTTAACACTGATATAATGGGTTTGTTCAACATTAAACTCCCCCGTTGTACGGCCTTAAGGATCGTTAAATCCTTAAACCGCGCCGCATCGTTGGTGCTCGTAACACAGTTTCCCAGCTTTGAGAAGCCTGAGTTACTTAAATATGGCATTAGTTATGATTACGTATCTCTAAATCATGGCCATCCCACCATTCACATGCAAGGTCTGGCCTGTAACATAACCAGCTTCTGGGCTTGCTAAATATAAGACAGCTGCAGCAATGTCTTCTGGCGAGCCCAAGTCACCCGATGGAATATTTCTTGTAATAGACGCTTTTTGATCGTCTGTCAGTACATCAGTCATTGGTGTTGCAATAAATCCTGGCGCAACACAGTTTACAGTGATGCCACGAGTGGCAACTTCCTGTGCAAAGGACTTGGACATACCAATCATTCCAGCCTTTGAAGCGCAGTAATTTGCCTGCCCCGGGTTCCCTGTAACCCCAACAACAGATGTTATATTGATAATACGGCCCCAGCGAGACTTCATCATGCCACGCATAGAAGCTTTCATAAGGCGAAAAGCTGATTCGAGATTAACCTGCATAACACTATCCCAGTCATCATCCTTCATGCGCATGGCAAGGTTATCTTTGGTTATGCCTGCATTATTAACAAGTATATCAATGCCTCCCATTGCATCAGCGGCAGCTTTAGCAAGGTCATCAACACTTGAACGATCTGAAAGATTAGCTGTCAAAACATGAACCCGGTTACCAAGCTTGCTTGCAAGTTCTTGCAGCTTTTCTGATCGCGTACCTGATATGGCAACTTCTGCGCCAGCCGCATGGAGAGTAGTTGCAATAGCAGCCCCTATACCACCTGTAGCACCAGTTACCAGTGCTTTCTTACCTGTTAGATTAAACATGAAATTCCCCGATTTTATATGCTTTTTACAAAAGCTTCAATATCAGCAGGTTCCTGAATATTGAAAGTTTCAAGTGACTTATCAATACGGCGCACAAGGCCTGTTAGCACTTTACCTGCACCAACCTCTACAGTTGATGTTACGCCGAGAGAGGCCATGGAGGCGACTGATTCTCGCCACCGGACAGAGCCTGTTACTTGTTCAACTAGTAAAGTCTTAATGCCATCTGGTTCACTAATAGGAGCAGCTAATACATTCGCAATAACAGGCAGAACAGGCCGTTCTACTTTAATATCAGCTAGTGCGCTTTTCATCTCATCAGCAGCTGGTTTCATTAAAGGACAATGAAACGGTGCGGATACAGGTAACAACATGCCACGTTTTGCCCCCTTTTCTTTAGCAATTTCAATAGCACGCTCAACAGCTGCTAAATGTCCAGAAATTACAATTTGCCCGTCAGCATTATCATTAGCAGCGACCACTACCTGCCCTTGAGCTGCAGCTTCAACAACTTCCTTTATAGCATCCATGCTAAGGCCAAGAAGGGCAGCCATAGCACCCTCACCCACTGGAACGGCACGCTGCATGGCTTGACCACGTAACTTTAAAAGGCGTGCAGTATCCGCAATAGAGAAAGCACCAGCGGCGGCAAGTGCAGAGTATTCCCCGAGGGAATGACCCGCAACATGGCTTGCTATATCAGCAACCTTCAGACCGCCAGCCTCAAGAACTCTTATAACAGCAAGGGAAACAGCCATTAAGGCAGGTTGAGCATTTTCTGTCAGACGCAAATCATCTTCTGAACCCTCCCACATGATCTTTGAAAGATTTTGCGAAAGTGCATCGTTAATTTCCTCAAATACCAGCTTTGCGGCATTCTCTGCATCAGCAAGAGATTTGCCCATGCCTACAAACTGGCTACCTTGCCCAGGAAAAATGAGTGCGCGGGTCATATTTATCCTCCGATTCACGTCAAAATATTATCGGCATCTGACACAGGAGCATAGTTGATAGCAAGTATTTATACGAATTTGTTTTTGAAAGCCCACTTTTCCTTGCTTTTGGGCATTCATGACGCTATAGAGGCCCGTCCTGACGCGTCAGGCACTTTCGGAAGAGAGCTGGAGGCTATGGTCATGGGGACTATAGCGCGATCAGCATACAGGAGCAAAACATGGCTTTATATGAGCATGTTTTCATTGCAAGGCAAGATATTAGCACCTCGCAAGTGGAAGCCATTACTGCCGATTTTTCCAAAATCATTGAGGAAAATGACGGTAAAGTCGCTAAAAACGAATATTGGGGCCTTAAAAACCTCGCTTATAAAATCAAGAAAAACCGTAAAGGCCATTATGTGCTTTTGAATCTCGATGCACCACATGCTGCAGTTTCAGAAATGGAACGTCAAGCACGTCTGCACGAAGATGTAATTCGGTTTATGACAATTCGCGTTGATGAGTTTGAGGAAGGCCAATCGGTTGTTCTTCGCTCAAAAGCAGATAAAGACCGTCGCCCACCACGCGGTGACAAGAGAGAGGAGCGTTACTAATGGCTGCTCGTCGTCCTTTTTTCCGTCGTCGTAAAACATGCCCGTTTACTGGCGAAGGTGCACAAGTAATTGATTATAAAGACGTAAAATTGCTGCAGAAGTATGTTTCTGAGCGCGGTAAGATCGTTCCTAGCCGTATTACAGCTGTATCTGCAAAGAAACAGCGCGAATTGGCTAAAGCGATTAAACGTGCACGGAATATCGCTTTACTGCCGTTTATCGTTCAATAGTCGCACACAGAGGAGACATAAAATGGAAGTCATCCTACTTGAACGCGTTGAAAAACTCGGCCAGATGGGCGCTGTTGTTAAAGTAAAAGACGGTTTTGCCCGTAACTACCTTCTGCCTCAGAAAAAAGCTTTGCGTGCTACTGCATCAAACAAAGCCGCTTTTGAAGCTCAGCGTGCATACCTTGAAACTGAGAACCTGAAACGTAAAGATGAAGCTTCAGCAGTTGCTGCACAAATGACCGATATTAAGGTTATTATGGTTCGTGCTGCTGGTGAAAGCGGTCAGCTTTATGGCTCGGTTACAAGCCGCGACATTGCTGATGCAGTTACTGAAGCTGGTGTTAAGATTGCCCGTAGCCTTGTTGTTATGGATCGCGCAATCAAAACTATCGGTTTGCACGATGTAGTTATTCGTTTGCACCCTGAAGTTGCACAAACAGTTGTTGTTAACATTGCCCGCTCTGTTGATGAAGCTGAAACGCAATTTAAAACAGGCTCAGCTGTTGTTGCTGATGACCGGTTTGAATCAGACTTCGAAAGCACTTTCGATCAAGATGATGATCTGGAAGATGAAGTTCTTGACGCTTCAGAAGCTGAAGCGTCTGAAGAGGAAAAGTCTGAAGAATAGATTTCTCTCTTATCGTTCTTTAAAAGGCGGCTTTTTTAGCCGCCTTTTTATTTACCGTTTTCAAAAGTTATCCCCAGAGTTATCCCCTTGTGGATAAAATAACGGGCATAAGTTTATTTGCCAGTTGTATAGCCGGGCATATGTTTAGTATGCCATAGGTATAAGATATAAATCTCAGGGAAAGTAACTTCATGTCACTTAGAAACAGTCCAATTATTGCTAATGACGATGAGGCCTCTCCAAAATACCGGCAACCCCCGCATAACCTTGAGGCTGAGCAAGCCTTACTTGGCTCTATACTGGTAAACAATGAAGCCGCACAAAAGGTTCAGGGCTTTTTAGGCCCTGAGCATTTTTTCGAGCCGGTTCACGGCAGAATATACGAATCTGTTCTCAAACTGCTGGATAAAAACCAGATTGCTGATCCGGTTAAATTAAAACCATATTTTGAAAATGACGAAGCCCTTACTGATGTTGGTGGCGCCCAGTATCTTGTAAGGCTTGCCGCCTCCGCAGCGACCATCATTAACGCTGAAGACTATGGTCGAACGATTTATGACCTATCAATTCGCAGGTCTCTTATTCATATCGGCGAAGATATGGTTAATAACGCTTATGATTCTCCAATTGATGAGGAAGCATCTGATCAAATTTCAGACGCAGAAAAACAATTATTTGATCTTGCTGAACTTGGGCAAGCAGAGACTGGTGCACAGCCCTTTTCTCGCGCTCTTAGAGTAGCCGTTGAAAATATTGAAAATGCTTACAAAGACCCTGACAGTTTATCTGGTATTACGACAGGCCTTACCAAACTTAATGATAAAATTGGAGGGCTTCATAACAGTGACCTTGTGATACTTGCAGGCCGTCCGGCTATGGGTAAAACAGCTTTAGCTACAAATATCGCCTTTAATGCCGCAGAGCGATACTCTCAGGACCGAATGTCCGGCGTGGACTTAGAAAGATCTAAAGGCGCTGTTGTTTGCTTTTTTAGCCTTGAGATGTCCGCCGATCAGCTTGCTGCGCGTATTCTCTCTGATATTGCCAATCGGTTTTATGATGGCCATAACCCTATTCAATCTCACGCCATGCGTCAGGGCAAGTTAACACAAGATCAATTTGAAGCAATTGCTAGAGCGGCAATTACTCTTGAAGATGTACCTTTGTTTATTGATGATACACCAGCCCTGACAATAGCTAGCCTTAGAACCCGCGCACGGCGGCTTAAGCGCCAACACAATCTAGGGCTTATCGTGGTCGATTACTTACAGCTTCTACGTGGTAGTAACAAAGCAGGTGGCTCAGAAAATCGTGTACAAGAAATTTCAGAAATTACGCGTGGTCTTAAAGGGTTAGCAAAGGAACTTCATATTCCAGTAATAGCTTTATCGCAGCTTAGCCGTACCGTTGAATCGCGCGAAAATAAACGCCCCATGCTTTCTGATCTTCGCGAATCTGGCTCTATTGAGCAAGATGCTGATATGGTGATGTTTGTCTTTAGGGAAGAATATTACAAAGAAAAAGATCAACCATCTGAAAGCGATCAAGTGAAGCATGCAGAATGGCAAGCGCAGATGTCTGCACTCTATGGGAAGGCCGAACTAATAATTGGCAAACAAAGACACGGTCCCGTGGGTACTATTCAGTTAGCGTTTGAAAAAGAATTTACACGCTTCTCTGATTTAGCGGATGAGGATCATCTTCCAGAGCGATTTGAATAAGGCCGTATTTTTGGCGCTTAACACATCGGAGAGCTGCGTTAGCGGTTTATCATGAGTTTAAAACCCAATCATATTTCTGCTTTCCTTAGGCAGAATTAACTTCATACCGTCAAGCTCTGATGTCACAAGTAATTGGCACCCTAGCCTTGATGTGGCCCTGAGCCCACTTGCGAGATCAAGCATTTCTTCTTCCTCATCGCTAGCTTCAGGAAGCAGGTCATAAAACTCTTTATCAACAATAACATGACATGTTGAGCAAGCCATATTGCCTTCACAGGCACCTTCAATTTCAAGGCCATTTTCTTGTGCTATTTGCAAGATGGAAGCCCCACATTCTGCTGTAACTTCAACCTCATTACCGTCGTGTTTAATAAAATAAAGCCGCACAAGCGTCATAAGCGAATGCCCCCTGCTTCATGAACAGCTTTAATAATTATATCTGCAGCTCTATCAAGTTCAATACGAGTAGTAAAGCGCCCTATTCCAATGCGTAGTGAGGATTGGGCCTCAGCTTCCGTTTTCCCTATCGCCTGCAAAACATACGAAGGCCCAGATACAGCTGAAGCACATGCAGCACCACTAGACAGCGCTATTCCCCTAATTGAGCTTAGTAAAATTGAACCGTCTATACCGGGAAATGTTAGATTTAAATTGCCTTGCCACCGTGCCAAGGCATCACCGTTGAGGATAAGCCCGGGCAAAGCATTAAAGAGCATATCTTTAAAGCGTCCCATTTTTGTAGCTGTTCTACCAATTTCCTGAACCATTTCATCTGATGCTATATCAGCCGCTTTACCAAGCCCTACCGCAAGAGCAGGCGCTACTGTACCAGACCTATAGCCATATTCTTGTCCGCCACCAGACATTTGAGGGATAAGGGCAGTTTGACGACCGTTACGTTTATAAAGGGCACCAATTCCTTTTGGGCCATATATTTTATGGCCAGAAATACTCATGAAATCAATATTCATAGAATTAACATCAAGAGGAATTTTGCCAAAAGCCTGTGCTGCATCGCAGTGAAACAGCACCCCCTTTGCGTGTGCAATTCTGCCTATTTCAGCAATAGGCTGGATAACGCCAATTTCATTATTAACAGCCATAACCGAAACCAGCGCCGTTTTATCAGTGAGTGAACCGCGCAATTGGTCTAAATCTATTAATCCATTGGGTTTTACCGGGAGCACGGTTAACTCAAGCCCTTTTGCGGCACAGTATTTTGCTGCTTCAAGTACGCACTTATGCTCTGTTGCAACAGTCACCAAATGGGGTTTCTTTTGCCCCCAAGCCTCCATCACACCTTTAATAGCAAGATTATTGGCCTCGGTTGCCCCCGATAAAAATATAATTTCATCATGGCCAGCACCGATTAAGGTCGCAATGTTTTCACGAGCTAGTTCAATGGCTGCTTCTGTTTCCCAGCCATAAGCATGTGTACTTGAATGCGGATTGCCAAATTTTTCTTGAAAGAAAGGCATCATTGACGAAAGAACACGTTCGTCAAGCGGTGTCGTGGCCTGATAATCAAGATAGATAGCTTGTGTCATAAACTCTATTATCCGCGCGAATTATGTGTTCGGTTATAAATTGTATGCCATGCATTAGCAAACGCAACTATATCATCGTTACTTGTCTGGTACCCAAGCGATACCCTGATGGATGAAGTCGCCGTTGTATCATCATACCCCATTGCAGATAAAACATGGGATACTTTTACTTTGCCAGATGAGCATGCGGACCCTGAAGAAACGCATATACTAGCCAAATCAAAATGCATCACCTGTGTTTCCCCCTTGACACCCGGCATAAGTAAACAACTGGTATTAGGCAAGCGTTCACTTGATAAGGCTGCAACAGAAGATTCGCCTGAAATAGCTATTATTTTACGCTCCAGCGTATCACGCAGTTGCTGTAAGCGCATCATATCAGCCAAGCCAACTAAAGCATCAATCGCGGCTACCCCAAAACCTGCAATACCTGCAACATTTTCGGTGCCAGACCTGCGCCCAAGCTCCTGTCCGCCACCAACAACAAGGGGCATTAAGGGGGCTGTTGGTTTTAAAACAATAGCCGCAACACCTTGTGGCCCACCAATTTTATGGCCCGAGAGCGTTATATAATCTGCCCCCAGCGAGGTTTGGTCTATCGGAACCTTACCAGCTCCTTGAATAGCATCAGTATGCAGCCTTGCGCCATATTTTTGCACTATTTCTGCAATTTCACTAATCGGCTGAAGCACCCCGGTTTCGTTATTAGCAAGCATTACTGAAACAAGCGCTGGTCTAAGGGCTATTTTCAGGTTCTGCTCGAGGCTTATTAAATCAACAACTCCGGTTTTGGATGTTTTTATCATATGAACTGGCAAGCCAGACTTACGGACAGCCGCCAAAGTGCTGTCATGCTCGATAGATGAAACGACAAGTGAAGCTGCACCTGACCCCATAATGACAGTGTTATTTGCCTCCGTGCCACTTGCGGTAAATACAATATCCCGTGGCCGTGCACCGACAAGTGCTGCAATTTTTGATCTGGCTTCTTCCACTTCAGCACGTGCACCACGCCCAGCAGCATGAACAGAAGATGGGTTACCCACCACTGCCATTGTGGAGGCAACCTTTTCAATCACGCTGGTGCGAATCGGCGATGTCGCGTTATAATCAAGATAGTGTTTATATTTCATAATGGCTGGCATAGGCCCATTTTTGGGTACATTCAATTCTAATTTGCATATGATGGTCGAGTTTACTTGCGGTTTGCTGTTAAAATTCTATATATCACTTCACACTACGGCTTTACTGCTGTTTTAACATTTAACATCTAGTACCGAAAAAGATTTCTTATGCCCGAAATTATTTTCAACGGACCAGCCGGTCGACTTGAAGGCCGATACCAGCCTGGTAAAACAGACACGTCTCCCGTGGCGCTTATTTTACATCCGCACCCACAATATGGTGGGACAATGGATAATAAGGTCACATATTACCTTTACCATGCTTTTGCGCATCGTGGTTTTGCAACGCTTCGGATAAACTTTCGCGGCGTTGGTAGAAGTCAGGGTGAATATGATGCAGGTATTGGTGAACTTTCCGATGCTGCTTCTGCTCTTGACTGGCTTCAGTCGATGAACCCAAATGCAACAGGGTCGTGGATTGCAGGTTTTTCATTTGGTGCGTGGATTGGTATGCAGCTTTTAATGCGCCGTCCAGAGATCAAAGGCTTCATTTCAGTTGCTCCACCAGCAAACCAGTATGATTTCTCTTTTCTGGCACCCTGCCCGTCCTCTGGACTCATTGTGCAAGCAGACGCTGATGATTTGGTGACGCCTATTTCGATTCATAAGCTAGTCGAAAAATTAAAAATGCAAAAAGGCATTACCATTCATCATGACATAATCAAAAATGCTAACCACTTTTTTGAAACCGAACTGAACGCAATGATGGCATCAGTTAACGCATACCTAAATATGCGATTGAGTGGTGAATAATCATCACTCAATTGGTTAGCGTTTTATTTTTTAAAGTTAGCCATTAAAGGCACATGGTAAACGCCCCCACATGTGGGCTCCTTACAACCAGTTGTGCTAGGTATACTAAGAGGAAGTCCCCGTCTAGACCTGACGGCGAGAAAAGCAAAAGCTTCCGCTTCTATAGCGTCGCCGCGAAGGCCTATGGTCTCAATAGGATCAAGGAGGACAGGTAAACGCCGCCTCAGCCTGCGCATTAATGTAATATTTTGGCGCCCGCCGCCGCAAATATACCAAGCCTCTGGCGGCCTTGGAAAATGACTTTGGGCCGAAACAATAGTTTCTACGACAAAGTTTGTAAGTGTTGCCGAACCATCTTCTGCCGATAAACCCCGAACTGCCTGAATATTAAAATCATCTCTATCCAAGGTTTTTGGGGGCATCTCATCAAAATACGGCGAAGCCATCAGGCCCATGACAACCTCTTCATGGTTTAGGCCTCTCGCTGCCAAATTGCCGTCGGTGTCACATGGCTTGCCGGTGTGGATTTCAGCCCAATCATCAAGCATTGCATTGCCGGGGCCTGTATCAAAGGCAATAACTTCTGGTTCATCATCACTATTGGCGAAGGAAACCCAAGTCACATTGGCAACACCACCAATGTTTAAAACGGCAATCGTTTTATGTTTTCTTGCTCTTTTCAGTAGTGCCGCATGATATAGGGGCACCAATGGAGCTCCTTCACCGCCAGCCGCAACATCAGCTGACCTAAAATCATTCACTACAGGAATGCCCGTACGGCCTGCAAGCCGGCCACCATCACCAATTTGCCATGTCCAGCCCCTATCGGGCCGGTGTGTTAATGTTTGACCGTGAAAGCCAATTACATCGATAGTTTTTTTCTTTTGCCCCGTTATGGCAAGTAACTCTTCAACCGCATGCGCATTCCAGTCTGTTAACTCTTGCTCTAGCAAGCGAATAACTTCTGGAGCATCATTCTTGCTGCCACACTTGGCTGCAACATGCATTCCTTCTTTTATGCGGTCCCTAACATCTGAGGGAAACGGAATTGTCATTGATGGCCCTAAGCGTTCCACCCTAACACCGTCAGTATAAATCATCGCAGCGTCAACACCGTCCATTGATGTGCCACTCATTAAACCGATTGCACACTTGATCTCACCGGTTTCACCAAAAAACGACATAATTTTCCCTGTAAATTCGTTGTGGGTATTTGATAGGCTTTGCCTTTTGAACACCCTATGGTACATCAGCGACTTCTTAAATAGTCTTTTTTAAGATTACGATAAATTTTATCTAACTGGAATGTAATATGGCTGCTTTAAAATCAGATTTTCTGAACGTATTGAATGAACGAGGGTTTATTCATCAAACAACAGATATGGATGCCCTTGATCATAAAATGGCATCTGGTCCGATTTCAGCTTATATTGGTTTTGATTGCACGGCCCCCTCTCTGCATATTGGCAGTCAGGTACAAATAATGATGCTTCGGTGGCTGCAAAAATGTGGCCATAAACCTATTGTTTTGATGGGTGGCGGAACGAGTAAAATTGGTGATCCAACGGGACGCGATGAATCTCGCCTACTTATGACCGATGAAATTATTCAGAGTAATATGGACGGTATTAAATCTATCTTTGATAATTTTCTCACTTTTGGTGATGGCACAACAGATGCCGTAATGGTCAACAACGGAGAATGGCTCGATAAAATTGAATATATTCCGTTTTTGCGTGAAATTGGGCCTCATTTCACCATAAACCGCATGCTCACTTTTGATAGTGTTAAACTAAGGCTAGACCGTGAACAGCCCCTGACTTTCCTTGAATTCAATTACATGATCCTTCAGGCTTATGATTTCATGGAACTAGGGAAACGACATAACTGCCTTCTTCAAATGGGTGGTTCTGATCAATGGGGCAATATTGTCAATGGTATTGAACTATCCCGGCGTGTAAATGGCCTTGGACTTTACGGATTAACGACACCGCTTATTACCATGTCAGATGGGAAAAAAATGGGTAAATCGGCTTCCGGGGCAATTTGGATGAACGAGGCTAGCCTGCCAGCATATGATTATTGGCAGTTTTGGCGTAATATTCAAGATGCTGATGTTGGCCGTTTTATGCGCTTGTTTACTGAATTGCCTTTGGGTGAAATCAAACGCTATGAAGCGCTTGAAGGCTCGGAAATTAACGAGGCAAAAATTATACTGGCAAATGAAGTAACTGCTCTATGTCGCGGTAAAGATGCCTCTATAGCTGCAGCAAAAACTGCTCGAGAAACCTTTGAACACGGCGGCGCGGGTGAAGACTTGCCAACTATTCAAATGTTATCATCTGACTTACAGACTGGCATTAATATTGTAGATCTATTTATAAATGCCGGGCTAGCCACCTCCAAAGGTGAGGTGCGCCGCCTAATAAAGCAAGGTGGGGCCAAGCTGAATGATGCAAAAATTGACAGTGAAGAGATGCTTGTAACCACCAGTAATATTCAGGGTGGTCAAATAAAACTGTCTTCGGGTAAAAAGCGGCATGCTCTCGTAAAAGCGACTGCGTAATAACTTTATTTTTAAGGCTCAGGTTCCTGGTAAAGGTCAGGATCTTGGGCCTCTTGGCTTTCGTTTGTCGTGGCCTCGGGCGTTATAGATTGAGGCTCATCCAGCGGTTTATCGACTTTTGGACTTTCTATAGCGTCAACCTTTCCTTTGCCCCCTTCAAAAAGTAGCCGTAAAAAGCCTGGCGCCAAGCCAGAAAGAGCATTTACAGAGACTTTTGGGTCGCTGGTCAGGCCTTTAATTCTGTATGTTACCCCAAATAAGCCCTTACCATCACCGCCAGAAAATAGGCCGCCAACAAGAGGTATTTTCCCCAAAATTGAATTTAGACCGTAGGCTGGAACGATTACACCATTGATGTTAATTTTGCCTTCAGTTGTTTGTATTTGCCCCTCCATAGTCATACCAAGTGATGAGCCATTTGCCTTCAGATTATTAATATCAAGCAAGCTGTTTGCATATGAAAATGGCATAGTTACTTTATCAAGGTCTAGCTCGTCATCACCTAGGTATTCATCTAAGCCATCAATAATGCCTTCAGTAACCTCTGAAGATAGATGTTTTCTGCCAACAAGATGCGTTCCCGTGATTTCGAGATCACCAGATAAAGCTAAAGCTTCGCCCCACCCTCCTGTCTCGCCTTTTAATAAAAGGCCTCCGCCATCAACATGGGGGAACAGGCCTAAGCCCTGTAGTAAAACGCTTGCATCTTGGGTTTCCACAGTAATTTTTTGATTATTTTGATCATTTGGTTCGATAATAATACGGCTAAGTCCAATATCATCACGGGCTGTAAAGAATAGGTTTTTGGGTTCATCATTAGTAAATTCAAGATTTGCAACAACATCTGAAAAGCTTTCACCGTTCAATAGGTATAAAATGCCAGTCTTTAGTGATATTTTAAAGCCTTGAGTGTCTTTACTCTGATCATCGGAGGCAGCTTGCGTGGTTTTTCCTTTTAATAGCAAGGGAGCCAAATCAAATGCGTCAGCTGTGATTAGCACTTCAACCGGCTTTGCATTACCTGCCTGCAACTCTACCGTCATTCCTGTTGTTTTATTTAAATTTCTCACGGTAGCATTAAGAGAAAAAGTATCATTATTTGCAGAGGGAAACTCCATCGTTGATGCAATGTCAATATTATCGCCACGAATAATAACAGGCTCAAGAGTAACCTTATCGCCATCTAGCTTTAATGTGCCTGTCACATGTGCCGGCACAGAGGTCTGTTTTTCCCAAGCTATTTGAGGAATTGAAAGCACAGTATCCGTAACGTCCGCTGAAAAATATCCAATTCTGAACTTTAAGTTACGTCCTAGAAAGCTTGCCTCCGCTATGGCTTTTCCGGCCAAATAATCCTTAACGTCAACCTTTAAAGCACTCAGGTCATTTTCATCTACCTTAGCGCTCATAACCAAAAAACTAGTGTCCGCTGACAAATTTTGCCTACCAAGAAGAAAGTTTTCTCGCCAATATAAGTTCATAGGTACGCCGTTCAAAACACCCGTACCTTCCGCTGTTAATTCATCGTTATTTAGCTGGAGAGTGATATCACTCGCACTTAGCCCTTCACCATCCAATAGGTCTTTTAAAACAGTGTTGGAGGTCTTCGCCGAAACTTCATATTTAACATCATCGGTATCAGGGCTTTTCACCAATGGCAGCGTAATTTTTGCAAAAACCTCTGCCTCACCTCCAAACCTATTAATATCTAGATTTAGTCGATCAGAGACACGAACCGGTTCAGGATCAATCACCCTAAGAATATCTTGAATAGGCCCCTTTAGGTTAATAGAAAACACGCCTGTTCCGCCGCCAGGCACATCAATATCTGACATATCAGCTTTTGATCCAGCAATAGGCAGTCCCGCAATAGTGCCGTCATCAATATCCACGGAAAAGTTCGTTTCTGTTAATAACCCTGAACCTGAAACATCTTTTAGTGGCTTCATATCTTTAAGATAATAAGTTTCAACGCCTTGAACCTTAAAGTCTAATTGAAACGGGCTATTATTCAAAAACGGCGTGGATCCATCAGGATTTATATTTACCATTAAGTGTGCATCCAGCGCCGTGCCACCTACCATATTATTTTCCACCCAAACGCGAGCCCCTCTCGGGGTTCCATCTGGATGTGTTTTAATAGGCCAATAGCTTAAAACATCTGAAATACTGGCTTTACTTGCGGTTAGGTCAAGAAGATAGCCTGCGTTATCTTCCCCCTCTTCCCAGTATATCAACCCATTGCCAGTTATATTTCTTTGGCCGGTTGAAAATTCTATGCGGTCGAAAACAATAACTTCTTCTGACATATCAAATGCACCAGAAATAACCCCGTATTGAAGGGTAGCGGGTTTGGGATAACTTACAGGATCAAGCAAATACCCTTCACCAACATCTAGATTAAAGGAAGCAGACCGTAATCCCTCTGCTGAGGTCATGTTGAGGCCAAAACTTACACCAACAGGAAAATGCAAATAGCTCATAATTTCTGGCATTTCATTTGTTAGGGCAAGACGGGCAAAATCTATATCCGTGAATGAAAGGTTAAGCGAAAGTTTCCCTTCAAAGGGTTCAGCATTTCCACCCAGTCTGATTCTAACTGGCTGTTGAGCCATATAAGCATCTATTTGAGCACTAACTTCCAGCGCTTCATTGTTATTTCCAAGTCGAAGCGAAGGTAAGCTTAGGCTTACATCTGGCAGGTTTGCGCCGCGCACCAGCGATATTTTGCTATTATTAAGAATAACGCTTTGCAGTCTGGGCGCATTTTTAAGTAGCCGCGCAGTAAAGCGGCTGAACGCTTCGGCGATTGGTTTGAAAACTACAGGCTTAGGAAAGCCTTTAAACGCCAATAAATCTGCAAAAATACTTTCACTCGTAGAATCGCTAAAGCCAGCAAGGTCAAGCACATGAACATTAGCTTTATCAATTTCAATGTCGGATATACCTGCGCCAGTTAACAGCCCTGAGAATGAAGCCCCCACACGTGCTTCTGGTATATAAGCTGTCATTCTTTCTCGTCTATCAACCAGAGCGATATCAGTAATCGAAACCCATGGTCTTACTGAGCGCCAATCCCACCCTATCTCTGCTGTTTCATAAGAGATTTGCCATCCGGGTAGAAAATCGTCAACTTCATCGATAACTACATCACGTGCAAAATCCAGATTAATAGGTGCATAAAATAACCGTGCAAGCACAAGACATGTTAACAGTACCGTAATAGTGCATAGAGACACCATGAGGCGCCCGGTAAATTTAAGCAGTTTTGTTATAGGAGTGTCGATAGTCACTCAAAGGTCCTTGATTTGGGTTCGCAAGGTATGAACACTATATAAACCGATTATTTTATGGATATAAAGCATGACAATACAAACCAGTCCATATCCGCATGCATATGATACGCAAAAAGCAGACGAAATCTGGGTACTTCTTAATAATACTGTGCACCAAAATGAACAAAACGGCCCGGATAAAAATCTTGCTGATGCCATATTTGGTAACAGTCCTTATTTGGCAAACATCGCAGAACGGTTTCCTGACTTTGCCCTTAAAATACTAAAAGGTGATTCAGAACATCACTTTTTAAACATCATGGACGGCATGAAAACAGACCGCCCTGAAGGAGAAACACGCGCTGATTTTATGGCTTTTTTGCGAAATCAAAAAGCTTTTGTCAGCTTTTTAGTTGCTGTTGCGGATATAGCGGGCTGGTGGCATCTTCAAAAAATCACAAAAGCACTCAGTGATTTTGCTGATATGGCGACAGAACTTGCCCTCGCCCATCTTTTACATGATCGCATGGTAACTGGTGAACTGCCGTGGCCTAAAAATAACGATAAAGCTGTCAATGTTTCACTAGCACAAAACTGTGGTTACTTTATTTTAGGTATGGGTAAATTAGGTGCTGGCGAACTAAACTATTCATCCGACATTGATCTTATCGCTCTTTATGATCCCGAACAAATTACATATTCAGGTACAAAATCAATAGCGACTTGTTTTGTTAAAATCACTCAGGAACTGATGCAAATTCTTGAGCAGCGAACGATGCATGGGTATGTATTTAGAACTGATCTTCGCCTCAGGCCTGACCCTAGTGCCACACCTCTTGCCATATCCGTAAGCGCGGCAGAAAACTACTATCATTCAATGGCTGTTAACTGGGAACGATCAGCAATGATAAAAGCCAGAGTTATAGCGGGTGATAAAGCCGTAGGCGCTGACTATCTCAAAAACATGGCTGCTTGGGTATGGCGTAAAAGTAGAGACTTCGCGGCACTTACCGATATAGCCGCCATCAAAAACCAGATAAACAGACATTATGACCAAAAGCCTGAATATAAGGCTGGTTTCAATGTTAAACTAGGTCACGGTGGCATTAGGGAAATTGAATTTTATGCCCAAATTAACCAATTATTACATGCTGGCAGACACCCAGAACTGCGCGTAACACAAACACTTAATGCCCTTGATGAACTTTCATCATTAGGGTTCATTCCACCCGAAATTGAACAAGCCCTTAGATCAGCCTATATATTTCTGCGTACATTAGAACACCGCCTTCAAATGATTGATGATGCACAAACACACTCAATTCCCAATAGCGATAAAGACATACTTCGGATTGCGTTATTTACAGGGTATGAAAGCCCAGAAAAGTTGCTGTTTGCCCTCAAAGAGCACTGTGAAACTGTTAGCCAAATTTATGACCAACTCATGCCAGAAGAAAATACGCCGGAAGATAAAAATTTTACAGGGCCCGAACTTGCAAAAACCTTGGAAACTCTTTCCTACTCAGACATATCAGGCGCAATGGCAATAATTGCCGGTTGGCGTCAAGGCAGATATAAAGCCCTAAACACAGAGCGAGCAAAAAAACTCCTTGAAAAGTGTCTGCCAAAAATTGTGACAGCCTTTAGTAGCACATATAATCCGTCGGCGGCACTTGCCCGGTTTGACGGCTTTGTCTCTCAACTTCCTGCTGGTGTGCAATTGTTTTCGCTTTTACACTCAAATCCTTCTTTATTTAAGCTTTTGGCACGCGTCATGGGCTTAGCCCCTGCACTGGCAGAGACATTATCAAAAAAACCACAACTGTGGGATATGGTTCTGGAGCCACACTTTTTTTTACCGGTGGAGGATGAGGCATTCCTTCAGCATGAGCTAGAGAATATGTTGTCGAGCGCATATGACTTTCAAGATGTATTAGACATAACAAGAAAATATGTTGCTGAACAAAAATTTAGAACAGGTATCCATTTACTTGAATCTATTGCAAGCACAGAAGAAATTGGTGCAGCACTTGCCCGTATAGCTGATGTTGTTTTAAAAGCACTTGTTCCCCGTGTTTGCACGGAGTTTGCGCGGCGGCATGGCGCATTTCCGGGCGGCGGAATTGGTATCCTTGCCATGGGTAAATACGGCGGCAGTGAACTTACCCATACCTCTGATCTTGATATCATTTTTCTCTATCATACGAAAAATATGGATGCTGTATCAGACGGTGAAAAACCGCTTACACCCAGCTTATACTTTTCACGTTTAGGGCAAAATATCATAACAGCTATCACAGCCTTAACACCAGAAGGTCGTCTGTTTGAGGTTGATACAAGGCTACGTCCTTCTGGCAGCCAAGGACCACTTGTTGTAACGCTTAAAACCTTTGAAGAATATTATACAACCTCGGCTTGGACGTGGGAACATATGGCCCTTACTCGCGCGCGGATTATCTTAGCCCCAGAAGCTATGAAAGCGCCCTTAACCAAAGCCGTTATGAATGTGCTTACTCAGCCCCGCGATACAAACGATCTATTATTAGCTGTAGCGGATATGAGAGAAAAACTTTTCAGCCAATTTGGCTCCACTTCAATATGGAGTATCAAGCACTGCCGGGGCGGTATGATTGATATGGAATTTATATGCCAATATCTTTTGTTAAAAGAGGGCGCGGCGATCCCTTCAATTTTTCATTCAAATTTAACAAAAGCTATAAAACGTCTGGAAACTGCTAAGGTTCTTCATAAGCAGGATGCAACCTTATTACTGGATGCGCAATCATATGAGCAAAAAATTCAATCCATTTTAAGATTATGTTTAGGCTCTTCACCTAAAAGTTCAGACGAAATTGCAGAAGGACTGCAACAGGTTCTAATCGACGCAACAAAGGCACCTAATTTTGAAGCACTTGAAAAGACTCTAAAGGAAAAACAGCATAAGGTTTTCAATCTATATAAAAAGCTGATAGAACACCCTGTAAAAGCAACCTTCTAAAATGATTTTCGGAGAAAAAAGTGTCTGTTGAGATAGGCCAAAAAGCGCCAGATTTTACCATAACAGCGAATAGTAATGAAACTGTATCACTATCGTCCTTACTGGGTAAAAAGGTGGTTCTGTATTTTTATCCAAAAGACGACACTCCCGGCTGCACTACAGAAGCTAAAGACTTTACGACGCTTATTAAAGATTTCAACAAAACAGAAACTATCGTGCTTGGTGTTTCAAAGGACACCGTAGCAAAGCATCAAAAATTCATTGCAAAACATAGCCTTGAAGTAACGCTTTTATCTGATGAAGAAGGCAAAACCATTGAGGATTATGGTGTTTGGGTCGAAAAGAACATGTACGGCAAAAAGTATATGGGCATAGAGCGCGCTACATTTTTGATTGACCGCCAAGGCGTGGTTAACAATATCTGGCGTAAGGTAAAAGTAAAAGGGCATGCAGAGACAGTACTAGATGCTGCGAAAGCTATCACCTAATGAGAAAGACTTTTGAGAATATATCTGATGCCGCCATTTGTGTTATGGAAACAGAAAATGCACGAGAAAAGGCTGATCAGGCCAGAATAGTTGCTGCTGCGTGGAAGTCAGGCGAGCTATCCTTTCAATTTGATAAATCACCCCCAGATAGGCCAGCACGGCCCAAGCGCCCACAGCTTCTAGACCCTTCACAAATGCCAAAGCGTGGCAAAGCTGGTTCTGAATCAAACAAACGCGCCCTCTTGCACGCTATTGCACATATTGAATTGAATGCCATTGATTTAGCGTTCGATTTGATTGCTCGTTTTGGGGGGGTCATGCCCCGCGCCTTTACAGATGACTGGGTAAGTGTTGGCGATGATGAAGCTCGTCATTACACGCTTATTGCAAGTAGGATGAAAACTCTGGAATGCTTGTATGGTGACCTGCCCGCGCATGACGGCTTGTGGCAATCAGCTCTTGATACCAGAAATAGCTTACCTGCCCGGCTGGCCATTGTGCCAATGGTTCTCGAAGCTCGCGGCCTGGATGTAACCCCCAAGATGATTGAGCAGTTCAAAAAAAGCGGTGATCAAGTATCTGCTGGAATCCTGCAAACTATTTACGATGAAGAAATTCGCCACGTGGCGGCGGGAACGCGCTGGTTTAAGTATTTAGCGGAAAAAGGTGACCTTGACCCAAATGTTTGGTTTAAAGAATTGGTTCAATCATATTTCAAAGGTGCCTTGCGCGGCCCGTTTAACCGTGATGCCAGAAACCAAGCGGGCATGCCTGTTTCTTTCTATGAACCACTTGTAGACTTGTTAGATAATGCATAATTACCTTGACCTTTTTGCACAAAATAGGTGGAATGCAGCGAATTTGAGTGATTTTTAATTATTTTAATGAATACTCTACATACTACAGGGATGGCTAGGGCACGCAGTAGCGTGAAGTTTATTTGAGTAAAGTACTAACATTAAAAGAAAAAATCTTATACTGGCGCGGAAAGTACTTTCCTGAGCGCCAACTTTTTCTGCGCAGTGAAGGTCGCGTAAGGTTTCTAACCATCAGCACCAATGCGCAAGTTCTCATAGCTTCAGCTGCTTCGGTGTTTCTAATTTGGGGTTCTGTTACAACTTACGCTTACCTCACACATGATATGCGCCTTGAACAAAAAAACCAGACTATCTCGAACATGTCTGTGCAGTATCAAACTCTATCTAGTGATTTTTCTACCCTTGAAGTAGAAATTGAGCGTCGTGCGCGCCAACTTGAAGATCGGCAGAAATTTTTAGAAGAAGTGATTGGCCCCATGCAGCCAGCGCCGCTCATCGTTAAACCAAAATCTAAAAAAACGGATGACACCTCTGATGAAGCTGCAGCAAAAGCGAAAACATCCCTTTTAGATGTGCTTATGGGTAGTAGTGAAGTAAATGCTGGGGAACTATCCAGTTCTACCCGTCGTGCACAGTTAATGTCGCGGCTGCAGCAAGCAGAGTATAAACAGCAAAGACTGGCTAGACATTTAACGATTGATGTTAATAACAAACTCCAAATTATAGACCGCGCCCTTCAGCCAACTTTGCTCTCTCAGGATGATTTAACTCGACAATGGCAAAGCGATACTCAAGCTATGGGCGGCCCGTATAGCCCAGATATTGGTTTTGAGCCCATATTCACAGAGCAAGATAACCAAAACTTTAGTGAATTGCTTGAAAGCTGGCAGCGCCTTGAGATTGTCACAATGGTATTAGATAGTTTTCCTGTAGGCGAACCTGTTGAGGAATATTACCTATCTAGCCGTTTTGGACGAAGGAAAGACCCACTTAAACACACGTGGGCTAATCATCCAGGCCTTGACATGGCAGGGTGGCCTGGAACTCCGATACTAGCGACGGCTCCGGGTAAAGTTGTTCATTCAGGTTGGTTTGGCCCATACGGGAAAATGATCGAAATAGAACACGGTAATGGTTTTAAAACCCGTTATGGCCACATGAGTAAATTGCTCGTTAAAAAGGGCGAAATAGTAGACTTAGGTAAACAGATCGGCGAAATGGGAAAAACAGGTCGCGTTACAGGCAGTCATCTTCACTATGAAATATGGTTTGAAGGTGAAGTCAGAGATCCATTACCTTTCTTAAAGGCAGCAAACGATGTTCTCAAAATCCAGGGAAGACATGAAAAAAACAGCTCATCTTAATACACAGGCTCCACGACCTGTTTCTTCAGCAACACCTTCAATCATTGCATCAGATGTTGAGATTAAAGGAAACATTAAAACCTCTGGTGAATTGCAACTTGATGGCACCATTATAGGCGACCTAGCCTGTGGCGGCCTAGCCATGGGAGAAACCGGTTCTGTTGTTGGCACAATTATAGCTGATACAGTTAGTATTAGAGGCACAGTTAAAGGCGAAGTACGCGCGCGCTCAGTTCGGTTAGAACAAAGTGCGGTTATTGAGGGTGACATTTACCATGAAAGCCTCTCTGTCGAGGCTGGAGCTAAATTAACGGGGCATTTTGCACATACATCTAGCCCGCGCGAGAAAAAAAGCTCTGAGCAAGAAACGCCCTCTTTTGTCGAGAAAAAAGCTGCAGCAGAATAAACGTCTTACGGGTAACCTGTAAGGCTCTATCTTCTTTCTCATAAAAAAAGGCGCTTTAAAGCGCCTTTTTAAATACCGAAGTATCTTTCTATTATTTAATATCTTTTTGCGTGGTAATAATTTTACCAACCAAGCCATATTCTTTGGCTTCTTCTGCTGTCAGCCAATAATCTCTATCTGTGTCTTTGCTGATCCGCTCAAGAGATTGCCCTGTTGCTGCTGCAAAAATTTTATTCAGGCGTTCCCGCATTGCAAGTATTTGGTTGGCCTGTATTGAAATGTTCGATGCATCACCGCCAACACCGCCGCTTGGCTGGTGCAACAAAAACCGCGTATTAGGTGTTGTGAAGCGGTTCTTTTTATCTGTAGCAACATAGATTAATGCGCCTGCACTCGCTACATACCCCGAACCTATCATGATCACTTCAGGCTCAATAAACTTGATTGTGTCATGTATCATATCACCAGCTTCAACGTGGCCACCAGGGGAACAGATGTGCATAGTGATGGGTTCATTTGAAAGATGCGCCATTGCATGCAAGCGGGCACAAACATCCTTTGCCATATCCATATTGATAGCACTTGAAATGAAAACCTTCCGCGCACCAAATAAAATCTTATTCAGATGTTCACTTTCGATCTTCGTGTCGTCTTTTTTATCGTCTTCGTCGTTCACGTTATTTTTCCCTACTAGAAGGTTTAATCAATATCTTCTACTGGCTTACCGCTGTCTCCGTGCACACGGGCAGCAAGTGCGGCAGCCATGAATGGATCCAGTGCACCATCAAGAACTTTCTGAGGTTGCCCTGATTCCTCACCTGTACGCAAGTCTTTAACCATTTGATACGGTTGCATGACATAAGATCGTATCTGATGCCCCCATCCAATATCAGTTTTTTGGGCATTCACCGCGCTCGCTTCTTCCTCGCGTTTACGCAGTTCTTCTTCATATAAGCGCGCTTTTAACATACTCATAGCCGTAGCCCGGTTTTTATGTTGTGAGCGTTCCGCTTGGCACTGTACAACAATCCCTGAAGGTAGGTGTGTAATACGAATTGCTGAGTCTGTAGTATTAACGTGCTGGCCACCTGCCCCAGATGCACGATAGGTATCAACCTTCAAATCGCTTTCAATAATTTCAATATCAATTGAATCATCAATAACAGGAAATACCCAAACAGACGCAAAACTGGTATGGCGCTTTGCATTAGAATCAAATGGGGAGATTCGCACCAAGCGGTGAACACCTGATTCGGTTTTCAGCCAGCCATAAGCATCCTCGCCTTTAACCTGAATTGTCGCAGATTTTATGCCCGCTTCTTCACCGTCCATATATTGAACAGTTTCCGTTTTATACCCGCGGCTTTCTGCCCACCTTAAATACATACGAAACAACATACCGGCCCAGTCTTGTGCTTCTGTGCCGCCAGCTCCCGCATGGATTTCAATATAGCTGTCATTCCCATCAGCCTCACCTGATAATAAAGCTTTAAGTTCAGCTGTCTTCGCTGATTCAGCTAATGCCTTTAAAGCCTCCTCAGCCTCAGCTTCCATGTCTGTATCAGCTTCAGCCTCAGCAAGGGCAAGAATTTCTAAGGTGTCAGTGAGCTCTGTTTCAATGAACAGGACAGCAGAAACAGCTTCATCAAGCTTGGTGCGTTCACGCATCAACTTTTGTGCATTAGCAGGGTTATTCCATAACTCAGGGTCTTCTGAAAGGGCATTCAATTCCTCTAGTCTGAGGACTGCACGATCCCAGTCAAAGATGCCTCCTCAGCAGTGCCATAGACTGCTTAAGTTTATCAACGGTTGCTAAAGCTTCCGCTCCCATAAAAAATATCCTTTCGTGAAAATAGTCACACGGTATTAATAAATACCGCCTGTACCGTCGCGAACAATGCCCTTCGTATTACTGACTTCGAGCGATCCGTCAAGTACTGCAACCTGACCAGGGCGTGGTTCTGTGCCCGGTTTAAAGGCTTCAAGAATAACATCACTATCCCCAAACCCTGCGGGAGAACCAGTTTCTCGGTTGACACGGACCAGCCGTATGCCTGAAGGCATCCTAAACGGAATACCGGGCTCGCCTTTAAGTGCCTCTGCCATAAAATCGCGGAAAATGGGTACTGCAACACTGGAACCCTCTTCATGAGCCCCAAGAGAACGAGGATTATCAAACCCTGTAAAAACACCGACAACCATATCGGCAGAAAAGCCTACGAACCAAGCGTCAAGAGAATCATTTGTCGTTCCGGTTTTACCTGCGAGAGGCTTGCCTAGAACGCGTATCTTACGACCAGTACCATTTTCAACGACACCTTGAAGAATGGAAACAATCTGGTAGGCAGTAAGAGGGTTTAAAACAGTTTCCCTATTGTCCGTAATCACAGGCTCTGTACCATCAAAGCTTAAATTACACACAAGGCAACTTCGGTCATCATGGCGAAAAATGGTTTGTCCGCGTCGATCCTGAATCCTGTCAATGAGAGATGGTGTTATTTTTTTACCACCATTCACAAGCATACCATATGCGGCAGAGAGCTGCATCAGTGTTACTTCTCCTGCCCCCAGTGAAGCCGCCAGTGATGCTTCCATATTATCCGCTATGCCAAAGTTACGAGCATACTGCATTATAACAGGCATCCCTATATGCTGGGCCAATCGCACCGTCATAAGGTTTCGAGACTTCTCTACGCCTAACCTTAATGTACTAGGTCCATAAAATTTATCTGAGCTATTCTTGGGCTTCCATTTACCCTGGCCATTCCCTTGGTCAATGACAAAAGGGGCATCAAGCACTAAACTCGCGGGTGTAAACCCATTATCTAAAGCAGCCGCATATACAAAAGGTTTAAAAGCAGACCCTGGTTGTCTTTCTGCCTGTGTAGCACGGTTATATTGGCTGCTTTTATAATCATAGCCGCCAACCATCGCCAAAACCCTGCCTGTATGGGGGTCCATAACAACAATAGCCCCTTCAATCTCGGGGATCTGCCGAAGACTATAAGCCGAAACCTTATCAACTTTACGACCATCCATTGTCATAAAGTTTTGCAAAGACACCTTGGGGCTATTTGGTAAAGCCTCAACTGCAACAATATCACCAAGCGCAAGAACTTCACCAATATCTTTGACACTGGGGCCTAAGTATTCGCCTGTACGCCAGCTACGTGCCCATTCAACTTCCTCAAACGGTATGAAGCCAAAGCTACCATCCTGAAAACCTATAACAGCACCTTTTGCCCCCACCTCATGAACAACAGCATCACGCCATGTTGGCACACCGAGCGGCACACTTTTCTCTAAAAGTGTTTCAGTCCAGTTTTTGCCAACAGGCATGCGGCCAATAGCGCCACGCCAACCATGACGCCTGTCATATGCAATTAGGCCTTGGCGTAATGTTTTTTCAGCTATTGCCTGTAATGAAGGCTCCAGCGATGTTCTAACATACAAGCCACCTTCATAAAGCGTCTTTGAGCCATATATGCTATTAACCCTACGGCGCACTTCTTCTTCAAAATAGTCCGCTTTAAATTCATGATGCCCTGCCCGAGGTGTCATAAGTAAATCTTCAGCAAGTGCTTCTTGATAAGTCGCTTTATCAATATAGCCAAGATCATGCATGCGCCCTAAAATCCAATTTCTTCGTTCAAGGGCACGCTGTTTATGGCGTTGTGGGTGGTAATTGTGCGGTGCCTTAGGGAGCGCTGCTAAAAACGCCATCTGAGCGACGGTAAGTTCATTAAGCGATTTATTAAAATAATTCAGTGCTGCAGCGGCAACACCGTAAGACCTGTTGCCAAAGTTTATTTCATTAAGGTACAGTTCAAGTATATGGTCTTTACTGTAGGCACGCTCAATTCTCAGGGTGAGAATGATTTCTTTAATTTTCCGGTCAAGCTTCTGGTCTAGCGTTAGCAAAAAGGTACGCGCAACCTGCTGTGATATTGTTGAGCCACCCTGCAGGGGCCTGCCTTTAATCAAATTGCTAATATTACGGATGTTACCCCGTATCATTCCCATATAATCTAGGCCGTTATGATTATAAAAGTCCTTATCCTCAGCCGACAAAAAGGCTTCAATAAGTTGCTCGGGCACAACATTAATCGGAACAAATAAACGTGGCTGCCTTGAATATTCCGTTAGTAAGCTACCATCACCCGCATGAACACGCGTTACGACCGCAGGCTCATAGTTTGCCAATTGACGATAATCAGGCAAATCTTTGCCGTAATAAATAATAGCCCAAAGTACCAGCCCCGCAGCACAAACCACACCAACAATACCAAGGACAAGACACCATTTAACCAGCCTAACCCACAGTGGCTTTCTAAGGTTTAGAGTACTTTTAGCTTTATCTTCAGAACTATTGCTCATTACACACTCAATATAGCCCAGTCGGGCGTTCAAGCCATTCATTACGGCTTAATAATAGGGAAAATGCGATACTATAATTAGCTGTACTAAAATTATGGCTCTATTATGGTTATATCACCGACCTTGTGCAACCAGCGTTGCAAAATACTGGTCTGTAGCACGGGCAACGGCCTTTGCAATTCGCTTTTGCCCATCAGTACTAGCAAGCATACGGGCATCAATTTTATTGGTGATGTAACCTGTTTCTATCAGCACTGAAGGAACATCAGGCGATTTCAACACAAGTAAATTTGCAAACCTGTGCCCACGTTTATGCATGTGCACTTGGCTGCGCATTTCAGCTAACAAAATTTCTGCATATTGTGCAGAAGCATTCATCGTTTCTCGCTGGGCAAGTTCAATAAGAATACTGGTCACTTCATTATTGGTTTCAGCCAAATCAACACCCGCGATGATATCGGATTTGTTTTCCATTCTAGCGAGGCGGCCAGCTTCCTTATCAGATGCATTTTCATTGAGTGTATAAACAGTGCCTCCACGCACATCTGGATCAGCAATAGCATCAACATGCACACTTATGAAAAGGTCAGCATTTACAGCCTTTGCCAGCCCAAAGCGTTGCCTGTGGGGTATATAAATGTCCTTGTCACGCGTTAGGTACACTTGGTATCGCCCTGTGCGTTCAAGATCAGCTTTGATTTGCTTTGAAATTTTCAAAGTCAACGTTTTTTCGTTTTCACCAGACCGCCCAAGGGTGCCTGGGTCTACGCCGCCGTGCCCCGCATCCACCACGACTATACGTTTTCCATTGCTTCTTGAAACACGCTCTGGCGTGTCGGGTACAACATCTCTTGGTGTCGGGCGTTCGTGCTTGGAAGATGTAACAGCTTCAGCAAAACTAGAGTCTGTCGCAGGGCGTAGGTCAATAACGTAACGGTCACCGTAGCCCCCAGAAGCAGGCAGGGAAAATGATTTGGCCAAAATAGCGGGCTGCTTCAGGTCAAGAACAATACGGTATATACCGGGTGAAAACAAACCATGACGATAACCCTCTACAACACCGGTTGGCTTTGTATTGTTATCCTTTTCCCATGAGCCATTGGGTAGATCAATAACTACTCTTGATGGGTTGGCCAATAAGAATATATTAGGTTCAACTTGACCTGACATATCGATAACAAAACGCGTATCTGCTCCGTTTTGTCCGAACCTAACGCCAGATATATTAGTATTTTCCGCTAAAACAGAAAAGCTTAGCCACAACAATGCTGATACGCGGAGTGCCAAAAAAACAAGCGAACGCAAACCTGATATCCCCATAACTTTATAATAACTCAATATATTTACACTCAAACACTAGAAATTTATAGTTTATCCCACAAGAAAAACCAATGGTTCTGAACAAATTTGCTATAATTAAGCCAAGCCAGAACTAATTATGAACCATATAATAACGATTTCAATTGTAATTCAGCAACTTGTTCATTACCTTGCGAGTATGGGTTTACTGATTTTCCGCCAGCTAAAGGGCGGCAAGTCTCGGTACCAAAGGCGCAAACGTAGCGGTCCACTAGTTTAGGATCGCCGGCACATTGGTAACCAAAAAAGGACAAGATCGGCAATGGCCAAAAGGCTGTGCGCATTATTAAATACTAAAGTTCTTTGTCAAACTGTGCGTTTGGCAAGGTCTGTTTCTTTGATATTTAATCATCCGATTTTTTCCTACCATTTAGCAAATCAACTTACTTTATTGAAAACAGGAACTGCCTGTGCCCTTCGTTCGATTCCCGAAATGGCTACCCATGCCTTAAGAACCGATTTCGGAGTGATAGCGCGGCAGTGTTTCCGGAGAACTATTATATGTCCACCCGTATGCTTATTGACGCTCGTCACTCAGAAGAGACGCGCGTCACAGTTGTTAAAGGTAGCCGCGTAGAGGAATTTGACTACGAATCATCTACTAGAAGACAATTAAAAGGGAATATTTATTTGGCACGGGTTACCCGTGTGGAACCCTCCCTTCAGGCAGCGTTTGTTGAATATGGAGGAAACCGTCACGGGTTTCTTGCTTTCAGCGAAATTCACCCTGACTATTACCAAATCCCTGTCGAAGACAGAGAAGCCCTTATCGCGGCTGAATCTGAAGAAGTGAATGCGGCTGAGGTTGATGATGATACATCAATTCAAGAAGATAAGCCAAAACCTTCGCGCCGGCGTAGAGGACGGCGCCCTGCTGTTGCTGAAAAAGTGGCAGATTCATCTGCTTCTATTTCATCAGACGCAGAAGATCTTGGTGAAGATGCCAGTTCAGAGGCTATGGAAGAAACTGATGAGCTTGCAACTGAAGTTAAAAGTGGTGACGAAGAAGATAAAGATGCCGCAATTGAAGAAGTTGCGAGCCGCCGCCGGAATTTGCGCGTTCTAAAGCGTCGCTATAACATTCAGGAAGTCATTAAACGCCGCCAGGTGTTACTCATTCAGGTTGTGAAAGAGGAACGTGGTAATAAAGGTGCTGCGCTGACGACATACCTTTCTTTGGCTGGCAGATACTGCGTGTTAATGCCTAACTCAACACATGCTGGTGGTATTAGCCGTAAAATATCAAGCATGGCTGATAGGAAGAAGCTGAAAGAGATTATATCCTCGCTTGAAGTGCCTCAGGATATGGGGCTTATTGTTAGAACTGCGGGTATGCAGCGAACAAAAGTCGAGATTAAGCGCGATTATGAATATTTGCTTCGCCTTTGGAATGGCATCAGAGACCTCACGCTTCAATCAACGGCCCCTGCCCTTGTTTATGAAGAAGGCAACCTGATTAAGCGTACCATTCGGGATCTCTATGCTCGTGAAGTCGATGAAATTCTCGTTGAAGGTGAAGAGGGATATCGCGCGGCAAAAGACTTTATGAAACTTTTGATGCCAAGCCATGCAAAAAAAGTTCAACATTATAAAGATCGCATACCGCTATTTCACCGGTATCAAGTCGAAAGCCACTTAGAGGCGATGTACCAGCCAATCGTTCAGTTGCGATCAGGTGGATACATTGTTATTAACCCAACTGAGGCGTTGATTTCTATCGATGTTAACTCTGGCCGGGCAACCAAAGAACATAATATTGAAGAAACGGCCCTCAAAACAAACCTTGAGGCCGCAGAAGAAGTAGCGCGCCAACTTCGGCTGCGTGACATGGCCGGCTTAATCGTTATTGATTTCATCGACATGGAAGACCGAAACAACAACCGCTCTGTTGAAAGGCGGATGAAGGACTTCCTTAAGGCTGACCGCGCCCGCATTCAGGTTGGGCGTATTTCAAGCTTTGGCTTGATGGAAATGTCGCGCCAGCGTTTGCGCCCTAACCTTCTCGAAGTGGCTATGGAGACATGTCACCACTGTGCAGGAACAGGTATAGTAAGGTCCATTGAATCTGCTGCCTTAATGGCGCTGAGGCAGCTTGAAGAAGAAGGCATCCGTAATCGTAGTTCAGTGGTCCGGATATGCACAAATCCTGATGTTGCTGTTTATCTGCTTAATAAAAAGCGTGCTATGCTCACAAACCTTGAGGTGCAGTATAATTACGTTATTGAGATACTTTCTCAGCCGTCACTTGGGCAATCAGATATTGAGTTAACACGCGAAGCTGCAACAGAACCACGCCCTGAGGTATTACCAGAACTGGCCATTACTCCTGAAACAATTATGCCTGCTGTAGCTGCTCCTGTTCCAGTTGCTAGCGCCTCAGCTGCAAATCATGCTTCTGTTGACACCGTGCCGGAGCATCATACCGAAGAAGCATCTTCTGACGATCAACCTCGTAGGAAACGCCGTCGCCGTCGCCGTCGTCGCCGGGGACCAGAAGATGCTGTAACTGGAGAAATTCGTGCTGCAAATCAGCCTAATACCGAAACGTCAGATGAAGCGCCGGAAGGTGAAGCAGTTGTAACACCTGAGGGAACTTCATCTGAAGATGAAACGAGCCCCGCTAACCGTACATCACGCAGGCGGCGTGGTAGCCGAGGTGGTCGTAGGCGGCGTGAACGCCCTGATACAGATGTTGCAACTGAAGCACCACCTTCAGACGCAGCAATAGCAGCGACTGACGCCGTGGCACAGGAAGCTACTGTGGCAACAAGCACTGAGACACCTGCCATAGCTCCAGCTCCGATTGAAGATGCAAAGCCTGTACGTCGTAGACGCCGTGTTGTTAAAACAGCCGTGCCTGAGGTTGTTGTTTCTGAGGCAGCACCCGTTGTAATTGAGACGCAAAAACCAGAGGCAAATGATACCGCCCCTCAATCTGCGCCAAGCGAAAACACTGTAGAAAAGGCGCAACCTAAACGCCGGGCTCCTCGTAAAAGGGCTACGCCAGCCGCAAAAGTTGCTGAAAATACGGTGGCTGACGCTACTGTAGATGTACCTGAGGCTAAGAAACCTGTTCGTAGAACACGTAAAAAAGCTGAGCCAAAAGCTGCACCGGCTGACACCTCTACTGATACAGTTTCTAATGCAGAAACTGCGGACACTACAGCAGAAAAGAAACCTGTGCGGCGTAAACGCGCGCCTGCAGCAGCAGCGGCTGCTGTCGAAACAAGTGCACCTAAAAAAGCAGCGGCCAAAACCGCAGACAGCAACACTAAAATTGTTGTCAATAAAGTACCAGACAGTGAGCCTGCTACAGATTCGTCATCACGGCGTAAAGGCTGGTGGCAACGCACATTTGGCTAAAACCTATATCAAAAGCGGTAAAGCCTTAGCTTTGCCGCTTTTTTTATGCAGATTGTATCACAAGCTTGTCACTGAATGTTCATTGACGGTTAACGTGGGTATCATTAGCCTACACTGCAATTGCAGGAGATACGTGTGCGACTAAATTCAGCCCTTATTAAATATTTTATTGTTTTTGCCTTCTTATGGATGCCGGCGGGCAAAACACATGCCCAGTCTATATTGCGGGATGCAGAAACTGAAGAATTTCTGAATGAAATATCAAAGCCTCTATTTATTGCAGCAGGCCTGAACCCAGAATCAGTAAAAATATATCTGCTATCAGACAAATCTCTTAACGCCTTTGTGACGGGTGGCCAAAATATATTCATCCATTCTGGTTTATTCATGGAAGCAGATAATGTTGACCAGCTTATTGGCGTTATAGCACACGAAACCGGCCATATATCTGGTGGACACCTATCTCGAATTGGTGATGCCGTATCAGTTGCCACCAACACCAGCATTATCTCAATGGTTCTGGGCGCAGCAGCAATTTTGGCAGGCAGCCCAGATGCAGGCATGGGCATGTTTATGGCAGGCCAGTCTATGGCCCAAGGCCAGTTTCTAGCATACACAAGAGTACAAGAAAGCACTGCAGACCAAGCAGGAGCGACATTCTTGGAAAAGTCTGGTTACTCAGGCATTGGCTTAATTGAGTTTTTTGAAAAACTTCGCCATCAGGAGATATTGTCTCAAGCGCGCCAAGACCCTTATGTTAGGAGCCACCCTCTTACTGGTACGCGCATACAATCCCTTCGAGCTGTTGTTAGCCAAAGCCCTTATTATAACAAAGGGCCTGACCCAGTCTTAAATGAGGAATTTAACAGGTTAAAAGCAAAGCTTTTTGGCTATATAACCAATCCCACAATAACACTTAGAAAATATCCACTTAGTGATACCTCCATTGCGGCACACTACGCCCGGGTTTATGCCTACCACAAAGCTTTAGAATGGGATTTAGCTCTAAAGGAAGCGGACGCTTTAATCGAAAAAGAACCGCACAACCCATTTTTTTATGAAATTAAAGGGCAAATCCTGTTCGAAAATGGCCATGTTGAACAATCGTTGCCAATATTCGAATCAGCCGTAGCTTATGCGCCACATGAACCACTTGTGGCTACTGCACTAGGCCAAGCCATGGTCTCACTTGAAAAAGAAGACATGATGGAAAAGGCCATACCCATACTGGAAGATGCAACTCGTATTGACCCCGGAAACACGTTTGCCTGGTTTAACCTGGCAAAGGCATATAGCTGGATAGGTCAGGATGCAAAAGCTAGCCTGGCTACAGCAGAGCGCTTTTTTTCTGCAGGGGTTCCCCCTCAGGCAATGATGCATGCACGACGTGCAATGGAAGGCTTTAAGCCCGGTACTCCTGAACATTTAAGAGCTCAAGATATTTTCTTTGTCTCGCAAGAGGCCACCGAACGAATGGAACGTCAACGGGGCCGTCAACGACTGAATGTAACCTTCGGCCAACAACAAGAATTACTGAAAGAATAGGTCCCATATGAAATTTGTATTTTCTGCAGTTATTGCAGCTCTCTTGCTTTCGCCTACAACACATGCGTCTGAAGCTAAAATATTAGATGCAGAGCGTGAAAAAATAGAAGCTGTTATTCAAAATTATCTAATGGAAAAGCCTGAAATTATTGCTCTTGCCATTCAGGAATTGCAACGGCGTCAAAACCTTGCTCAGATGTTGCCTGCCATTAAAATGTACAGAGAATACCTTGAAAATGAACAAAACCAGCCTGTACTGGGTAACCCAGACGGTGATGTTACAATCGTTGAGTTTTTTGATTATCGCTGCGGTTATTGTCGTCGGCACTTTCAAGAAGTTATGCGTTTAGTAAAAGATGATGGTAACGTTAAATGGGTCCTAAAACATTTTCCAATTCTTGACCGCCCAGGAGAACCGGCTCTATCACGCAAGGCAGCACTTGCCGCGATCGCTGCAGGAAACCAAGGGAAATTTGCTGAATTTCATATTGCTATGATGACAGGCGCTGGTGCTATCACTGAAGAGTATATATTTAATACAGCCCGTTCTGTTGGTTTGGATATTGAAAAATTAAAAACTGATATGGCCAACAAACTAACTGACAAAGTGATTAACAATGCGCTTTCTATTGGGCAGGACATTGGCTTTAGCGGCACGCCCGGATATGTCATTGGTAATGATGTTGTTTTGGGAGCCGAAGGCTATGAGCGGCTAAAGTCTGCTGTAGCAAGGGCTAGAGCAGATAATAAAACTAAAGAGTAAGAAGAAATACAGGTGAAAAGCGGGTGCATTATCTACTTTTCACCCTATAAAACTTAGATTAGGCCAGAAAGCGGTGAGCTGGGGTCGGCATATTTCTTTTTGGGCATCCGACCTGCAAGGTATGAAAGCCGGCCTGATTGCACAGCAAGTTTCATAGCTTCAGCCATTTTAACAGGGTACTTCGCTTCAGCAATTGCCGTGTTCATCAGAACACCGTCACAACCTAGCTCCATAGCGATGGACGCATCGGATGCAGCCCCTACACCTGCATCAACAAGTAAGGGTACGCCCGCCTGCTCTATCATTAAGCGTATTTGAACAGGGTTTTGAATTCCAAGGCCAGAGCCAATAGGTGCACCAAGAGGCATAATGGCTACGCAGCCCATTTCCTCAAGTTTTTTTGCCGCAATTGGATCATCGCTACAATAAACCATAACTTTAAAACCCTCTTTAACCAGAACTTCCGCCGCAACAAAAGTTTCCTGCATATTCGGGTACAATGTCTTTTGGTCTCCTAAAACCTCAAGCTTAACCAAGTCCCAGCCCCCCGCTTCTCGTGCAAGTCTGAGCGTTCTAACAGCAGATTGAGCATCAAAACATCCGGCTGTGTTCGGCAAATATGTAATTTTTTTAGGATCTAAATAGTCAACAAGCATTGGCTGAGTGGGATCAGAAACATTAACCCGGCGCACAGCAACCGTCACAATTTCAGCACCAGAAGCATTCACCGCAGCGGCGGTTTCTTCAAAGTCCTTATATTTCCCTGTGCCAACGATCAAGCGTGAGTGATATTCCTTACCCGCAAGTGTCCATGTATCGTCTTTATGTGTCACGGTATTATCCTCCGCCTATAAAATGTACTATTTCTAAAGTATCGCCGTCATTCAGCATTGATTCTCTAAATGTGGATTTTGGAATAATTTCCAAGTTTCTCTCTACTGCAACTTTTTTAGGATCAAGTTTGAGGCTAACCAAAAAACTCCAAACAGTTATGCCTTCTGGAATTTTCTTTTCATCACCATTTACAAGTATTGTATTCACTTGAAGTAACCCTTTGCAGTATTAAGCTTTACCTTACCGGCGAAGCAGGATAAGCATGCCATCGAACAGCATAATGAATATTTTAGTGTTCCTGCTTTGCATACTATGCATATGGCATTATACAGGTTCCTTCAAGCGGTCTGTCGAAAGAGTGGTTGCTACTGATGAGTAAAAACAAAATACATAATATTTTGGTACTAAATGGTCCAAATCTAAATTTACTTGGCACCCGTGAGCCAGAAACATATGGCAGTACAACTCTCACAGAAATTGAAGAATTGACAAAAGCCAGGGCTGATTCCCACGGCTTTACAATAGATTTTCGACAAACAAACATTGAAGGCACACTGGTTGACTGGATTCAGCAGTCAGCTGGTCAAGCTGATGCCATCATTCTGAATGCAGCCGCCTACACACATACGTCCATTGCGATACATGATGCTATTGCTGCAATTAAAACGCCTGTAATAGAAGTTCATTTGTCCAATGTCTTTGCTCGGGAAGATTACCGACACCATTCTTACGTTTCAGACGTAGCTGTTGGTGTTATTTGTGGTTTTGGGGCACAAGGATATTTACTTGCGATTGATGCGATAGCCAGTATGCTGCGCAACCAGTCTTGATCTAAGGGTAAGCTACATGTCTAAATTAAAAGAGTATAAAGAACTCATTCATGAACTCGCAGAACTATTAGACAAATCTACATTGTCTGAGATTGAAGTTCAGGAAGATGATTTCCGTATCCGGGTTGCACGCGAAATAACCAATACAGTTAATTACGCCGCACCGGCATACCCAGCCCAGCCTGCTCAACAAATGGCAGCGCCAACACATGTGCCTGATGTTTCAGCAGCCGTTATCGCTGATCATCCTGGTGCTATCCCTGCCCCTATGGTCGGTACCGCTTATGCAGCCCCTTCACCAGAATCACCCAACTTTATAAAAGTAGGTGATATGGTAAAAGAGGGAGACACATTGCTCATTATTGAAGCAATGAAGGTTATGAACCAAATTGCTTCTTCTAAGTCTGGTAAAGTAAAAGAAGTGTTCTTTTCTGATGGTCAGCCTGTCGAATACGGCGAAATTTTGTGTATCATTGAATAGGCTAATTCCGAATGATTGAAAAAGTCCTGATTGCAAACCGGGGTGAAATTGCCCTTCGCATTCATAGAGCCTGTCATGAAATGGGCATTAAAACGGTTGCTGTACATTCAACGGCAGATAGCGATGCTATGCATGTACGTTTGGCTGACGAATCCGTTTGTATTGGTCCTCCGGCATCAACCAATAGTTATTTAAATATACCAGCCATTATTTCTGCCGCAGAAATTACTGGTGCAGATGCTATTCACCCTGGTTATGGCTTTTTATCAGAAAATGCCCGGTTTGCAGAAATTGTAAACGAGCATGATATCAAATTTATCGGCCCAAGCCCTGAACATATTCGCATGATGGGTGATAAAATCACTGCCAAAGAAACTGTTAAAAAGCTGGGGATACCTGTAGTGCCCGGTTCAGAAGGCGGCATTACTGAGGATGAAGAAGCTCGCAAGGTCTGCAAAGAAATAGGCTTTCCGGTTATCATTAAAGCGTCAGCCGGTGGCGGTGGCCGCGGTATGAAGATCGTTAAAAAAGAAGAAGATCTATCAACTGCCCTCAATGCGTGCCGTACAGAAGCTAAGGCAGCATTTGGTGATGATGCCGTTTACATAGAGAAGTTTCTTGGTAAACCACGCCACATAGAATTTCAGATTATCGGTGATAGTTACGGTAACTGTATTCATTTAGGCGAACGGGATTGTTCTCTTCAACGGCGACACCAAAAGGTTCTTGAAGAAGCCCCTTCCCCAGTCATTAGCGAAGAAACTCGCATGCATATGGGCGGTGTTGTTGCCAAAGCCATGGCTAACTTTGGCTACTGCGGCGCAGGTACTATTGAATTTCTTTATGAGGACGGTGAGTTTTATTTCATTGAAATGAATACCCGACTTCAAGTTGAACACCCTGTCACAGAAATGATTACGGGTATTGATATTGTACGTGAGCAAATTCGCGTAGCGGCCGGTGAAAAGCTTTCCTATACACAAGACATGGTCCGCTTTTTTGGCCATGCTATTGAGTGTCGTATTAATGCCGAGCACCCTTTCACTTTCATGCCTAGCCCGGGAACAGTGACACAGTACCATCCACCAGGTGGTCTTAATGTTCGCTGCGACAGTGCCGTTTACACCGGTTATAAAATACCACCTTACTATGACAGCATGGTAGCGAAGCTTATTGTTTCTGGTTATACGCGCGAGGGCTGCTTACTGCGCCTCAGACGCTCACTTGAAGAATATGTGATTGACGGTGTCACAACAACAATACCGCTTCATCAGGAACTTATGAAGGATCCTGATTTCCAGAATGGTGATTATGACATTCATTGGCTGGAAAAGTTTTTAGAGCAAAAAGGAAAATAAAGGTTAATTCGGGGTTATGACACACGACACAATAACCCCGGATTTACTGTTGCAGGCATATGCCAGCGGTGTTTTTCCTATGTCTGAGGGCCGAGAGGATGATGAGCTTTTTTGGGTTGACCCGGAAGAGCGCGGCATTCTGCCCCTCACCTCTTTTCATATACCCAAGTCCCTAGCAAAAGTAATACGTCAGGAACGCTACAGCATTACAGCGAATACCTGCTTTAAAACGGTGGTGCAATCATGTGCCAAGCCTACACGTGGCCGTGAAACTACATGGATAAGCGAACGTATTGAGGCTCTCTATAGCGAGCTACATAGACGGGGCTATGCCCATTCTATTGAATGTTGGGAAGCAGGGAATTTGGTAGGCGGTCTATACGGTGTGTCTCTTGCAGGCGCATTCTTCGGGGAAAGTATGTTTAGTACTGCAACAAACGCTAGTAAAGTATCGCTCGTATATTTGGTCGCACGGTTGATCAGAGGTGGGTATAAATTACTTGATACCCAGTTTATAACCGACCACTTAAAACAGTTTGGAGCGCTCGAAATTTCCCGCACGGAATATCGCAAGCGCCTCCACGAAGCGTTGACGGTAGAAAATGTAAGATTTGATCAGTTAGATGATACAGTGTCTGGTGCAACCATTATGCATTTAATCACCCAAACGTCATAAACAGGATGCTCAAGCGCATTTAGAGCTGGGCTAGAGGCAATCATCCAACCTTCAAAAACACGGTCATGCTGGCCGTTATGCTTCACATCATCAATTTCAAGATATGCAAATGTTTCAGGGGGTTCAACAGGTGGGCGAGTGCGACAATAACGAGGCGTTATTGAAAGCGTGCCAAAACGGTGTTCTGATCCAATTTCAATAGAAACCTCTGTTACCCGCGCTGTAATTTTATCAAGAAGACGTAAAACAACAGAATTATGCTGAATTGCATTTTCAGGAGGCAAAAGATTTTCCCCGCTGTCTGATTGTTCCGTATCATCCTGAAGAGCATATGCAGGCATAAAGCTTGTATCCAGCGAAAGAACACTGAAAACAGCGGAAATGGCAATAAGCTTAATTTTCTTTTTCACTACTATTGCTGCCACCTGATGCAAATTTACCAATTAAACTCAGCAAATCTACCGCACTTTGAGTTTCAGAGATTTCGTCGCCGTCGACCAGCATTTCTTCCATGCCACCCGGCAATAAGCTCAAGTAAGTACCGCCCAGTAAACTTTCTGATGTAACGGCAGCAGCTGTATCTGTGGGTAGATCAATAGTAGAGTTGATAGAAAAAGTTACAACAGCCTGATATGTTATAGGGTCAAGCCTATTTTCAACAACAGACCCAACCTTGATGCCAGCCACCCTTACATCACTACCAATTGCAAGGCCGCTAACGCTATCAAACTTAGCCTGAAGAACATAGCCATCCACGGCGGCCATATCAGTGCGCTCATAAGCGAATGTAAGAAACCATCCGGCTACAAGTAAAACGATAGCCCCAATGATACTTTCAACAAGATTACCAGACATAAAGTTCTCTTTTACCCTTACGGATGCCAAGCCTCATATTCAGGCTCGACGCGCCGAGGTGTGGTTTTAAAGGCATCAACAGTTCCAGTCAGGTTGGGCAGATGCTCTTTTTCCCAAGCTTTCACAACAGGCATTTGTTCTGTTGGGGGTATATCATGGGTATAATGTAGCCACCCATGCCATTCAGCAGGAACGCGCGACGCTTCAACAGGGCCATTTTTATAGATCACCCATCTGCGTTTGCCATTTTTTTCACGGTAATAAATATTGCCCTGATCATCGGTCCCAACTTTTTCCCCCTTACGGCTGGTGAAAAGTCGTGTTCCGAATGTTGCGCTGTTCCACCAAGTGAAAATTGGCGAAGTGAAAATACTTTTGATCAGAGAGCCCATATAAATACCTGTACATTAATCAATGTTTGGAACCGTTTAGCATGTTTATATATGCAGGAAAAGCCACCGTTTCAGCTTTCTTCAAATTAGAATAGCAATTCGATTCTTTATATAGCCTTAAGTTTAGCACCAAACTCGTCTTCATTAGGTAATATTTGTGGAAAAAATAAGGCGCGATGTCGACTCGTTGATCTTGAATGAGTCGACGGATCTATAATTAGTGCATAAAACTTGGTCAATAACTATATATTGAAATTGAGCTTGTATCTCGCCCCTTTATCACCGTAAAGTTTCTGTATCAAGGGTGAGACGTGGACCAAAGCTATATACGCATGGGGCCTACTCACAAACAGAGCAATTTTTTGAAAGCAGACCCAGTCTGTTTAATGTCGGGATTCTGGTTCGACAAATATATATGACCTCAGGGGGAACTAATGCGGATACAACGCCATTTTACTAACGACACAAGCAGCCCATATAGCGGTATGCAATGGCGCCACGCAGTAAGCGAAATTAAAAACCCGGACGGTTCGATCGTTTTCCACATGGATCAGGTTGAAGTCCCTGAGACTTGGAGCCAAGTGGCAACCGACATAATTGCGCAGAAGTATTTTAGAAAAGCTGGTGTTCCGCAAGCCCTGAAGAGCGTTGAAGAAAACACCGTGCCTTCTTGGTTGTGGCGCAAAGAAGCTGACACCGCGGCTTTAGAAAGCATTCCCGCAGAAAAACGCTACGGCGCAGAAACCAGCGCCAAGCAGGTTTTTGACCGCCTCGCAGGCACATGGACATATTGGGGCTGGAAAGGCGGCTATTTTGATACAGAGCAAGACGCAAAGTCATTCTTTGATGAAATGCGATATATGCTTGCCAATCAAATGTGTGCGCCCAATAGCCCGCAGTGGTTTAATACGGGCCTGCACTGGGCTTACGGCATAGATGGCCCTGCTCAGGGCCACCACTATGTCGATTTTGAAACAGGCAAGCTTGTTAAATCCAAAAGCGCATACGAGCACCCACAACCACATGCTTGTTTCATCCAGTCAGTTGCCGATGACCTTGTAAACGAAGGCGGCATAATGGACCTATGGACCCGTGAGGCACGCCTATTTAAATATGGGTCGGGTACAGGGTCAAATTTCTCAAATGTACGAGGCAACGGCGAAAGCCTGTCTGGCGGCGGGAAATCTTCCGGCCTCATGAGCTTTTTAAAAATTGGTGACCGCGCAGCCGGCGCAATTAAATCAGGCGGCACAACGCGCCGGGCAGCTAAAATGGTCGTGGTTGATATAGACCATCCAGATGTAGAAGAGTTTATTAACTGGAAAGTTATTGAAGAACAAAAGGTTGCGGCCCTTGTTTCAGGATCTAAATTAAACGAAATTCATTTAAACCGCATTATCAAGGCATGCCATGAAGGTAAAAAAGACTTAGCCGAGCAAGCTTTTAACCCAAAAGAAAACAAAGCGCTGAAAAAAGAAATACTTGCTGCCCGCAAAGTTATGATCCCAGAAAATTATGTGCAGCGCGTAATACAATTCGCCAAGCAAGGCTATACCTCTATTGATTTCAAAACCTACAATACTGACTGGGATTCAGACGCATATTTAACGGTTTCAGGCCAAAACTCAAATAACTCTATCCGCGTAACAGATGATTTCATGAGAGCCGTCGCACAAGATAGTGACTGGCACCTTAAAAACCGCATTAATGGTTCTATCGCTAAAGAAATCAAAGCCAAAGACTTATGGCGAGATGTTGGCCATGCAGCTTGGGCCTGCGCTGACCCAGGCATTCAGTTTCACACAACCATTAATGATTGGCATACTTGCCCTGCGTCTGGCGAAATAAGAGCATCCAATCCTTGCTCGGAATATATGTTTCTCGATGATACCGCCTGCAATCTTGCGTCCCTAAACCTTATGACATTCCGTTCAGATGGTGGGGACTTTAAAGTTGAAGCCTTCCAACATGCTGTAAGGCTTTGGACCATGGTGCTTGAAATATCTGTGATGATGGCGCAGTTCCCATCAAAAGAAATTGCCAAGCTTTCTTACGAGTACCGTACGCTGGGCCTTGGCTTCGCTAACATTGGCGGCTTATTAATGAGCCTTGGTATATCATATGATAGCGATGAAGGCCGCGCACTATGTGGTGCAATTACGGCTCTCATGACGGGGCAAGCCTACGCAACCTCTGCCGAAATGGCGTCTGAGCTTGGTGCCTTTCCCGGCTACACAAAAAACGCAGACCATATGCTACGGGTTATTCGTAACCACAGGCGGGCTGCATACGGCCAAGCAGATGGCTATGAAGCATTAAACACCCTCCCCGTTGCTCTGGATATCAAAAACTGTACAGACACCGCGATTGTAACGGCAGCAGCAGAAGCATGGGACCGCGCCTTACATTTGGGTGAAGAACATGGTTTTAGAAACGCGCAGGCAACCGTCATTGCGCCGACAGGTACAATTGGTCTTGTGATGGACTGCGATACCACAGGTATTGAACCAGACTTTGCGCTCGTAAAATTTAAAAAGCTTGCCGGTGGTGGCTATTTCAAAATCATTAACAGAATTGTTCCTCAGGCCTTAACTGTACTTGGGTACTCGGCCAACCAAATTGAAGAGATTGAACATTATGCTGTTGGGCACAATACACTGGCGGATTCACCCGGTGTAAATCATGCTGACCTAAAAAAGGTTGGATTTTCCGAAAAAGAAATTGGCTTGGTTGAAGCGCAGTTAAAAAGTGCTTTTGACATAAAATTTGTTTTCAACCAATGGACCCTTGGGTCGAAATTCTGCAAAGAAACCTTAGGCTTAACAGATGAACAACTGAATGATTATCAGTTTGATATGCTGGCAGCCCTTGGCTTTAGCAAAGCAGCTATCAGCGAGGCAAACCTATACTGCTGCGGCGCAATGACACTTGAAAAAGCGCCTCACCTTAAAGAAGAGCATTATTCCGTGTTTGACTGTGCCAACCCATGCGGGAAAATTGGGAAACGCTATTTATCATGGGAAAGCCATATTCGCATGATGGCTGCTGCCCAACCTTTCATCTCAGGGGCTATATCCAAAACAATCAATATGCCCAATGAGGCCGACGTAGAAAACTGCATGGCGGCATACGAGTTAAGCTGGTCTCTTGCTCTTAAAGCTAATGCCTTATACCGGGATGGCTCAAAACTCAGTCAGCCACTGAACTCCTCGATACTTGATGATATTCTGGATGAAGATATAGAAGAAAAAAGCCTGCCAGAAAAAGCAACTGTCGTTGCAGAGCGTATTGTTGAGCGGATCATTGAACGGCATGTAGATGGCCCGGTTAAGCGCCGCAGGCTTCCTGAGCGCCGAAAAGGCTACACACAAAAAGCTATTGTTGGCGGGCACAAGGTTTACTTGCGAACGGGTGAATATGACGACGGTTCTGTAGGCGAAATATTCATTGATATGCATAAGGAAGGCGCAGCTTTCCGTTCTCTTATGAATAATTTTGCCATCGCAATCTCAATTGGCCTTCAATATGGTGTACCACTTGAAGAATTTGTCGACGCCTTCACTTTCACACGCTTCGAACCTTTTGGTAGAGTGGAAGGCAATGAAACCATCAAAATGGCAACATCTCTCTTGGATTATATTTTCAGAGAGTTGGCAATATCTTATTTGGGCCGTGATGACCTTGCCCATGTTATGCCAGCGGACTTTGCCCACGATACAACAGGTCGTGGCGATAAAGCAGACGGCCTTCCTGATCTGGATGAAAATGTTTCAGAAGCCTTAGAAAGGGTTCAGAAAATGGCATCCTCAGGGTATGTGCGAGGCAGTAATCTCGTCGTTTTAAAAAACACACCAAAGCCGGAGAGTAAAACACCTGACGCAGCTTTGGCCGTTGCCGCAACCGCTGATACCTCCAGCAGTGCTGGCATGGGAAGCGGTATGGCTAATGGCTCAATGGATGCGACACCTAATGCCAGAGTTGCCGCCAAAATGCAGGGGTATGAAGGCGATGCGTGCGGCGAATGCGGCAACTTTACCTTAGTACGAAATGGCACCTGCCTTAAGTGTAACACATGTGGCGGCACAAGCGGATGTAGCTAATCGAGCTATCTTAATCCCATCTACCAACCCGTCCCGGTAGATGGCAATCTAGGGGAAGGTTCGCCTTCCCCCTTTTTTTGCAACATCTACTAATCGGCGCTAAAGTTTCTTCAAACAAGCTAACCAAGCGCGAATATAGACCCTAACCATGCTATAACACTTGAACAATTGGCATTTATCTACAATATGAAGATACGTGACAAACAGATAGGGGTACATCGTGGTTGACAATACAAATGATAAAGCAAAACCGGCGGCACAGCCTAAAAAAGCGGCGCCTGTAAAAAAAGCACCCGCCGCTTCAGCCAAGAAACCCACAGTTCGTAAGTCTGCTGTAAAAACCAGCACAGCAAAACCTGTAAAAAAAGCAGCCGCGCCTAAAACCAGTGTTCCTGCGTCTAAGCCAGCGGCAAAAGCAAAAACGACACCTACACCGAAAGCACCGGCAAAAACTATGGTGGCACAAAAAGCTGCCCCGAAAAAAACTGCGGCCACGAAGCCTGCTACAAAAAAAGCCCCAGAAATAAAAAATGCTGCAGCTAATGCAGGTGCTGACAATGCAAAGAAAACTGAAAACACCAAGCAAGAAAGCCCTGCCAGCTTTGTGGACAATTTAAAAACAAAAGACTGGCTAACAATTCTAAAACGCGGTCTGTTTATGTTTGTTTTTGGTGTTATTGGTCATGTGGTGATGCTCTTCACGCTTTTCATGGCCCTGTTACAGTTCTGTGTTGCTCTTATTTTAGACAAACCAAATGAAAACTTAACAAATGGCATCAATATAGCCGGAAATTATATCAAAGAAGTTTTAGAGTTTCTTAGTTTCAAGACAGAAGAACTCCCCTTCCCTTTTGGGCGTGATTTACCCAAGCAATAAGGCATAAACGCAGGTTATATCCCTGCGTTTGCAAACAACACTTCAACACCTAAACGTATAACAACAACCGCCACGATTGCGGTTAACAATCCTTTTACAAAATCAATCATCCAGTCGGCCCTTATCCGTTAATCGCTTACTTTCACGAGCAGCTATTGCTGTATCAGGGAAGTCAGTAAAAATACCATCAACACCTGCTTCAAACAGAAATTTTACCTCTTGCTGAACACTATTGAACATTTTGGGTACATTGTCATCTCTAACTGTCCATACATGCACAAGCCCGCCGCCATTATGGATCGTATCTACAACATTATTTAGAGAGCCATCTTTGTTTATCAGCAGTGCTTTATATAAACCAAAGCCTGCAAACTTACCAAAATAATGGCTGAGATCTTCATTAAGATAATAGTGCCCATCTGCATCAGGTTTTCCCTCAACAAGATAAATAAGCGGGACAGATGTATAGCTAGATATTTTTAATAAAAAATCAGCATCAAAGCACTGAAAATAAACAGGAAACCCCATTTTCTGGATAGAGTTTAATTCCACAGCCAGTTTTTCTGCAATATCAGGAACAATAGCTTCCATAATAGAGGGGTGTTTCAACTCTATATAAACACCAACGGCTTTACCTTGTTTTTGGTGCTGCTTCAACAGCGTAACAATATCCTCAAGCGTTGGTATTGGCTCCATACCATCATACATTTGACCGCGCGTTAGCCTTGGTTGAACTGTTTTCAGTGTTTCAATTTCGTCTAATGTAAAATCCTGAGCAAACCAGTCTGTATGGCCTTCAAGAGTGCGTTTTTTAGCTGCAAACTCGGGGCGGCTGGACACATCCGTACTTCCAGACAGATACATATCATGGCGCGCAACCAGTTTGCCGTCTTTTGTTAAAACAAGGTCTGGCTCAATAAAATCAACACCTTGCTGAATAGCCAGTTCATATGACATCAGCGTGTGCTCAGGCCGATAACCACTGGCCCCGCGGTGACCAATGACAATAATTTCATGTTTATCTTCCATATAGGCACCAGCCAGCATGCTCATTGAAGTCGCCAATACTACACTCAGAAACGCCTTAAAAGATAGATTGATCATAGTTTAGTCTCACTATTATCAGATATAAATTGGATTCCAGCTACAATTGTCATACTCTATAGTCCAGTTATGTTCTTAAGGAATCGGGGATGTCACTTTTGCAGCTTATACCATCTTTGATGGCAATTATCTTACTGTCAGCAGCAGCATATTATTTTTTCCCAATTTCAGTACATTTTGCGGAAGAAGGTATCCGGGATGAAATCAGCCGTTATGCGCCAAATTTAACACCCGCCGATATATTGATATCTGAAGACAAGGTAGCAGCTCTTGCAACTTTTAAGAATACCCCAGAAATCATTGGCATTGTCTCAAAGCTCGGAAACCATATGGTTTGTCGTATTCTAAAAAAAGGAGACTCGGTAAGGTGGGCCGTAAAAAACCATAAACTGATCATAACGATCAATGATTTTACCCAGCCCCGTATCGTTTTGTCTTTAACGCCTAGCGGTATAAAGCGAGGAACTGCAATTCTGGCCGCACTTGCAACACATGGGAAACGAGTATGACGCTTGATTTGCCAGAACCAACGCAGTGGGCTGTTCCCTTATTTGTTGTCCTTGTATTAGCAGAGATGGTTTATGGCTGGAAAACGCGGCGTGTTAAATTTGAAAGTAAAGACACATTTGTATCCATGTTTATGGGCCTTGGTAGTACAATAGCGGGCGCAATCACCCTCACCTTAACACTTGGTTTTGCATTTTGGGTTTATGATAATTTTAGGGTATTTGATCTAGGAACATCGATTTGGGTTTTTGTTGCAGCCTTTATACTGGATGACCTTGCTTATTACTGGGTGCACAGGTTTGGGCATAGAATGCGCTGGATGTGGGCCGCCCATGTCATTCACCACTCTAGTCAGCATTATAATCTCTCAACAGCCTTAAGACAGACATGGACAGGCCAATTCACCCCCGGCATACTCTTTCGTACACCGCTGTTTTTATTAGGGTTTCATCCATCAATTGTTTTCTTTTGTGCAGGCCTTAACCTGATATACCAGTTTTGGATTCACACTGAAGCTATAGGGAAAATGCCACGCTGGTTTGAGGCTATTATGAATACGCCGAGCCATCACCGTGTTCATCATGCCAAAAACCCTCGCTATCTTGATGCTAATTATGCCGGGGTTTTCATTATCTGGGACAAAATCTTCGGCACCTATATACCGGAGGAAAAAAGTGACCCTTGTAATTATGGCCTCGTTACCGACCTTGGAACCTATAACCCCCTGCGCATAGCATTCCATGAATGGTGGGGGATACTAAAAGATATCTGGCACGCACCAAACATTAAGGCAAAATTGCTATATCTTATTGCACCACCGGGCTGGACACATGACGAAAGCCGGCAAACAAGCGACATGATTCGCCGCGAATGGCAACTGCGAGAACAGGCCAAAACCCCTGCCTCACCAGCGGAAAACTCATAAACAATAAAATATCAACTGCAAATCAAGTTATTTTGCACTTGCGAAATAAAATTTATTTGTCACATTGTGCGCCATAAACAGAGGCTACCATTATAACCTAAACAACAAAGAACGGGAGTTACTCAATGTCTCAAGATCCAATTGTAATTGTTGGCATGGCACGCACACCAATGGGTGGAATGCTTGGGGATCTGTCCACGATCGAAGCTTCTTCTCTTGGTGCTACGGCTATTAAAGGTGCTCTTGCCAGTGCAGGCATGAAACCAACAGACAGCATTGATGAAACTATTATGGGCTGTGTGTTGCCAGCAGGCCAAGGCCAGGCGCCTGCGCGCCAAGCTAGCCTTAAAGCCGGCATTGATAAAAACACCGGCGCAGTCACCCTTAATAAAATGTGTGGTTCTGGCATGAAAGCCATGATGCAGGCATACGACAGCCTTTATGCGGGCACTAACTCTGTTGTCGTTGCTGGTGGTATGGAGAGCATGTCCTTAGCACCTCATCTTCTGCCTTCTGGCAGAACTGGTACACGCTACGGCTCAACACAGTTATTCGACCATATGGCCCTTGACGGTTTAACAGATGCATACGGCGGCGAGCCAATGGGTGTTTATGCCGAACTCTGCGCTGAGCACTATCAATTTAGCCGCGAAGCACAGGATGCCTATTCCATTGAATCTACAAAACGGGCTCAGCGCGCTATAGCCGATGGCAGTTTTGAAGGCGAAATAGTGTCGGTTGAAGTTAAAACCCGCGCCGGTATTTCTGAAGTTGCGATTGACGAGCAGCCCGGCAAAGCCAAACTGGACAAAATTCCCTCGCTGCGGCCGGCCTTTAAAAAAGACGGCACTGTGACAGCAGCAAATGCAAGCTCAATTTCTGACGGTGCTGCAGCTCTTGTCCTTATGAAAGCATCTGAAGCTACCAAACGCGGCCTTACACCGCTTGCACAGCTGGTTGCCCATGCCTCGCATGCACAAGCACCTGAATGGTTTACGACAGCACCAGTAGATGCGATGAAAAAAGTGCTCGCGAAAGCTGGTTGGTCTATTGATGACGTTGATCTTTTTGAAGTGAATGAAGCTTTTGCTGTTGTCCCTATGGCGGCCATTCAAGAGCTAGGCCTAGATCACGCAAAGGTTAACGTAAACGGCGGTGCATGTGCCCTAGGTCACCCCATTGGGGCATCTGGTGCCCGCATCTGTGTAACGCTCATTAACGCACTTAAGAAACGCGGCCTTAAAAAAGGTGTTGCCAGCCTCTGTATTGGCGGCGGCGAAGCAACCGCTGTTGCTATCGAACTCTGCTAGGCTATAACAAATTCATTAAGAAAAGTCGGGCATCATGCCCGGCTTTTTTTTGTGAGAAGCGCATGAATGGAAGGCAAAATGGCCTTTGTCGCTTCCATGCCTAAAACAATAAGTTCTTCTGCTTTTGTGAAATCCCCCATATCAATATGACCAATTTTAGGGGTGATAATAACTTCTGGCTTATACTGTTCTATCGCGGCTTGCCCGAGCGACTTTAGGGCCAAAGACCAGCCTGCCCTTGCGGTTTTAAGCACAACCATATTCTGGCGGCGCATTGTATCAGGGTCAAAGCCAAAGCGTTTTGCACGGCCAACATAATCACCCTGCAAATCAACAGCGATAACAACATCAGCCCCTAGGTCATACGCTGCTCCAATTGGAATTGGGTCAATCACACCGCCGTCTACCAAGCACATGGTTTCAGTTTTAACGGGGGGTAACACACCCGGCACAGCGGATGAAGCCCTAAGAGCTGTAACAATATCGCCGTCCTCCAGTACTATCTTAGTCCCGGTGTAAAGATCTGCTGCAATCGCGGCAAAAGGCTTTTGTAATTGCTGGATGGTGCGAGTACCAAAATGCTCTCTCAGTTTGCGCTCAATTTTACCAGCGCCGATAAGGCTCCCCTTATTGAAGCCAAACTCACCAAGGGCAAGCATTTCCTTTAAGGAGATAGACCGCGCTATTTCTTCAAGATCATCAACCCTGTCGTCGGCAACACAGGCACCAACAATTGCACCAATACTGGTTCCTGCAACAGCTGAAATTGGTATATTTTCTTCTTCTAGTACCCTGATAACGCCGATATGAGCCCATCCAAGTCCTGCTCCGCCTCCCAGTGCAATGCCAATTCTTGCCATACAATCTCCTTTAAATGTATGTGGGTTTTAGAAAGTCGTCTTACAAGATATGTAATTTAACTAAAAAAGGCCGGGAATTACCCGGCCTTAAGAAAGAAAGTTAATCTATATTTTAAAATGGAATTTCATCATCCAGATCTGCAGCACTACCGCCCATGCCGCCGCCGGAGGCTGGTGCCGAACCACCTTGGTTGCCGCCACTAAAGCCACTATCATAACCTGAATCACCGTATCCTGACTGGGAATCACCAAATCCGCCACCAGAACCACCTTCACGGCCATCAAGCATCGTTAGTTCACCGCGGAACTTTTGCAGAACAATCTCTGTCGTGTATTTCTCAACACCGCTCTGGTCTGTCCACTTACGGGTTTGCAACGCACCCTCAACATACACTTTAGAGCCTTTTTTCAGGTAGTTTTGAGCTACTTTGGCAATGTTTTCATTAAAAATCACCACCCGGTGCCACTCTGTACGCTCGCGGCGTTCACCCGATGAACGGTCGCGCCATGTTTCACTTGTCGCAATAGACAAGTTAACAACAGGCGAGCCATCATTCATCGTCCGCACTTCAGGGTCACGCCCCAGATTTCCAACTAAAATTACCTTATTGATGCTACCGGCCATCAAAGCCCCCTTATTGAATACTAAACACCCCTACGGGCGTATCACAGTGACATTAAACTAACCACCCCAAAGCTGCAAAAATAATAAACAACTTGAAACTCTTTTAGCAAAACAGCCCTAATAAGCACCGCCCGCTTCATATTGACGTGCCCCTTTTATGGGTTCAATACCTGCCATTCTTGTTCGTACATAAAGTTCATATACGGGCATAATATTGCTCACATCGTCAAATGTAGCAGTATTCACTGAAATTTCATCTGGAAACTCCAATCCCTCCCATGAAAGTGGAGAGCCACACTTTTCACAGAATCGCCGTATTGCCCGTTCACTGGATTTTGCGATGCCTTGTGGTTTTACAAGCCACCTGAAGGCGCCATGGTCAACCGTTGTAAAAATGGCGAAGGGTGCAGAAGAATGTTTTTGGCAATCACGGCAATGGCACGTACCTGTTTTACTGTCCGTTATATTGATTTCAAACCTCGCATGCCCGCACAAGCACCCCCCCGCCCTTAAATCCGCCATTTGTATCTCCTATAACAATTTGTTCTTTATTTGTTCCAAAAACCAATCTATTGTCAAGCAGCTTGAAAGCCCATACACAATTACCATCTGATAACAACACCAGCCTATTGTACATGAGGACCTGATGCTGACACAAATTTCCGTTCGCGGCGCAAGAGAACATAACCTGAAGTCTGTCAATGTTGATATTCCCCGCGACAAGCTTGTGGTTATTACCGGGCTATCAGGATCAGGGAAGTCGTCACTTGCCTTTGATACCATTTATGCTGAAGGACAGCGCCGTTATGTGGAATCGCTCAGTGCATATGCGCGCCAATTTTTGGAATTGATGCAAAAACCAGATGTTGACCACATTGAAGGCTTGTCGCCCGCTATATCTATTGAGCAAAAAACTACCAGTAAAAACCCGCGCTCAACTGTCGGCACCGTTACAGAAATATATGACTATATGCGGCTTTTATGGGCCCGTATCGGCGTACCCTATTCCCCGGCAACCGGTCTGCCTATCGAAAGCCAGACTATTAGCCAAATGGTTGACCGCATTATAACAATGCCAGAAGGAACGCGCCTTTATGTACTTGCGCCAATTGTGAGAGGCAGAAAGGGCGAGTTTCGCAAGGAATTTGCAGACCTGCAAAAGCGTGGCTTTCAGCGTATCAAAGTAAACGGCGAATTTTATCTTATTGAAGAAGCCCCTACCCTTGATAAAAAATATAAACACGAAATTGATGTTGTAGTAGACAGGCTTATCCTGAAACAAGGAATAGACCAGCGCCTTGCCGAAAGTATTGAAACGGCACTTGAGCTTGCAGATGGTTTACTGGTTATTGAAGAAGCCAATAAAGAAAACGATACGGACGCTAAAAGGCATTTAATGTCTGCTAAATTTGCGTGCCCCGTTTCAGGTTTTACAATTGAAGAAATTGAACCTCGGTTGTTTTCCTTTAATAACCCGTTTGGGGCTTGCCCAAACTGTGATGGTCTTGGCGAAAAGTTATATTTCAACCCAGAACTAGTTGTTCCTGATACATCTAAAACTATCCGCGACGGTGCGTTAGCGGCTTGGGCTAATAAGGCGAACAATCCTTCCCCTTTTTACTTTCAGGCCCTTGATGCTGTCGCAAAACATTATGATGTATCTCTGGACACAGCATGGGAAAAATTGCCGGAGGCGGCACAAAAAGCTTTTTTGTTTGGCACAGGTGCCAAGCCAGTTGCGATCATATATGCTGACGGCAAACGCAAGTTTGAAGTAAACAAACCTTTTGAAGGTGTTTTAAACAATATAGAAAGACGTTGGCGCGAAACTGATTCAAACTGGATGCGAGAAGAACTATCCAAATATCAATCATCAACAGAATGCACAGTGTGCCATGGCATGCGCCTGAAGCCTGAAGCCCTCGCCGTAAAAATTCATGAATGCCATGTTGGGCAAATTACCGAGCTATCCATTAAAGCTGCTCATGAATGGTTTACACAGTTACCAGAAAATTTAAGCGAAAAACAAAATGCTATTGCAGAAAAAGTTCTGCGTGAAATTCAAGAGCGCCTCGGTTTTCTTGTTAATGTTGGACTTTCATATCTTAGCTTAAGCCGTTCTTCTAGAACACTTTCTGGTGGCGAAAGTCAACGCATTCGCCTTGCTTCTCAAATCGGATCAGGCTTAACGGGCGTTTTATATGTGCTTGATGAGCCCTCTATCGGTTTGCACCAGCGCGATAATGACCGCCTGTTAGAGACCCTCAAAAACCTGCGTGATATTGGTAACACTGTTATTGTTGTTGAGCATGATGAAGATGCCATTAGAATAGCAGACTATGTGATAGATATGGGGCCTGGCGCAGGAGAGCATGGAGGGCAGATTGTTGCTGAAGGCTCGCCCGACGCTATTATGGCCTCAGAAAAAAGCTTAACGGGCCAATATTTAACTGGCAAACGCTCGGTTCCAATACCCGCGACCCGAAGGCCTGGTCACAAAAAGAAATTTTTAACAGTTAACGGCGCATCCGCTAATAACTTAAAAAATGTAAGTGGCACCATTCCCCTTGGCACTCTCACCTGCATTACAGGTGTTTCAGGGTCAGGGAAATCAACCTTTACCATAGAAACACTATATAAGGCAGTTGCAAAACACCTAAACGGATCTCGTGTGGTTCCTGGTGCATATAGCTCAATTGAAGGCCTGGAACATTTAGACAAAATTGTTGATATTGATCAAAGCCCTATTGGTCGCACACCCCGTTCTAACCCAGCCACTTATACAGGGGCATTCTCCCCTATCCGTGACTGGTTTGCCGGCCTGCCAGAGGCACAAGCCCGTGGTTACAAAGCTGGGCGCTTCTCTTTCAACGTAAAAGGCGGCCGGTGCGAGGCCTGCAAAGGTGACGGTGTTTTAAAAATTGAAATGCACTTCCTGCCTGATGTTTATGTCGAATGTGATCAGTGTAAAGGTAAACGCTATAATCGCGAAACTTTAGAGGTACGCTACAAAGACATGTCAATTGCCAATGTACTAGATATGACTGTAGAAGCAGGTGTTAAATTCTTTAAAGCAGTCCCTGCTATACGAACCAAACTTGAAATGCTCGAAAAAGTTGGTCTTGGTTATATTCGCATTGGCCAACAAGCCACAACGCTATCAGGCGGTGAAGCCCAGCGCGTAAAGCTGGCGAAAGAGCTTGCAAAACGCTCCACAGGCAAAACCCTTTATATACTTGATGAACCCACAACAGGGCTTCACTTTGAAGATGTCAGAAAATTAATGGAGGTTTTACAGGCGCTGGTTGAACAGGGAAACACAGTTATTGTTATCGAACATAATCTTGAAGTGATAAAAACTGCAGATTGGATACTTGATCTAGGGCCTGACGGCGGCGACGGCGGCGGTGAAATTGTTGCTTTTGGCACACCCGAAGATATCGCAGAGAACAAAAAGAGCTATACAGGGCAATACCTTGCACCAATATTGTCGCGGCAAGCAGCGGAATAATACATATTAACCCGCTCTCATTTTATCGTACAGCCTCTGTTCATAATTTTGGCATTATCTTTGATTACTAAGCTAATAAATGCCGTAAGTTTGAAAAGATAAACCAAAGAAGTGGGCACAAAATGAAGAATAAACACCTTGCACGTTTTCTAGCTGGAAGCATCCTTGCCGGTTTTCCGGCCCTGCAAGCGGATGAGTTTTTACTTGATGCACCGATAACAAATGTAATGGTGTACCAAAATGGCGGCGCAATGATTACGCGCACAGCAACAATAACCATACCCGCTGGGCAGCATGATCTTGTTCTAAAAAACTTGCCAGACAGCCTCATAGACACTGATGTCCCACCCAGTGCTCATGTGACAGGTGGTAAGTCATCCCTAAAAGGCGTTAGGTATGATAGCCAGCCAGAAGCTGCTGCAGCATCTGATTTACAAAAAAAAATACAGGATGAAATTGACGCAGTTAATAGCAAAATAGCCGATGCACATAGCCGTATATCCGTAATCCAAATGCAATTGGACTTTCTTCGCTCAATGGGTGACACAAGAGATCATAAGTCTTCTGGCACAGCGATGAACTTTGCTGACATACAAAAGGCTATGGAATTTGTTGGCGAAACAGCCAGCAAATTAATGCAAAAAATTCAAGTAGATCAACGCGGTATCACCCTGCTTGAGCAAGAGCGCGCTGCACTTGAAAGAGAAATGACAAGAAGTGGCACAAAAAGACAAGACAATACCCAAGGTATATTTACTGTTGTGTCCCCCGCTACGCAGGATTTGCAATTTAGCTTTAACTATTTTGTAAATGACGCAGGATGGATGATGAATGTTGCAGCAAGTCTTGATAGTGAAGACCAAAAGCTCACACTTGAAACCACAGCTGATATCGAACAAACGACAGGTGAAAGCTGGGATTCAGTTAACCTGTCTCTTACTAACACACAGTTTAACACCTACATAGGTGGTATAAACCTTAATTCCGAATTTTTGAACCTGACAGAGACCCCTCAGGCTATGCGCTATGCTGCACAGGATATGGCCAAAGCAACCCGTGCACCAATGGCAGAAGCAATAACTGTTACTGGGGGCAGATCAGTTGAAACAGGCTATAATCGATTATATGAAATTACAGGCAGCACGACAATTCCTGCCGACAGCAGTTCACATAAAGTATTGGTCTCTTCCATAACGGCACCGGCCAAAATTGTTACGCGCGCTGTTCCCAAAAACAATGCAACGGCTTATGTTTTTGCTGATATCACGCTAAAAGACTTTGAAAGTTTACGAAATGTGAACGCAACCCTTATGCGTGATGGCCAATATGTAGGCACAGGCACTTGGCCAAACCTTGAAAGCAACACAGCACTTGAATTGCCGTTTGGCCGCGATGAAAATGTAGCTATCGAATATATTGAACAAGCGCCAGCAGACGGTGATACCGGCTTTATTAATAAGCGTAATGTTGAGGAAAAACATTATATTATCAAAGTCACCAATCATAACACGCGCGCAACAACGGTTGAAATATTTGATCAATATCCCGTTTCAGGTCATGAAGATATTAAAGTAACTCCCCTTAAAGGGGCAACAGAACCAAATGTAAAAAATAATAAAGATCAGCCCGGAGTTATTAGTTGGCACAAAACACTCAAGCCTGGTGAAGAATGGACTATTAAACATGAGTACCGGGTAGAGTATCCGTCAGACAAATACCTAACAAAACGCTGGCAATAAAATCTAAGCCACAATTCCTTCTTGGACTTGCCTATAGCCTCCATGCAGTTTAGAGTTTCTAAACCCTGAGATACTCTCAGGGTTTACCGTCAACGCCAACATGACGGATACTGTATGGTTATAGGTGTCGCATGCTCTCATATTATTTGGTACCGTTTTTGGCGGCTGTATGCGTGTGAAACATTTCCAGCCTTCTGGATAGCCCTGTTATTGAATCTTGCTACATTTGCGATTGCCCCAGCAAATGCAAAGGAGCCCCTGCGCCTTGCAACTCGTATTGATCTACCGCCGTATGTTATGAACACCGCAACAAATGGCATTGAAGTAGATATCATTAAAGAAATTTTCAGAGAATTTGACCAAGATATCATTTTTATACAAATGCCCCGTATTAGAATGATACAAATGTTCGATGATAGCAAAATAGACGGTATTTTAACACAAAACAGCCAAGCATCGAACGTAGGCTGTGTAACAAACTGGTACCTTTTTCATCAAAATTTTGCCTTTAGCCTTGCTGAAAACAATTTTCTTATTGACAATCTTTCAGACCTTCAAAACTATTCTATAGTTTCGTTTGATGGCGCCAAAAAATACCTTGGTTCTGATTTTACGAATGCGGTAAAAGAAAACCCCCGCTATTTGGAATCTTCAGATCAATCTGTACACATTGAATTACTGTACAAGAAGCGCTTTGATGTCGTTGTTGGTGATGAGTGGGTTTTTTGGTATATTCAAAAAAAATATCAAGAAAAATCCGGTGTTTTCAAACAACTAAATGCCCATCACATTCTGCCGCCTTCGCTATATTCTGCACGATTTCAAGATCCAGCAATATGCAGTTTCTTTGACCAAGCCTTAGCTATGATGCGTAAAAGTGGCAGATACGATGAGATCGAGCGAAAATATCACGAGCAAATTTTAAGCAAAGATCAACCGCGAGCAACGCTTCCTTGGTCTCCCCAAAACTCAATAGTCAATTAATATCAATTTTCGCCACAAGTTTTTCTGTCAACACCACAGCTTTCTCAGCCGCCATTTCTTCAGAAATACTATTACCAGAAGCTGTTTCTGATGTGAGTGTTAATGAAGGTATCGATGCACGGTAAAAATAAACCGTTTCAAAGTTTACAAAAGACTTTGTTTGCGGCTTGACAGTCACAAACCTATGATCCTGATAGGGGATTTCTGCTACTAATTTACTCAAAACATTGGAATATAATACAGGCGTGAGCGTACCACTTCGTAAATTATACCCAAGGTTATTAGTAGTCAAGGCATCAAAGTTGATAACAAACACACTTTTAAAATGCCAATTTTCCTTGTGCTGCCTAATATAATGGGCCACACCACTAAAAGCCTGCTCATGGCCTGTTGTTATGAGGAGCCGCACCTCTGCATTTTTAGGTAAGGTATGCCAAAATTTACTTGCAGCTACCGTAGCAGCAGCAACGCCCAGATCATTATTTTCTTCTTTGGCCTGCAGCACAGGAATAAATTCAGCACATAGCCTGCACAATACAATAGCTGATAAAAATGCTAAGCCAAAAAATGAAAGATTATAACCAATAATGTTTAAGATAGGCACTAAAACGCAACTGGCAATCACAGCAATAGTCAGGTAATTTACATACTTACGGTATATATCGTTTTCCTGTTGATCCCACAGTAAGCATTTTTTTGTGTCAAGATGTGCCATTAAAATATATAGGCCCTGCCCTGCACCTTTACTGGCAGAGATATTGGCGGTCAGCTTTTTAGGCAAAACCCACACCAAAGGATGTGCCCGGCCATCAAGATGCAACAAATAACTAATCCAGAAAAATAGTCCTGACAGCAAGGCTATATAGGGCATATATGATGACACCCAAAGTGTAAGAACTACCCCAATACTGATCATGCCTAATAAGGCCTGATTGCTAACCGGGCACCAGAATGCTTCCTCAACAATAGTAACATCAGTCTGGCTTTCAAGAAGGGTAACCATGCTTTCTCGAGCCAGCATTTCATCTTCTGAACCAGACGTACGTACAGGCCATTCTGACAGAATTTTGAGAATTTCATTACATCGTAGAAACATAACACACTCGAAAAAGATAAATAAAATAAGGGAATAGCTTTCACCTCAAGTATAAAGCCGATATCAGTAAGCACCTCCTGCCCATATCCTACCCTCAGATAATGTCCCAATCACCAAAGTCTGATCATGAAAATATCAGACATACCCGAAATACTTGGTTTTCACCCATCAAATACATAGCAGCCCTAACGGCCAGCCGTTACTTTTAACAAGAAAGTATCAAGCTTTCCACTAAGTTGCCTTGTTAAAAAGACATATTTAGGAGGGTCTCATGAAACCAATATATCTACTGTGCACACTCTTTATAGCGGCTCTTACTCATCAACAGACAGCTATCGCCGATGATGGGAAGCCATGGCCTGAAGCAGAGTTTGAAGTCTTCAAAATGGCGCCAGGCAAGCTAGAAAGCTTCATACGCACATTAGAAAAATGGGATCAGGTCTCAGCAGTAGGTGGGCAACCTCCTACGCAGATGTTCCTTCATGAACACGGCGGTGACTGGGATGTGCTTTTATTCAAACCATATCCTAAAACACCCATCACCCCAGATCAACAAGCTGCCATGACAGCAAAGGCCGAGGAGTTGAATCTGAAGACGGGTCTCGCGTTTTTCATTGAAGTGCGAAAAAATGTAGCATGGCACACAGAAAGTAAGGCGCGTGGCCCAGTCTCTGCGGCTCAGTGGATTGAGCGGCTTGATACATGGCGGACAGAGCACCCTGAAGCAGCCAAGGAGTAACAATGACAGATATTGATAACGAACGCCCGGCTACGACAATGACAAAAACATTGGTTTCACGTCGGCACATACTAGGAGGTATGGCTACAGCAGGTTTGCTGGCAACAGTTTCGACGCGGGCTGATCGGTTATCTGCGCCAACAAAGAGTAAAACATCAAATAGCTGGGATTTTGTTGTCGTTGGTGCGGGTGTATTTGGTGCATGGACCGCTTGGAATTTGCAACGCAGGGGCAATAAGGTGCTCCTCGTGGACGCATGGGGCGCGGCCCATGCTCGCGCCTCTTCCGGCGGTGAAACACGTTTAATAAGAACAGAATATGCCGCTAATCCGCTCTATACACAGTGGGCGTGGGAATCTCTCAGTGAATGGAAAGCACTATCTCACCGGCATGAAAGTCCTATCTTTCACGAAGTAGGAGCGCTTTATATCTACCCTGAAGACACTACCAAAATAGACCAAAGCATCGCGGTCCAACAAGCACTCAATATCCCTATTGAAAAGCTTAGTGTGTCTGAGATGTCAAGGCGTTGGCCTCAGATCAATTTTGACAACATTGCAGTTGGTGTCATGCAACCAACCATGGGTGCTCTAATGGCCCGGCGAAGTGTTCAAAACCTAGTAAATGAATTTGTAAAAGCTGGCGGTAGCTTTCGTCAGTTCGCCGTTAGCCCGCCACATTCCAAACAGGCATCACTGGATGCAATTACCGGCACCGCCGGTGAAATGCTGCATGCAAACCGTTTTATCTTTGCCTGCGGCCCTTGGCTACCAAAGCTGTTTCCTGATGTGATTGGTGAGCGAATTATTCCAACACGCCAAAATGTTTTCTTCTTTGCACCGCACGCTGGGGATACCCGTTTCGAAGGAGCACATCTCCCAGCATGGGTTGATGTAAGCAGTAAGGATTTGCATTATGGTTTCCCCAACATTGAATCCAGAGGCTTTAAAATAGCACTTGATGCGCACGGCCCTGCATACGACCCAGATAAAGGCGACCGCCTTGTTCCTGAGAATGCAATTGCCGACGTTAGGGCCTACCTTTCACATCGTTTTCCAGACCTTTCTATGTGCCCGCTTTCAGAGACCAGAGTATGCCAATATGAAAATAGCGATAATGGGGAGTTTTTAATCGACCAACACCCGGCTTGGGATAATGTCTGGTTCGTGGGCGGGGGCAGCGGGCATGGCTTTAAACATGGCCCTGCCGTTGGGCGTTATGTTGCTAACCTTGCCCTTGGTGAAGGCACCGAAGATGCTCGTTTCACTTTGTCGTCACATAAAATACATAGCTGATTTTTAGATATAGCATGAAAATACAGGAGGTCTTGAAATGCTCAGATTATGGGGGAAATTTGTTACAAAAAATCTTCTAATACTTCTCGCTGTTTGTCTACTGTCAGTACGGCTTCAACAAGTGCTAGCCAGTGATAATACCGCAGAATACACTATGCCCTCCACCCAAGTATGGGACATGACCTCCAACAAAGGGGAAAAATACCGCATCTTTGTGTCATACCCCGAGACTGATGCACCTACTGAAGGGTGGCCGGTACTCTATGTGCTTGACGGCAACGCTGTATTTGCAAGCTTTGCTGAAGCGCGCCGCATACAAGAAGCATCTGAAATCGGCAATTCTATCATTGTTGGCATCGGTTACCCGACTAACAAGCCTTATGATGCCCAACGATTATACGATTTCACAGCAGGCCCAACAGATTCGCTTGCTTACGCAGCCTTAGCAAACATGCGCAGCGGTGGGCAAGATCAGTTCCTCGAGTTTTTGACAGGTCAACTACGAGCAGAAATTGCAAAACGCTATAAAATCAACCTGAACCGACAAGCATTATTCGGGCACTCACTAGGTGGCTTGTTTGCTGTGCATGTATTATTCACTCAACCTGGTGCCTTCCACGCTATTATCGCTGCCAGCCCGTCTTTATTCTGGCACGAGCAAGAAATGTTGAAGCAAGAACAGGATTTCACCACACGCTTGAAAGCATGGGAAATTCCAAAAGTTAGCCGGCTAATGGTGGTTGCTGGCGAGCTTGAAGAAACACGCCTTGAATTGTGGGCCCCAGAGGCGTTTATCAAACGAATGGAACCTCTATCGGCATACGGCTTGCTAACCCAGTCTGAAATTTATGCAAGTGAAGGGCACATGACCGTACCCAATCGTTCTATTACACAAGCTTTACGCTTTGCTTTTAGCTGGCCTTAAAGTTGCCGGTTGTAAACTTAGAAAGGCGAGAAAATGGTCAAAAAACAGAAACCTAAAAATACTTATATCAATACTAGCCGCCGCAGCATGCTTGCTGCAACCGGTGCTTGTTTTGCCATGATGAGCCAACAAGCGCTTTCAACCATGCTTCCTGCCCCCATGGGCAAGGCTTTGAATACAATAGCCCCCAAAGCGACCTTTACAAAGGATGCTGAAGTAGATGGGATGGTCGAAATTACCGGTATTCATCAAGGTAAAGGCGTTGGCAAAGCAAAGTTTTTCCGTTTTGCCAACACGCCTTGGCCTGCGCATTTCATGATCTATGACCTACCGCCTGGTGCAAGCGAAGGGGTGCACATTCATTTTCTTGATGACCGCAACAAAGAAGGGGCGTTTGATGAATACTATTACATCATAAGCGGGCAAGGCCAGATGGAGATTGATGGCCAGATTGTACCAATTAAAAAAGGCGATCACATTCATACGCCCCTTGAGGTGGCACACGGGGTGGAAAATACCCACCCGGACGAAAATTTACGCGTTTTTTTGACCTTCATAGAACGTGGTAAAGCCCACAATACGTATTCATGAGGCTATCATGAGTTTTTTTAAATCAAAAAACGATACCCTTGGAATGTCATCCCCTATTACACGGCGGGATTTTGTTAATGGTACACTAGCCGGCGCTGGTGCAGCATTGATGGGCCGACACGCGTATGCTGTAGCCATAAGGGAAACACCGTATGCTCCCTCCGGCTCATCCTGGACAGGATACGGCGGCATTGGTGATTATAGCTGGGCTAATGGAAACACTGAAGCTGTAGTAACTGCCGCACACGGTATTCGCGATCAGCTTTACCCTAACACCACAGAAAACTCGGCTGATGAAAGCTTTGACCTCATTATCGTGGGTGGTGGTTTCTCTGGCATGACCGCAGCTTACGAATTCAACAAACGGGCTAACCATGGGCAAACCTGCCTTCTGTTGGAAAACCATCCTGTAATAGGAGGTGAGGCTAAACAGAATGAATTTATTGTTGATGGCAAGCGACTAACTGCACCACAAGGATCAAATGGGGGAATTGTCCTCAAAGATACCTTTATAAAGGGCAGCTATGACGGCGACACCTATAACGTATATACTGATTATTACCGAGAGCTAGGCATACCAACACACTTTGATTTGGAACAGTTATCTGGCGGGGCCGAGCGATATAATATCCCCAATTATCACTTTGCCCCTATGGCACCCGGATCAGAAAGCTACTACGAAACCGGCTATCATTTTTTAGGCCACGGCTGGGTTAAAAACCCAGTAAATGCCCAATTTAAAAATACTCCTTGGCCAAGCAATGTTCAAAAGGAAATGGACGATTTTGTAAACAATCGACGGGGCATAGTATCAGGCACTGATAACGTAGATTCGTGGCTTGATTCGGTTTATTATACTGACCTGCTTGATAAGCTGGGCTACGGCTCTCAGGTCAGGCAATATATTGACCCCTATATGGCTGTTGCAAACTTCGGCGTGTGCGGGAATGCGATTTCTGCCTATGCCGCAAAACGCCTGGGGCTACCGGGCACAATGCGAAACGACGAGAGAGAAAGCTCTGCAGATATTGGGGTTGTGTCTTTCCCTGGTGGCAATGCTGCAATCTTGCGTATGATGCTGGCACGCATGATCCCTAATGCTATCAACGGCAATGGCTCTGTAACTGAAACATTATCCGCCGCTATCAACTTTAATATGCTGGACCGAGCTGGTGCACCACTGCGCCTCCGCCTTGGCTCAACAGCAGTTAATGTCAGTCATGAAGGTGACCCCAGCTCTGCAGACTATGTGATTGTTACCTATGTACGTGATGGTGTAATTCGTAAGGCGCGCGCCAAATCCGTAATTATGGCTTCTGGCGGATGGGTTAACCGTAACATCGTGACCGACCTATCAGAGACATTCTATAGTGCATATAGCGAATTTCATCATGGCCCTGTTCTAACGGCAAATGTTGCCTTAAGGAATTGGCGCTTTTTTGACAAACTTGGTATTACAGCAGCACGGTGGTTTGAAGGTCTTGGGTGGCATGTATCACTTCGCCGCAATGTGGTCTTTGAAAACACACAGCCATTGACACCTGATGATCCTATTATCCTTACGTTTTATATTCCCTTCCTCAGCCCTGATTTACCACCTTCAGCGCAAGGCCCGGCGGCACGGGCAACTATGTTCGCTAAGTCATACGCTGAAATTGAACATCAGATACGCTTAAAAATGACAGAACTGTTTAGTGTTGCAGGGTTTGATGCACGCCACGATATAGCAGGTATTATCTTAAACCGGTGGGGTCATGCCTTTTGCGCACCCCAGCCAGGTTTCTTTTTGGGAAAAACAAACCATAAAGCCCCACATGAGGTGCTACGCCAACCACACGGGCGTATTATCTTTGCACATTCTGAACTCCACGGGTTAATGAGCATGGCACATGCTATGACAGAGGGACACCGAGGCGCCTTGCAAGCTATGGCAATGCTTTAACCTCATTAACTCCTATAATCCCACTAAATGCTAGAGTTTTTGCTTACAAAATCAGGATACCTCAGTTAAAAGACTGCCAAACGTAATCAATAAAAAGAGTGTAAGCATTATGGCAGCAAGCATAAAACCTGTTCATGTTATCGGTGGCGGTCTCGCAGGTTCTGAAGCAGCATGGCAACTGGCTAACCGTGAAGTGCCTGTTATTCTGCATGAAATGCGACCGGTTGTGAAAACTGATGCACACCACAGCGAAAACATGGCTGAAATGGTTTGCTCCAACAGTTTCAGGTCTGATGACGCAGAAAATAACGCTGTTGGGTTATTACATGAAGAAATGCGGCGCATGAATTCACTGATTATGGCAGCAGCAGAGCGACACAAAGTACCCGCAGGCTCTGCCCTTGCTGTTGACCGGGACGCTTTCTCTGAAGATGTAACAAAACAGCTTGAAGACCACCAGAATATCACCATAGAACGCGGTGAAATTAACGGAATTCCACCAGCAGATTGGGATAATGTAATTGTTGCAACAGGACCCCTCACATCACCTGCCTTATCAAAAGCTGTTCTTGATCTCTGCGGCGAAGACAGCCTTGCTTTTTTTGATGCAATTGCCCCTATCATATACAAAGACAGCATCAATTTTGATACCGCATGGTACCAAAGTCGCTATGATAAAGGCGACGGCGCTGATTATATCAATTTGCCAATGAACAAAGCACAGTATGAAGAATTTATTCATGATCTTAATACTGGTGAAAAAACGAACTTTAAAGAATGGGAAGGAAATACACCTTACTTTGAAGGCTGTATGCCCATTGAAGTAATGGCAGAACGAGGCCCAGAAACGCTTCGCTTTGGCCCCATGAAGCCCGTTGGGCTGCAAAGCCCTCACACAACCGACAAAGCCTATGCTGTTGTCCAGCTACGCCAAGATAACAAACTAGGCACGCTTTACAATATCGTTGGTTTTCAAACAAAACTTAAATACGCGGAGCAAATACGTATTTTCAAAAAAATACCTGGGCTTGAGAATGCAGAATTTGCAAGACTTGGCGGCCTGCACCGTAATACTTTTATTAATAGCCCGCTGGTACTAGACGGCCTAATGCGCATGAAAGCAGATACACGTCTCAGGTTTGCTGGCCAGATTACAGGTGTTGAGGGGTATGTTGAAAGTGCTGCAATGGGTTTGATAACCGGCATTTTTTCGGCAGCTGAACGGCTGGGTGCTACACCAACACCGCCACCAGCCACAACAGCCTTTGGTGCCCTCCTAAGCCACATTACAGGCGGGGCAGATGCAAAAACATTTCAGCCTATGAATGTTAATTTTGGTCTATTTCCGGCTCTTGAAGGTAAAGTTTATAAAAAAGAGCGTAAACCAGCGATGAGCAAACGTGCACTAGCCGATATTGATGCATGGAAAGCATCTTTAGCATTCTAGAAATATGAGCCGTTTCTTTTATTAGAAGCGGCTTTTAACTTTTAGGGTTTGGCGTATCGGCATTATCATTTTTAGCTGCTGTTTTGGCATCATAATCAGCGATCGCTGCCTCAACAATGCTAAGTGAGGCGCAGCCTTCTGGGCATAGCTTCACCAGTTTATCAAGGTTATCTTTGGCGCGGTCAGTCATATCACGCTTGATAAAGGCAACAGCTTGTCCTTCAAGGGCAGATGTATCATCGGGTTCAATTTCAAGGGCTTGTCTATAATACTTCAAGCCTTTGCCAACACTGCCCAATATTTCATGAGTCCGCGCCAAACCAACCAAGGCATCAACATTTGATGGATTAGCAACAAGTGCACGCTCATATAGCACCATTGCATCATCTGACTTTTCTTCTACTTGCGCTGCTTCTGCTGAAACAACAAGCTGTTTCGAGATTGCCTGAAACTTTGGGCTGGTTTCTGCAAGCGCGACTGAAGAAAGGGCTATAGCAAAACCAGAAACTAAAATTACTTTTGAAAACATAATCAACCTCTACTGTATACTGCGATTTTAAACCAAAAAAGATTAATTGTCTCTAACCTTCTTCACGTTGAAATATTGCAATATAAAAACCATCCGTTTCGTGTTGTGCTGGTGTTAGCTGTAATGTTTCAGGAATAAGGGCTGCTGTGGCAGGTATTCTATCGCTCAGGTCCGTTTCACGCCAGACAGTACGATAATCTAGAAGTTTCCAACCGAAGCATGATTGTCCCTCAAGAAACTGCTTAACGATATCTTCATTCTCCTGCGGCAGCATAGAGCATGTCATATAGATTAGGCGGCCACCAGCTTTTACAAGGTTAGCGCCTTCCAACAGCAAAGAGCGTTGCATCTCGGTAATTTCCGCTAACGTATCAGAATTAAAACGCCAACGCTGATCCGGGCTTCTACGCCATGTGCCAGTGCCTGTGCACGGTGAATCAATAAACACACGGTCACTTGCACCTTTATACTGCGCCAACATATCATCACGCTGAACACGGTCTTCAGGTAGTAAACATGTGGTTATATTTGAATGACCTCCCCTTACAGCACGCTTTTTTGCCTCGGCAAGCCGGTGCTCTGATATGTCACACGCGATGATTTTACCGCTATTGTTCATGATGCTGGAAACAGTGAGACTTTTACCGCCCGCACCAGCGCATAAATCAATGATTTTCATACCTGGCTGAGGCGCGATTAAAGCAGAAGCAATTTGTGCAGCTTCATCTTGAACTTCTATTTGACCCTTTTTATAGGTATCATGTGCCCCTAAATTTAAAGGCGTTTTAACGCGAACACCAACCGAAGAAAAATTTGTTTTTTCAATACATTGTACAGATTCTTTAAACTGATAAATTATATTCATTGATGCCTTTAAAGTATTCACCCTTATGTCAAAAAAGGCCGGCATGTTCATGGCAAGCATTTCAGTAGAAATACTACTTGGAAAGCGCTTCAATAAGCCATGTAGTGCCCATATTGGTGTATTGAGTGTTGCTTCCATTGGAGCTTTAGACCAATCAAGGTCTAATGATTTATGAACAAGTTCGGCTTCAACTTCATCTAAAACCTCGGGAGAATACTGTGACGACCCGTCAAGAAGCTCCATGAGGTCAGGATAATACCGCGTTAAAAAAAGGAGAGGTAAAAGCCGCTCCGTTTCTTGCACAACAAGTTGGCTTTGAGCCCATACTAAAAGCTCACGGCAGCGTAAATACTCGTAAATATAAGCTGTAATTGCTTTGCGATCTTTTGAACCAGCATAGCGCCTGCTTCTAAAATACTGATTAACCAGTAAATCTGCAGGTCTAGCCCGGCAAGCTATGCTACGCTCAATTTCACAAGCTAATTCAATAAAGGCAGCAAGGCGCGCACCGGGCAGCATAAAATCTACTTACCCGGATAATTTGGTGATTCCCGAGTGATACTAACATCATGCACATGACTTTCACTTAAACCACTATTGGTGATTCTAATAAACTCTGCATTGGTCCGCATCTCATCAATAGTCACATTACCTGTATAGCCCATACTAGCACGGAGACCGCCTACGAGTTGGTGCAGAACATTACTCGCGTGTCCCTTATAAGGCACCTGCCCTTCAACACCCTCAGGCACGAGCTTAAGCGCATCTTTAACATCATCCTGAAAATACCTGTCCGCAGAACCACGGGCCATAGCGCCCACAGACCCCATACCACGATAAGCCTTATAAGACCTGCCTTGATATAAAAATACTTCGCCCGGCGCCTCTTCAGTACCCGCGAGCAGTGAACCTACCATACAAGCACTAGCCCCAGCCGCGATTGCCTTTGCAACATCACCAGATGTTCTAAGGCCACCATCAGCAATAATTGGTATACCGTGTTTATTAGCAGCTTTCGCTACATCGTGCACGGCTGTAAGCTGTGGCACACCAACACCAGCAACAATACGCGTGGTACAAATAGACCCGGGCCCGATACCCACCTTGATGCCGTCAGCACCGGCATCAATCAGTGCTTCGGCGGCAGCCGCTGTTGCCACATTACCGGCAACCAACTGCACATGACCCCATTGCTTTTTAATTTTAGCAACTTGCTCGATAACACGTGCCGAGTGCCCGTGTGCTGTATCCAATACCAGCAGGTCGCACTCAGCGTTAATAAGCGCACCAGCGCGCTCAAAGCCTTTATCCCCAACCGTGATAGCCGCTGCAACACGAAGACGGCCTTGTGCATCTTTACAGGCATTCGGATTAGTTACGGCCTTTTCCATATCTTTAACAGTGATAAGACCAACACAGAGATACTGGTCATTAACAACAATCAATTTTTCAATACGATGTTGGTGAAAAAGCCTTTTTGCTTCTTCACTGGACACACCTTCTCGCACAGTCACAACATCACGGGTCATTAACTCGGAAACGGGCTGATCCATTTTTGTTGCAAAGCGCACATCTCGGTGCGTCACAATACCAACCAGCTTTTTAGGCCCACTGTTGTTTGATCTCTCAACAATTGGAATACCTGATATTTTATGCCCGGCCATCAAAGCAATTGCATCTGCAAGTGTTTGATCTGGGTACATTGTTACAGGGTTTACAACCATTCCAGATTCGTATTTTTTGACCTGACGAACCATTGCGGCTTGTTCATCATCTGTCATATTACGGTGCAGAACTCCAATACCGCCAGCCTGCGCCATAGCAATAGCCATGGGAGATTCTGTAACAGTATCCATAGCAGCGGATAATAAAGGCATATTCAGTGAAATTTCTTTAGTAATACGCGTACGCACATCAACTTGTGCAGGCATTACATCACTGGCAGCGGGTACAAGGAGAACATCATCAAAAGTAAGGCCGAGGCGAATATCCATTTTCTTTCCTGCTCAAAAATCTGACGCTTGCGCGCTGGCAATAATCTACTGCATTGCCGTTCAGGGGTTGGATGTTCGCCGTTCAATAACGTGAAGTTATTACAAAGACAATCTTAATCTTCTTAATACAGAAAACAATTTTAGTTAACTGTCGGCTTTTTCGTCTCTGAGCCCCTTAAATCCTTGGGCCACAACAAACCATTCCTTTGAACCAGCCCTGCTTGAAGGTGGCTTTGCATGTTTTACAGTTTTAAAATGATACTGCATACGCCTCATAAGATGGTTATCAGCGCCACCCGCCAAAACCTTTGCTGCAAAAGCACCTCCTGGGGCCAATACTTTTATCGCAAAATCAAGCGCAGCTTCACAAAGTGCCATCGTACGCACCTGATCAGTTTGCCTATGCCCAGTTGAAGAGTTTGCCATATCGGAAAGCACAAGGTCTGCAGCGCCATCAAGGGCTGCCATCAGTTTTTCTTCCGCATCAATATCCAGAAAATCCATAACCCAGATATTAGCACCTGCCACAGGCTCCACTTCCTGTAGGTCAATTCCAATAATCTGGCTTTTGCTTGACAACCGCTCAGCAAGAACCTGTGTCCAGCCGCCTGGGGCGCACCCCAAGTCAACAACCCTATGAACATTTTGCAGCAAGTTATAACGGTCGACTAGCTCAATGAGCTTGAAAGCTGCACGTGAGCGATAACCTAGCCGTTTAGCCTCTGCCACATATGGGTCGTTTAACTGACGTTGCAGCCAGCGCGTGGAAGATGTTTTTCTACCGCGCGCGGTTTTAACCCTAACCTTTGCACCACGCGCCCGGCTTTTAGGATCGGCAGTATTGTTCCACCCCTTGTCTTTGGTCATTTAGGGGTTCCTTTATGGTTTTGTTTATGGGGAGCGTAGACATTTCGTTGTTTCTTTTTGTCGCTATTTTGTACAGGCATTGTCTCAATCTGCATCATGCCACGTAAAATACCTTCTCGAATACCGCGATCCGCTACGCGGAGGCTTGGCACACGCCACATGCCTAGTATTGCCTCTAGAATAGCGCAACCAGCAACGACCAAATCAGCCCTTTCCTGACCAATGCTGGCAAGGGCTGCTCTTTCTCCGTAACTCATGCCCGCAACACTGTGTGAAAGTGCGGCTATATCTGATGACTTCATCCATGCACCGTCAACCTTATCCCGGTTATAGCGTGGTAATTTCATATGCAGGCTTGCAAGGGTTGTTACCGTGCCTGACGTGCCTAATAACTGTGTTTTGCGGCGATTAACTGTAGTGGAAATTTTGTGCGCTTGTTCGAACGCCGTTAAATGTCCTTTAACGGCACCAACCATTTCCCGGTATTTTTCTGTTGGCAAAATATAATCACTATCAATATTACTGGGCGTAAATTTTTCTGATAAGTTTACAACACCCCACGGTATCGACATCCAGCCAGCTATTTCAGTTGCTCTACCTGGGTGCATTTTTACCCAAATTAACTCAGTACTGCCACCACCAATATCAAAAACCAAAGCATTATGGTTTCCTGGCGCAATCAGTGACTGACAGCCCATCACTGCAAGCCGAGCTTCTTCTCTCGCTGAAATAACATCAATATTAAGGCCGGTCTCTTCTTTCACACGCAGAATAAATTCGTCGCAATTATCCGCAACCCTACAGGCTTCCGTTGCAACATGACGCATGCAGGTAACATTACGGCGGTTAATTTTTTCTGCACAGACCTTCAAGGCCTCAATCGTGCGTGACATCGCCGCTTCAGACAGCATGTTAGTATGTGACAAGCCTTCACCAAGCCGAACAACGCGGGAAAATGCATCGACAATCCTAAACCCATGCCGTGTTGGCCGAGCAATCAAAAGTCTGCAATTATTAGTACCCAGATCAATAGCGCTATATACGCCTCGATCAAAAATAGTGTCATAGCGCTGTATAGGGCGGCTTGGTTTCGGCGAGCTTTCCTCGCCAGGCTGGCGAGATGATTTTAACGAGCTAGAATCCACCCCAGATCGGCGAGTTCGCCGTCTGGCACGTTGTTGTTTCTTCCCAGTACCATTCGTTTTTTCAGTACTATTGGGCTTTTCAGTGCTCTTGGGCTTTTCAGTGTTATCACTGGCTATATTTTCACCCAATTGCACATTTGGAGGGCTACATTGCCCAGAATCCAATGGCATACTCTATCTCATTATTATGTTTTTATCGCAGTTTAACTGCTCACTTACCCCTTTCTTACCACCATCTATGTGCGATAGGCAAATAAATGTATCAAAACTGCCATATTTGAAAATGTTCTTATTATGTTCTTGACATGGCGGCGCAGTCGAAATAGAACATACCAAGAACATATGGAGATATTGCTATGACAGTTGAACATATTGCCGCGCTTACCATGTTTATCCTTATAGGAGCAGCAGGGCTTGCACTTCTGCAAGATGCTTTTATGTGTCTCTACAGCCAATTCCGAAAGGCACCTCGTGCCCATAGACAGCCTAGCATCACTGATACTGCGCACATTTCATACCGAGCATTGAATATCAAATAGCGACAAACAAATCGTGGTGATACGGCGTATGCACACTGCGTACGCCAATGAAAATTCATAAAAACTTATCGTGTAGTCATTCACACCGCGTGCACTATCCCAACGAAAAGGCTTCCCATAGCATTCAACAATGGACCAAATACATAAACGGAACCAATCGCAGTGCTTCTCATGATAAAGAGGCGGATATCTTCTCACGCAGGGGTCAAGGGGGGGGTCTGCTATCTTCAATCAGCTAAAACGAAAGGCGCGGCGAACAAGCTAAAAGCTGATGCACCGCGCCTAATCCGAGCTTCCCCCCAGGAATGCGCTCGGCCCCTATGATTTGAATGGCTGCCATATAAAAGGCGCCGGGATAACCAACCTCCCCAAGCTGGATAACCCATCTTACCAAGGGATAAGCATGGGACTAAATTTATCGTTTAGTGTCAAGATCCGATAAACATAAAATTGTCGCTTTTTTATAAAGTGTGTATTGAAAAGCACTTTTTTGTCTGTTTCTTGAATATAGAGGCAACTGAACGGGCTAAAAACAGCACTGCCTGTTATCCAATTGGCTCACCCTGATATTCAGAAACCCTACAATATTGTTCTGCAGCATTTTGACGAATTCTGCCACACAGTGATATGGCTTCCTGTTCTGTAATCAGCGGGCCAGCTATTAATCGCATAAATGTTCCTATACCTTCCTGACTTTGGGTATAAATAAGCGGTGTTAGCCCCTCAAGGTCATTTCCGAAAGCTTGCTCAAGACCTGCCCACCCCGATGCAACCTGATCCTGTGACCTATATGATGCCAGATGAATACCAAAAAACGTTTGCTGTGTAGCCGGCGTATTATTGTTCACCGGTGTACCAGCTTCTGCATTAGGGCTGACTGTAGCACCGGTAATTGCTGTTCCCGTAGGCGCCGCTTCATTGATCATAGAGCTAATGTTGTCAGTTGCCTCAACTGAAAATACCCTATTTTCAAGTTTTTTCATTTGTTGACGCACAGTTGCTATGTCTCCGCTCACCCTTTTCATGTAAGAGGCTACTTCAGGGTCTTTTTGAACTTTGGAGACATGGTCCTGTAGAGTTGCCATTTTTTGTTCTTGCAATCTCATACTTTGTACCAGTTCAACATACAGCCGTTCAAGCGCGTCAAATCGGTCTTTCAATTCTCGGTGATTATCACTGACCGTGTATACATCACGTTCAAGCACTTCTTGTCTGGCTTCTACTATAATATCATCACCCTGCCAAAGTTTTGGCTGAGAAGAACAAGCAGCCAACAATGATGCTGATAAGGTATAAACTGCAAGTCTACCTATATAGTTTTGCCGGTTCTTACGGGCATTTTTTGCACCCAACATGACTTTACCTTTCCAATGATGCCAAAACATGAATAATAACAATTAGTTATGTTTCGGCCAAACCACAGGGTTAAAATATGATTTTAGAAATGCAAAGAAGGTGCCAAGCGCGCAAGCTTATAAATTTTACCGTTTTTTACTAGCAAGTCGCTTTTTAAAAGCCCAGTAGGTTAAAGGCATGGAAACAATGTAAAGCATACCTATAAGCATGAACACAATCCATGTACGCACAAATAGTCCAGCTATAATGATTCCTATCACCAACATAACCGGGACGAACCATTCTTTTGGTACTCGAAGCGCTTTCAAGGAAATAGTTGGTATAGTAGACACCATTAACAGGGCAATACAGACAGAATAAAAGCTGATGAGAAGTCCGTTCGAGCTTGCAGTACCATCGCCAACACCAAACTCTATCATCATAGGCATTAAAAGAAGCCCTGCTCCCATTGGAGCTGGTACGCCCGTTAAAAAGCCGAACCGCTTACGTGGGTCAGAAGCATCGTCAATTTTAGCGTTAAATCTTGCCAGTCTTAAAGCCATAGCAATAGCGTAAATCAAAGCAACTGCCCAACCAAGCCTATCCAAATCATGCAAAACCCATAGATACAGGATAACGGCAGGGGCAACTCCAAAAGCCACAACATCAGATAAAGAATCCAGTTCTGCCCCAAACTTACTCGTGCTTTTAAGAAGCCTTGCCACAGTGCCATCTAAACCATCAAATATGCCAGCGAGAATGACCGCAGCCACAGACCACTCCCACTTGCCTGACAAGGCAAACTTAATGGAAGTTAGCCCTGCCATAAAAGCAAATAACGTAACAACATTCGGCAAAATTGTCCGAATAGATATTGATTTAAAGAGCAAGGCTTTTTTAGGTTCGCGCACAAGACTACCCTTGTTGATATTTTATCGAGCGATAATTGTTTCGCCGCCAATCATGGTTTGGCCTACTTTTACTGCGGCCACTTGCTTGTCATCAAGATAAATATCTGTTCGGCTACCAAAGCGGATCAATCCAAAACGCGCACCGCGCTCTACAGCCTGGCCTGTTTCAAGGTCACATAAGATTCTGCGCGCTACAAGGCCAGCTACCTGGGCAAAAGCAATGTCATTTCCGTCAACCGTAGTCATACGGATCAATTGCCTTTCATTTTCTTCGCTCGCTTCTGTTGCTGCTGCATTTAAATATTTGCCCGGCACATAAGCTGTTTTAGTAATCACCCCAGCGGCAGGCAGTCGGTTCACGTGCACATTAAAAACCGAAAGAAAAATAGAAATACGTGTACGCGGCGCGTTACCCATATCAAGTTCTGCAGGTGGTATTGCCTGCACAATAGCACACACTGTGCCATCGGCCGGGCTTACAAGAACAGCTTCATCATCTGGAATAAACCGTTCAGGATCGCGGAAAAAATACAGGCACCAAGCTGACAATAACAATCCAACCCAGCCTAAAGGCTCCCATACAAAAAACAACACCATTGAGATAACAAAAAAGATAGCCACAAAAATATGACCCTCTTTATGGATGGGAGTAAGAACAGCGTCTGTCGCTTTCATGAAGCACCTATTTTCTTGTGTAAATTTACCGCACACTGGCGATTTGCAATGCTGGCGTCAAGATTTATAAACAGTTAAACTGGATTCCTAGGTACATCACTCCCACAAAACCTTTTAATTATCTTCTTACTCTTTAAAATTTTAGACACTTTTTTAACTCTTGTTTAAATACAATTAGCCATGCTGTAGATAAACGCATAATGATGTGCTGTTATTTTCATAGTTATCAGGCATAAGAAATATGAAACTTGCACGAAAACTGGATCAAATTCAGCAACATCTTCACTCTCTTGACGCACAAAACTTCGATGCCATAAACTTTGAATGGGCCGGTATAAAATTTTCAGCAACATCCTCAAAAGACAGGTCTGGTACATATATTGTTGAGGTTAACGCCGTTCTGGGCCGGCTTTATTTCACAGCAGAAGCTCCAGAAAAACGAGCACAGGCGTTGCAGCAGTTTTTCATAATAAACCGAACATGTGATGGCAGCTACAAAATGGACCAAAACGGAACAATATATTACCGTAATTTAACGAGCACGGCAGATCATCAAACAGGGTTAAACCTTACAAACTGCTTGACCCTTATTTTACTTGAATCCAAAAAGCACTTATATCAATTGCGCAGCCTTTTAAAGCCTACACAGTAGACTTATTTTTTCTTTGGAAGCTCAAACATTTGCCCCGGATATATAAGGTCTGGATCTTTTATCTGCTCACTATTTTCTTTAAAAATTAACGTATAGCGAACCCCTGAGCCATATAGTTGCCTTGCAATCTGCCAAAGGGTATTGCCTGGGCGAACAAACACCCCTCCTTTCGCCATTGACAAATCAATTGGTTCTCCAGTTTCAAAAGGTTGCTCTATTCGTAACTGGACCTTGCCATCACCAATGGTTTGATCAAGCCGAGCTACATGAGAGCCCGTTGTAAGTTCCTGGTCTTCCGACAAGCTAACAGACCAGCGACCAGCATCATCTGCACGGCTAGAACCTATAAAAACATCATCCAGATAAACCCTTACCTCAACTCTGGGAAGTGATCGGCCTGTAAACACTGGTACGCCACCTTCACCAAAATCAACTGTATCAAGGCTAAGGCTTTCTCCTACCTCGGCATAAGCGGCAACACCGGGTTTTTGGAGCACAGTACTGCCCCCTTGACCGTCTTTTGGTGTAAGCACAGCTACAACACCATTTTGTTCTCTAGCAAGGAAACGATCGCTTTCACGTTCAGGTACAGAAACAACAACCACGTTGTCAGCCTCTATTACCGTATCACTGTCGCTGGCTTTAGCTTTAAGATTTAACTCTACAGAACCAGCTTCTAGTGGTTCTTCAAGAATCATAACCCATTCACCGTTTTTATCAGCAGTCACTTCAGCAATTTTTTTACCATTCGCAAAAAGTTCTACATGCGCCCCCGGTGACATACGTCCTGCGATAACACCAGTGCCACCTCTTGATATACGCACCAGATCAAAAGCTGGCGTGCCAGATTTTTCTTGATCCTGATTGAAATTATCAACCGCCTCTGTGGTCTCATTGCTTTCTGTTTGAGACAAAGGCATATCTTCTTTAAAGCCCGACCATAAAGCCAAAGCTATAATCAAAGTGGCAACAATTATTGTGCCTATAAGAATTTTAGGGCGCATAATAATACTGTAACTTTCTTTCTGCCCATAGTACCCCGTTACTCGGCTCTAACAAAGCCTTAACAATCAAGATGATATATTTAAATAGATTTTATCTAAATCATGTCAAAACTTTGTCATTTAGCTTTATAACTGGATTTATATTGTGAAAAAAAGCTCTATACCACTCCCTTCCGCAATTCAATCAGTCTGTGTCTATTGCGGCTCTCGCATGGGAAATAAGCCTGAGTATAAAATTTTGGCTTCAAAAATAGGTGAACTTATTGCACAGGAGAATATGCAGTTGGTTTATGGTGCAGGCAGCATTGGCCTAATGGGTGTTGTTGCCCGAGCAGCACGTGATGCTGGTGCACCTGTAATAGGCATTATTCCACAGCATTTGGATGCGGTTGAAATCACGCAAGATGGCCTCTCGGAGCTTCATATCACTGATAATATGCATGAACGCAAAAAGATGATGTTTGATCGATCAGATGCGTTCATTGTATTGCCTGGCGGCCTTGGTACACTGGATGAAACCATGGAGATGATGACATGGGCGCAGCTTAGCTTGCATAAAAAACCTATTGTTCTTGTTAATCACAACGGTTTTTGGTCACCGTTAATCGAATTGATCAAGCATGTTGTAGAAGATGGCTTTGCATCAGAAGAACACGGAAAACTCATCACCGTTGTTGAAACAGGCGAAGAAGCAATAGATTTTTTATGTGGGCGTCAACACATCACTTCTCAACCAGAACAATAAAAGACTTTAAAAGGTATGAATTTTGATAAAACAGTATTATTCTCTGAGAAACACAGACTTTCTGTACCTTTATACTTCAACTCTTACGATCTTGATGCTAGTGTGCGCCCAATTTTAGCCACTCTAAAGATCGGCTAATATAAGCCCTTCCGGCAACCAGTTACTTTGAGGGACCCTATGAGTAAAATAAAAGTAAAAAATCCAGTAGTTGAGATCGACGGTGACGAGATGACACGGATCATTTGGCAATGGATTCGTGAACGATTAATTCAACCGTATCTTGATATCGACCTGCTATATTATGATCTATCAGTCACAAAACGCGACGAAACAGATGACCAAATAACAATTGATTCAGCTAATGCGATCAAAGAACACGGTGTAGGCGTTAAATGTGCCACCATCACACCTGATGAGCAACGCGTTGAAGAATTTGACCTCAAGAAAATGTGGCGCAGCCCGAACGGCACAATTCGCAACATCCTAGGTGGTACCGTTTTCCGTGAACCTATCATCATGAAAAACGTCCCTCGCTTGGTTCCAGGCTGGACAAAGCCAATCGTTATTGGCCGTCATGCTTTTGGTGACCAGTACCGTGCGACTGACTTTCTTGTTCCTGGCGCAGGTAAACTTACAATGCGCTTTGATCCCGCTGACGGCGGAGAAGCCATTGAACGGGAAGTTTACGAATTTGCTGAATCTGGTGTCGCTATGGGCATGTATAACGTTGATGAAAGTATCAAGGATTTTGCCCGCGCCAGTATGAATTATGGCCTTGCTCGGAAATATCCAGTTTATTTATCGACTAAAAATACAATTTTAAAAGCATATGATGGCCGCTTTAAAGATCTGTTTCAGGAAATTTTTGAAACAGAATTTGAACAACAGTTCAAAGATGCCGGCATTTTATATGAACACCGCCTGATTGATGACATGGTCGCCTGCGCCATGAAATGGGCTGGTGGTTTTGTTTGGGCCTGTAAAAACTATGATGGCGATGTACAGTCTGACACAGTTGCCCAAGGCTTTGGTTCCCTCGGCCTAATGACATCAGTGTTGATGACCCCAGACGGTAAAACTGTTGAATCAGAAGCTGCACACGGTACCGTAACACGTCACTACCGTCAGCATCAGCAAGGTAAAGAAACATCAACAAATCCAATTGCTTCTATCTTTGCATGGACACGCGGCCTTAAATATCGCGGTCAAATGGATAATACGCCGGAAGTTGTTGCTTTTGCTGAAGCTGTTGAAAAAGTGTGTATTCAAACAGTGGAAACCGGATCAATGACCAAAGACTTGGCTCTGCTTATTGGCCCAAGCCAAAGCTGGATGACAACGGCTCAATTCTTTGACAAAGTTGATGAAAATCTCAAAGCGGCCTTAGGTTAGAGAACCAATAAAACAATAAGAAAAAGGCTGCTTTATGCAGCCTTTTTCTTTCCAACCCTTATACATTTTTGGAGCGGAAAAATACCAAAGTCACCTAACAACACAATTGCAAGCCTTGCTCTAAAGCAAGGCTTTAATCGCCTCAATAGCAGCGGCAGCTTTTGAACCATCCGGGCCACCAGCCTGTGCCATATCAGGCCTACCACCTCCGCCTTTGCCACCAACAGCCTCAGTGCCAGCACGAACCAGATCAACTGCGCTAAAGCGATTAGTAAGATCTTCGGTGACAGCAACAAGAAGCCCTGCTTTACCGTCATTAACCGCAACAAAAGCAACCACTGCACTTCCCAGTTTTTTCTTCGCATCATCAGCAAGGCCGCGAAGGTCCTTAGGGCTAACACCCTCAAGTACTTGCCCAAGAAACTTTATGCCTGAAACATCAATAGCATCCGGCGCTGAAGTGCTGCCTCCAAGTGCAGCTTTTTTCTTTGCCTCGGATAAGTCTTTTTCAAGTTGTTTACGTTCAGCCTGTAACGCAGTAATGCGCTCAGGTACTTCTTCTGGCTTAGCTTTGAGCGCATCTGCCGCATCTGCAAGCATGCTTCGCTGCTGCAAGAGATACTGCAAGGCACTTTCACCAGTAAGAGCCTCAATACGGCGTACACCAGCAGACACAGCACTTTCAGATACAATAACCATTAGGCCTATATCGCCTAATCGTTTCACGTGCGTTCCACCACAAAGTTCAACAGAGTATCTAGTACGGCCTTCAACCTCGAATTCATCGCCCATCGAGACGACCCGCACTTCATCGCCGTATTTTTCGCCAAAGAGAGCAATAGCACCAGCCTCAAGGGCATCATCATAGCTTAATAACCGCGTTTCAACTGCAGCATTACCTCTAATGATTTTATTAACAACCTGCTCTGCACGATGTAGTTCATCTGCGCTGATGGCTTTTGGGTGTGATATGTCAAATCGTAGCTTATCTGCTGCAACTAAAGAGCCTTTTTGAGCGACATGTTCACCCAAAACTCTGCGTAAAGCTTCGTGTAGCACATGGGTGGCTGAATGATTAGCTCTTAGCTTACTGCGGCGTTCAGTATCAACCTGTTGATCAACCGTATCTCCAACAGAAATCGTGCCGGACGTGATTTTAGCTTTATGAACATGGAGAGCACCGAGAGCCTTCCCTGTATCAATAATAGTTGCCGCACCCGAATGGGCTGCAAAGCTGCCCGTATCGCCCATTTGACCACCAGATTCGCCGTAAAAAGGAGTCTGGTTAGTGAGAATAGCGACCTCGTCACCTGCAGAAGCATCAGTAACCTGTGCGCCGTCCTTCACAAGGGCAACAATTTTCCCATCCGCTCTTTCGGTTGAATAACCAATAAACTCTGTGCTGCCAAATTTATCCTGAATATTAAACCAGACATCATCTGAGGCAGCATCCCCCGAACCAGACCATGCCGCACGGGCTTTTGCTTTTTGCTCATCCATCGCACGGTTAAAACCGTCAATATCAACCTTCAGTTTTTTCTCACGCAGCGCATCCTGTGTAAGATCAAGAGGAAAACCATACGTGTCATAAAGTTTAAAGGCTGTCTCTCCGGGCAAGGTATCCCCGTTTAGATCCACCAAAGAATTCTCAAGAAGGTTCAAGCCTTTTTCAAGCATTTGCCGAAAGCGTGCTTCTTCCAGTTTCAACGTTTCTTCAATTAGTTTTTTTGCCCTAACTAGTTCTGGGTATGCTTGTCCCATTTCTCCAATTAGGGTTGGCGCTAACTTATACATAACCAAGTCTTTGGCACCCAGCATATGAGCATGGCGCATAGCGCGGCGCATAATTCTACGCAATACATACCCACGCCCTTCATTAGAAGGGCTAACGCCATCTGCAATTAAAAAGCTACAGGCACGTAAATGGTCAGAAATTACTCGGTGAGATGCTCTATTTTGTGTGGTTTCTGCTGCACCGGTTACCTCAACTGAGGCTGCAATCAAGCGCTTAAAAGTGTCAATTTCGTAGTTGTCATTTGTACCCTGTAAAACCGCTGCTATTCGCTCTAGCCCCATACCTGTATCAATACTGGGGCGTGGCAGGTCATTGCGACCAGAAGCAGTTTGCTCATACTGCATAAAAACTAGGTTCCAGATTTCCACAAACCTGTCACCATCTTCTTCAGGTGACCCTGGAGGTCCACCCCAAATATGATCGCCGTGGTCAAAAAATATTTCAGAACACGGCCCACAAGGACCTGTATCACCCATTGACCAGAAATTATCAGCCGTCGCGATGCGGATAATTTTTTCGTCAGGCAACCCTGCTATCTTTTTCCACAAAGTAAAAGCTTCATCATCTTCATGGAAAACCGTAACTGTTAGCTTTTCCTTAGGAAGAGCATACTCTTTGGTAATAAGATCCCACGCTAAAGTTATTGCCTGTTCTTTAAAATAGTCACCAAAAGAAAAGTTACCAAGCATTTCAAAGAATGTATGATGCCGCGCTGTATAACCAACATTATCAAGGTCATTGTGCTTACCACCCGCACGCACACATTTTTGCGAAGAAGTCGCTTGCGAATAAGGACGCTTTTCAATGCCGGTAAAAACATTCTTGAAGGGCACCATACCTGCATTGGTAAACATTAGCGTTGGGTCATTAATCGGAACAAGCGATGCTGATGGCACAACTTCATGACCATTGTGTTTAAAAAACTCCAGAAATGTTTTCCGGATATCGTTAGCACCTGACATGGAACCTGTCATACAAAGCCTCTGCACACATACAAAAATATTAGCCAACCGGCTCAAGATGCCAGAATAGCGTAGCGAAGTTGTTTTACAGTTCCGAAGCAAGGCTGTCCAGCCAATGTAACGAAAAAGGCAAAGGAACGAAAAATTCCGCTCCTTTGCCCGCGTTATTAAAGTTACAGTCTATTATTCGTCAGCACCAGAGTTTTCATCGTCTTCTGTACTTGGATCAACCAACATAGCTTCATTAACGAGCCCCGCATTTTGGCGAATAGAGCTTTCAATCTCATTGGCAATGTCAGGGTTTTCAAGCAAAAACTTTTTAGCGTTTTCGCGCCCTTGTCCAATCCGCTGGCTAGAATGACTATACCAAGAACCAGACTTTTCAACAACGCCAGCTTTTACCCCAAGATCTAAAATTTCCCCGGTTTTGGAAACCCCTTCACCGTACATAATATCAAACTCAACCTGTTTGAAGGGTGGTGCGAGCTTGTTTTTCACCACTTTAACCCGGGTTGTGTTTCCAACGATATCTTCTTTATCCTTAATGGCTCCAACACGGCGAATATCAAGCCGAACAGAGGCATAGAACTTCAAGGCATTCCCGCCTGTTGTAGTTTCAGGGCTACCGTACATAACACCAATTTTCATACGAATTTGGTTAATGAAAATAACAATCGTATTTGATCTACTAATCGAGCCTGTTAGCTTTCTAAGAGCTTGGCTCATAAGGCGCGCTTGCAAACCAACATGGCTATCGCCCATTTCGCCTTCCAACTCAGCACGAGGCGTTAAAGCCGCAACAGAATCGACAACCAAAATATCTACAGCTCCAGAGCGAACAAGTGTATCTGTAATCTCAAGTGCTTGCTCCCCAGTATCTGGCTGGCTAATAAGCAACTCGTTGACATCAACACCAAGCTTTTTTGCATAGCGGGGATCAAGAGCATGTTCCGCATCAACAAATGCAGCAATACCACCTGCTTTCTGACATTCAGCAACAGCATGAAGGGCTAGCGTTGTTTTGCCAGAACTTTCAGGGCCATATATTTCAATAATACGCCCCTTTGGAAGACCACCGATACCTAAAGCAATATCAAGATTGAGAGATCCAGTTGAAACTGTTTCCACATCAACACTAATATCTTTTTGACCCAGCTTCATAACAGAGCCCTTGCCAAAAGCACGATCTATCTGGCTCAGCGCAGCTTCAAGCGCCTTATTTTTATCCATGGAAGTTCCCTTGACCAATTTCAGTTCTGATAATGACATTATTAGCTCCCTTATTCCACAGGTGGTTTAGCCTTGCAATGATCGTTTTGTACCCCATTTGTTCCAATGTTGCAATAGCTATATTCCTGTTTTGTTCTTTTTCTGTGCATTTACTATATATACTAGCCAAGAATGGATTTTACTTTTTCGGCAAGCTCATTCAAAGAGAATGGTTTAGGAAGGTATAAAAACTCTTCTGCTTCAAGGTTTTCACGGAATACATCTTCTGCATATCCAGAAACAAATATAACTGGTAAATGCGGAAACATTTTTCTGGCTTCTTTCACCAAGGTAGGACCATCCATTGACGGCATAATCACATCAGAAATCAAAAGATCAATTGTTTCTGAACTGTTTTTCAAAATCTCCAACCCAGCTTCACCGGATGCAGCCTCAAGAACCTTATACCCTTTATTTGTTAGTGCTCGGCAAGCAAACATTCGAACCGGATCCTCATCTTCAACCACTAAGACAGTGCCCTTACCGGTTAAATCACGGGCAGCAATGACCTCAGGCTCAGGTTCTTTATCATCAGCTTCTGATGCATGAGCCTTTAAAAACAATAGGAAATTTGTACCTTTACCAACTTCGGACTCTACAAACACAAACCCGCCCGTTTGCTTTACAATTCCATATACAGTAGCAAGCCCAAGGCCTGTTCCCTGCCCTACTTCTTTTGTTGTGAAAAATGGTTCAAAAATCTTATTCAGATTATCTGTAGAAATACCACAACCAGTATCTTCTACTTCAATTAAAAGATAATCATCCGGAATAATAACATCATAACGTTCTATGAGCGCATGATCGGGGCCAATCATACTTGTACGAACTTCAAGTCGCCCACCGTCTGGCATAGCATCACGGGCATTAACAGCAAGATTTATAATGACTTGCTCTAGCTGGCCCTGATCAACCTTCACAGGAGCCAAATTACGCCCATGTATAACGCGAAGATCAATGTTTTCACCAATCAACCGCCGAATAAGGTTGGAAATTTCAGCTAAAATATCCGTTAGCATTAACACTTTGGGGCGCAGTGTTTGTTGGCGAGAAAAAGCTAAAAGCTGCCTCACTAGATTTGCTGCCCGGTTTGCATTCTGCTTGATTTGAATAATATCAGAAAAAGATTGATCTCCAGCATCATGGCGAACAAGAAGCAAGTCACAGAACCCTATTATTGCTGTGAGCAAATTATTAAAATCGTGAGCAACCCCCCCTGCCAGTTGCCCAACCGCTTGCATTTTTTGTGCCTGCACAAATTGGCGTTCAAAGCTTTTTTCCTGTGTTGTATCAACAATATAGAGAATAGCGAACCGATTACTGGCTTTTGCTATTGATGTTGAATAAACTTGCCCAACCCGTTCTTGTTGGCCATTAAATACAATATCCACAGGGTGTGTAAATGGCTGACCATCGTACGTATTTTTGATAAGAGATGATAATACGGCGCGGTCCTGTTCTTGCACAATATCAACAACAGCATGGCCAATAGCAATTCCTTTGCCTGCAATATGCCGTTTAAGCGTTTGATTATACTCAATGATAACCCCATCCTGATCAACAACAGCAATTGCTACAGGAGCAGCATCAAAAATTGGGTCAATCAAAAATTCGCGCCCCTCAGGGATAAGTCTTCCCCGCATTTGATCCAGTTTACGAATAAACCTGTATTTCCCAATTACCCGGTCTGCTTCTCGCGTCTTTAAGGGAACGTCAATAACATCAACATCTATGCGCCGTTTATTATCGATAAGAAGCTGACTGTTTCCAGACTTTGTAATAATTTTAGCAGGCAGGTTGTCACCTTCAAGTCCTAGCCAGTCCCGTAGCACCTGATTTATATACTGCGGGCGACCGATTGAATCTTCCAGCACAATACCACACTCAAGCTTCTCAAAAATAGGGGCTGCCCATGCCTGAATATTGCTTTTTTCGTATTCAAGCCTTTCCTGCGCGTTAGTTACAACAATACGCCATAAAATATATGACCCAATCCTACGCCCTGAAAGCGTGAACGACTTTTGCTCAGCTACCGATTTTTTGAAAAACTCTTCAGCAGAGCCATGTTGACCCACTCGCTGCAATAGCTTTGCCATCTGGTCATCACTATTCTCGGCTCCGGTTAAGTCATATAAGGTTCGTATCTGGCCACCTGAAAGCCTGTCGAAGGCGTGATTTGAGGTTAAAAAACCTCCATCCAGACTAGTAATCAATATCGCCCGACGATCCATTTCCACGAGTGTATTGAGTAGTTCCTTATCCATCATGTCACGCCGCCTAAGTGGCTGATCAAGATTTCTAAGCGCCTTAAAAATAGTAAAAGAAGTTAAAATAAGGATAAAACTGCCGACAAGAACAGCCGCAGTGCTGCCCCATATTAAATAAAAGATCAGCGAAACCCCGCCAGCACCAATAAAGCCAGAAAGTGCTGTTGCCAGCAAACGCATACCAGAGCGCATCTCATTATCAAGAAGCGCCTCCCTGATGGGTTGGGGTAATCTGCTCTCCATAAAGCGCCTGCTATTATCCTTTATTTGAAATTTTTACTACCATAGCGGGGCTTTCATATCAGTTACAAGAGCCTTATTTACGGGGTTTCAACCCTGCTTTACGAAGCTTCATAATATAGCTGATAACTTCAGCCACAGCTTTATAGTGGTCAGGATGAATTTCATCATCAATATCAACACTGGCAAATAGCGCGCGAGCAAGTGGTGGATTCTCTATAATTGGTATTTTATGTTCTTCTGCGGCCTCTCTAATCCGCATTGCAACCTCATCTACACCTTTAGCTAGCAATACAGGCACCTGCATGTTCTCGTGCTTATATTCAAGTGCAACAGCATAGTGTGTTGGGTTTGTTATAACGACATCCGCTTTAGGAACATTTGACATCATTCGGTGCATGTGTCGGTCCATACGTATTTGTCGAAGCCTTGCTTTTATTTTTGGGTCACCATCAGATTGCTTGCGCTCGTCCTTAACCTCCTGCTTTGTCATCTTCATTTTTTTATGAAACTGATATTGCTGATACGAATAATCTATGGCTGCAATGATGCACATAATAATCAAAACACCTATTATGAGCTTTATTGCCATAACATGAATTAACCCGAGTACTGCTGCCGGTGATAAAGACATGATTGTATCAAGCCTGCCGCGCTCAGGGTATACAATTAAAACAATAACACCACCAACGGTGATCAATTTTGCAGTGATTTTGCCAAACTCAACAAAAAATCGAGCAGAGAATATCTTTTTAGCCCCCTTCAGGAGCGACAGGTTTGAAATATTTGGCTTAATTTTTTCTGTCGTGATTATAAAAGAGTTTTGCACCCTATTAGACATGATAGCCGCCGCTATAAAAACAGCAAATGGAATGGAAACAACCCAAAAAACCTGCGCTAACAAACTGAACAACAGCTCAGTAAAGTTAAGCTCATCCGTTGTCATCTCATGAACACGGCCCATGAAAACCCTGAGCGGATCTCGCACACCTGACACAATATAGTTACCGCCCGCAGCGAGAACCGCTGCCGCAGAAGCCAGCATTATAAGGGTTTTAACCTCCTGACTGCTAGCCATCTCCCCTTTTTCATGAGCATCCTCAAGTTTTTTACTGGTTGGCTCTTCGGTTTTTTGGCTGTCATCTTCTTCTGCCACAAGCTATCCAATCATTGCTTCTAAGAGGCTCTGAAAATTCTGCAGAAAGTATTTCATTATTGAACCCATCAAAACCATAATCAGGGCAAAGCCCATAAACAGGTTAATTGGCATACCAATAAAAAACACCTGAAAGCCCGGAACCATACGCGCAACAAGACCAAGGCCAAGATTATAGATCATGCCGTAAACAATAAAAGGTGCAGCCATCTGAAAGCCCAGAGCAAAAGACGACGACACATATTGAGTTGTAATTGTGGCAAAGTCTGCAACGGGTATAGCTTCTCCCACAGGGAACTTCTGATAGCTGAAAACCATGCCCGTTAACATCATATGATGCAGGTTTGTTACCAGTATCAACACAATCGCCAATAGATTAAAAAACGACGCTACTAGTACACTCTGGCTGCCTTGTGATGGGTCAAACGTTTGTGCAGCCGCGAGGCCTGTCTGAAAAGCAATGATAGTACCTGCCACGTGGATTGCTGACATGAGCAGCCTAATAGTAAGGCCCAGAATAAGACCAATCGTTAATTCTTTTATGAACAAGCCTGCCAAGACCAAGACATTAGCAGGCATTGGCGGCAACACCTTGCTAACCACCGGGTAAATTACCAGAGATAGCGCCATTGCAAAAGCAACGCGCATACGCTGGGGTATACTGCTTTCACTAAAAACAGGAACCACCATAACCAGTGCGGCCATACGAACTGTAATTAAAAGGAACGCAAAGGCTTCAGCAGGGAGGACATCGCCCAGCATGGGTTATCCGCCAACAATGATGCGTTCAGCAATTCTGGTCATTAAATCACTTATATTGCGCCCCATAAAAGGGAGCGTGAACATAAGCGCTGCAAAAACTGCCATAATTTTGGGTACAAAAGTAAGTGTCATTTCCTGCAACTGCGTTAAAGCCTGAAAAAAGGCAATGAACAAGCCAACAACAAGTGCTACCGCCAAAATTGGCCCAACGGTCAACAAAAGTGTGGTTAGAGCATCGCGCGCCACATCCATGACTTCCAGTTCAGTCACACGGCACCCCTATTAGATTGGCATTTTCAGAATATCATTATATGCCGCTATTACTTTGTCCCGAACAGTAACGACGGTATCAACAACCATTTCTGCATTAGACACTGCCGTTACCAGGTCAACCATATCAGCTTCATCCACCAGAGCTTTGGCTGACTGAATTTCTGTATTGTGTGTTGCTGCAGTAACATTACCAATAGCATCGCTTACAAGAGCAGAAAAAGCTGATCTAGGCTCGCCAGAAATACCGTCTTTGCCGTCCCGGGCACCAAGCCCGTCTTGCATCTGTTTTGTTGCCTGCGAATAGGCACTAACAGCGTCTAGTTGCTTTATATTCATGCTTCAAAGCCTACCTTAAAAGATCAAGCGTCATTGTAGCCATGCGTCGGCTCGCTTCCATAGCATTCAGGTTTGATTGATAAGTACGTTCAGCCTGCCGCATATCCATCATTTCAATGAGGCCGTTCACATTCGATGTTTTAATATAACCGGCACCATCCGCAGCAGGATTACCAGGATCATACTGCTTACCAAATTCCTTTTGGTCAAAATCAACCCCGCTTGCTTTCACAATTTCCACGCCGTTTACTCTATCCATTTCTGTTTGAAATGTCACAATTTTACGTCGGTACGGGTCAGCGCCGGGTTCAGATGCAATGGAGTTTTGGTTTGCAATGTTTTCAGAAATCACACGCATGCGAACTGACTGAGCACGCAGCCCAGATGCAGAGGCAATCATTGCTTTTTCTAAATCCATATCTGGCTCCTTTAAACAAAGCTACGGTACGTACGCCTTACTAGCGTCCACCAGAACCTTTTCCCATGGCTGCCTTTAGCAAGCCGACATTTTTTTTATACAGGTTAACAACCATACTATATTTCATCTGGTTATCAGCAAGTTTCATCATTTGCTCTTCAAGAATCACAGAGTTACCAGACAGGGTCTCTTCACCGCCTTTAACTTCACGTGCTTGTGATTCAGCGCCTGCCATAGCACCACTTGTGTTCATATGCCTGTTATTTGTAACACGCATTGACGTGGTTGACCCTGCTGAACCTTTTTCTGTAACCAGATTACTTAGAATGCTGGAAAAATCCTGCTTTTCCAGTTCCTTAGCTTTATAATTTGGCGTATCAGCATTGGCAATATTCTGGCTAATAACATTCTGATTATTATTAAGCCAGCTCATACGCTCCTTGAGTGCAGCCATTATGGGTATTGATGTTAAATTCATTACCTGCCTTTACGTTCGTAGCAACCTATAGCGTTCCTTTATAGTAACATGCCATAACAGCAGTTAACAAGTTGCAAACGAGTGCTTTTTTCTTTGCGCGTTCTTCTAAGACTTGCTTTTTCCGGTTTCATGACGCTGAATATAGTCATGGATCATAAACTTGATAATAATGAGAGCCTTACCAAAGCTATTGCCATTAAAGGCGATAACGCTGGAAACACACCCCACATCACCGCCAAAGGCGAAGGGATGGTTGCCGAGCGTATTCTAGATATTGCTTTTGCTGAAGGTGTTAAAGTTCGGCAAGATAAGGACCTGACAGAACTACTATCTGCCTTTAATGTTGAAAGCCCTGTCCCCCTTGAAGCGTTGCATGTTGTTTCACTTATTCTTGAGCGAGTTTATGCTGAAAATAACCGGCTTCAAGGCCAAAAACTCGCTACAGATGACAAAGCCGAAAGCACTTCTACATGATTACAGAAACACTAACAGCTTTTAGTGCCTTGTTTTTCATCCTTGCGATTATGGGGGGCATGGCATGGGCTATTCGTCACTTTGGTTTAATACCAGGAAGCCCAAAGATCAAATCTGGCTCCAAGCAAATTGAAATACTTGAAAGCCGAATGATTGATGGTAGAAATAGACTTGTTGTGGTGCGCTGGCAGGGGCAAGAATACCTTCTCGCCACGAACCCAAACGGAATAACACCTATTAGTAAATCAACGCCGGATTTTGGGGAAATGCTAGATCATGAAACTGCAGATTAAGCGACCTTCACTCAAAATCAGCAAACAGTTGTTTGTGAAAGCCTGTGTCTTTTTCCTACCCATATTAGTGGCAGGTAGCCTTGCTATATCATCTGGTGCTATCGCCCAGTCCTTAAACCTTGATCTAGGGCAGGAAGGAACTATAAGCGGCCGGGTTATTCAAATGATCTTGCTGCTAAGCGTATTAAGCTTGGCCCCTAGCATCCTTGTTATGATGACAAGCTTTACCCGTATTGTTATTGTTTTTTCTTTTCTGCGCAGTGCAATGGGTACACAGCAAAGCCCGCCAAACATGGTTATCGTGTCATTATCCTTGTTTTTAACCGGCTATGTTATGGCGCCTACATTCTCCCAAGTATATGATCAGGCTATTGAACCGTTAGTGAATGAAGAAATTGAAGCAACAGAAGCGTATGAGCGCGGTTCAAAACCGATGAAAGACTTTATGCTTTCGCAGGTAAGGGATAAAGATCTAGCCTTATTTGTAGACCTATCAGGCAGTAGCGTATCTTCTGTAACGCCTGATACAATTCCCATGACAACACTTGTCCCAGCCTTCATGATCAGCGAAATTCGGCGCGCGTTTGAAATTGGGTTTCTTTTATATATTCCCTTTGTTGTCATTGATATGGTTGTTGCCTCCATCCTGATGTCGATGGGTATGATGATGCTGCCGCCCATTATGATCGCGATGCCGTTTAAGCTGATTTTCTTTGTGATGGTGGACGGCTGGAACTTGGTAGCAGGCTCACTAGTGCAAAGCTTTGGCCAGACACCCCCACCAGGAGTGGGAAGTTAATTTAACTTCCCACATAATGACAGAGATACAGTACTTTACGACTTAAACTACTTCTTCCTTCGTGCGCAAGAATTTCAGGCTTGGAAAATCATCCTTGGCCTTATCAAGGTGCCAGCTGTTGCGGGCCAGATAAACCGGGGAACCAGTATGATCAATTGCCATTGAGGCCCTATTCTGATCCATAAACTGTTTGATCTCACGCGCTTCACCCTCCACCCATTCTGCCGTTAAAAGGGTAGTTGATTCAAACTTAACTGGAACCTGATATTCGGTTCTAATCCGGTCAGCCAGTACATCAAATTGCAAGGCGCCCACAACACCGACAACCCAGTCACTGCCTAGATACGGTTTAAACACACGCGCAGCGCCCTCTTCTGCCAACTGCTCAAGTGCTTTGCCAAGGTGTTTGGCCTTCATCGGGTCTTCTGATCTTACCTTTTGGAGGATTTCAGGCGCAAAAGATGGAATGCCCGTAAAGTGCAGTGTTTCCCCCTCAGTAAGGCTATCCCCAATTCTAAGGTTGCCGTGGTTTGGTATACCAATAATATCACCAGCAAAAGCTTCTTCCGCAATTTCGCGGTCCTGCGCCAAAAACAGCTGTGCATTATGGATAGCCATTATTTTGCCAGAGCGAATATGTTTTAACTTGATCCCTTTTCTAAACCGACCAGAAACAACACGCACAAAAGCAATGCGGTCCCTGTGTTTAGGGTCCATATTGGCCTGAATTTTAAAGACAAAGCCAGAAACCTTGTCCTCAAAGGGGTCAACACTGCGCTCAATAGCTTTGCCGGGTCTGGGCTTAGGGGCCACATTACCAAGGCCAGTTAACAACTCTTGAACACCAAAGTTATTAATAGCGGAACCAAAAAATACGGGCGTTAATGTTCCTTCCAGATAATCCTCAAGCGTGAACGGTGGGCATAGTTCCTGCACCATCTCCACATCTTCACGCAGTTTTGCCAAGGCATAGTCTGGCAAAAGTGTAGCTAGCTTTGGATCATCAAGGCCTTTACATTTAATACCCTGCGACAGAGATGCACCTTTACCGCGATCAAACAGAATAAGCTGGTTATGAATGAGATCATAACACCCTAAAAAATCACGCCCCATGCCTATGGGCCAACTTGCCGGAGTTACATCAAGAGCAAGCTTTTGTTCAACTTCATCAAGCAATTCAAAAGGGTCGCGAGCCTCTCTATCAAGCTTATTAATAAAGGTAGTAATAGGCATGTCGCGCAGCCTGCAAACTTCAAACAGTTTTCGCGTTTGTTTTTCAATGCCTTTTGCAGCATCAAGCACCATAACCGCGCTATCAACAGCGGATAATGTTCTGTATGTATCTTCAGAAAAATCTTCGTGACCAGGCGTATCAAGAAGATTAAAGGTTTTGCCCTCAAAATCGAAGGTCATCACGGATGAAGCAACAGAGATTCCTCGTTCCTGCTCCACTTTCATCCAGTCCGAGCGGGCACGTCGGCGCTCACCTTTGGCCTTCACTTCACCGGCCAACTGAATAGCACCACCAAACAACAACAGCTTCTCTGTAAGTGTTGTTTTACCCGCATCCGGATGCGAAATAATCGCAAATGTTCGGCGTTTATCAATTTCGTCAGCAAAAGCCATAAAGCATCCATCATTTCTGTCAGCTGAAAAGTCGCCGCACACTAGCTGTTTTGTCTCTTATGTAAAGGAAAACGTGATTCAAGCATCCTCAAGAAGTTAACAAAACATTAACAACTATTTCTAATCAGGCATGAAAAAAGTAACTACAAAAAATGCCTATATACCGGCAAATATTGACCATAAATACATTAAAAAATCTTACCAACTCTGTAATACTTTACCTTAAGAAACATTATTGGTAACCATTTTTTTCAGTCAAAACAAAGGCTTGTTCTAATTTAGACAGCATTGCTGCCTTTTGGCTCGATTGTTGCTCTTTCAGTATCAGTAGTGTCGTTACAACCAAAACAACACTGCAAGGTTTGCCGAAAGCAAACAGTTTAATAATTGAAAAAGCTACAGAATTTGGCCCCTGCTCAAAACATAAGGACCGAATTCATAATTGGAGAGGCTGGCAATGAATACTTTACACAATTTAGCAGTTTCGAGTCCATTTCATCGTTTTTCTTTTGAAGGTTTTCCACTGCATATGAAAGAGTATGGCCGTGGCAAATCAAAGATTCCACTTGTGTTTATCGGTGGAGCTTTCCAAAATATTAACCAAATTGAAAAACTCAGCCTAGCATTTGCAGAAAAAACTTGGGTTATAGCTGTTGATACACCCGGTAATGGCGACACAGGCGTTTTACCACACCAATATGATTTTAACTTTATATGCAAAGCTATTCGTCACGGACTTGAAAGCCTTGGCGTTGACAGAATAAACCTTCTTGGATGTAGTTATGGTAGCATTATTGCCATGAAGTATGCCCAGCTGTTTCCGAACATTGACCGCCTAGTAGTTGGCGCAGCGATGGCACATATACCGGATAGAATTGAGTATATTTTCAACCTGCTTTTATTCCAGTTAAAATGGCAAAAGATGGATGATTTTGCGAACGGCTTTACCGATCTTATGACAAACCCTGAACTGCGTGAAACCAATAAACTTTGTCGCATAACAGGTGAAAAATTGCGCCATGCGCTATTACACGCAAATAATGGCATGAAAGAACAGTTTACCCACAATACGCTTAGAATACTACAGTATGGCGAAACTGACTTAACTAAAATGCCAGATATTGAAACAACTGTTTTTACCGGTGAACACGACAGCTTTACCCCGGTCGAGGATAACAAAACTGTCGCTAAAGCCTTTAAACGGGGTCGTTTTGTTTCTATCCCTAATGCTGATCACATGTTCCATGTTGAACAGTTTAGAACAACTGTAGCAACGATATTGGAAGCCGCAATTGGGCACACCGAACAAGAAAGTGTTGCCGCTTAACAAACCATATCTTTCATGAGCCGGGTTTTCCTAAAGCCCGGCCATAATCAAAACTGGTTATAGCAGCATCAATGACCAGTTATATTTTCTGTAATTTTAAGAAAGTGGTTAGTCAAAACCACTTATTTTTTCTGGCACACCTGTTTAATTCCTGCCGCAACAAAGGGAACCATGCGCTCATACGCAGCTTTCATGTCATGTGATTTTGCGGCACCACCAGAAAGTTTATCAATACGGCCCGTGTCTGCAAATGTCAGTGTCAAGGCACCAGACAGAAAGTGATATGACCAGTAAATGTCGGCAGGCTCAGCATCAGGCAAAGCCTTTTTCAATGCATCAATAAATCTTCGCACCAAGGGATCAAAGTATTTTGTCATGAGCTGACCACCCCATTCAGGTGAGTTGTTAACCTGAGCCACTAGTTCAAAGTAATGCAGCCAGCCCGAATCGTCTTGAAGGCCACGCCCAAGAAGCGGAAACAAAAAAGCATCAATAATAGCTTCAATTTCCGGGCCATTTTCACCAGCATCCTTTTGACACTTCTCCAGAGCTTCCAGCCTTTTTTCATTCAACACTTCAGCACGCCTCAACAAAACAGCATCAAACAAACCGCGTTTACTACCAAAATGGTAACTGGCTAATGCAAGGTCTACCGATGCTTTATCTGCCACCATACGCATCGAAACACCATCAAATGCATGTCTGGCAAACAATTCTTCCGCAGCGTCCAGAATTCTATCTTTACGCGATAACCTTTTGTTTTTACTTATACTATTCACTTAAATCTCCACTCAGAAGGATGTCACATTAAAGACTGTGGCAATAATACACATATTATACATTTTTCAACAATCAATGAATTTTATCATTGACACTTCAACGATCGTTGAATTTACTACTGATAGCATTATCACATATAGATTCCTGGGGAGGGATATCATGAAATTATCTCAAACTGCTTTTGCAGCATTACTTTCTGGTACAATTATTTCTACCGCATTTACTGTGCCTGTATTGGCTGCAGACAATGAGCCATATGCGCTTGAAGAAATTCAAGTTACCGCGCGGCGCAGGTCTGAATCCCTACAAGATGTTCCAATTGCTGTTACCGCATTCACAGCCGAAGCTCTCGAACTACGAGGGGCTGCTGATATCACAGACTTGGCACAGTCCGCACCCAGTGTAACGCTTGAACCATCTCGTGCCACAAACTCAACACTAACTGCTTTCATACGCGGCGTAGGCCAGCAAGACCCTCTCGCAGGTTTTGAACAAGGCGTAGCCCTATATATGGATGACGTTTATCTTGCTCGCCCACAAGGTGCCCTGCTTGACATATACGATATTGAACGTATTGAGATTTTACGTGGCCCACAAGGAACCTTATATGGTCGTAACGCTGTTGGGGGTGCCATTAAATATGTCACACGCCGTCTATCGGATGAGACCGAAGCTAGCCTAAAGCTTTCATATGGCAGCTATAACCAGATGGATGCTGTGGTTCAGTTGTCAACACCCATAAGTGAAAAGGTCCGCATTGGCGGTACCTTTGCTTCTCTTAACCGCGATGGTTTTGGTGAAAACCTGACGACAAGCGATGAACACTACAATAAAAAAATTATGGCAGCACGCACCAGCGTCGAAATCCTGCCAAATGAAGATGTCTTTATCCGCATTGCTGCCGATTATACCAAAGATACATCAAACCCGGTTTCTGGGCACCGCGTTTATGATGCAGTGATCAGCGGCAACCCAGTTTTAGAGGATGTATATGATACTGAAGCTGGCGCAAGTGAACTACCTTCAACTGCCGGTATTAACGGCAACAATGAAGTAACCGCAAAAGGCATTCAAGGCTCTATTGAATGGTCTGTAAACGAAAATATCACCCTTAAATCGATCACAGCTTACCGTGAAGACTATACGGAAACAGTTATTGATTTTGACAGCCTGCCCATTGACGATATGGACGCCCCTGCCATTTACGACAACAGCCAGTTCAGCCAAGAGCTTCAACTGCTCTATGAAGGCGATCGGTTGAAAGGTGTGCTGGGCGCATACTATCTCGATGCATCTGCTGCGAACGATTTTGACGTTGTTCTTGGCCAAACAGGCCGCATATTTTACGGATTACCCTTAGCAGCCTACACGGGCGGCACTGTTGATACAAAGGCATGGTCATTATTTGCAGATGTAACCTATGATATAACAGATGCTCTGTCCCTATCACTGGGCGGTCGCTACACACATGACAAACGCAGCGCAGACATTTTCAGGGCTAACTACTTTGGCAATGCGTCACCCTTCCTTGGGAACCAAGATGCGATTCTTATTGCTGAAACAAGCAATTACCAAAATTCCAGAACCTTTAAGGATTTTTCACCGCGCATTGCTCTCGATTACCAGCTTAATGATGATACGCTTGCCTATGCATCATTCAGCCGTGGCTTTAAGGCTGGCAGTTTTGACCCGCGCGGCGCTAACTTTTCATCACCCGAAGTTGAAAATGGTTTCAAACCAGAAACACTCGACAGTTATGAAGCCGGTGTAAAAGCCACCTTCATGGATGGCCGAGCAAGAACAAATATCGCTGTTTTCTATAGTGATTACAAAGATATGCAAATTCCAGGCTCTCTCGGTGTTGATAGTGACGATGACGGCGTGAATGACAGCTTTGTTGGTACTGTTACTAACGCAGGGAAAGCTGTTATCAAAGGTATAGAGTTTGAAGGTACCTTCCTTGTCACAGAGGAATTAACCCTGCAAACATCCCTTAACCTGCTGGATGCAGATATCAAGGAGTGGTTATTGGACGGTGCTGATGTTTCTGATCAACGCGCCGTGCAAAACACGCCTGAATTTATGTCTTATGTTGGCCTTACCTACAGCACACCCGCAGGTTCAGGCACCCTTAACCTGAATGCTAACTGGTCACACAAGGGGTCTGTTGTTCAGTTTGAAACGCCGTTGCCAGAAATTGACCAAAAAGCTTATGATATAACAAACGCCAGTATCGTTTATGTCTCTGAAGAAAATGTCTGGTCGTTTGGTGTTCACGCTAAAAATCTGCTGGATACACGCTATAAAACAGCTGGTTATAATTTTCCGCCAACAGTTCTGGGGCTGGAAAACAATATCACAACTTTTTATGGCCCACCTCTCACTGTAACGGCCACCTTTAAATATAACTTCTAATACCCTGACAGATGGAGGCTGCCCCAAAAAGGCAGCCTTTGCTGTCCAGAGCTATGGGTGTTTGCAATGACTGTATTCGATAGAAGTGCCCCCCTGATACCTGAGATAATATCATTACACGGTAAATGGAAAGCCAGTAAGACTGCCCTTATTTTTGGTAATGAGCGACTAAGCTGGCAACAGCTTGATCATGCAACAAATCGCATTGCCAACGGCCTGATTGCAAGTGGTATCAGTCGTGGCAGTATGGTCGGCGTCGTTATGAAAAATGGCCGCCAAATGGTTGAGGTCATCATCGGAATTATGAAAGCTGGTGCCGCGAGTGTTCCGATCAACCTTTCCGTTAGCGATGACACTATAGCCGTAATGTTAAGCGATGCTCATGTGAAAGCTATTATTACAACAGCTGATCAAGAGCATAGATTAGCTTTATTTTATCGTGCACATCCTAGTGTGCTTCAAATTGAATGCCATAACGCAAGTGATGATGGCTTAGAGATTTTTAAACAACAGCATGCAGCGACAAAACCTGATGTGGCACTAAAAAACAACGACATCTTAAATGTTATTTACAGCTCAGGCACTACCGGTCAACCCAAAGGTATTGTACACACCCATGCTGGTCGCAGAGATTGGGCATATGACTTAGCTCTATCACTTCGGTATAATAGCAGCTCTATCAGCCTCATCAATATAGGGCTTTATTCCAATATCAGTTGGGTAAGTTTTTTATGTACCTTGCTCACGGGTGGCACACTTGTACTGCATGAAGCTTTCGAAGCACTTTACACTCTTGAAACCATACAAAATGAACATATTACAAATGTATCGATGGTTCCTATTCAGTTTCAGCGCCTGATGGAGGCCCCAACATGTCCAAACTATGACCTGACAAGCCTGCAAGCCGTGATGAGTTGTGGGTCACCTCTTCATACAGACCTGAAAGAAATACTCTTTAACCGTTTTGGCCCTGTTATTATTGAACTATACGGCCTGACCGAAGGTGTTATAACCACACTCGACCCTGAAGACGCCGCAGAGCGCATGGCGTCCGTAGGTAAACCAATTTTAGGGACTGACATAAAGCTTATCCAAGATAATGATCAGGAAGCACCACAAGGGCAACCGGGTGAAATCGTTGCGCGAGGGCGCATTCTTATGCCCGGATACTTGAACCAGCCGGCTATAACAGCAGAAGCAGCGTGGTACGACAATGAAGGCCGTGCCTGGTTACGTACAGGCGATATTGGCACGTTTGATGCTGACGGTTTTCTCTATATTGTTGACCGCAAAAAGGACATGATTATCTCAGGTGGGCAAAATATTTATCCGCAAGATATAGAAGCCGTTCTTATAAAGCACCCTTTAGTCAGTGAAGTTGCAGTTATAGGAGCACTTAGCGCCAAGTGGGGCGAAACTCCCATTGCCATTATCGTTACATCGCCGCAAGCAAGAGTAAGCGACCATGAGATCAAAAACTGGGCCAACAAAAAACTTGGGAAACAACAGCGTATAACCCATGTTATATTCACGGATGTCCTACCCCGAAACCCAAATGGTAAGGTTTTAAAGAAAAATCTTCGAGCGCAATATGGAGAGATGAGTTTTGACTAATTCAGATCATTATAACAAGTATGTGGATAGCTTTTTCACTAACCCTGATGGCTTAAAGCAGTATTACCGTGATTATAACCATGTAGCCACAGGAAGCCCTGTGGTGCTTTGCATGCCCGGCCTTACACGTAATTCAAAAGATTTTGCTGACATTGCCGCCTATATGGCCGACAGGTGCAGGGTTATCTGTGTAGAACAGCGAGGGCGAGGTAAATCTGAATGGGACCAAAAACCAGAGCGCTACAGGCCAGATGTATATGTTGCAGACATGGTGGCACTACTGGAACATCTGGGCATTAAAACGGTTATAGCATTTGGCACGTCTCTCGGTGGCATGATGACAATGCTTATGGCAACTGTAAAGCCTGACTGTGTCAAAGGTGCCATATTAAACGATATTGGTCCTGAAATAGACCAAACTGGTGTCGCACGTATCAAGTCATATGTTGGCAAAGGCATACCTCCTAAGACATGGGAAGAAGCGGTACGCGCTGTAAAATTTGCCAATCGCGGTGTTTATCCGACCTTTACAGATACAAACTGGGAAGAATTTACACACAAACTTTACCACATTGAAAATGGCACGCCCATTATTGAATATGATCCCGCGCTTAGTAAAAACTTTGAAAGTTCAAAAGACCAGACCTCACCAGATCTTTGGCCCTTTTTTGATGCCCTTTCCATGGTACCTATCGTGGTTTTAAGAGGTGCATTATCTGACATTCTGAGTGCTGAAACACTGAAAGAGATGGAAGAACGTCATCCTGATCTTACCCCCGTCACCGTACCGGACAAAGGGCATGTGCCATTAATGACAGAGCCTGAGTGTAAAAAAGCAATTGATGAGCTCCTGAAAAAATGTAGCTAAAGTGACAGGAACTGTAGACTTGTCATAACGAGTATGGCACAAAGCCGCCTTACTCGTTTGATATAATATTACAAGGTACAGTTAATGGACGAACAATTATTACCCATATCAGCACAAGATGTTCGGAATGCTGCAGAACGCATCAAAGGTGCTGTTATTCACACACCTACAAATCATTCTAAAACATTGTCCGCTATTACTGGCGCCGATCTGTACCTTAAATTTGAAATTTTTCAGTTTACCGCAGCCTATAAAGAGCGCGGTGCCCTCAATAGACTGTTATCTCTACCTCAAGGCACAAAGGGTGTTATTGCAGCTTCAGCAGGGAACCATGCCCAAGGGATTAGTTACCATGCTGGTAGGCTCGGTATCCCCGCAACTATCGTTATGCCAGAAGGAACCCCTTTTAATAAGGTGAAACGCACAGAGGAACTTGGTGCAAGAGTCGTTTTAAAGGGCTCTGACTTTGAAGCCGCTACAAAATTCGCTTATGAGCTTGCAAACACTGAAAACCTAACCTTCATTCACCCCTTTGATGACACTCTTGTCATGGCCGGTCAAGGCACAGTGGGCCTAGAAATGCTTGAAGATGTGCCAGACCTTGACACATTGGTGGTGCCAATTGGCGGCGGTGGGCTTATATCGGGTATTGCGACTATTGCAAAATCTATAAACCCTAATATTCGAATTGTTGGCGTTCAGACAGAAGCCTTCCCTGCAATGAAGGAAACTATCGACGGGCTTTCGCTTGATGGTAACAATATCAGTATTGCAGAAGGCATTGCCGTCAACAATCCAGGCGAAAAGACCCGTGTTGTTGTCAAAGAATTGGTTGATGAAATCGTAACAGTTACTGAACGTCAGATTGAGGCAGCAATTGTTGCCATTATGGAGATTGAAAAGGTTATTGTGGAAGGTGCAGGTGCCATAAGTCTGGGTGCTGTCATGCAATACCCTGAAAAGTTTGAAGGACGAAAAGTCGGCATGGTACTATCTGGTGGTAATATTGATAGTAGGCTTCTTGCCTCCGCTATTATGCGCGGTATGGCACGTGATGGCAGGCTAGCAAGGCTCAGGATCACCATGATGGACCAGCCTGGTGCACTCGCAAAAGTGACTGCTATTGTGGCTACTGTCGGCGCCAATGTTATTGAAATGCGCCATCACCGTGAATTTGGAGCAATTTCATTAAAACAAACAGAAATGGAGCTTGTCATTGAAGCCAAAGACCAAGAGCACGCCATGCGACTGGTGACAGCCCTTGAAGCAGGTGGCTTTAAAGTTGATTATGCCAAAACCGTTTAACAAACAGTGCCAGTAATTAAATAGGCCCGAAAGTAATTTCGGGCCTATTTTTATGTGGTCAAATATAAATCGCGCCTTTTAGAGCTAGCCTCTACTCTGCCGGAATACCGGCTTTTTCTTTGCGCTCTATTTCATCAAGTTGATCTGCCACATGACTTGGCGCTTTAGTATACTTTGCTAGCAGGTCATAAAAAACAGGTACGATAAAGAGCGTAAAAAATGTTGCCACGATCACGCCGCTGAAAACCACAACCCCAATAGTTTGGCGGCTGGCAGACCCTGCCCCAGCAGCAACCATAAGCGGTACCGCGCCCATGGCAGTAGATAGCCCGGTCATCATGATAGGGCGCAGGCGTGTTTTAGCACCATCGATAAGGGCATCGCGTATGACCATGCCCTCATCTCTTTTTTGATTTGCAAACTCGACAATCAGAATGCCATTTTTAGCAGCAAGGCCAATCAACATAATAAGCCCTAACTGGCTATATATATTCATACTGCTTCCCGATAGATACAAACCAACTAAACCACCCAGTACAGCAAGTGGCACAGTTAACATGATAATAAACGGGTGAATGAAGCTTTCAAACTGCGCCGCCAAAACAAGAAAGACAATGAGCAAGGCCATTACGAAAACAAAATATATATCGCTGCCAGCTTCCTTGAACTCAAGAGTAGCCCCTTTATAATCAACACTGATCACATCAGGCAGAGCTTCCCTAATCGTATTTTCCATATAGTCTGTTACTTCACCCATAGAATAACCGGGTGCCACAACACCTGAAATGGTCAAAGCCCTAACCCGATTGTAGCGGTTAAGCTCAGCAGCTCCACTAACAGCATCAACACGAACCAAGTTAGAAAGCGGTATCAACTCTCCCGTTCTGCTAGACTTTACGTGGATATTTTCCATATCCAACGGCTGCCGACGGTCAGAAATCTGTGCCTGCAGAATAACATCATACTCTTCACCGGTGCGTACAAAGGTTGTTACCTTTCTACCTCCCATCATGGTTTCAAGAGTACTACCAATTGACTGGATGGAAACGCCCATATCTGCCGCACGAGGCCTGTCAATTTTCACGCTATATTGTGGCTGGTTTTCTTCCAGATCAGTGTCAACATTCAAAAGACCAGGATAATCTGCAATTTGTTCAAGAATTACTTGCTTATAACGGCTTAGCTCTTCGTATGTAGAACCCCCAATCACAATATTAAAGTCTTCCCCACCTCCAGAACGCGATGACAAGCCTTTAGGAATAAAGGGAATTACATTCATGCCTGTTACATTTTGCATGAGCTTAGGCCTAACTTCATTCAAAATTTCTTCGGCACTTCGTTCTCTTTCACCCCAGGGAACAAGTGTCACAAACCCAAAACCACCACCCGTATCAACCCTAATAAGGAGACGATCGATTTCATCGCCTTTTTTCACATATGGTAAAAGCTGTTCCTCCACAAGATACGCCTGCTCTTCCAAAAATTGATAACTCGACCCTTCAGGGGCTTTAATCCTAAACATAATATTACTGCGGTCTTCCGCAGGGGCAAGCTCGTTTGGAATACGCGGCATAAGGCCTGCAATAAGAGCAAAACATGTACAAAAAGCCAAAATAACAAGAGCTTTATTATTAAGGCATGATTCAATAGCCACACCATAACTCGCTTCAAGCCGCTTAAAAGATCGATCGAGAAAATGAGAGAATTTAGTTTTTTTATTACGACGACGTACAAGCTTGGAACACAACATTGGGGTCAATGTAAGCGCAATAAGGCTAGAGAAGCCAACCGCGGCTGACATTGTTATCGCCAACTCACCAAACAGCAGCCCAATATTGCCAGGCAAAAATACAATCGGAACAAAAACACCAATCAGCACTAGCGTTGTGGCAATAACAGCAAAACCAACCTGGCGAGAACCACGATATGCAGCAATCAAGCCCGGTTCACCAAGATCAACACGTCGTGAAATATTCTCTAACACTACGATAGCATCATCAACGACAAGGCCAATAGACATGACAAGGCCCAAAAGCGTAATCAGGTTAATACTTACACCCATTAAGGATAAAACCAGAAAGCTTGCAATGATACAAATAGGCACTGTAACGGCAGGCACTAAAACTGTTCGGATATTACCCAAGAACATATAGAGCACTAAAATCACAAGCCCCATAGCGATGCCCAGAGTTACATAAACCTCCGAGATAGCTTCTTCAATAAAGATGGAGGAATCAAACGCAACCTCCAGAGACATATTTTCTGGCAAGTTTACCAAAATACGCTCAACTTCTTCTTTAGCACCATTTGCAACAGAAAGTGTATTTGCTGTTGACTGCTTTACAATACCAAGCCCGATGGCCGTTACGCCGTTTACATGGAAAAAGCGCTTGTCCCGCTCAGAACCCATCTCAATCGTAGCGATATCAGAAAGTCGCACCAGATCACCCTGCCCACCATCACGGATAACGAGCGTTTTAAAATCTTCTGGCTTTTCATATTCTCTATTCAATCGAACAATTGTATCGCGTTGGATAGATTCAACTTTACCTGCAGGCAGCTCAACATTCTCTTGCCTTAAAGCATTTTCAACATCAATAACTGTAATTTGCCGAGCAGCCATGGCTTGCCGGTCCAAGTGAATACGCAGCGCATAACGCTGGCGCCCACCTATTTTAATGTTCGATACACCGTCAACAACAGACAAACGATCAACAATATTTCTGTCTGCATAATCTGTTAACTGTAAAATATCCATTGAAGGGCTGGTCAGGTTAAACCAGATTATCGCTTCAGTATCATTATCCGCTTTTGAGACTTCAGGTGGTTCAGATTCTTCAGGTAAATTATTCAAAACACGGCTTACGCGGTCCCGTATATCATTGGCCGCTGAATCAATATCTCGCTCAAGTTCAAACTCAACGCTAATGTTAGATTCACCATCTTCACTACTTGACTGAATGGTTTTAATGCCTGCGACACCTGCGATCGCACTCTCAATAATCTGCGTAATCCGCGTTTCAACAATTGCAGCGTTAGCCCCCGGATAATTGGTTTTAATACCTACGATTGGTGGGTCAACATCTGGTAACTCGCGCACTGATAAATCAGAGAATGATATCAACCCAAAGGCAACAAGCAATAAACTAATAACTGTAGCAAATACCGGACGTTTAACTGATATATCTGATAAAATCATGATTTATCACCATTTATCGGTGCACGCTTTTGCTCAACTTCGCGTACTGGTTGCCCTATACGGCCCAAACGAAATGCTCCTTGAACCACCACTTTGTCACCTGCCGTTACACCACTGGTAATTTCAACATAGCCAGGCCGCCGGATACCTGTTGTTACTTCCCTACGTACAGCAATGCCATCTTCAATAACAAAAACATAATTCTTGTTATTCGCAGGAACTATTCCTTCTTCACTAATAGACAGCGCGTTCCAGCTTCTACTTGTCACCTCAACCATCATCAACATACCTGGGCGGAGGGTATGTTGACTATTGTCAATTTCAGCACGAACCAAAACGGAACGCGTAGCGGGGTCTATTCTGCTATCGACTGTTTTAACAATGCCCTTAAATATTTTGCCAGGATAGGCCTCAACTGTGGCCTCAACACTCTGCCCTGAAGCCAATGTAGCCACAAAACGCTCGGGCACATAAAAATCAAGCTTAATAGTATCTATCGCATCAATTGTTGTAATTTTAGTGCTGGTAGAAAGATAACTACCTTCACTTACCTCCCTTAAACCTAAAAGGCCATCAAACGGAGCTGTAATATAGAGGTCATCTAAGCGTGCTTTTGCGGCAGCAACACGGTAACGAGCCTCTTGAAGGCCCCTTTTTTCGGAATCAAGTGTTGCGTTAGATGCATTACCAGTTTTCACCAAATCATTAATGCGGTCATACTGCTTTTCTGCCTGACGCAAATTGGCATCAGCCTCCTGAAACTGTGCCTCCTCCTCAGCACTCTCAAGCTGAACTAACAAGTCTCCCTTTTTAACAATATCACCGTCCTGAAAATGAACCGACACAATAACGTCTGCAACAGTAGAGGTAAGTGTGACAGATTCGTCAGCTTTTGCCGTTCCTATCGCCTGCACAATATCAGAAAAGCTTCGCTCTGAGGCATGTTCCGTTACAACACTAACGGGCCGCACCTTATCTCCTTCATCATCTTTTTTTACATCCGTCAGCAATAGCCAAGCCGAGGCTCCAGCCAATGTCAAAAATATAATACTAAAAACCACTCTTCCTGAATTCACTCTGTTACCTCGCTATATTTTTATTTATTGCAGAAACCATTGCCCCAGTATCCAAGATATTCTGCCGTATAAAACTCATCTGCCACAAAATATTGCCATAATCCAGCAAGAGACTGTCACTACACAATAATTTGAGGGAAATCACACTTTAACTTTAGTCTATACTAGCAATACGATCCCCGTTAACTTTACCCTTTGTATAAAATATAACCTGACAAATAGCTGATCGTTTTAGGTGTGCCCTTTATCCGAAAAAAGTGTTACACATATGAGAACAGATAGGCTGGATAAACTAGTGTATCTTACCTCATATTATCAGCCCTGAGCTGATAAACTTATACAGATGAGGCAGACAAATCTTATGACAAAAAAAATCTCCCTTACTGACCGTTATACCTTAAAAGAAGGTCACACCTTCATGAATGGTATTCACGCCCTTGTCAGACTGCCTATCGTGCAAAAATGGCGCGATGAAAAAGACGGTTTAAACACGGCAGGGTTTATCTCAGGTTATAGAGGATCCCCTCTTGGGGTGTATGATCTCGAATTATATAAACAACGCAAATTACTTGAAAAAAACAGTATAAAATTTGAGCCCGGATTAAACGAGGATCTCGCAGCAACCGCTGTCTGGGGCACACAAATGCTGGAAATCAACAAAAAAGACGCCTTATATGATGGTGTTTTTGGGATATGGTACGGCAAGAACCCCGGCCTTGATCGTTCAATGGATGTAGTGAAGCACGGCAACGCTGCTGGCACTAGTCCACATGGTGGTGTTCTATGTATTGCAGGCGATGATCACGGCGCTAAATCGTCCACTATCCCTCATCAATCCGATCACAATTTTATGGCTGCTTTTATGCCAGAACTATACCCGGCTTCGGTGCAAGAGTTTGTTGAATACGGCTTGCTCGGTATTGCCATGAGCAGGTATTCCGGCACGTGGGTCGGCTTCAAGGCAACAGGTGAGACAGTAGAAACAACCTGCACTGTTGACCTGTCCTGTGAACAACGCGAAATTATCATTCCAACCGATTTTGAAATGCCTGAAGGAGGCCTTAATATTAGATGGCCTGATGTCTGGCGTGAACAGGATTGGCGGTTACAGCGCTATAAAGGTTTTGCGGCTCAGGCATTTGCACGTGCCAACAAAATTGATCAAATAATTTGGGATTGCCCTAAACCAAAGTTCGGAATCATTACATCCGGCAAATCATATCAGGATGTCAGGCAAGCACTTTATGAACTGGGCATCACTCGGGAGGTTGCAACGGAGATAGGCTTGCGTCTCTATAAAGTCGGTATGCCATGGCCTCTTGAGCCACAAGGCGTACGCCGTTTTTGTGAAGGGCTTGATGAAGTTCTTGTTGTTGAAGAAAAGCGGGAAATGATAGAACACCAACTAAGGTGGCAACTTTATAATTGGAAACCAAATGTCAGGCCAACAGTAGTTGGTAAACATGACGAAAATGATGAATGGTTACTCCCTCCTGAAAACGAGCTTGATGTCGGTATGATTGCTCAGGCTATCGCTGCACGCATGGCTAAACTATATCAAAATGCTGATATACAGAAAAAACTCGATTATTTTTCGAACCGCAAACGCGCATCCATTGGCTACACGCCCGCCATTAACCGTGTACCATATTTTTGTTCAGGCTGCCCTCATAACAGCTCAACAAAGGTACCCGAAGGTAGCCGGGCAACAGCAGGCATTGGCTGCCACATTATGGCAATGAACATGGACCGCTCAACCGAAACATACACTCATATGGGCGGCGAAGGCGTGCCGTGGGTCGGTCAAGCGCCTTTCACCAAAGAAAAGCATATATTTGCCAACATGGGCGATGGCACCTACATGCACTCAGGCCTTTTAGCTATCAGGCAGGCTGTTATTGCCAACGTCAATATGACATATAAAATTCTCTTTAATGATGCAGTGGCCATGACTGGCGGCCAGCATGTTGAAGGCAACTTAACGGTGCCACAAATATGTGCGCAGCTAAAAGCCGAAGGTGTAGCAAAGGTTGTAGTGGTCACGGATAAGCCTGCTAATTACACCCTCCTTAACCTTCCCGCAAAAACAGATATTTATCACCGTGACATGCTGATGCAGGTGCAAAATGAACTGAAAAACACTAAAGGTGTTACAGCCATTATTTATGACCAAACCTGCGCAGCAGAAAAACGAAGGCGCAGAAAACGTGGCTTGATGCCAGATCCTGACCACCGGATATTTATCAATGATGCCGTGTGTGAAGGGTGCGGCGACTGTAGCGTGCAATCAAACTGTATTGCAATAGAACCTTTGGAAACTGCCCTTGGGCGCAAACGCAGAATTAACCAGTCCTCATGCAACAAAGATTACAGTTGTATCAAAGGGTTTTGCCCCTCATTTGTCAGTGTGCGAGGCGGCGCCTCACCACGAAAATCAAAAGCTGGCACTGGTGAGCTTAAGACCCTAGGACTGCCCGATTTACCACAGCCCAGTATCCCCGCTTTTGATCCAGTTTATAATGATTATAATATCCTTGTAACCGGGATTGGTGGCACAGGTGTTTTGACCATTGGTAGTATTCTCGGTATGGCATCATACCTTGATGGTAAAGAAAGCTCTGTACTTGATATGATGGGCCTTGCCCAAAAAGGTGGCTCAGTTTTATCTCACGTCCGGCTATCATCAAGCAGTGACAGGTTAAGATCATCCCGTATTGTTACGGGCCGCGCGCATGTTTTATTGGCGTGTGACAGCATTGTAGCTGCAAGCAAAGATGCCGCCAATATACTGGATGTAGAAAAAACGTCTGCGGTTATTAATTCCAACCTCACGCCTATTGCCGATTTTGTCAGAAACCAGGATATCGATTTCAAACAAGCTGCTATTGAAGGCCAGCTTGATGCTGTTACAAGGCATGACAGCCGCTATAGGGTCCCCGCACAGGAAATAGCAGCCGCTTTAATGGGCGATTCTATTGCGACAAACACATTTATGCTTGGCTATGCATGGCAAAAAGGCCTGATCCCCCTCTCTCTTGAATCAATAGAAGAGGCTATACGTTTAAACGGCGTCGCTATCGATATTAATTTACGCACCTTGTTTTGGGGCAGAATGACAGCACACGATGAAGCATCCGTTATAAAAATGCTAAAAGGCAGCATCGCCGAACAACCTATTATACCACGTACACTAGAAGAAGTTATTGACCATAGAAGCAAGCACCTAACTACCTATCAAAATGCAAAACTGGCTCAAAAATATCAGGCGCTTGTCAGTAATGTCCGTGAAGCAGAAGCTGTTTATCATGGGGATACTACCCTTACAAAAGCAGTAGCTATAAATTATGCAAAGTTATTGTCATATAAAGATGAATATGAGGTAGCCCGCCTCTATAGTGGCAAAGATTTCAAGAGCAAATTAAAAGCCCAATTTCATGGGAAAATGAACATTTCCATCCACATGGCACCACCTATTTTCCCGGGTAAAGACAAAGCCACAGGCCGCCCACAAAAACGCGAGTTTGGTGCATGGATATTCCCAGCTTTAAATATTTTGTCAAAGTTAAAGGGGCTGCGAGGCACAGCTTTTGACCCCTTTGGGTATTCCCATGAACGCCGTCAGGAAAGAACCCTAATCGCTGAATATGAAGAAATGATCAACTGGATAGTGGCCAACCTCACAAAAGAAAAACTCTCTCTTGCCATTGAGCTAGCTGCAACACCAGATATGATACGTGGGTTTGGGCCGGTTAAAGATAGCAATATTCAAAAAGCCGCAGAACAAAAACAGCGTTTACTAGCTTGTTGGCATTCACCAAATATGGATAAAGCAGCAGCCGAGTAAAAAAATGCCCCTCGCTAAAAGCAAGGGGCAGTTTGGAGCTTGTGGCAGCATAACTGCCGCCACATGAAACAACTTTATGCCGCTACAAGCGATTCAGCTGATACATAGGCAAGGTTCTGGTCCCGTGCGACCGCTTCGTACGTAACTTTACCTTCACATATATTCAGGCCAGCCAGCAGATGCTTATCGTCTGCAAGGGCTTTCTTCCAGCCTTTGTTGGCAATCGCAACTGCATGACGCAGAGTGGCGTTATTAAGAGCAAGCGTGGATGTCCGAGCAACACCGCCAGGCATGTTTGCAACACAGTAATGGACAACTTCATCAACAATATATGTTGGATTTTCGTGTGTTGTAGCTTTAGATGTTTCAAAGCAACCACCCTGATCAATAGCCACATCAACAAGCACACTACCACGCATCATACGAGAGATCATATCGCGTGTTACCAATTTAGGCGCAGCAGCGCCCGGTATCAATACAGCGCCTACAACAAGATCAGAAGCAAGGCAGTTTTCCTCTACCGCATCTTGTGTGGAATACACTGTTTTTACAGTGCCTTTAAAAATGTCATCAAGCTGTTGAAGACGGCGAATAGAGCGATCAAGGATTGTAACATCAGCGCCCATACCAACAGCCATACGAGCAGCATTTGTGCCCACAACACCGCCGCCGATAACGGTTACTTTTGCTGGTGCAACGCCCGGCACGCCGCCAAGAAGCATACCACGACCCCCTTGGCTCATTTCAAGTGCATGAGCACCAGCCTGAATAGACATTCTGCCCGCAACTTCAGACATTGGAGCCAATAGAGGCAGACCGCCAAAGTTATCAGTTACAGTTTCATAGGCAATTGCGACCGCGCCTGATTTAATAAGCGCTTGTGTCTGTTCTGGGTCTGGCGCCAAATGCAGGTATGTATAAAGAATTTGCCCCGGGCGCAGCATTGCACATTCAACGGCTTGTGGCTCCTTAACTTTTACAATCATGTCTGCTTTGGCAAATATATCTGCAGCAGTTTCAATAATAGTAGCACCTGCGGCTACATACATTTCATTTGTAAAACCAATTTCAAAGCCGGCGTTGTTTTGAACAATAACGTCATGGCCGTTCACTATCAGCTCTCTCACTGAGGCTGGCGTCAAACCAACACGATATTCACGGTTTTTAATTTCTTTTGGAACACCAACAAGCATTTCGCTCTCCTGAAAATTATAAGTCTGCCAAACGGGGCAAGCGCACGCGCATTATAATACAAAATCCTCAGAATTTCCTTGCAAAGACATGTTTTCGTCGATAGCCTAAAGCAACTTTAGGCGGAAATTATTCAAAATAACGCAAGAAAATTCTAATGATTGAATTAGATAAGATTGATCATGCGATCATAGAAGCCCTGCAACTTGACGGTAAGCTCTCTAATGTGGAGCTTGCTCTTAAAGTGGGATTATCTGAATCTGCATGCTTACGCCGGGTCAAGGCGCTGCAAGATAAAGGCGTTATCACCCACTATGCTGCCCATGTGGACGCAGGCAAAATTGGGCTTCCCGGCACGGTGTTTGTGCGCGTATCGCTTGAGCATCAACAGGAAGTAAAACTCGGCTTATTTGAAGCTGCTGTATCAGAAGTTCCAGAAGTTATGGAATGCTACCTGATGAGCGGCGATGTAGACTATATGATGCGCGTTGTCGTTAAAGATGCGCCTGATTATGAACGCATCCACAACAAGCTCACCCGGTTACCGGGTGTCGACCGTGTTCATTCAAGCTTTGCGCTGCGGTCTGTACTGAAACGTACCCGCCTACCCTTGCATGCACCAGAGAAACGAAAACCTAGCCGTTGAGGCTTAAAGCCAATCGGGTACAGGCAGGTTTTTACTTTTCAAGAACTCAGGGTTAAAAAGCTTTGACTGGTACCGAAGGCCACTATCACAAAGAAGGGTAACAATGGTTTTCCCTGGTCCCATTTTTTTCGCAAGTTGAATAGCACCTGCCAGATTTACACCGGTAGATGAACCAACACACAGGCCCTCTTTCCGCAGCAAATCAAAGGCAAGAGGCAAGGCTTCCTCATCCGTAACCTGAAATGCTTCATCAATCGGGGCATCCTCAAGATTAGCTGTAATGCGAGACTGACCAATGCCTTCCGAGATAGAAGAACCTTCTGATTGTAAGGTGCCTGATGTAAAGTAACTATACATTGATGCTCCCATCGGGTCAGCAAGCCCAATAACAATGTCTCTGTTAAACTTCTTCAACCCCATTGCTGTACCCACAAGAGAACCGCCAGAACCAACAGATGTAATGAAGGCATCAACTTTACCATTTGTTTGTAGCCATATCTCTAATGCAGTGGTTTTAATATGTGCTTCCCTATTGGCAACATTATCAAATTGGTTTGCCCAGATAACACCATGTTTTTCTGTTGCAGCAAGTTCTTCAGCTAACCGCTTTGCAACATGCTGGAAATTATTAGGGTTTGAATAAGGCGCGGCAGGAACAAGCTTGAGCGTTGCACCCATAATACGAAGAGTATCAATTTTTTCTTGCGACTGCGTCTCTGGCATCACAATAAGCGTGCGGTAGCCTTTGGCATTTGCAACAACGGTTAACCCAATACCAGTGTTTCCCGCCGTCCCTTCAACTATAAGGCCGCCACCCTCTAGATCACCACGCTTTTCAGCCTCTTCAACAATATTAAGGGCTGGCCTGTCTTTTAATGACCCACCTGGATTGGCATACTCTGCCTTACCAAGGATTGTACAGCCTGTGAGTTCAGAGGCGTACTTCAACTTGATAAGAGGCGTATTACCGATTGCAGCAATAGCGCCGGTTAAACGAGGCATAAGTTTCTCCGTATATTACATGGTCATATAAAAGCGGTTATTCCTAACCTGAACGGAGATATCAACCTAATAATAATTGTCTGGATGACAATGCCAACTTCTTCATAGCATAGCTCTTCAGGTAGACGACTATTATCCAAGTTCATCCAATAGCAAATCTAATGGATCACTTTCAGGCGCCATTTTAGTTTTCATACTGGGCTTCGCCTTTATCTCCGTTGTTTTTTGCTGCTCCACAGGTATAGATTCCAGTACAGACATTTCCTCATTAAACTGGTGTATCTCTTTTTTAAGGACCCTATTAATAACCGATAATAATTCGCGCTTATTAATAGGTTTTGTCACAACATCATTCATGCCACTAGCACGGAACTTTTCTAACTGCTCGGGGAACGCATCAGCAGTGCAGCCAATGATAGGCAAGTCAGCCTTATCGTTGTCAATTGCCCTTATCCACTTAGTTGCATCAATGCCACCAAGAACAGGCATATGCACATCCATCAGAATAAGGTCATAATGGTCGCTCTCCGCCTTAATACAAGCTTCGGCACCATTTTCTACTGCTTCAATCTCATGCCCTAATTTACCCAGCATATTTGCAAGAATACGTTGGTTTATAATATTATCATCTGCGACCAGTATCTTGAGAGATTCTGTAGATACTGCCCCCACAGCAGATAATGATTGTGCAAAATTTTTATCTTCTGGTAGGTCTGCTTCCGTACCTTCCGTACATGTCAAGGTAAACCAGAAGGTTGCCCCCTCGCCTTCAACACTTTCAACACCAATTTCACCGCCAAGTAATAGGCATAATTGTTTGGATATGGCTAGCCCCAGCCCCGTCCCACCAAAACGTCTGGTTGTCGAGGCATCCGCCTGTGAAAACTTTTGAAATAGCTTATTCTGCGCTTCTTCTGATATACCAATGCCTGTATCTTTAACCGACACTTTAATTTTGTGCTCATTGCCATGCTGCGATACATATTCAGCATGAAGCTTAACCCCGCCACTTTCTGTGAATTTAATAGCATTACCCACAAGATTAAACAGCACTTGCCGTAAACGCGTGGGATCAGAAACAATAACAAGCGGAATTTGCGGGTCAGCATTCCAAGTGACATCAAGGCCTTTTTCTTTAGCTTTTGGCTCCAGAAAGCGCACTGTATCAGCCATAATCCAGCCTAAGCGCGTTGATTGTAGTTCCAGCTCTACCTTACCCGCTTCAAGTTTTGAAATATCAAGAATATCATTAATAACTTCCAGCAAACTTTGGCCTGATTGTCGAAGTGTCTCTGCAAAATAGCGTTGGCTAACATCTAGCCCTGTATCCATCAGCAAATCAATCATGCCTATAACACCGTTAAGGGGCGTTCTTATTTCATGGCTCATGGTCGCAAGAAACTCAGACTTGGCAATATTTGCAGTTTCTGCTGCATCACGTGCCTTTGATAATTCATTTGCAAGTTTTGCAAAGGCTTCTCTCTGCTCTTTGAGAATTGCTTCGTTTCTACGTTTATCTTGCAAAACCTGCTGAAGGTTTTTCTCTAAACCCGTAATCCTGATGTGAAGGGTTTCTGATTCTAAAACAGCATTCCTCACTAATTCTGCAGCAGAGATTAAATCAGGCCTATTTCGGAGGGCGCTTTCATCCACTGAAAGTTCATCATCTTGCTTACCTTCAATATGAGCGCGAATTATCTCTAAAAACATCGCCTCTGGCCTTATCCAGAAATACTTAATAATGAATTGTATTCCAAGACCAACAAGGCCACCAATGACGCCAACAGACAAAACAGGTATGTAACTGAGTACTGTGGAATGTATATGATAATACATTAACATGGTCGCCAGCATCGTAGCGACAGCAGTTATCCAAGGAATGGTGCTTAGAAAATGTCTCATACCTATAGAAAACTATCCATAAAAGCTAATCTGAAAGCAGCCTATCGCGTAAATCTTAACATAGCAATAAAGGCCTAAAAATCAGGTGCCTATATAAACTATCTGCATGTTTCAAAATGACTAAAACTGAACGCGCCTTGTAAAGCCACCATCAACGATTAGATTTGTGCGTGTAACCCATGACGCTAGTGGACTTGCTAGAAAAACTACTGCATTCGCAACCTCTTGAGTGGTTGCCATTCTGTCAAGTGGGTGAGCAGCACACACTGCCTTGAATGTGTCGGACTGATTTTTCTCTATCTGCCCCCAAAAGCCATCCTCAACATAAACGGGCCCGGGAGACACGCAGTTTACCCTGACATTATGCCTTGCAACCATTTCACCAAGCTGGCTTGCGTAAGTAATTAGCCCCGTCTTAACTGTATTATAAGCTGATACCCCACCTGTCGCTTCCAACCCTGCAATGCTGGTAATAACCACAATTGATCCGCCTTTACTTGCCAGATGCGGTAAAATAGTTTCGCAGCCCTTAACAACCCCCATCAAATCAATCTGAAAAGCGCTATTCCAGCCCTCATCGCCAGCATGGGCACCGCCGCTAACATTTGGAACAAATATATCAACGCCGCCTAACTTTGCTACGGCTTCCTCAATCCAGTGTATATAGCTTTGCGTATCTGATACATCGCAAACTGCACCGTAAACAGTGTAACCTTCTACCTGTAAAGTAGCTGTAACCGCGTCAACCTGCTCACTATTTCTGGCACAAAAGGCAACGTCAGCACCTTCCATCAGGAAAGTTTTCACAATAGCAGCACCGATCCCCCGTGTGCCACCTGTTACAAGAACGCGTTTACCCACAAGATTCAAATCCATAGTGTGTCCTATTTTGTACCGCAAAAAGACTTTAAGGCCATGTCCCTTAATTCACGCCGCAACACTTTACCGACAGGCGATTTTGGTAGTTCATCCAGAAAAACAATGGTCTTTGGAACCTTATAACTGGTCAGGTGATGCTTACAATATGCGATTATATCTTGCTCAGATAAAGCTTTGTCTTTGCTAACAACGTAGGCAATTACACGCTCTCCGGTTTCGGCATCAGGGACACCAACAACAGCAGCATCACCAATTTTATCATGGCGCGTGAGTATATCCTCAATATCAGCAGGGTACACATTGAAACCAGATACAATCACCATGTCTTTCAATCGATCAACGATATATATATAGCCATCTTCATCAAGCTTGGCGATATCACCAGTTTTAAGCCAACCATCAACGATTGTTGCATTTGTAGCCTCAGGATTATTCAAGTACCCTTTCATAATCTGCGGTCCTTTAATAAGAAGCTCACCGACTTCCCCTGTAGGCATTATGTTGCCCTCACTATCAACTATGCGTGTCTCTGTACCCGGCAACGGTAAACCACACGAGCCTGCCCTAGGTTCTACATTAAACGGAGTTGACGAAACAACGCAGGTACTTTCAGTAAGTCCGTACCCTTCGCGTATTTTAGTGCCCACCAGGCTTTCCCATGCCTTAGCCGTAGCAGGCTGAAGCGGCGCAGCACCAGACGAACACAGCCGTAATGTTTTAGGCGGGTTATCGAGGAACCACTTTTCCTGCATTAGCCCCAAATACAATGTATTCACACCCGGCATAATTGTTATATCGAACTTATCAAAGGCAGGTTTTAAATTTGAGAGCGGCCTAGGGACTGCAACTAAAACAACATGAAGCCCTTTTGTAACGCTGTTTAACGCCCCGACAGCCAATGCGTACACATGATATAGGGGTAAAATAAGCAATAAAATGTCGTTTGATTCAATTTCAAAACTACCCTGTTTTGAGAACTGCGATATATTACCAACAATATTTCCGTGCGTTAGCTCTGCGCCTTTACTTCTTCCGGTAGTACCCCCTGTGTACTGATAAATCGCGATTGTATCATAGCCAACATGCTGTGTGTAAAGGCTCATATCTGCTACTGTCGTTAATAGCTCACGGCCTTTTTTTATAACATCCTGCATGGTCCCTTCGAGAGTGCCTGTAAAGGCGGGCACAATTTTTTTAATATGTTTCATTGCAAAGCCAAGCAAAACACGCTGCACCGTCGGAAAGAAATCAACCAAAGATATTTTAAAAACCTTTTCAACCTTAGTTCCAACAATAGATTCATCAACCCTGTTGCCAAATACATCGATGATAAACCAAACTTTTGCCCCACTATCCTTTAGCTGGTGGTTGGTTTCTTCAGGGGTATATAGTGGGTTAACATTCGTAACGGTTAATCCAGCCTTAAAAATGCCGAATGCCAAAACAGGATATGCCAAAACATTAGGAGATTGGATGGCAACAACATCATCAGGTACAAGCTTTAATTCTTCTCGTAAGTAAACAGCAACAGCGTCAGAAAGCTCACCCAGTTCACGGTAACTTAATGTAGCTGAATGCCCAGTCGGCAAAATACAGCTAAATGCAGGTCTATCACCATATTCAGCAACGCTTTTGTTAACAATATCTCCCATATGCTTGCCCAGCATATCGCCAGCTGTAAACTCAATATTTGCCATTTTCTTCCCCATTAATCTTCAATGCTTATGCAGGTGCAATTTCAAGCCGTGCATAAAGTTTATCTGGTTCTTCCAGACAATCAGCAAACTCTTCCGCCAATCGCTCGCTTTCCTTTGTAACTGCCGCCCAGTAATTTAGTCTTTCTGCATCATTCATAGAGATAAAATCATTCCTATCGGGGATTTTACCTTTTGGAAGCGCCTGGATAAAAGCCTCACTGGGAGCTAAAAGTAGAATATTATCCCAAACCGCACCCTTAACCACTCGTGACTTTATTCGCTTATCAAACCAACCCGGTATCAGGTATGGATAAAAATGCGGATACAGAATAATACCATCATCAATATTCCAAGGTGTATCAAAGTGATAATCGATAATACCGCCATCACGGTAAACACCCTTTGGGGCACCTTCAATGTTGATAACAGGCTCCCCCACAAATGGAATAGAACCACTTGCCATTAATACGTCTGCTAAAATATCACCGCTCAATTTAACATTACTCTGACTAAAACCACTCCATGCTTCTGGGCAAGCCTCATGCTCCCCCGAATAAAAAACCACACGTTCATAAAACTTTGCCAAATGATCACGCCTTAGTGAATTTGCAGCTGCAGATACAATAATACTCCCTGCTTCCTTAAATCTTGATGAATTTTCGCGTAGTCCCTTCACTCTAGCGGTTACAATATTCAGGTTTCTTAAAGGGTTTATCACAAGTCTTGTCGCTTCTGCTGGGCTATAGAGTTTATGGAGAAACGAATAGGAAGCTGTGGTCAAAACCTCTGCATTAGCGGCATGTTCAGACCTAAACTGCATATAAAGGCCTATAAATGTTTCGATAGTTTTGAGCGCATTAGGGTGTGCTGCACTTGCCATACGCCATGCACCAATTGAGGAACCAATTAAATCAATCTTATGTGTACTGGTATGAAGCCAGTGCCCAAAAACAAACTTATCCAAACCCAAAAGAACAAGCCATTTAGGGCCGCCAGAAGCCCCCAGCACCATCTTAATCATCTCTGGCGTCAGACCATCTTGTTTAATTCTGGCTCGCGCAGTTTTCCCTGCAATCAATCGAAGTGCGTTCATTAAATACCCGACGTGTTATAAGAAGAATACGGTTACGTATACTCTATCCATTTCCAGACTAAACAGTCTAGAAATTAATCAGGGTTTAATAATAACTTTGCCTTTTGCCTTACGCTCTGTGAGACAATCATATGCAGCTTTTATATCATCAAGCGCAAATACATCATTCACCAATGGGTTAATGATACCAGACTTAAACATACCAAACATTTCCTGCATATTTTGGATTTGGCCCGCAGAGTTTGCGCGTGCCCAAGCCCCCCAAAACACACCAACAATTGAACACTGCTTCAGAAGACACAGATTAATCGGTATACGCGGTATATCACCGGCCGCAAAACCAATAACTAACAAACGCCCACCCGGCGCCATACGGCGAAGAGCAACTTCTGTATAGTCGCCCCCAACCGGATCATACACAACATCAAGGCCGCGCCTTTCTGTAAGCACATCAATGCGTTCTTTTAGGTCTTCTGTGGTGTAGTTGATAACCATATCTGCGCCAGCCTTTTTGCAGACTTCCAGTTTTTCATCGCTGCTGGCTGCCGCAATTACTGTTGCCCCCATAGCCTTTGCCAGTTCAACCGTTGCCAGCCCAACGCCGCCCGCTGCACCAAGCACCAGTATTGTTTCACCTTTTTGCAAATTTGCCCGCTGTTTAAGCGCGTGATAGCTTGTTGCATATGTAATTGTAAAACCGGCACCCACTTCAAAAGGCATGCCTTCTGGCATAGGGATCAATACAGCAGCCTTGGCAACAGCTTGTTCTGCAAAACCGCCAACCTGGTTGGTGAAAATAACCTTATCACCAACCTTTACATTGGTTACACCTTCACCAAGTTCTTTAATAACGCCAGCACCCTCGCCGCCCGGCGTAAATGGCATATCCGGCTTGAACTGGTACTTTCCCTGAATAATCAAGACGTCAGGGAAGTTTAAACCAGCGGCTTTTACCTCGATCAGAACCTCGCCTTTACCAAGCTTTGGTGCATCAATAGTTTCAACCGTTAATTTATCGGCCATTCCAAGTTCGCGGCACAGTACAGCTTTCATAATCTTCCCCTATAGATAAAATGAGAGCAGGATCATAACCTGCTCTCAACACTATTAAACGACTTCGAAAAGGCCTGCTGCGCCCATACCGCCGCCAACACACATAGTGCAAACAACATATTTTGCACCGCGTCGTTTACCTTCAATAAGAGCATGCCCCACCATACGGGCGCCAGACATACCGTATGGATGCCCTATAGAAATTGCGCCGCCGTTCACATTCAGCAGGTCATTTGGAATGCCCAATTTATCGCGGCAATACAGTACCTGCACAGCAAAGGCTTCGTTCAATTCCCAAAGGCCAATATCGTCCATGGTCAAACCATTTTTCTTCAACAGTTTTGGAATGGCATAAACCGGCCCTATACCCATTTCATCAGGTTCTAGGCCTGCAACCGCAATACCACGGTATATACCAAGAGGTGCCAGGCCTTTTTGCTCAGCAACCTTTGCTTCCATTAATACTGCTGCTGAAGCACCATCAGATAACTGGCTAGCGTTGCCTGCTGTAATTGTGCCGCCTTCAATTACAGTTCTTAAACCGCTTAGGCCTTCAAGGGTTGTTTCAGGGCGGTTGCCTTCGTCTTTTTCAAGGGTAACATCATGGAAAGTCATTTCCTTTGTTTCCTTGTTCACAACAGCCATTTTTGTGGCAAGCGGCACTATCTCATCATCAAACTTGCCCGCCTGCTGTGCGGCGGCAGTTCGCTGCTGTGATTGCAGGCTATATTCATCCATTACATCCCGGCTAATATTATAGCGTTTGGCTACTACTTCTGCAGTTTGCAGCATAGGCATGTAAACATCCTTGTGCATGGCAACAAGGCTTGGGTCTACAACCTGAAACTTATTCATATGCTCATTTTGCACAAGTGAAATACTATCAAGGCCGCCACCAACGGCAACATCCATACCATCACTAATAATTTGTTTAGCCGCGGTTGCAATTGCCATCATGCCCGATGAGCACTGGCGGTCCAGTGTCATGCCAGAAACAGTAACTGGCAGGCCCGCTTTAAGGGCAGCCATTCGGCCAATATTCATACTGGCAGAACCTTGGGTTAAGGCACAGCCCATAATCACATCTTCAACCTCAGCACCCTCAATGCCTGCACGTTTTACAGCCTGTTCAATAGCATGCCCTCCTAGAGACGGTGCATGGGTTGCATTGAAGGCGCCTTTATAGGCACGCCCAATTGGGGTACGCGCCGTGGATACGATAACTGCTTCACGCATAATTTTTGCTCCTGTTAAAGTTTTAGGCCAAGGGCTTTTGCAGCCTTGCCAACATATTTTGCGCCTTGCTGGCCGCCCTGAATATATTCTTGCTGATCAGCCGGATCTGAAAGCTCACCAAAAGACGCTCTAACATTTTCGGGTGTTTGATCTTCCGGCTTTAGGTAAATGCCTTCAGTTTCATAAATAACCGTTTTTGAATATCCACCCGCACCAGCACACAAGATAAGCCGGTTTGGGCTATCTTTATCGCACAGTGTTAGCAAACCTGCCGTTACAGCTTCCGGTGTTGAAATATTGAAAATTTCTTCTGGCAATAAACCATCTGTCATGCGTGTCGCGCCAAAAGGCGCTAGGCTGTTTATACGGATATTATATTTTGCACCCTCAAGGCACAGAGTATTCATAAAACCAACAAGGGCCATTTTTGCCGCGCCGTAATTTGACTGTCCAAAATTCCCATACAGACCTGAAGAAGATGTGGTCATAACGATGCGGCCATAATTTTGCTCGCGCATAATTTCCCACACTGCCTTAGTGCAGTTGACCGCCCCCATCACATGCACCTGCAAGACAAAGTTAAAGTCTTCAGCTTCCATTTTAACAAAGGTTTTATCGCGCAGTACACCAGCGTTATTTATAAGAATATCAACCCGACCCCATGTATCCATAGCCTGTTTCACCATGGCAGCCACTTGTGCTTCATCACAAACATTGGCACCATTTGCAATGGCTTCACCGCCCGCATCAATGATTTCTTTCACAACAGCTTGGGCTGCACTTGACGATGCTCCGCTACCATGAACATCGCCGCCCAAATCATTAACCAAAACTTTGGCGCCCCGTGCCGCTAAAGCAAGAGCATGGCTACGCCCCAGGCCGCCTCCAGCGCCCGTTACAATTGCTACCTGATCATCATATCGAATGCTCATTTATATTTTCTCCAAACTGTATCTTATGCTTCAACGACCATCATCGTTAGCCATTCGGCTACCAATGCAGGTGTTTTTTCATCTTTAATTTCAATAGTAATTTCGCTTTTCATCAAAAAGCGATTACCGGGTTTTTCATCTACGGCGAGCAATTTAACACGTGCACGAATGTCACTGTTCACCTTAACGGGCGCCAAAAACCGTATTTTTTCGCAGCCGTAATTAATACCCATTACAGTGCCATTGATATATAAACTGCTACCAGCTGCAAGGTGTGAAAGCATTGATAGTGTCAGAAAGCCGTGTGCAATCGTTGACCCAAAAGGCGTTGCCGCAGCCGCGACAGGGTCAACATGAATAAATTGATAATCTTCAGTAACCTCTGCAAACTTGGTGATGCGGTCCTGATCAATATGAAACCAATCAGAAACACCAGTTTCTTTGCCAATATATGAATTTATTTCAGTTTTATCGACCTTTATTGTCATTGGCCTCACAGCTCCCAGTTTTATATTTTACCTAGTGCACTCAAAAAAACGCTAAAATTTCGAATCAAAGTAAATTCGATTCGTTCGATTCGTTACGGTGTTGCAGACATACCGCCATCAACGGGAATAATGCCGCCTGTAATATAGCTGCCCGCACGGGATGTAAGCATAAGCAATATGCCAGCAATGTCCTCTGGCTGGCCCAGCCTGTGCAATGGAATATAGGCTTCCATTGCCTGACGTCTTGTTTCATTTTCAGTGACATGTGCCATCATGCGGCTGGGGAAAGGCCCCGGTGCAATTGCATTCACTGTTATATGATCATTCCCAAGTTCTGCCGCGAGCATGCGGGTAAGATGGTGAATAGCTGCCTTACTCGCGCCGTAGCTATAAGCCATGTTCGTGAGCGGTCTCGTTCCGGCAATAGAACCAAGGTTAATCACCCTTGCCGGGTCTTCTGCAGAGCCTGCTTTTTTTAACAGTGGCAGCAACAGCCGTGTTAAGTCTGCCATTGCTGTCACGTTAAGCGTTAGAACCTCATCCCATTTCTGCCGAGGAAATTCCTCAAAAGGCGCCCCCCAAGCCATGCCTGAATTATTCACAAGAATATTCAGATGGTCTTCATGCTCTTTTAAGGCAGCAGCCAGCGTGTCTGTACCTGTTGGTGTCATAAGGTCTGCCTGCAATGCAATAACCTGACCGGGGCCAATCGCATTCAGTTCCGCCGCAACAGCTTCACAGCTCGCCAGCCTGCGCGATGCGATGTAAACCTTGCACCCTGCCCGCACCAGCGCTTCTGTCGCCATGGTGCCAATACCAGACCCACCCCCGGTGACGAGTGCGACCTTGCCTGTGACATCAAAAAGCTTACTGATATCCACAAAGCTATCCTAAACGCTGTTTGAACGATATTTGGCAAGCTCTGTACGGGCGATAACCATACGGTGAACGGCATCTGGGCCGTCAGCAAATCTAAGTGTGCGCTGACCGTGCCACATAGCAGCAAGCGGGAAATCCTGACTAATGCCACGCCCACCGTGCAACTGCATAGCCTCATCAATTACCTTTAGCGCCATGCGCGGGGCAACAACCTTGATCTGCGAAATATAAGGTTGCGCAGCCTGTGTGCCGACCGTGTCCATCATGTAAGCTGCTTTCAGACACAGCAACCGTGCCATTTCTATCTCGATACGTGCTTCGGCGATAATGTCATAGTTTGCGCCCAGTTTCGCAAGCGGCCTACCAAAAGCCTCCCTTGTAACAGCGCGCTGGCACAGTAATTCAAGTGCACGCTCAGCAGCACCAATAGATCGCATGCAGTGATGAATACGGCCAGGCCCAAGCCTGCCTTGAGACACTTCAAAGCCCCGCCCAATACCAAGTATAAGGTTTTCCTTCGGCACTTTAACATTTGTGAACCTAATGTGCATATGACCGTGCGGGGCGTCATCATGACCAAACACCATCATGGGGCGCAGTACTTCAATACCCGGCACGCCAGCTTCCACAAAAATCATGCTATGCAGGTTTTTACGCGGCGTGTTCTCATCGCCGGTCTTAACCATTACAATATAGATTTTGCAGCGTGGATCACCTGCACCTGATGCCCAGTATTTTTCCCCGTTTAGAATATAGTGATCACCGTCCAGTACCGCGCTCATCTCCAAATTGGTTGCGTCAGAAGACGCCACATCGGGTTCTGTCATCAAGTAAGCTGAGCGAATTTCACCGTTTAAAAGCGGCTTTAGCCATTTTTCTTTATGCTCAGGAGTGCCGTAACGTTCAAGCACTTCCATATTACCAGTGTCAGGCGCGCTACAATTAAACGATTCTGCGGCAAGCTGAGAGCGCCCCATTTCTTCTGCCAAATATGCATACTCAACAGTACTAAGGCCAAAGCCCGCGTCAGAGTCAGTCAGCCAAAAATTCCACAAACCATCTTTTTTTGCCTGATTTTTCAAGCCTTCAAGAATTTCGGTCATACGAGCCGTGTATTCCCAGCGGTTACCATTCTTGCCAACTTCATGATGAAATTCATCTTCAACAGGAACCACATATGTATCAATGAAGGTGCGAACCCTTCCCCGAAGTTCTTCAGCCTTTTTTGAAAGCCCTAAATCCATAGTCCTGTCCTTTCTAATAACCACTTTTGCGGGCGAACTGGTCTGCATGGTAATTATAATCCCCATACAGGTTTTGCAGTACCCGAGCCCTTTTGATATAAAAGCCCATGTCAAATTCATCTGTCATACCAATACCGCCATGCATCTGAATGGCCTCATTGGTAGCAAGCTCAACTGTTTTGCAAGCACGTGCCTTTGCAATATTAGAAAGAGCACCGGGGCCTTGCGGGCTGTCAGAGCTCTGTAATGCTTTTAAAATAGCGGAGCGTGTTACTTCAATTTCACTAAAAAGTTTGGCTGCCCGGTGTTGAAGCCCCTGAAAGCTACCGATAAGCACACCGAACTGCTTGCGCTCTTTAAGGTATGAGACCGTCTTATCAAGGCAGTGCTGCGCAATGCCCAGCAGTTCGGCTGCGATAACTACATTGGCTTTTTCCAGGATAACGTTCAAAGCATCAAGCGCTGTGCCTTCTTTGCCCAGCAAAGCGCTTTCTTGTACCACAACACCTTCAAATGTAAGTTTGGCCCATCCTCGGCTATCAGCCATAACAACAGGATCAACAATGAGCCCCTTCGTGCCACGGTCAACTATGAAGAGGCTAAAGCCACCATGCTCATTACCCTTTTTGTCAGGTGTGCGAGCTAGTACAATGATTTTATCTACAGTGGCACCTTCTGGCACAAATGTTTTCATGCCAGATAGCTTATATCCACCTGCTATAGCTTCAGCTTTCAGCGTACTAGATGCCGGGCTATGGTGCCCTGTTTCATCCACAGCAAGTGTAGCTGTTATTTCGCCGCCAGACAAAAGCGGTAAAAGTGTTTCTTTTTGATCGTCTGTTCCCAATAAGGAAATAAGCGGCGCAGCAATAACCGCGCTTGCCAAAAACGGTGACGCCGAGAGGTTTTTACCAATTTCTTCGGCAAGAACACCTGCCCCTACATACCCAAAAGAAAGCCCGCCGTGGTTTTCATCCACCAATAGCCCGGCAAAGCCCATTTCTGCCATTTCCTGCCATAAAGCAGGGTTATAGCCTGTTTCACTGCGATCATCGCGCAATCGGCGCAGTTCTGAAACCGGTGCTTTCGTTTCAAAAAAACCTTCAGCAGAATCTTTAAGGAGCTGTTGTTCTTCGTTTAATAATAATACCATCTATCAACCCCTTAAGCTGGCAGGTCCAAAATACGCTTGGAAATAATGTTCAATTGCACTTCTGACGTACCGCCTTCAATAGAATTGCCTTTACTGCGCAACCAGCTTTTTGCCAGTTCACCATTGTTGGAAAACTGCCCTTCCCACTCGAACGCATCAGAGCCAGCAGCTTTTAAAACCAGCTCGTTTCTATCTTTATTTAGCTCTGTTCCATAATATTTGAGCATAGAAGAAAAGGCGCCCAGACTTGCGCCTGCTTTTGCTTCATCAGCGGCTCGCTCAAGCGTTATAAGAAATGCAGCGCGGTCTATTTCATGCTCGGCAATTTGGTGCCTGAGCATGCCGTCCTTAAGCCTACCACCTTCAACGCCGCGTTTTTCGACAGCAAGGTCACTCAAGGATACGGTGCCAAACATATCGCTAATAGAGGCACGTTCATGGGTGAGTAAGTATTTAGCGATCGTCCAGCCGGCACCCTCTGCACCCACCCGGTTTTCTTTGGGCACCATCACACTATCGAAAAAGGTTTCGCAGAACGGTGAATTACCAGAGATCAAAGTAATGGGTCGGGTAGAAACGCCTTTGCTTTCCATGTCAAACAAGACAAAGCTTACGCCCAAATGCTTGCTGACAGAAAAATCTGTGCGTACCAGACAAAAAATCCAATCTGCCTTATCTGCATAACTGGTCCATATTTTCTGGCCCGTTACACAGTAATGATCGCCCTTGTCTTCAGCTTTTGTCGCCAAACTTGCAAGGTCTGACCCGGCGTTTGGTTCTGAATAGCCTTGGCACCAGCGAATTTCCCCGCGCGCAATTTTCGGGAGATGCTCAAGCTTTTGTTCTTCCGTACCAAATTCAAGCAATGCTGGCCCTAGCATCCATATACCAAAACTTGAGAGTGGTGAGCGGGCACCAATACGCTGCATTTCTTCCGAGAGAACTTTAGCTTCAGCTTTTGTTAGGCCGCCGCCGCCGTATTCCTTTGGCCATGTGGGAACAGTCCAGCCTTTTGCGCCCATACGCTCTAACCACAGCTTTTGGTCATCCGACTGAAAAACAAATTTTCTACCGCCCCAGCAAGTATCTGCATCATTCTGAATTGGTGTACGCATCAAGGATGGGCAGTTTTCTGCAAGCCATACTCGTGTTTCACTACGGAATTTTTCCAAGTCGCTCATATTTTATCCACAATTCCTATAAGATTTTATCTTGTAGGAGTGAAATCGTCCGCAAGCGCCCTAAGTCAAGAATAGAAAGTATATTTTTTACGTTTCGCCCAATATTATGGCGATTATGAAAATGTTGAATAGCGAAAGGGGAAAGCAATGGAAACGGGGAAAATAGACATACCATCACTGAAAGATCAGGTCTCGGATATAGAATGGGAAGCGCGGATAAATTTGGCCGCAGCATACCGCCTCTGTGCATACTTTGGCTGGGATGACCTTATTTACACACACCTATCAGCCCGCGTACCTGGCACAGAAGACCAGTTTTTAATAAACCCCCTTGGCGTGATGTTTGAAGAGATGACAGCTTCTGCCTTGTTAAAGGTTGATACAAACGGCCAAAAACTTATGGATACACCGCTCTTTCCAAATGCTGCTGGGTTTGTTATTCACAGCGCTATCCATCAGGCAAGAGATGATGCGCACTGTATAATTCATCTGCACACGGATTATGGTATTGCCGTTTCCAATCAAGCAGACGGCCTTTTACCTATGTGCCAGTCAGCCATTCCGCCGTGGCTTGTTGTTGCCTACCACGACTATGAGGGCTTTGCTGTCAATGACGGTGAAAAGCAGCGCCTTGTAGCTGATATAGGAAGCAAAAATGCTTTAATTCTGCGCAATCACGGTACCCTAACAGCCGCATCTACAATACCGCAGGCTTTCGAGTTAATGTACTTTCTTGAAAAAGCTTGCCGAATTCAGATATTAAGCCAGTCAACAGGGCAAAAACTTTATCAGCCAAGTAAAGAAAGTGTCGACAACGCCGTTAGAGATCTTAGAGTAGTTGCAGGCGCTAAAGGTGCCGACAACCTTGTCTGGCCTGCTTTACTGCGTAAAATGGACAGGCTAGACTCCAGTTTTCGCTTTTGAAGGTGTATATGAGTTATCTACAAAATCTAATTACCAAAATGAAACTGGAGCGCTTGGACACGCTCCTTTTTCGTGGGCACCCAAATGAATGGCCAAATAGCCATGTATTTGGCGGGCATGTTGTGGCACAGGCTATGGAAGCAGCTAACCACACTGTTGACCCCAGCTTTAAAATCCATTCACTGCACTGTTATTTTTTGCGCCCCGGCATTTCCGGTCAGGCTATCATTTACGATGTTGACCCCATTAGGGATGGCCGCAGTTTTGTAACACGCCGGGTGGTCGCCATTCAAAACGGTGAAGCCATTTTCAATATTGCCATATCCTACCATAGCGGCGAAGAAGGCCTTTCTCACCAGATCAACATGTCCAAATCGGTGCCCAAACCTGAAGACCTCGATGACGACGAAGCCTATAATGCTAAACTATTCGAGGCCTATACCAAAACAGCGCCAGTAAACCTGTATATGCCCTTTGAAATGCGATCGATTGACAGGCTAGACCCTATCAACCCCATGCCAAAAGACCCGGTCACAGGGGGCTACTGGTTCCGCTTAAAAGAAAAAATAGGCGACGACCAAAATTTACACTCGCAGTTACTTGCTTATATCTCTGACTTTGCATTCTTGAGCAGTAGCCTTCGCCCTCACGCCATGACACCGCTAGACCCAAAGCTTAAAACGGTTGCAAGTCTTGACCACACCATGTGGTACCATGAAGATAATTTCAGAGTTGATGAGTGGATTTATTACCAAACAGAAGGATACTGGTCTGGCCATGGGCGCGGGCTTGCTCGTGGGGCGCTTTATGCGGCCAATGGCACCCTTTTAGCTTCAACATCACAAGAGTGTCTGCTTAGGCTGAAAAAATAAACCCTAACAAGACGCTTCAGGTCTTATTCCTGCGCCAAACCATATAGCGAATTTCAACACCACTACGAATACTACGGCGCAGGTTAGAGGCCACTTCAATCATATCAAGCGTCTTCATGGCCATTTTCTTTTCATCGTGTTGGGGTTCCCACTCATCAAGACTGAAATAGCTATCCCTGATCATCTGGGCTGTTTCTTCCGAAACATTATAATTACCAACATGTTCAAAATATTTACTAAGGGTGTTCCTTTTTTTAGGCAACTTGTTTGAAACTTGGGAATATACAAAATACCCACCCGGTTTTATAATGCTCTGCACTTCTGCAGTCCATTCTTGCCGTTCGCGGAACGCTCTTAAGTCATCCATACAAAACAAAGCTGAATAACTCATTTTACTGCGCCTTATTGGCTCATTCAAATGGCTTACCGGCAAAATTTTAAGCGAACCAATATCGCCGAAATGCTTCCTTATATGATTGGTGCACTCATCGCGCCCTTCATAGGCATCAACAATATGGCCACGTTCAAGAAGCGTTTTCAAAAGCCTGCCACCACCGGGGCCAATAACCCCGATTTGGGATCGCTCTTTCAAATCCTGAAACATAGCCATTGTTTCAAAAACTGAAAGGCTAATCGGGCGCTCGCAATAATCCATATCCTGCCCATTAAAGAGCAAGTCAAGGGCTAGCGAAAAGGCGATACGTTCTGTCATACACCCTTTGTACAGGATAGTTCGTTAGCACTTTATAAACAAATCCAGACAATTGAACATTTTTATGAAAAATAATTAGATATCTGATTTTTCAATTAGGCTACGGGCATAATTACCCAGTAAATTGGTTCGTTTACCAAAAGCTGCAAAGGCAGGGTTTTTAGTCTGCCCGTGATAATAGCGGTAATAGATTTGCTGTAATATAACGGCTAACCGGAAAACGCCGTAAACATGGTAGTAAGCAAAGCCTTTAAGGTCATATCCTGTCGCTTTTTCATAAAGCTCACATATTTCCTCGCGCCGCAGCATACCCGGTGCATTGCATGGCTGCATACGCATATTGATAAGCTCCTCCGGGTCACCGTCCTGCGACCAGTAAGCCAGCGTATTTCCTAGGTCCATCAAGGGGTCACCAAGCGCGCTTATTTCCCAATCCAGAATAGCCTTTATTTCAAAGGGGTTGTTTTCACATAAAATAACATTGTCCAACCTGTAATCACCGTGTAAAATAGAATGCCCCACCTCTCCAGAAGGCATCTTTTCAACGAGCCATTTCCGCACATCTTCAAAACTCTCAACATCGTCGGTTACGGCACGTTCATACCGGCTATTCCAGCCAAGAATCTGCCGTTCAACATAACCCTCCGGCTTACCAAAATCATCAAGCCCGATAGCTTTAAAATCAACTTTATGCAGGTCTATCAATCGGTTAAAAAAGGATAGGCACAATTTACGGCCTTCTTCCGCACCAAAGTGCCAGTCAGCGGGAATATCACGCTCAAGCTTGCGGCCTTCTACCTGCTCCATCACATAGAACTCTGCACCAAGCGGGCTTTCTTCGTCTGTCATATGAAAATAGGTGTGTGGCACAGCGGGAAATGCAGGCTTAATCGCATTCATTACCCGGTATTCCCTGATCATGCTGTGACCAGACTTTGGCCGCGTGCCAAAGGGTGGGCGGCGCAGCACCAGATTACGGTCATTATACTGAATGGAATATGTAAGGTTTGAATGACCGCTAGCAAACTGCCGAATAACCGGTGTCCCCACCAGCCCGCTGATACGATCCTTTAGAATTGTATCAATCTGCTTCGCATCAAGTTCTTCACCTTCACGGACCTTAACCGTTTTGTTCAGTTCTTCGCTCACCACCATCCCCTATATTGTAACGCCGCCGTCCATAACCAGTGTTGTGCCGGTTGTATAGTCTGCAGCATCTGAAGCCAGATACAGCACGCCGCCAACCATATCTTGAGGCTGGCCTGAGCGCTGAACAGGAAATGTATCTGTCATCCTTTTTAATTGCTTTTCATCAGCCGTAAACACCTTGGTCATTTTTGTTTCCACAAGCCCGGGACAAATAGCATTAACGCGTATTCCGCTGTGGCCATATTCCTGTGCATATGCTTTTGTCATCATGATAAGCGCGGCTTTTGTCATAGAGTATATTGCCCTAAGTTTTCCGGGCCTGATTCCATCAATGGAGGCTACATTCACAATTGCCCCCTTACCTGCCTCTTTCATAAGCTTCACAGCTTCTGCCGAAAGGTAAAAAGGCCCCTTAAGGTTTACATCAATTGTTTTATCAAAGGCAGCCTCTGGCGTTTCACCCGCTAACCCATAAAAAGGGTTGGTACCGCCGCAGTTAACAAGCACATCAAGACTACCAAATTCAGCTTTAATCCATTCAAATATAGCCGTTACATCTTGCATCTTGCCCGCGTGGGCGGCTTTAGCTACAGCATCACCGCCATCGTTTCGAATACTTTCTGCAACCTTTTCACAGGCTTCCTGATCTCGCGATGAAACAATAACTCTGGCGCCGTTTGCAGCAAACGCCCGTACAATTGCTTCCCCAATACCGCGGGAAGAGCCAGATACAAAAACAACCTTCCCCGTGAAATCCAGTAATTTTGTATAATCCATGTTTTTACTCCTAAATAGGCTGCCCTGTGGTTTCCATTTGTATGCGACGTAACTTACGCATTCCCGCAACCCAGCGGTCATAATCCATAGCTTTATTCTGGAAATACTGTTCCACAGAAGCGTGGGGTCTAATCATAAACCGCCCTTCCCTCATTTGCGCAAGAACGCGGCTGGCAAATTCATCTGCTTCCATAACACCGTCTACCGCGGCAGAGCTTTTGCCGCCTGCCCCAGCCGTCATTTTTGACTTCACCGCTTGAGGGCACACACAGCCAACATAAATACCATCATCCCCGTGGGTAATTGCCAGACTTTCCGCAAAACCAACCGCTGCATGTTTTGTGGTGGAATAAGAAGTATCACCAATCTGGCTTAGAAGGCCGGCGGCAGACGCGGTAATTAAAAAGCCGCCGCTTTTGCGCTCTACCATTTTAGGGAGAACAGCACGGCATGCTAGCACATGGGAAAAGACATTAACCTGCCATATCTTCTGCCACTGCTCATTAGTCTGGCTGATCGTTGTCCAGTCAGGTCCATCCGTAAATAAAATACCAGCATTAGAGCAATATAGATCAATATCACCGTAAGCTGCCTCAAAGTCACCCACCATACCTTGCACAGCTTTTTCATCTGTTACATCAAGCTTATAGGCCTTTGCTTTGTCGCCAATACGCCGGGCAACAGCTTGCGCTCCATCAAAATCAATGTCGGCTACAGCAATAGCCTTTGCGCCAGACGCCACAAACATTTCTGAAAGCGCTGTACCAATACCGCTGGCCGCACCTGTTACCACAATTATTTTATCTTTAACGTCCACTGATCTCTCCCCAGTCAGTATCACCATGCAAGTTCTATGGTTTCCAGAAGCCTGCGAAACTCATCTGGTAATGAAGTGGGGCGACGTGTCACTTTGTCCACATAAACATGAATAAAAAAACCTTGTGCTACAGGCTCGTTTTGCCCTTCTGCAAAAAGGCCAATCTCATAACGCACACTTGAGTTCCCTATGCGAGAAACACCAATGCCAGCCTGAATTTTTTTAGGGAACTCAACAGGTGCAAAATATTGACAGCCCGTTTCAACCACAAGGCCGATAACCTTGCCTTCATGAATATCAAGCACACCGCCTTCTATCAAAAAACGGTTAACCGCCGTATCAAAATAACTATAATACACAACATTATTGACATGCCCGTAAATGTCATTATCCATCCAGCGCGTCTGAATTTCTGCACTGTGACGATAGCTTGATAATAGTCGTTTTTGTGCCGCGCCCATTACCATGCTGCCTCATAAATAGCCCGTGCATCAGCCAGTGTTACTTCTCGTGGGTTATTCACAAGCAACCGGGTTTGCCGCATCGCATCAGCTGCCAGCCCTTCAACATCTGTTTCTTGAATACGCATCTGCCTTAGTTGCCTTTCAATACCAACGGTGTCTGCAATACTCTCCAGCCAGTCAATGAATGCCGCTGTTTTTGTCTCGTTCGTATTTCCAGAAAGCCCAATTACAGTTGAAAGCTCTGCATACATATCGCCCGCTTCAAGGGCGTTAAACCGTAAAACATGCGGCAAAACCAGCGCGTTTGATAACCCATGTGGAATGTGGAACCTGCCGCCCAGCGGGTATGCAAGGGCATGCACAGCACCAACCGGGGCATTTGTAAAAGCCACGCCCGCCATCATGGCACCCGTTAACATGGCGCGCCGTGCGGTAAGGTTTGAGCCATCCTTGCAAGCCAGTACAATATTATCCCCCAACAGCTTTAAGGCACCACAAGCAAGCGCATCAGACATAGGGTTTTTCTTAATGGCAGATGTATAGGCCTCAATGGCATGAACCATAGCATCAATGCCGGTTGCTGCTGTAATCGATGCGGGAAGGCCTGTCGTTAAAGTCGCATCAAGAATAGCAATATCAGCTAACAAATGCCTATCAACGACCCCCATTTTGGTGTCGTTTGCAGTCGTTATAATAGAAATGGGTGTAACCTCAGACCCGGTGCCCGCTGTTGTAGGGATTTGAACAAGCGGCACCTTACGGGCCTGCACTTTATCCAGCCCGTATATATCAGCAAGGTCTTGATCAGACTGCGCCAAAACGGCAACCAGCTTTGCCACATCAAGTGAACTTCCCCCACCAAAACCAATAATAACATCAGCCGCACAGCTTTTAGCCGCTGTTATTGCTTGCTGAACAATCATCTCACTAGGGTCTGCCTCAACCTGATCAAATATAGTAACAGATACGCCTTTTTCTTCCAATGCAGCAGCAACAGGCTTTACCAAACCCAGCTTTACGAGGCCCACATCGGTCACTAGCAAAACTTTCTGCATGACAAACCGTTGTCTTACAATCTCGGCAATACGCGCCGATGCACCGTCTTCAACCACAAGTGATCCAACACTTAGAAAACCAAAACCAGTCATTATTTTCCCCTAAAGTTTCCTAGCTTCCTATTTGCCTTTTAATATTTTTACGAAGCGTGTCCGTATAAGGCGGAACAACGCCTAAAAGCTTGCCAATGCTTAGCTTTGGGTGCCTTAGAACAGACTTTTGGTGGCTAAATTCTAAAAAACCTTCATAGCCATGATAGTGTCCCATCCCACTATTACCAACGCCCCCGAAAGGCAGGCTTTCATGGGCCCCATGCCATAAAACATCATTCACAGTCACACCACCTGATGTTGTTCGTGACAGAATAGTATTCTGCTCCTTAGTATCATGCCCAAAATAATATAGTGCCAGCGGACGGGGTCGCGCATTTATATAATCAACCACATCCTCAACTTTTTCATAAGTGCGCACGGGAAGAATAGGCCCAAAAATCTCTTCCTGCATCACCTTCATGTCATCACTTGGATTTAGAACAAGCACAGACGGCATTTTGTTCGATTTGTTTTGCCCTTCAAAATCTTCTAACGCCGGGTTAATCATCCTCACGTCAGCGCCTTTTGCCCGTGCATCCTCTATATAGCCAGCAAGTCTATCATAGTGTCTGCTACTAATGATTGATGTATATTGATCGTTTGAAAGCATTCTTGGGTACATCTTATGTACCTGCTTAGTATATTCTGCCACAAAAGCATCCTGCCTGCCGGCATCAATAGCCAAATAGTCTGGGGCAAGGCAAATTTGCCCGGCATTCAAATGTTTCATGGTGGCAACACGTTCAGCCACCATGTGCAAGTCAGCAGACTTGCCAACAATAACAGGGCTTTTCCCGCCAAGTTCTAAGGTAACAGGCGTTAGGTTTTCACTTGCTGCACGCATAACAAGCTTCCCAATAGCTGGAGCGCCAGTGAACATAAGATGGTCCCATGGCTGGCGAGCAAATGCTTCGCTTGTATCCACACCTCCTGTTACTACATAAACTTCAGTTTCATCAAAATGCCTGGAAAATACATCCTTCAGGAAAGCTGCCGTTCTGGGAATAGCTTCTGACGGCTTGATCATAACCCTGTTGCCTGCCGCAAGCATCTGTGCAAGCGGCACAAACACCATTGTGAGCGGAAAGTTCCAAGGCGTAATAAGGCCAACTACCCCTTTTGGCTGCGGCACAACTTCAGCTTTAGCCCCCAGCAACCCGAGCGGAAATTGCAAAGATCGTTTAGATGGTTTCATCCAGCTATCAACATGCTTGATGGCGCCTTTAAGGGCACTACAGCTGGCCACAATATCAGCAAACAGCGTGGTATCCGCTGATCTGTTACCAAAATCTTCTGAAATCAGGCTGATATACTCTTCTTTATAGTCCATCAGGCATTTTAAAGCGCGTTTCAGTCTGTCTTTTCTAACAGCCGCGCTCACGGCACCTTCTTTCAGGTACGCGTGTTTTTGTTTATCAAATATTACTTGTATAGCCTGCGCTGACGCTTCATCCATCATTCCTCATCCCTTGATAACTCTGTATTCTTAAGGCTTGGGCGCCCAGAACCGGAAGTATACCCTACTAGATAATAGACCGGGATACGGTATCGTCAAAAAACAGGGGAAATATCTAGAGAAAAAGATAGGCTTACAGCACTCATTATGCGGTTTTTAACCTAATAACATTCTCATATTTTATCAGGCCGTCCTCTTCTTGAGTGCTGTCTTCTCGATCACTACGAATTTCATCAAGAAACCTACCAAGTTGTGACCCAAGGGCCTCTGCTTCGGTCATTAGACTATCAGCATATCCTTTCAGGCCCACAGCCATAGTCTGTGTTTCCTCTGCTGCACCACCCATTATACCAACACTTTCCCGCATAATTTCTGTACCACTTGCAAGCTGTTGAATGTTAGCTGCTATATCCTGTGTTGCTGAGGATTGCTGGTTAACGGCGGCAACTACCGACTGCGTAACTGAATTCATTTTTGTAATTATAGCGCTAATATTTGATATGGCCTTACCAGCATCAGAAGAAACATTCTGAATTTTGTCAACATAGCCTGCAATCTGCGCGGTAGCTTTACTTGATTGTGCAGCAAGGTTTTTTACCTCAGAGGCAACAACCGCAAAACCACGACCGGCATCCCCGGCTCTCGCTGCTTCAATCGTTGCATTAAGAGCAAGCAGATTGGTTTGTTCTGCTATATCATTAATAAGTTTTACAATTTCGCCAATTTGCAGCGCCGCCTGATTAAGACTAGCAACAGTTTCCGTGGTTTTCACAGCTTCCTTAGCAGCATCTCCCGCCACAGTAGCACTTACTGACAGTTCGTCACTTACAGATTCAAATGAAACAGCGAGTTCTTCTGTCGATTCTGCGACAGCGCTCACGCTGGATGTTGCCTCTGTTGTAGTCGAATATGTATTTTTAACCTGAAACTGTGTTTGCTCCGTATTCGCAACAAGAGAGCGTGAAGCTTGTCCCACTTCCTTTGCTGCACTCATAACAGCCTGCACAATCCCCGAAACTCTTTGTTCAAACTCATCTGCCATAGCAAGACGCTGTCGGCGGCGAATTTCACGCCGGGCCGCTCTGTTCGCAATTTCTTCATTTCGCTTTTGTTCTATAATAGCAGCCTGCTCTGCATCCCGGTGCCGCAATGCTTCTGCAGCTTCCAGTTCCGCCTTGAGCTTTTCTTGCGCCAGCATCTCAAGCTCAAAAGCTTTATCTTTAAAAACATTGGCGGCTGAAGCCAGCTTGCCAATTTCATCTCGCCTTGCGCTGTAGGGAATAATCACATCCTTATCACCACTTGCAAGCTGCGCCACGGACTGCGTGATGCGGGCAAGGGGTTTCGCAATAGATACACCAATAATATAAGCAAGAATGATAGCAAGAATGCCGCCTATAGCCAGCCCGGTAAAGCTGGACGATATAGTATCTGAAACATTCCCATTCATCTGTGATAAAGCGTCAGTCTGGCTGCTGCGTGTATGGTGCCTTATCGTGTCAGTAAGTGTATTAATGGCACGGGTTGCAACAACCAGTTCATTCATTGCATCGTTAAGCCCAACAGAGACAGCATTACGCTGCCTCAAGCTTTGTCTAATAACATCTGCATCCCTGCGCACATATCGAATAACAGTTCTTTCCTTGCGCGGAAGCGATTTAAAATAGTCACCTGCAGCCGCTATAGCCGCATCGACTTCTTCCCCCGCAGCAATAGCTTCATTAAAATCCAATTGTTTATCAGATGCTATATAAGCAATACTTGACTGTGTAAAACGCTCTACCAGTGACGGGAATTTACTACCAATATCATGGTGTGCAGCACCACCAATTTTTTGGAGCGCATCCGTAAATGCACCAGAGGACTGCGTTAGTTTACCAATCCCTACAAGCACAACCTGCAAGGCATCGCTATCATTACCAAGGCGGTTTTCAATGCGTGTAAATACTTCATCAAATTTAGCATCTGCCACCGTAAGCTTGTCAGCCTGATCTTTATTTTCAGACGCTATAAGCACCTCAACCACCTGATCTTTCAACAGCGATGCATTTTCACGGCTTAGTTCAACCTGCTGCTTATCCAGATCAAGGCCTGAATATGCAAATGACCGAAGCGAATGCGCCTGCGCCAAGACGCTTGTCGTATAGTTGTTAACAAGGCGGACAACTTCGGTTTTTTTAACAATCTGATCTGATGAGCTTGTTAAACTGCGCAGTTTTAAAGCCGATGTGATATTAACACCGCCCAAAATAGCAATAATCGCAAGAAAACCAAAAATAATACGAAGACGAACGGACATAGGCACACTACCTTTCAGGATACTTTGCATGAAACACCTATGCAAAGGCACCATAAACGCTACAAAAAGGTTAGTGCTTACCTTAGGGTCAAATTATGACAACTCCATTGCAACTTTCTTACATATTTATCCTATCCACCTGATTTTATTAATAAAAAATTAAGGATAAAGTTCTGACACATTCCATGAGCCTGTATCATTCAGGCTATAAGTCATGCGCTCATGAAGGCGAAACTTCCGGTCCCGCCAAAACTCAAAATATGTTGGTTTAAGCCGAAAGCCTGACCAGTAGTCAGGTCGTGGCACAGTGCCTGCACCAAATTTGGCAGTATATTTGGCAATCGCCGCTTCAAACTCAAACCGCCCCTCCATTGGGCGGGACTGCTTAGAAGCCCAAGCACCAATTTGGCTTGCTTTAGCGCGAGATGCAAAATAGGCATCAGCTTCTGCATCACTCACAACCTCTATCGCGCCTTCCACCCGAATCTGCCGCCGCAGGCTTTTCCAGTGAAACAAAAGTGCTGCCTTCGGGGTATGAAGCAATTCACGCCCCTTACGACTTTCAAAGTTTGTGTAAAAAACAAGCCCGTTTTCATCGCAGCCTTTCAGTAAAACCATTCTTACACTCGGGGCTCCGTCTGCATCAACGGTTGCAACGGCCATGGCGGTTGGGTCATTCGGCTCGGTTTTTTCTGCTTCTTTCAACCATTCCGCTACTGTCTGAAAAGGAATATTGAATGCCGCTGTTTTTAAAGTCACTGCTTTGACGCTCCTATTTGCAAACATAAAAATGCTTGTGATAAAAATTACTTAATAGTTTTCTGAACAATATTGTGCCATCGATGGTTGTTCCTATATTATATTCAGATATTAGTTCTTATATAACAGGTACCTCGTTTCAAGTATCCAATAGTCGTTCAAAGCAAACTTATGACAAATCTATATCAAAAACTGGGCATTGATAAAACTGCAACGAAAGCTGAACTAAAATCAGCTTACCGCTCGCTTGCAAAAAAATATCACCCTGATCACAACAAAGACGATAAAAAAACAGCAGAGCGTTTCAAAGAAGTTTCCGCCGCATATCATATTCTCGGTGATGATGAAAAACGCGAAAAATATGACAGGGGCGAACTGGACGAAAACGGTAATGAGCGCCCGCCAATGGGTGCTGGCGGCTTTGGTGGCAGAGGTGCGCGCCCCGGCGGCTTTGGTGGTGGTGGATTTCGGTCACAGACATCTCAAACTGATTTCAGCATGGAAGACGCCGAAGATCTTTTTTCACAGTTTTTCCGCTTTAACAGCCGGGGTCCGGGTAGCAAGAACCAAGAATCGCAAAACCCCTATGCAAACTCCGCTCGCCCCAAAGGCCTTGATATTAACTATGAAATAACCATTGGCTTTGAAGAAGCTATTACAGGCAGCACCCGCCGCCTGAAATTGAACGATTCCCGTAATGTAGATATTAAAATACCCGCAGGCATCCACACGGGTCAGGTTATCCGGCTTTCTGGCCAAGGCGGCCCCGGTGTTAGTGGCTCCCCAAAAGGAGATGCCCTTATTGAAATACGTGTGGCACCACACCCCTATTACCGCCGGGAAGGTAATGATATTCACCTTGAGCTTCCTATCTCGCTTGATGAAGCTGTACTCGGCGGTGATATACAGGTGCCAACCCCAAGCGGCAGGCTAACAATCCGTATTCCGCGTAACTCTTCATCTGGTAAACGCCTGCGCCTTAAAGGTAAAGGTGTTAAAAAGAAAAATACCGAAGACGGCAATATGTATGTCACCCTCAAGGTTGTTTTGCCGGAAGACCGCGATCCAGAGCTTGAAAAGCTCATGAAACAGTGGCCAGCCAAAGGCGGGGATACCATAAGGAAAAAAGCCGGACTTAATTAAGCGCCTATGACAATGTTTAAGCAAAAAATCCTACACCACGGCAAAATATGGCAGCGCGGACTTGTGCTTTTCCTGAGAAATGACGCCTTTTCTGATGCAGGTAACATGGCATTCCTCGCCATGCTTTCCATGTTTCCTTTTATTATTTTTCTGGTTGCTTTATCTGGCTTCCTTGGCCAGACAGATAAAGGCTTGGAAGCCATATCCTATGCGCTCTCGCTGCTACCGCCAGAGGTATCCAATGTTATAGACGGCCCTATTCAGGGCATTATTAAAAACACCGGCGCTGAAATTCTAACCGGCTCGATCATGCTGGCGATCTGGACAGCGGCGGCAGGCGTTGAGGCATCCCGGAATGCGCTTATAAAAACATTTGGCCGCGAGCATGCTCGTGCCATGTGGATCAGGCGCTTGGAAAGCCTCGGCGTTGTGGTTATTGGCGGTGTTTCCGTAATAGCAGCCATGTCTACGCTGGTTCTTGGCCCTGCCCTTGTAAAAGCCTTTGCAAGCCTGTTTCCTGAATCTTATACCGAGCATATCGAGAATATCTGGAAGTTTTTAAATCTGTTTATCAGCCCGGCTTTGCTTATTTTTGGCCTTTATAGTGTTTATGCTGCCCTCACCCCCCGGCGCATTAAAAAGCCATACCGCCTGCCCGGCACGCTTTTAAGCCTTGCCGTCTTGATCGCAACTGCCAAAGGCCTGTCTGTCTATTTGAAATATGCAGGCAATTATGATGTTACCTACGGTTCGCTTGCAGGCGTTGTTATTCTTCAGCTTTTTTGCTTTATGGTTGCGATTGGCTTTGTGATGGGCGGCGCCCTCAATGCCGCCTATACTGAAGCCCGGCAAGCAGAAATCACTAAAACAGATGAGAAAACTTAAAATAGCACCACTGAAAATATGACAGATTGACGTACCCGAGACTTGCTATAGGATGCGCCAACTTTTAAAACAGTGTAACAGTTATCGCTCAACGACAAAAACGGGGCCACTATGACAAAACTAATGCAAGGAAAACGCGGACTTATTATGGGTGTTGCCAATGATAGGTCTATGGCTTGGGGCATTGCAAAAGCCTGTGCTGAACAAGGCGCGGAAATCGCTTTCACGTATCAGGGTGATGCGCTGAAAAAACGGGTTGACCCTCTCGCAGCCTCTGTTGGTTCTGATTTTGTGGAAGAATGTGACGTATCTGATCCAGCCTCCATTGATGCCATGTATGAAAAACTGAAAGCAAAATGGGATACAATCGACTTTTTTGTTCACGCCATTGGCTATTCTGACAAAAACGAGCTACGCGGCCGCTATGTTGACACCAGCATGGACAACTTCTTAATGACCATGAACATTTCTGCCTTCAGTTTTGTAGCTGTTGCTCAGCGTCTAGAGAAAATCATGAACCCCGGCGGTAGCATGATCACCCTCACCTATTACGGTGCTAATAAAGCGATCCCGCATTATAATGTGATGGGTGTTGCAAAAGCTGCGCTTGAAGCCAGCACGCGCTATATGGCAAAAGACTTGGGCGAAAAAGGTATTCGTGTGAACGCTATTTCCGCAGGCCCGATGAAAACACTAGCAGCCTCTGGCGTGGGGGATTTCCGCATGCTTTTGAAATATAACGAGGTAAACGCACCGCTGCGCCGTAACATCACACTGGATGATGTAGCGGGTTCTGGTCTTTACCTGCTGTCTGACCTGTCATCTGGCGTAACAGGTGAAATTCATTATGTTGATGCAGGCTTTAACACCACCTGCATGATCAACAATGAAGAGCATATGAAGCAGTATATCGGCCTTCTGGATTAGGAAACGCAAACACTATGTCCTATAATACATTTGGAAAACTGTTCCGCTTCACCACATGGGGTGAAAGCCACGGCCCGGCCCTTGGCTGTACGGTAGACGGCGTACCGCCTCGCCTGTCGCTCACTGAAGCAGATATCCAAGTGTATTTGGACGAGCGTAAGCCCGGCACCAGCAAATACACCACACAGCGCAAAGAACCAGATACGGTTAAAATACTGTCTGGCGTGTTTGAAGGCAAAACAACCGGCACCCCCATCCAGCTCATGATCGAGAATGTGGACCAGCGCTCAAAAGATTACGGCGATATTGCCGTAAGCTTCCGCCCCGGTCACGCTGACTATACCTATATGGCGAAATACGGCATTCGCGATTACCGCGGTGGTGGCCGCTCAAGCGCACGGGAAACCGCGTCGCGCGTAGCCGCTGGCGCTGTGGCGCGCAAAACACTGGGGGACGGCATTACCATTCGTGCCAGCATGGTACAAATGGGCGCTCATAAAATTGATTACAGTCGGTTTGACTGGCTTGAGGTAAAGAAAAACCCGTTTTTCTGTGCTGACCCTGTAACCGCAGAAGCATGGGCAACCGAACTAGACGCCATTCGCAAAAGCGGCAGCAGCATTGGTGCCGTCATTGAAGTGGTGGCCGAGGGCGTTCCCGCAGGCTGGGGCGCACCCATATATAGCAAGCTCGACAGTGACCTAGCCGCCGCCATGATGACCGTTAATGCCGTTAAAGGGGTGGAAATTGGCGCGGGCTTTGAGGCCGCTTGCCTCACGGGCGAGGAAAACGCCGATGAAATGCGCAAAGGGCCAGACGGCAAGCCAGAATTTCTATCGAATAACGCAGGCGGCATACTAGGCGGCATATCAACCGGCCAACCCGTTGTTGTGCGCTTTGCCGTAAAACCCACCAGCAGCATTTTAACGCCGCGCAAAAGCATGAATGCCGAAGGCGAAAATGTGGATATCATGACCAAAGGCCGGCACGATCCGTGTGTTGGCATTCGCGCGGTACCCATTGCCGAAGCCATGATGGCCCTTGTGCTCGCAGACCATAAAATGCTGCACAAAGCCCAGTGTGGTTAACCCATAGGTGCAAGCAACATGCAGTTAGAAACATTTCTTAATGTTGAGTTAGCTCCGTGGAAAATTATCAAAAAAGAAAATAAAGCCTTATTTGCGGGCGGATTAGCTAATCCTGAAAACTTCCCGAAGTTTGCAAGACACCACCGAGGCAAGAAGGTTGCCGATATATCTGCAGAGGGTGCCAAATCTCCCTCACATACCTTAAAAGGTAAATATGTCTGGGGAGGACACTACCATCCACATTTTGGGCATTTCATTGCAGAATTTGTTCATAGATTATGGGTGTGTTAGGAAACAGAATATCGTAACCATACGGTTTTATTCATCACCAATGGAAAGAACATAAAACCATCCAGTTTTTTCATAGAGCTGATGGAACTGTTTCAGATAAAACATTGGCTTATACTTGATAACCCTACTTGCGTGGAAGAGCTAACCATAGGAGAGCAAGGTAAACACTTGGGAGGAGAAACACAGCATTGGTATTCAACGTTCCTTTCAAAGCTGATAACCCAAAAAGCGTTTCATTCGGAAAACACTCCAAAGAAAATCTGTATTCTTCGAGGTCACTTAAGCTCAGGTAGGCTTACTTTAGAAAAAGAATTAGAATTTTTTTTAGAAAAAGAAGGCTACACACCATTTTACCCTGAAAACCACTGCATTAAAGAACAACTAAGTACACTTTATAATGCAGAAAAAGTGATTATGAGTGAAGGTAGTGCAGTTCACTTGTTCGACATTTTACCCCCGATTAAAGCAGAAGTTGCATACCTGTCGCGCAGGCCAAACCAAGTACATACGTTTCTAGAGCCAAAGATCTCTAAACTATCTATATTCAGTGGACAATTGGCATTTCTTCCTAAAAGCCCACAAGGAAGAAATAGAAATAAAGCGCTTAGCTATCTTTGTGGTGACTCAGTTCTAGAATTTTTGCGAAGTGAGGCCTTTCTAGAGAAAAGCAACTCTAAACTTTCAAAAGATTATTATAATGATCTAAAAGATTTTCTCGATAAATCTTCAGAACCTTTCTTAAAAGACGCCGAGGATATGGAAAGTTACCTTGTCCAATTACTGATTTCAGAATTAGCTCGTAAACAGAAAAAAATTCGCACCCTCAATGCTGAAAATACATACTTGCAAGCGCACTTGGCACTTCATGACAAAAAGTATGACACAGCTAAAGAATATGCAGATCATTTTCACATAATGGAACCAAGCGACGAAAGAAACCAGATTCTAAGTGAAGCCATGAATGCCACATATAACGAACTTAAAAAATAATCACAAAACCTAATCAGCAGGGATGGCGAAGATAGTAATCAGCAGCAGTAGCATTGCAGCGCAAGACAGTGCTGTTAGCTCAACAAGGCGCTGGGTGCTTGGCCTTTTAACGCTCGCGACTTTAATCGCAATCAGGGTTTGCAGCAGGTAGTAAGCCGCAAAGGCGCGGGATGCGTAGGAAACAATCGCGAAAATATCCACTGTCCATACCAGCACAACACTAACCGCAACAATAGCGATATAGGCGTACTGGGCTTTCACCTTACCCTTGGTTTGTTCCTCTACCAGCCCGCCTGCGCCGATCGTATCAGCCACAGCCGCGCTGAACTGGCTCATGATCGCCGCAATAATCAACATAACAGCAAGCGCACCAGCCACACGACCAGTTAGCTCTATAATTGCGGTTTCATCCGGGTTCCCAGTGGCAACATACTGCAACAAGGGCAAAACAAGCGCGACAAAGGCAATATAAATAATGCCAGACAAGCCCTGCGCAAACCTCATACTTTTAACACGCATTTCTGTTCCGTATGTGGCCCCAAGGTAGCGTGATGTCTCAAAGCCCTGCACAACCAGTAGCATGCCTGCAAGCATGCGCAGGCGCTCGGTCAAGCCCATGTCCCCCGCGCTCAGGCTACCCAAGTCATAGCCGCTGCCAACATCATAATATGCTAGCCCCACAACAAGCGCCGCAATTATCGCCAGCTTTATAGATACGGCATATTCCTCCATCCGTTCCATAATTTTAAGGCCGCGAAACGCCCCAACAACACCGAGGAAAACCAAAACCGCAGTGGTTAAACCCTGCCCCAGCAGCTCTGTTCGCATGCCCACACCTTCAAGCACAAACGACGCCAGCAAGCGCAGGTAAAAGGTAACAGAGATCACATAGGCAAAAGCAAGCGCCAGCCTTGATAGGTGCTCAAGCCTTTCCACAAAAGTCTGTTCATCATCATCGTTTATCAGGGGTTCTGCATACCTGATATTATAGCGAATAACAGCACCAAGCCCGTATGCCACCACAATAATACCCGCCATAGCACTTGCCGCAAAACTGCCAGCAACCTCGGCAAGCAAGGGCGCCACAATAAGGAACCCACTCCCAATAATGGAGGCAAGCGGCGTGACAGTGGCACGCCACAAGCTGTTTTCACGCACAGGCTTTCGCATTAAAAGCCACAGCACAAAAACAGCAATAACTATAACTATATAATCAATTAATTTCATGGTTAACAGCATTACCCTTACGCATGCTAAAGTGTAAAGCCATCTTTATGTCTTAATGATGTTTATAATTTTACTGGGCCTTAAACTCTGCTACTTGAATACTTTAAATACACAAACTGGAGACACCTTTATGCGACCACATCACCTTCTCGCTGCTGCCTTTCTTGCAAGTGAAGCGCCAGAGCTTGCAGCACAGGATGCGGCACCTAAATGGTCTGTTGGTGCGATTGGTTTGTATGAAGCCAGCCCTTTTGCCGCAGAAGGTAGTGAACTTGAAGCCTTTCCCTTTGTCGCCTACAGGGGGGAGCGCTTCTTTATTGAGGGCCCAATGCTTGGTTATAGGCTAACAACCGAAGACAATAGCGACACTGACGAGCTTGAGCTTGAAGTGAGCATAATTGCTGCCATGCGCACCTTGCCCGGCGAAAGCCGCAACAAGATAACGGCTGACATTGGTATTATAGCCGAATTGGAAACAGCCCTCGGCGAATTTGAGCTTATGGCTCTGCATGATGCCACTGATACAAGTAACGGCATTGAGGTTTCCGCTGAATACAGCCGTGATATTCAATTTGGTAAACTGGTGGTTACGCCGTCTGTTGAGGTGGCATGGCAAAGCCGCAAGCTCACCAACTATCTATGGGGCGTTACAACTGAACAAAATGCTAAAATGATTTCGGATAACAAAACTATCCTGCCCGTATATACACCAAACTCCGATACCTGGGTTGTTGAAACAAATATTATGGCACGCTACCAACTCGCTCAGCAGTGGATGCTCGTTGGTCTTGCTGGGGTAGAGTTCCTTGGTTCCACCGTTACAGATAACCCCGGTATCAATAAAGATCACATTTTTGAAGCAGGTCTGGGTCTAACCTATAGTTTTTAAAGGGTTTATATAGTTTCATCAACCACATGATGTGATGTGTTGTGGGTAAAAAAGCCCACAGCCAAGCCCACCAGTGCCCCTTCTAGTACAAACCACCACGGGCATGCCCACACGCTGCCATCACCCGGCCACACCTGCAACATGGCTGTCAGGTCGCCGTAAATAAACAGCATCAGCACCAGATCAAGCCAAGCGCCCGTAAAGCTGCAAATAAACCACCACGGCATCTTAAGCTTTAGTACTGGGTTATAGGTCAAGAGTGCAAACAGACTAATAACAGCACCAAATGTAATATACCACAGCAGTACGGCAACGCGCATCATCATGCCCGTATCAGGCCACAAAACCGGCATGAGAAAAAAGCCTGCAATCCCAAAACAGGCGCCAACAAGTTTGCCCATAGCAACACGTTTTAGCAGTGGATAGCCTTCAAACATGCTAACCTCCTCTTTTTAAGATAGGCTAATGTAGCATAGCTTGGCCAAATGAAAAAATCAGGCTTTTCTAAACACACCCACCAGTTCTAGGTGCGGCGACCACAGGAACTGGTCCACAGGCACCACACGTGTCAATGTGTACCCGCCGTCTGCCAGCATGCGGGCATCGCGGCCAAAGGTGTTAGGGTTGCAGCTAACACCCACCACGGTTTTAACATCAGAGAGGGCTATTTCTGCCACCTGCTCTTTTGCGCCAGCGCGCGGTGGGTCAAATACCACAGCATCAAAGGCCGTTAACTCTTTTGCTGTCATTGGTCGCCTAAAAAGGTCGCGGTGCAGTGGTATAATCTGTTTCAGGCCTGTAGCAAAGTCGGCCGCGGCTTTTAAAGCATCAAGCGGCGCTTTTGCCCCCTCAACCGCCAGCACTTGGTGGCGACGCGCCAAAGGAAAGGTAAAGGTGCCCATGCCAGCAAACAAGTCTGCAACGCGCTTGTGCTCCTCTGTTGCAGCCAGCACTTCAGCAACAAGCGTGGCCTCGCCTTCTGCCGTCGCCTGAATAAAGCTTGCAGGTGTCAGGCTTACTTTAACGCCAGCAAAGTCCATCACTGGTTCACAGCGGATCGCCACTGGGTCAAGAAAGCCTTCATCCCGAAAATGCAAACTTGCCAGGTCATGGTCATTGGCAAAACCAACCAAGCTTTCACGGGCTTCCAGTGAAAGGTTAATTGCAGCCTCAACCAGCATATCAACGCCGCTTGCGGTTAAAGTCAGGTGCACCTCTGCCTGCATACGCTGCGGTAAGACTGCCCCCAGAATTGTGCGCAGCGGCGCAAAAAGTTTTGTTAAATCAGGATGACTAACAGGGCATTCTTTCAAATCAACAATCTGATGGCTTTTTTGCTCATTAAACCCAAGCACAACACCGCTAATAGTTTTAAGTGCCTTAAGGGCAACACGCCTACGGCTTGCAGGCGGGCTAATGTGTGCAGGCTGTATCAGGGCGCTATCAAACCCGTGGTGTGCAAGCGCCGTTTGGGCACGTTCCACCAGCCAACTACGGTAATAATCATCCGCAACATATTGAAGTTGGCAACCGCCGCATGTGCCAAAATGTGTGCAAGCAGGTGTGCGGCGGTTATTTCCTGTCGATATAACCTCGCTAAGATCAGTGTATATGCCGTTTTTGCGGGTTTCACGAACAACGGCTTTCACCCTGTCGCCCGGCACAGTGTGCGGCACAAATACTGGCACATCACCGTGTGTGCCAACACCGTCGCCCTGCGCCCCAAGCGAGATAATTTCAAGCTCAATTATTTCAGCCACTGATACCGCCAGTTTTTGTACCGTATATAAGGAATTCTATATTGCCTTCCGGTCCTTTTATCGGGCTTTCGGTTATACCAACAGCCTGCCAGCCATCAAGGCTGTTCAACCAGTCGCCAATATCGCCGCAAACAGCTTTGTGCAGCGCGGGATCACGCACCACACCGCCCTTGCCCACATTATCCTTGCCAACCTCAAACTGCGGCTTGATAAGCGCTATAAGGCACCCGCCGGGCTTTACAAAACCAAGAGCAGCAGGCAATACGGTTTTGAGCGAGATAAAGCTAGCATCACACACAACCATATCAACCGGCACCGGAATTTCAGCCTCTGTCAAATAGCGGGCATTGGTTTTTTCCAGCACAGTAACCCGTTCATCGCCCCTCAGCTTCCATGCAAGCTGGCCGCGCCCCACATCAACCGCATAAACATGTGCGGCCCCGTTTGTAAGTAGCACATCCGTAAAGCCGCCCGTGGATGCACCGACATCAATCGCTGTATAGCCTGTGGGGATAACACCGAAATGCGCCAAACCTTTTTCCAGTTTTAAGCCGCCACGGCTAACCCAGTCGTGGTCTTTACCGCGCACGTCAAGCGGGTCTTCATCCTTAACCTGCTGGCCTGCCTTCGTAATTTTGCTTTCACCAGAAAACACAACACCCGCCATTATAAGCGCTTGCGCTTTGGCACGCGATTCCACAAGGCCGCGATCAACAAGTGCTACATCTGCCCGTATTTTGGCTGCCATAAGGGTGCCCAGCCTATAATGTGCGCGTTGTTACAGATTGGCCCAGATCATTCCGGCCCAGCGCCTTTAGCACAGCCGCCACAATGCCAGACGCATTCAGTCCTGCCTCTTCATACATTTTTTCTGGCTTATCATGATCCTGAAATACATCAGGCAATTTAAGCGCACGAACTTTAAGGGAGCCATCCAAAATGCCTTCGCCTGCCAGATAGTCCATCACATGGGCACCAAAGCCACCAATGGAGCCTTCTTCAATCGTGATCAGAAGATCATGGCTTGCCGCTAAGTCTTTCAGCATTTGTTCGTCAACCGGCTTTGCAAAACGCGCATCAGCAACTGTTGTAGATAGCCCTTTGGTTTCCAGTTCCTCTGCGGCCTTCAGGGCCTCAGCAAGGCGCGATCCCAGAGAAACAATAGCAACAGACTTACCTTTTTTAACAATCCGGCCTTTACCAATCGGCAGTATCTCGCCTTTTACCGGCATCTCAACACCCACACCCTCCCCGCGAGGGTAGCGTACAGCAGACGGCCTGTCGGTAATGCTGACAGCCGTTGCCACCATATGCTTTAGTTCTGCCTCATCCGCAGCGGCCATAACAACCATGTTTGGCAGGCTTGCAAGGTACGTAATATCAAAGCTGCCCGCGTGTGTTGGGCCATCAGCCCCAACAAGACCTGCACGGTCGATTGCAAATCTTACCGGTAAGCTTTGAACGGCCACATCATGCACAATCTGGTCGTAAGCACGCTGTAGGAAGGTTGAATAAATCGCAGTAAACGGAATATAGCCCTCAGCGGCAAGACCCGCCGCAAAAGTAACTGCATGCTGCTCGGCAATACCCACATCAAATGTGCGATCAGGAAAACGTTTTTCAAACTTGTCCAACCCGGTGCCAGACGGCATCGCCGCTGTAATTGCAATGATTTTATCGTTCTTTTCTGCTTCCGCAATCAGGCTCTCAGCAAACACATTGGTATATGTAGGGGCGACAGGCTTCGACTTTTTCTGTTCTTTTGTGATCAGGTCAAACTGCGGGACAGCATGGTATTTTTCCTGATTTGGTGTATCGAACGGGTGTCCCCGGCCCTTTTCTGTTACTACATGCACCAAAATGGGGCCTTCTTCTGTATCACGCACATTTTCAAGCACAGGTAACAGGTGGTCCATATTGTGGCCGTCAATAGGGCCAACATAATAAAAACCAAGCTCATCAAACAACGTGCCGCCGCCAATAGCAAGGCCGCGCGCGCTTTCTTCCCACAAACGCGCCCGCTCAGCCAAAGGCCTTGGCAGCAACTCAACAATCTTTTTACCAAACCCGCGCAAGCTCAGGAATGTTTCAGAACTGATAATTTTGGCAAGATATGCGCTTAAACCGCCAACAGCAGGGGCAATAGACATATCATTATCATTCAGGATAACAACCAATCTGTTACCAGCCTGCTTTGCATTATTCATGGCTTCATAGGCCATGCCTGCGCTCATGGCACCGTCACCGATAACAGCAATAGAGCGGCCCTTCTTGCCAGACAGCTTATTGGCAACGGCCATACCCAGTGCTGCACTTATAGACGTGGAAGAATGCCCCGCGCCAAACGGGTCATATTCGCTTTCGGTACGCTTGGTGAAGGGTGCAAGGCCATCACCTTGGCGAATGGTTCGAATGCCTGCGCGCCTGCCGGTTAAAATTTTATGGGGATAGGCCTGATGGCCCACATCCCAAATAAGCCTGTCGTCTGGCGTATTAAAAACATAATGCAGGGCAACCGTCAGTTCCACCACACCAAGCCCCGCACCAAAATGCCCGCCACTGATAGAGGCAGCACTAATCACTTCAGAACGCAGTTCATCTGCCACTTGCCGAAGTTTAGACTTTGGCAAAGCTCTCAATTCCTTGGGGGTTGGCACCTTATCAAGGAGGGGTGTTTCAGGACGTACGCTCAAGTTTATTCCTTTATATGCGCTATGCCTAAGCCATTAGTAGCATTCACGCACGCCTATTTATAGCAAACTCTGCTATTTCGCGTAAAAGCGCGGCCTTTTTATCAAAATCTGCCAAATGGTCAATTGCTTGCTGTGATAGAATGGCCGCTTGTTGTTGCGCCCGCTCAATTCCTAGTATGCCAACGATGGTTGCTTTGCCCGCGTCAGCATCCTTACCTGTTGCTTTTCCCACAACGTTAGCATCGCCTAAAGCATCGAGAAGGTCATCTGCAATCTGGTACGCAAGCCCTAGATCGCGCGCATATCCAGCAAGGGATGCGCGCACCTTTTTACCTGCATGGGCCATAATGGCCCCAGCCTCAACCGCGAATGACAATAAAGCCCCGGTTTTCATATACTGCAGACGAAAAATAGCTCTTTCATCAAGATCATAATCATCGGCCGTCAAGTCTATCATCTGGCCACCTACCATACCGTGGCCACCAGATGCAACAGCAAGGCTTTTTACCAGCTCAAGTCTTACATAGGGGTCTGGGTGTGTATCTGTACTTGCCAATATTTCAAAAGCAAGGGTAAGCAAGGCATCTCCCGCAAGGATAGCCGTAGCTTCATCAAATTTTTTATGAACCGTTGGCTGGCCGCGCCGCATGTCATCATCGTCCATAGCGGGCAAATCATCATGAATAAGCGAATAACAGTGCACACACTCAAGCGCTGCCCCAACATGCAAGGCGTGCTGACGTTCAACACCAAACAAATCTGCGCTTGCTAGCACAAGAAGGGGGCGAAGGCGCTTGCCGCCGTTAAAAACAGCATACCGCATTGCTTCCTGAACACGTGCTTCAGGTCCAGCCGGAACCACCAAAAGCTTATCAAGCACCTGCCCAATAGCCACAGAGGTTGCAGCCATGGTATCCATTAAATCAGAAGCCATTAGATTAAATAGCCTATTCTACATCAAGGGGTTCAGTGCCCGTAGCATTACCAGCTGCATCAAGCGTAATTTTTTCAATTTTCGCCTGTGCATCTTTTAGCTTGGCTTCGCAGTGTGCCTTTAGTTTTGTACCGTAAGTATAAAGGTTTATAGAATCTTCCAAAGGCGCGTTGCCGGATTCAAGCTTTGCTACAACCTGCTCCAAGGCAGCCATAGCCTCTTCAAAGCTAAGGTTTGCAATATCTTTTGTGTCCAGCCCGGTATCCGCCATGGTTATCCCCCGTTAATATCTTAATTCCCTGACTATATGGCACCGGCTGACCGCCTCGTAAAGACTATTCCGCGACCAAAGCATCCAAAACAGGCAAAGAAATACCCGGCAGCTTTGCTACAGCCGCCGTTATATCAACACTATCAATAGCGCCTTTGGCTTGGAATTTATAGACATCGCCGTCTATGGTGCGTGTCATTAAATCAAGTGATTCCAGTAAATGAATGTGAGCCAATGCTTCGCCGAGCGCCATAAAAAATTCCATCCCTGAAATTTTGCGCCGATAAAGCGCCGGGAATGTTTCCACAGCTGTTACAGGGCTATCACAGTAAGCATGCAAGCCGCCAAGCTTACGTATATGGCCACTGATAAGTGTCTCGAGCCGGTTTTGCAGGCCGGTAAAAACCTTACCGTGTGATGGCAACACCACAGGATCCCCCTTTAGGCCTTTCATCCGATCAAGGCTTGAAATCCAATGTGCAAGCGGGTTTGCATAGGGTTCGCGGGCATAAACTGATACATTGGATGTAATATCAGGCAGTATCTGGTCGCCAGAAATCATTAAAGGCTCGTCCAGACACACCAAACAGGCATGTTCTGGCGAATGACCGCGCCCAATAACCACAGACCACTTGCGGCCACCAAAAGTTAATACCATGCCCTCTTCCATGCGCTGAAAAGATTCAGGCAGTTTGTGCACACCTTTTTTAAACCGCCCAAACCCTGCAGCGCGGATCATTTCTTCATATTTGCGGCTCACGCCAGACCTGAACAGAAAATCCATATCATGCTGTGGCATATGGGGTTTTGCCCCCAGCCACAGCGTTTGAGCCATTAGATATTCACCGAGTGTACAATAGAATTTTGCGCCGTGCCGTTTAACCAGCCAGCCTGCAAGGCCCAAATGATCAGGGTGCATGTGGGTTGCAACCACATTTAGAATGGGTTTAGCACCCATCACTTTTTTCTCAAGCCTTTGCCACATGGCACGGCCGCGCTTGCCCTGCGCGCCTGTATCTATAACTGTCCAGCCATCGCCTTCATCAAGCAGGTAAACATTTATATGATCCAGTGTCCACGGCAGGGGTATTCTAGCCCATAATATACCACTTGATACTTCAATTATTTCAATATCTTGTGGAACATTATTAAATATATAGCTTAGGTTTTCATCACCCTTGGAGTAACTTGTCGTATGATCGGAAACTTCAGTATTTTCCGGAACAGGGTTCTCCTGATCCGGTGCTAAGATTTTTTTCATTTTATCCCTCATGGGCTTTCAACAAGCCCTTATGTACGGATAAAGTCATCCGCATCCATTGACATTAATTCAGCCGCACCCGCTTTGATTGGCCCTAGTAATGATGTGGCTTGCGGGAGCAATTGTTCAATGAAGAATTTTGCAACAGTGACTTTCGATTTTAGAAATGCCGGGTTGCCGTCATCTGCTGCTAACCTTCTCTCTGCTTCTACAGCCTGCCGTGCAAGCAGATAGCCGCCCAGAACAGTGCCAAACAAACGAAGGTACGGCGTAGCAGCACCTGCAGTATCCACGATACGGTCAAATCCGTTGGCAAACAGAGTTTCTGCGGCGTCTGAGAGTGCATTAATACCCTCTTCCAGCACGGGCTTTGAGCCTGCCATCGACCGGTCCATACCGGCTGTAAATTCGCGCATTTCTGCAATCAAAGCCTTCCAGTGCACGCCGCCCTCTGAGTTTAACTTGCGCCCAACAAGGTCAAGGGCCTGAATACCATTTGTACCTTCATAAATGGGGGCAATACGGCTATCACGGTAATGTTGGGCTGCACCGGTTTCTTCAATGAACCCCATACCACCGTGAATTTGCACACCAAGTGAAGCTGCTTCTACACCGATGTCTGTAGAGTAAGCTTTTGAAATAGGCGTTAATAAATCAGCTTCACCGAGGGCAGCTTTCTTTACTTCCATATCGCTTGTTTTATGCGCACGGTCCAACGCCCAAACATTGCGGTAAATAATTGCGCGGGCAGCTTCACATGTAGCACGCATGCTAAGCAGCATGCGGCGAACATCTGGGTGTTCAATAATGGCAACAGAAGCGCGAGACTTTGCCCCAATCGCCGCAGACTGAACCCGGTCTTTTGCATAATATACAGCTTGCTGATATGCCCGTTCTGCAATTGCCACCCCTTCTAGGCCCACACCAATACGGGCATGGTTCATCATCGTGAACATATTACGCATGCCTTTATTTTCTTCGCCGACAATATACCCAACACAGTTACCTTCATCACCAAAAGACATCACACATGTTGGGCTGGCATGAATGCCAAGCTTATGCTCAAGGCTAACGCATCTGAGATCGTTGCGGGCACCGAGGCTACCATCTTCATTCACATGGAACTTGGGCACAACAAACATGGATATGCCCTTAGTGCCTTCCGGGGCATCCGGCAGGCGCGCCAGCACAAGGTGAATGATGTTATCACAAAGATCATGCTCACCCCATGTGATAAAAATTTTCTGACCCGTTATTTTATAGCTACCATCAGCCTGTTTTTCAGCTTTTGCCCTGAGCGCACCAACATCGGAGCCTGCGCCCGGTTCAGTGAGGTTCATTGCACCAGACCAGATACCCGATATCATATTAGGCAAATAGGTACGGCGTTGTTCGTCTGTGCCGTGGGCATTAATTGCTTCAATCGCACCGCTGGTTAACAAAGGTTGCAGGCTATAAGCCATGTTGGAGGATGTCACCATTTCAGTAACCGCTGTCGCCAGCACAGAGGGTAAACCCTGACCACCAAACTCTGGGTCAGCCGCGAGTGTGGGCCAGCCACCTTCAACAAAGGCAGCATTCATAGGCTTAAAGGCATCAGGTGTTGTAACAACACCGTCTTTTAAAACGGGAGGTTCAAGGTCACCAATACGGTTCGTTGGCGCAATAATATCGCGCGCAAGCTTGCCCGCCTCCTCAAGCACTGCGGTAACAAGATCTTCGCCTGCATCTTCAAAACCTGGCGTATGATCCCAGTTTTTCATGTCAGCCATTGTTTCAAGGACAAATGTAATTTCTTCAAGTGGCGCTTTATATTCATTCATAAAAAAATAACTTCCCATTAAAGCATTGCCAGCTAGCAAAAGCTGGCTTATCAGCTACTTAAACACCAAACTGGCCATTCTTTGTGGTACACAGCATGGTCATTATCCCTCAAGTGAGACATTGTGTATGGCGACAACACCTCTTATTATTCCGGCAAACAGTGAAAAAGCCATTGCACTTGCCGTTCGCACACTTGAAATAGGGCAATTAATTGCTGTGCCAACTGAAACTGTATACGGCCTAGCAGCAGATGCCTTAAATAGTAGTGCTGTTGCGGATATTTATACAACAAAAGGTAGGCCGTCAAATAACCCCCTGATTTGCCATGTGTCAAATATATCAATGGCTAAGGAATATGTTTCTGTCTCGCCGTTTGCCCAAAAACTGATGGAAGTTTTCTGGCCCGGCCCGTTAACTTTAGTGTTACCAAAAAAAGAAACGGCAGAAATACCACTTTCCGTTACGGCTGGTTTAAAGACACTTGCTGTTCGCTGCCCCTCTAACGCCGTAACCCTTTCTATTATCAAGCACTTGGGCAGACCAATTGCAGCACCTAGTGCTAACCCTTCTGGCAAATTATCCCCTACATCTGCGATGGATGTTGCCCAAACACTCGGCACCCGAATTGCCCTCATTATCGACGGCGGCACCACTGATGTTGGTATCGAATCAACAATTGTATCCGTTCTTGATAACCGCATTACCTTGCTGCGCCCCGGCAGTGTAACTGCTGATGATATTACCGCTGCCACAGGGCATGCGGTGTTTGACAGAGAAACCATCCAGATAACCGCTCCCGGCCAGCTGGCAAGCCACTATGCGCCCACTGCCAATGTCCGGCTGAATGCAACAAACGCATATGATCATGAAATATTCATTGGCTTTGGCGATTATAGTGGCACATTGAACCTCAGTGAAAAGGGTAGCCTTGCAGAAGCAGCCCATAATTTATTTTCGTTTCTTCGCAAGGCAGATGAAACAGGCGCCAGAACCATTGCTGTGGCCCCAATACCGAATGAAGGCATTGGCATTGCCATTAACGACCGTTTAAAACGCGCAGCAGCACCAAGACAAGGCTAAACAGAGAAATATACGAGTATGCCAGCACAGCACCACATTGAAGCTCTTATAACCATGCTCGGCCCAAAAGGCGCGACCACGGACCCAACGGACATTGCCCCCCACATAAAAGAGTGGCGCGGCAAATACTTTGGCCAAACCAGCCTTATGGTTATGCCCGATAGCACGGTAGAGGCTGCACAGGTTGTTCGCTACTGCAACGAGCATAAAATTGCTTTGGTTCCACAAGGCGGCAACACCGGGGTTGTGGGGGGTAGCCTGCCCGGCCTTAATGGGCGCGATGAGGTGCTTATCAGCACAAAGCGCATGAACAGTAACATTCGTGTAGATGCTGCAGACTATTCCGTGACAGTAGATGCGGGCTGTACTGTCGCGGCCATTCAAGATGCAGCAAAGGCCGCCAACAGACTTTTTCCGCTATCGCTGGCATCAGAGGGGAGCTGCACCGCGGGCGGTGTTGTATCAACCAACGCTGGCGGCGTTCATGTGGTGCGCTACGGCACAACACGGGCCTTAACAATAGGTATAGAGGCTATCCTGCCTGACGGGGAAATATATGATAGCCTTTCTTCGCTCAGGAAAAACAACACAGGATACGCTTTGGACCAGCTTTTTATTGGCGCGGAGGGAACCTTAGGCCTCGTAACCAAAGTAGCCTTTCGGCTTTTCCCGCCTGAACTGGAACGGCGTACATACTGGCTGGCCGTTGATAGCCCATCTGATGCGCTGGAATTGCTCGCCAGTGCCCGTACCGAAACCGCTGACAGAGTTTCAGTTTTTGAGATTTTGCCACATGCAGGGCTTGAGCTAGTGCTTACCCATATCCCCGGTACGATAAACCCTTTAAGCAAGCCCTACCCTTGGTACATTCTCATGGAGGTGGCAACCAGCTCGCCTGACAGTGGCCTGCGTACCAAGCTTGAGGAATGGGTTGCAAGCAATATGGAAAACCACCTGATACAAGACGGCGCTGAAGCCCAGTCTGAAACTCAGGCAAAAGCTTTCTGGAAACTTAGGGAAAGCATGTCAGAGGCACAAAAGCACGGCGGCGGCAGTATCAAGCATGATATTGCCGTACCCGTTTCTCATGTGCCTGCCTTTATTACGGAAGCAACTCAAACCCTTGAAGCTGCCTACCCCGGTTGCCGTGTTACGCCCTTTGGGCATTTGGGTGACGGCAACTTACATTTTAATGTTTTGCAGCCAGAAAATGCCAATAAAGAAGAGTTTTTAGCACACTGGGATAGTATGAACCGGCTCGTACATGACATAGTCACAAGTCATAAAGGCTCTATTTCTGCAGAGCACGGTATTGGCACCATGAAAAAAGAGGAACTGGCCCGCCTGAAAAACCCGGCAGCACTTACCACTATGCGGTGCATTAAAAAGGCCTTAGACCCAAACAACATAATGAACCCCGGCGTTCTGTTTCTTTGAGGTTTCTTATAAATTTCAATTGATAACTGCACCACTTCCTTTCTAGTATGCCCCTTAAACACGACAAAGGGGACGTTATGAAACTATCTTATGTAATTGCTGGTATTGTTGCTGTAGCTGCTGGTGTACAGGTTGTTGGCGCAAAACTGATCAGCAATCGGGTTGAAGATGGCATCAAGAGAACTGTTCACGCTTACAGCGAGCAAAGCAGCTTTCCATTTGAAGTGTCTGATTTTGAATCAGGCTGGTTTACATCCCACTTTACAGTACGCACCCCTATCCCCACAGCTTTTATAAAACCAATGATGGAACTGGGCTTTGCAATTAACACGGATGGTACAAGCGCCTACATCAGCACCGAAACAGACCTCACTCACGGCCCTATCATCGTGAAAAATGGTATTCACTTTGCAGCAGCCTACGCAAGCGGCACGCAAACCTTAAAACTGGGTAGTATTCTTGATGCCGCAAAAAAGAATGCCGGCACAGAAGAAAAACAGGCGCGCCTAAAGGCAATTGAAGGCCACATTGGCGCTATTGAAAAGCTTTTAACAACACAATATACCATCGGCGTATCATACCGCGGTGATGTAAGCTTAAAAGCCAAAGTTCAAGGCGGTAAAATTAATATTGTTGATGCTCCACGCTCTGATGCCATCACCCAACTTGATGTATCTGTAGATCCAATACAGTACACGTGGAACTTATCAAGTGACGCCAACTCATCGCTGATAAAATTTAAAAGCGGTACAATATCCCTGCATTTAAGTGGCCCTGACCAAAAGCCTTTGCATCTGGCAATTTCACCTATGGTGGTCACATCCGATATCAGCAGGCTGGCACCCGGGTACTGGGACGGTACCTATACCGCTGAAATGGACGGCGTGAAACTCACTGTGTCTGATTCACACAAAGGCGATGTAGGTTTTGATACTGGCCCGCTCAGCTCCACCATATCTGTTTCTGTAAACCCTCAGAACCCAGCGCTAATAAACGGTGAAAGCGCCTTAACACTGAACGGCCTAAACATAACGCGAAATGGTACACCTATAGAGCTTGGTGACCTGAAAGCAGCAACGCGCATTGAAAACATACTTCTAGCCCTACCCGAAGCACAATCAAAATTATCGATGGAGATGTGGAAAAAAGCGGCAGCGCCAGACCCTACTGATCAATTTGGTAGCTTTGATTTTGCAGCCTATAAAGAGCTTGTACAGGACCAAGTTGACGCTAAACCCTATATTGATATTAGCAACTATTCCATCAACCTTGATGGCAATGAAATTGCTACACATGGTAGCTTGATGCTTCAAGATGGTTTAATCGCCAGCAACATAAACAGCTTAGCAGATATAGCCCCCTATATTGAAGGCGACCTCGTTATCGATATTGACTCAGACTATATCCATAATATCGCCGTTCAATCCCTTGCTCTTTTGCCTAAACCACCCACAGAAGAGCAGCTATCAGAACGCATCAATACACTGGCGCTAACCTATCAGTCCCTTGGGTTTATTGTGAAAGAAGGAAATCACTATATAGCGACTTTTAAGGTAAAGGATGATCAGCTTTTCATAAACGGCAAACCGTTCATGAAGGTGTCTGATATTTTCACTAAAGGCTAGGTCACCCTTTACAAGGCTTTTACACCTGTTTTACCGGTGTAAAATGCCTGTATCGCGGCTAAATCAGCCTCTTTATCACCTGTAGGCATAAAAAGAGGACCAAGCCCGATCTGCTTTGTACGCCTGTCCACAAAGGCCAGCAAAATAGGAACCTCCGCCTGCACAGCAATGCGGTAAAACCCAGTTTTCCATTTTGAAACAGCCGTACGCGTTCCTTCTGGTGCAATGCCTAAGATCATATGCTCTGACTGGTTGAAAGCCTCTACAGCCTGACCAACCAGGGCACCCGCTTCATCACTTGTTCTATCAACCGGAATTCCACCCAAGTAACTGAACAGCTTGCCGCTAGCACCTTGAAACAGCGTATGTTTACCCAAAAACCGAATATGCAGATTAAAGCAACCAACAACAGCCATGAAAAGTGGAAAATCCCAATTGCTAGTATGGGGCGCAGCAATAGCCACAAACTTTTTCTGATCAGGAACGGTACCCACGACCTTCCACCCCAGCAATTTTAAGAACAGCTTGCCACTCACCGCCATAAGGCTGCGAAAAAAAGCATTATCGTATATAAGCTTTGACGCCACACTTTATCCCCTATTTCCCTATTGGCATCATACGCTTTAATCAACAAGCGTATATAAAAAAAGCGGCGAACAGGTTTCCCCATCCGCCGCAAATTCTGATGCCAGCCTCTCAGGCAAAAGAGCTGGCTCATTACTCAAAACATATACTCAGAACATCATACTCAAAACAGCACCCCTGCAGTTTCAGGCAAACCAAATGAGGTACAGCTATGGATTAGCAATCCATGTGCCAATTAATAAATCCATATATTTCAGCCAGTTAAATATCACCGCCTCATAATGAGACACAGAAAGCCATTATTTATAATCCCAAACTGAAACAGTGCCCCAAAATGGAACACCGTTTAGTCAGCGTGATAAAAAGGAATATTTTAGCGAAGCCGTTCAAAAGCAATCAGCAACACACCAACAACCGACCGTGAAAATCCAGCAAGTTCAAGTTGACGTGCAAGCAAGTTTTTATCGCGCTTATTCAATATATCTTCAATAACCCTGTAAGATTTACCTGACAAAATAGAAAGCGCCGTGGTAAAAAGCCGTATATGCCCATTCTGCAGGTAATTTAACAGCATGTCAGAACCAAGTGATTTAACAGAGTGTAACTGGCGTAAATAATTTTCCATTTCAGCTTGCGGCGCAAGTTCTATGGTGCGGGCAAAAACCTGCCTATTTGCCAGAGAAACCAGATACGACGCATAATCATTAGAAAGACGATATTTTTTCGCCATATACTCGCCGTACTCGCGGGAAATCTTAAAAATAATTCTTTCAACCACGTCAATGGGCAAATCAGCCCGTGCGGCAAGCTTTTCCATCAGGCTGCGCTCATCCGGAAAACGATCTACAACCCTGTCACAACTACGTTTGGATACATCCGCAGTTTCATTAGACAAAAGTGTATCAACTGCAGGCTTGGTTCCCACATCGCTGATGGCAAAGCTCACTGCTTCTGAGAGGCCTTTTCTGCCCGCAATGGCTTCTTGTGCCTTTTCATTACCACTCAGGACTATTTCTTCGAGCAACGCATCATCGATAGCTGAAGCAGCCACTAAAAAGGGCATGGAAACCTGCTCAATGTCATGTGCAATGGATTGCACAATATCCTTTGGCAAAAAAAGGCATGTTCTGAGTTCTGCAGACAGTGCTTCTCTGACAGAAACAGCCGCATCCTCCACCAGTGCTTTTGCAAGTTCAAGGGCAGCCTGTTTCTCAAGACCATTTGCTGTATTGGCAAGAATGCGACCCACTTTGCGCGCAATCTCTTGACGCCCTTCAAGGGAAATTTCACGAAGTTGGTCAATATCATTCACAAGAAAAAACTCATTGCTATAATAACTTCTTAAGCATTATCGGATTTTCGTTAAAGAATACATAATGATAGCAATTATTTTCAAACAGACTTTAAGCCAGTTTGAAACCGCTTGGCATTAAGAACATAAATTTCTGCCGACTTTTTCATCATGATCATTTCTTCTGGTTTTAATTCACGAACAACACGCGCAGGGCTACCAACGATCAACACATTATCTGGAAATTCTTTGCCCTCTGTTACAAGACTGTTTGCGCCCACAATAGAGTTTGCGCCAATTTTTGCCCTGTTTAAAATGGTGCTCCCCATACCGATAAGGGAATTTTCTCCTATTGTGCATCCATGCAGCATAACCTGATGCCCCACAGTAACACCTTGACCAATTACCAGAGGCAATCCAGCGTCAGTATGCAGAACTGAGTTATCTTGAATATTTGTATCTACACCAATAATAATACTGTCGTTATCACCTCTGATCGTGACATTGAACCAAACACTGGAGCCAGCAGCCAGTTGTACATCGCCAATCACAGCGGCCGAAGGGGCAACCCAGGCACTTTCATCAAGTAGAGTTGGTTTTTTACCGTCGAGTTCATAAAGCATACTATTGATCCTTAACATGCTACCTTGCAGACCAGCTACACTAATAGTAAAGCTTCCTATAACAAGCCCAATATCAGGTTCTATTTTCATATGCCCGCCAAAACAACCATTAGGAAAATAGAAAAAAGCGAACTAACGTGGCGCGATAATGCACCGATAGCACCAGTGTACGGCGATGTCTATTATTCCACGGAAAATGGCCTTGAAGAATCTGAGTTTGTTTTCATCAAAGGCACAGGTGCCCCAGAGATATGGCACGGACAAAATCATTATGTCATTGCCGAAACAGGGTTTGGAACCGGGCTTAATTTCTTATGTACCTATAAAGCATGGCTGGAAACAAACCAGCAAGGCTGCCTGACATTCATATCTACTGAAGGTTTCCCGCTTTCAGAAGAAGCGCTGGAGCAGGCCCATGCCACTTTTCCTGAACTTGGCATGTATGCAGAAAAACTAAGGGCGGCATGGCCTCCGCCTTCCATTGGGTTTCACAGCCGTAGCTTTGAAAATGGCCGCATCAAATTGCTGCTATTATTTGGGCAAGCAGCCGATACGCTCCCGACACTCCATGCCCGCGTTGATGCTTGGTATCTGGATGGTTTTTCCCCGGCAAAAAACCCCGACATGTGGTCAGACTGTATACTGGACCAGATAGCACGGCTATCAAAACCCGGTGCCCGGTTTGCAACATTTACCGCGGCAGGCTTTGTAAAACGAGGCCTGCGGGAACGCGGGTTTACCGTACAAAAAGCACCCGGGTACGGCCGCAAGCGCGAGAGATTGGTTGGCACATTAACAACCCCGCAAAATATCGATAAAGCCGCAAAATCACATGTGCCGATGTGGGCTGCATTTCCAGCGCCCGCAAAGGGAAACTCCGTTATTATTGTCGGTGCTGGCATTGCTGGCGCCAGCCTTGCCAACCAGTTAAAGCTTGCAGGAAAAAGCGTTACAGTACTTGCTGGCACCACCCCCGGTGCATCAAGCGTTCCTGTCGCTATTCTAGCCCCCAGTTTAGAGCGCGATAACACACCAGTAACGCTTTTTGCACGCTCAGCCTTTGCCCATGCTTGCAGCTTTCCGGCTTATGACACCGCATGGTTAGGAACCAAAGGCCTAACACTGCGCGATGAAAATATCCCCGCCACCAATAAAATGGTAAAAGCGGCCAGTTTTCTTGATTGGCCTGAAAACTGGCTCCACCTTGTAGAACAGCAGGCAGTGTTGCCAAAAGCTGGCAGTATATACCCCGAAAAGGCCATTAACACCTTGCTCACAGGTATAACAACACTTCCAGAAGCCGTCAGTAGCTTTGAAAAAAGCAGTGACGGATGGCGCATAGAAACCACAAAAAAAACACTATATGCCGATATTCTGGTGGTTGCGGCAGGTCCTGCAACAGAGCAGCTTTTAACCGGTGGCGAAAACCTGCACTTTAATTTACGGGGCGGGCAATGCGAAATCTATGATGCAAACACAGCAGGCCTAGCAAAGAAAAATATCGCTTTTGGCGGCTATGTAACGGCCCCCAGCAGATACCAGAACAAAGATGTTCAGACTGTAGGCTCAACATTTGAAAAAACACCAAACGGTGTGCTTTCTATTCCTCCCACAAAGAAAAGCCGCCGTAAAATAGAGCAAAACACAGCGCTTCATCTTGGCGTTGAACCTAGCGACGACAGCCATATTGAAAGCTGGACTGGCGTTCGAGTATCATCGCTTGATCACCGCCCTATGGTTGGCGCTGTGCCTGATTGGCTGAGCACGCAAAAACAGTTTGCCCCCATGATGAAAGATGCCCGTATCAGGGGGCTTGACCCCATTGTGTATCAGGAAGGCCTCTATGTTATGACGGGGTTTGCCTCGAAGGGCTTTCAACAAGCCCCTCTCGCGGCAGAAATTCTAAGCGCCATAATATGTGGTAGGCCGCTACCGGTAGCCCTTGAAACATACACAGCCTTACATCCGGCGCGCCACTTGATTAAAAAAATTATCCGTAAAAACAGGGTTAGAGAGCCCCATAAAACGACTAACTAATCAGCGTGTTTATGGCAGTACAATTAATACCCACATCACAAGTAATACAATATTGCTTAAGATAAACACCCTAAACCGGTGCAAAACATTATTTCCAATCAGGTGCACCAAAGCATGTACAATACGCAAGGCTGCGTAACACCATGCCATAATCACCACTATACTATCAGCCTTGCCAAAAACCTGCGCTGCAATACAGGCTGCAATAAACAGCACAGGCATTTCAAACTGGTTTAGAAAACTACGCTGTGCAACTTGCACATCTTCTGGCTCGCTTCCCACGGCCCCTGAAAACACCTTAAAATATGCGCCGTTTGTTTTACCGGCGGCGTACGCTGATAACCGCCGATATGCCAGTATAAACAAGATGATAAAGGTCAACAGCACCTGTGTAGCAAGAGGGTATAAAATAGTATCCAACATGATTAATGTACCTCAGCATAATTTTTCCCAGTTTCCTTTAATAACCCGGCAAGTGCCTCGTTGACCAGAGCTGTCTTTGGATTCAGTTTTTTAGCCTTATTATAATCACTTACAGCGCCGTCCATATCGCCCAGCGCGCGCTTTGCATTGCCGCGGTTTAAATAGGCCTGCCAGTACTTACGATCCGTTTTAACCGCTTTTGTACATGCCTCAATCGCGGCCTCAAAATTGCCATTGGCATATTCAACAATACAGAGGGTATTTAAAACCGGTAGCAGGCGCTCTTCACCAGAGACACTTCTGGCTGCCCGGCTATAATATTGGGCAGCTTTTATAAGGTCACCAGCCCGCACAGCAAGCTCCGCTTTGTGAACATTGGGGTCTTCTTCAAAATAGTACACTTGCGCATGAGAGGCTGCGGTAAGTGACATCAAGCCTAAGCCTGAGGCTATAATTACATTTTTAAAGCTGTGTATCATTTCAATTCTCCATCTGACAAAACTGTCTGGTTATTTTCCTGTTGCCAGAGATACACCAATTCATATATGAATATAAATAACATTAAATGTATGATAGGTATTCAAATATGAATATTAAATCCAAACCAACGATAAAGCCCAACACAATTGACTGGGATGACCTTAAATATTTTTTGGCAATAGCAGAGGAAGGTAGTTTGTCGGCTGCATCACGCAAACTTTCTGTAAGCCAGCCAACCTTATCAAGGCGCCTGACAACTTTTGAAGAAACTGTTGGTGCTGAGCTATTTTCCCGAACACGCTCAGGGCTTGAGATAACCGTACTCGGAGAGCAGATTTTAGCGCGTGCCGCCCATATGCGCGATGATGTGCATACAGTTGAGCGCTTAATAACAGGTCACGACACCAGCCTGCAGGGCAGTGTTATTATTTCTTGCATTGAAATTATTGGGGCGGAATGGCTGGTTCAAAAAATACGCCCTTTCCACGATATATACCCAGAGATCACTGTAGAAATTAAAATAGATAATACAGCATCAGACCTGCTAAGGCGCGAAGCAGATATCGCGCTTCGGATGTTCAGGCCTATTCAAAATGATCTGGTCGCAAAACGTACTGTAAGTATGAATTATGGATACTATGCCAGTAAAGACTATATCGAAAAACACGGCAAACCTGAAACATTTTCAGAACTACGAGAACACCGGTTCATTATGCCACACGATGAAATTTTAGCTCATGTTAACCAACAAAAAGCGCCCAAACGCCCACTTTCAAATGTGGTTTTCCGCTCCAACAATCTGCTAGCACTTGCAACCGCAGTACGTGCCGGTTACGGAATTGGCGCCTATAGTTGCCTCATTGCCGAAAAAGACCCCAACCTTGTACGCCTTTTTGGTGATTTTGTGATTTTCAGTTCAGACATTTGGCTTGTTAGCCATTCAGAGCTACGCCGTAGTGCCAGAATACGTGCCATGTATGATTATTTAGGTGATATGCTGCATGATCACAGGCATCAATTTTCTGGAGAAGTTTAAGGTAAAAAAGCTAAAGCTCTTTTTGAAAAACATGAACAACAAAAACTTCGTTACCAGAGCCTCTATATTCGAGATAATCAAAGCAGCCTTTTGCCATAGTTATCCCTCTGCCATGCTTTCGATTATGCCCTTTTGCACTATCTAAATAAGATTTAAAATCAAACCCTTGTCCACTATCTTTAATAATAAAGGTTACCTTATCAGGTTTTCGTTCATAGCTAACGACAACAAATTTATCCGCATTTTCTGGCAACTTTCTACGGCGTTCTATTTCTGCATTAAGGGTGCCAGCTTCAATGAATGTGCCCTTTTCATCGTGGCTTATCCCCAAGCAACCATGCTCCACACCGTTTATAAGTAGCTCCGAAAGCCCAATTGCAACAGGCACAGGATCAGGGCATGACATGGACAATATCGTTGAGAGGTGCTGGGCTTCTTTTCTCGTTTTTAATTTAAACTCGCCGCTTGTTACCTGCCCAACAACAGACTTGTACTGAGAAATAGCCTTTTTCAAACCCTGAATTCGTTCAAACTCTTCAACCTCGACAGATATTGCAACACGTAATGGCCGTGGGTCATCTTCAAGGACAACATACTTTAAGTTCTTTGTGTGGCAAGGCTTTTCCATCTGTAGCCGGGCACTAGTCCCCACCAGAATGACTACACCCCGCTCCTCTATATATGAGGGGCTAATATGGGCAATAATATCCTTTAAAGGCATATCAAGAGCCATCACATCGATTATATACGCGCTTATGGAATGATATTTTTCAAGTCCAACTGCCCCCAAATCTTCTACTGCCGCTGTAGTAACGAGTCTATATTCTGAGCTTTCAAGCTCTTTAAGCTGTTGGTAAAGAGTGCTGGTCTTGTCAGGAGCATAAATCATGGCATAGGGCTTTTGAGAAGAAGTCATGCGTTCCCCTCCTCTATGCCACTTCTACGGTGTATAGCTACAGCTGTTAAATCATCAGGCAAAGCTTCTGGCTGCGTATCAAAAAAGCGCGCAAGCAAGTTTGCCGTTAATTGGGTTCGACCCTTGGATTTCACGAGTTCCTTTACCCAGTCGATCAACCCGTCCTCGCCCAAAATAGCACCACCAGCCATCGGTGCTTCAATTAAAACATCAGAATAACAAAATATACTTTCGCCAACCTCAAGCCTGTCATTGTGATTTTCGTATTTTGGTTCCTTCAAAACGCCAACAGGTATGCCCGAACTATCAAGTAAGCGTACATTTGTGCCACTAATAATCATAGGGCGCGGTGCACCAGCCCCTGCATATGTTAATGTACCTGTTTCATAGTTTAAAACGGCATAAAACATAGTGCCAAACTGACCTAACTGAAAGCTTGCCTTCATGGCTTTGTTTAGTTCTGTCAGAAATAACGCCGGGTCTGTCATTGTGTCTTTAAACCGAGCCATTGAGGCGTGCACACGGAATGTGTTCAATGCTGCAGCAACACCGTGACCGCTAATATCAAGCACATAAAAACCCAGTTGATTATTAGGCAGAAGCCACCCGCCCCACAGATCACCCCCCAGTTCAAAGGAGGCCTTGTAATAGCTTTCAACAATTGTACGGGTTTCTTTTTCAATTTCAATCAAGCTTGCTTTCTCAGGCAACAGTGATCGTTGCATTTCCCGAGCCAACACCAATTCATTCTCAATACGTGCCCGAAAATCACTAAGGCTATGTATTAAAAATTTATTTTCCAGATGCATCCGAACACGAGCCAGCAACTCAGGCTGGTTAATAGGCTTGGAAACAAAGTCTGTTGCGCCTGAATTAAACACCTCAACACGCTCTTCTGGCGCTTCGGAGGCCGATTGCACAAGAATTGGCAGGCTATTATATTTAGGGTCAGCACGCAGAGTACGGCAAACTTCATAACCAGAAACTGTCGGCATATTCAGATCAAGCACTACTAGATCAGGCATAAACTCCTCGATCATCTTCAGTGCCTGATCTCCATCAGATGCATAAAGCAGATTCTCAAAGCCGCCGCGATTAAGACACAGCCCAATCATACGCTGCATAAGCACCATATCATCCACAATCAGGATTTTAGCGGCATGAACGCTGCTCGTTATTTCCTTGTCGCGCCCAGCGGCCTTATGCGGCGTCCCTGTTGTGTCTGCCATGAATACCCTTCCCTAAAACACACTAAGCCTGGCTTTAGCCTTCAAGAAGGTCTGAAAGTTTTGTCAATTTAAGCATACTGGCAACGTGGCCATGTGCACCTGTCACACCCAGTTTCCAACCATTTGTTTCAGCCTGTTCGCGTGCAATAAGGAACATACCAAGGCCTGCTGAATCAACCATTTCAACCTTCGACAAATCAAAGATACATTTTGTTAGATTTTGTTCATCAAGGTCTTTCAATAGCTGACGAAATGTAACATTTTCAGAAAAAGTTATGTCACCCGTAAACCTGACAACAGCATTACCACCAGTATTTTCAATACGATATTCCATCACAGACTCCTGTATAATTAAAATAATTCAATATCATCATCGTCATCAAACGATGTATTCCCCCCACTTACAATAGCTTCAGTAGCCCCATCCTTTGGCACCGAAAACATCTCAATAGAATCATCAAAACTGGCGTCATCTTTGTTCGTTGTGTCACCTATATTTTTTAACACCATACTATTTGTAAAACGTTGACGCATTTCACCAAGAGAACAACTGGTAACAATACTATCAACCCAAATTTCCATACGCTCGCTATCTTCAGTCAGCTTGGAAACCCCTTCAATATTGAGGCTTTCCGATTCTAATTTCCCTGTAAGGCCATGCAAAACGCTCATGGTTTTTTTCACACCATCAAGCTGTTGCTGCGTTTTATCCTGAAACTGAAACCGCTGGATCACACCAGACATATCGGCTTGTAGCTTCTGTGACATCTCAGAAGATTGAACCACTTTATCCTTGAAGCGGTCATTCTGTGCTACAAGACCGTGCATCATCTTTTCAATTCGGTCCTTGGCCTTTAAGTTACCGCTCATATCCAAACTAGCAATAGACTGAAGCTTCTCATGGCCTCGCTCTATGCCACCATGCACAGAATCAACTCTGGACCGCAGAACACTTGCTAAATCATTGATATCTTTTGATAACTGCCGCACTTCATCTGCTACAACACCAAAACCTTTACCTGCCTCACCTGCGCGAGTTGCTTCAATCTTGGCGTTAAGAGCCAAAAGGTTCGTTTGTTTATTAATTTGCTCGATTTGCCCAATGTGTTTCACCACTTCATTCACATCAATAACAACATCATCAAGTGCATAAACAAGGGTCATTGCCGTTTGTGATAAATGCAAAACATTGGTAATGCCTTCTGTGAACACCTCTTCCAGAAAGCCAATGATTTCGGGGATGGTAAGCTGCTCGTTACCCAGATCAACAAGGGATGCAGCCTGCACAATCTCAGACATATTTTGCGACTGCAACTGCGCATTTTCGACCATTTTATGGAACAAAGTGCTTAGATCAGATGTCGAATCCTCAACTAGTTTTGCAACCAGATCAACTTCCGTATCCAGCGTCACAAAACCACGGCCAACAACTTGGCTTAGTTCCACCCAGCTTTGCAAAGCATCTTTCAGCGCCGCCAGAGACGGCTGCATGACTGTTACTTCAGATGTCGTATCGCCATCCATAAATGGTGTTCCCTGTTCACAAGTTATATCCATATAAAGGCCTCGTGACTATCTCATGTCGCTATGTTGCGACATTGTTCTTATCAGACCGTTAACTATGGGTGTTTTTTTTGATAAAATCAGATAGGCCAGCATTGTTTCTCTATCGCGGCGGCAATTCTGGAAAGAGGCATCTCAACAACAACACCACCAACCTCCTTTGCGACACGTGGCATACCATAAACCACGCACGAATCCTGAGACTGCCCAATTGTAAAAGCACCACTGCGCCTAAGATCAAGCATACCGCGTGCCCCATCACGCCCCATACCTGTTAATATAACAGCAATTACAGCACCCGTTACATTTGCCGCGATCGATTCAAACGCGGCATCAACACTGGGCTTGTGGCCAGAAACTTCCGCATCATTACCATGTTGAATAATATAATCATGGCCTTGCTTTACTATCCGCAGATGTGTGCCACCACGCGCTAAGTAGGCCGTGCCCTTTACCAGTTTCATACCATCTTCAGATTCAACCACAGTCATTCGCGAGGCGGTATCAAGCCTTGCGGCAAACCCCGCCGTATACGCCTCGGGCATGTGCTGCACAATAATGACCGGCGGGCTTTGTTTTGGTAACAGCGGCAAAATTTCTTTTATAGCAACAACACCTCCTGTTGAGGCGCCGATTGCAATCAGGTCAACCGCTGGTTCTGCCTCTATTTTTCGTGCTTGAATTCGTTTTAAGTTCACAGGAACTTGAATACGCGCAGTTGCAGCACCCTTAACCTTTGTAATAATATCATCCCTGATATCTTTAAAATTCGTTTGTAAATTAGTTGTAGGCTTACCAATCACATCGTAAACACCAAGCTCAAGCGCCTTCAAGGATTGTGCTGTGCCTTCCTGCGTTAAAGAAGATATCATCACAACAGGCATTGGCCTTAATGTCATGATCTTTTCCAGAAAACTAAGCCCATCCATCTGGGGCATTTCAATATCAAGCGTTAAAACGTCCGGATTAAGTTCTTTTATCATCGTGCGCGCAACAAGTGGGTTTTGCGCAACGCCAACCACTTCAATTTGTGGGTCAGAGGCCAAAATACTTGAAAGAATTTGCCGTACCAACGCAGAATCGTCACAGATCAATACCCTTATTTTACCCAACCCCATACGTGCCTCTAATCAAATAATTCAATATCACCGCCACTATCACGTTCTTTAGGCTGCATTTTTTTCTGATACGATGTTTCTTGATTAAACACCTGCCTGTCAGATGCCCTGCGCATAAGAAGTCGCTGAACTTTTCCCGTTTCAGGAAAATAATGAATGCGTCGCGCCATATCACCACGAAGGTCAACAGCAACAGGCCTGAAACCTTCGTTCTTCAAGTATTCTTCAACAAAGCTGGCATTTCTGTGCCCCACATCGCCGCCGCCGCCAATAACATTGGCACCGCCAAATACCTTTATTTCCATCCGTTCCCTAGGGCATCCTAGTTTCATAATATCATTGATCAGGACTTCCATCGCATGGTTACCGTACCGCATAACAGCATTGGTAGCCCGCCAATCAGAAGCGTTCCCCTCAGGCAGCATGAAATGGTTCATTCCGCCTATCCCTGTTTCGGGGTCGCGGATGCAGGCCGCGACACAGCTACCAAGAACAGTCACCAGCATTTCGCTTGGCTCACCGGTTACATAGTGATCCCCCGGCAAAAGCTTAACAACCATATGCTTGTATTTTGTATCAAAATACCGTCTTACCGTGGTGTCATTGCGGGGAGTGTTCCGCCTCTCATCTGTTTTTATAGCCATAGCGATTATACACTCACTTTCATTTGGTCCTTCATAATGAAAGATGACTTACCAACAGACACAAGGCGTGGATGACTTGCAACCAAAGCCTCGGCATGGCCAACATATAAAGTGCCGTTAGGCGTTAATAGATTAACAAACTTATCAATCAGTTTTTTCTGCGTTGGTGTATCAAAATAGATCATCACATTACGGCAAAAAATAACGTCAAAAGGCTTTTTAATCGGCCACTCTTCCATAAGATTTAGCTTTTTAAAGCTAATCATCTCTTTAAGTTCATCTGCCATGATTGCCTGATCATCGCTATATCGAACATATTTTTTAGCAAGCCCTTCGGGAATGGATTCCGCTTCTTTTTTCCGGTAACGACCTGCCATGCCTGTGCTTAACATGTTTGTGTCAATATCAGTTGCCAGTATCTGTGTTTTCCAGTTCTCTTTGGATGGCAACGATGCCTTTACCGTCATAGCAATGGAATAAGGCTCCATGCCAGAGGAACAGCCCGCCGACCAGACCCTGAAGGTGCGATCAAAAAGGTTGCGCCGGGCACCTTCCACCTTGGCAAGCAACACTTCCTGGCGCATGTGCTGAAAATGGTGACCTTCTCTGAAAAACCGGGTCAAATTTGTTGTCATGGCATTCACAAAGTCTGCCATTTCAACACTGCCTTCAGCGCTTTTCAAATAAGCCAAATAATCGCCAAAACTATCAAGCTCCAATGATCTAATACGCCGAGCAAGCCGGCTATATACCATTTCATACTTGCTTTCTTTTAGCGTGATCCCCGTTCTGTCGTAAACAATCTGGCGAAGGGCATCAAACTCAGATTTTTTCAGCTTGAACTCACGTTCCTTCATAGCCACTCTCTGGTAAAAGTTGCACAAGGTTAGCCTGAGGGGACATGCCCCTCATTCATTAGTTCTTAAAACTCAGCCCAGTCATCATCTTCATCAAATGAAGCGGCGGCTGGTGCCTTCGCCGCAGGCTTTGTTTTAGCGGGAGCCTTTATAGGGGCGCTAACCGGTGCTTTTGCTTTAGGGGCTGGGCTAAAACTGCCGCCTTCATCAATTTTAAAGAAGCCAATCCTTTCCATCATGATTTCGGCTTGCTCTTCAAGAGACCGTGCAGATGCAGCAGTTTCTTCAACAAGGGCAGAGTTTTGCTGGGTCATTTCATCCATTTCAGCAACAGCCCGGTTAATTTCACCAACACCGGTAGCCTGTTCCTGATTTGCAGAGGAAATGTCCGACATAAGGATCGTTACAGCCTTGATAGACTCAACAATTTGCTTAAGCTGTTCGCCAGCTTCATTCACAAGACCCACACCGTCTTTCACCTGAGAATTGGAATCAGCGATCAAGGCTTTAATATCTTTAGCGGCCTCTGACGACCGCTGAGCCAGCGCCCGCACCTCAGAAGCAACAACAGCAAAGCCTTTGCCTGCATCCCCTGCCCGTGCAGCCTCAACCGCAGCATTAAGAGCAAGAAGGTTGGTTTGGAATGCAATTTCATCAATTACCACAATAATATCAGAAATTTTCTGTGAGGATGTTTCAATTTTTGACATGGCCGTTACAGCACGGTCAACAACCTCACCGCCCTTTTCTGCAACAGCACGGGCACTTGTGCCTTTTTCATTGGCCTGTTTCGCATTATCAGCGTTTGCCTTAACCGCACTTTCCATTTCTTCCATAGAGGCGGCGGTTTCTTCTAGTGACGAAGCTTGTTCCTCAGTTCTCTGCGACAAATCTGCACTGCCTGAAGCAATTTCAGTTGCTGCATTGCTCACTTCACCAGCCCCCATAATGATAGAGGTCATCACTTCAGAAAGCTTTTCAGCTGTAAGGTTTGAGTTTTGCTTCAACTCATCAAATGTGCCGCGATAATCGTTTGTTATACGCTTGGTAAGGTCCCCTGCCGCAAGTGCACTCAACATGTTAGCTACATCCAACAGGCCTTCCTCACATGTTTCGGCAAACTGGTTAATACCTTCCGATACATTAAACATGAAACCGGTTTTGCCCGCCAGATTAACACGGGCACTTAAATTACCGGCGACCGCTGCATCAACCACTGCTTTAATTTCATCCTCAATTGAACGCTCTGCCGTGATATCTGCCCATTCCACAGATGTCCCGAAACGTTCGCCTTTGGAATCCACAACAGGGTTCGCTATTAAGCTAAACACACGTTTGCCAACCTTAATTTCTGTTTTAAAGGTGTCCGTAAGTGTGCCAAGCACGCGCCTTTGATGCGAAGGATCCTTATGGAACACATCAATATTGGAGCCCATGAGTTTATCCACACGAAAGTCTGGCAATGCCATCCGAATATCATCTTCGGCAACCTGCATCATATTCACCATACTGTCGTTCATATAGAAAATATTATAGTCAGTATCGGCAAGCATCATATTGGTGGTTGCACTATCAAGCGAAACCTTGATCTTGGCATTTTTAGCATTTTCCACGGCTTCAAGCTTAGCTGCCGTAATATCCGTTGCAAATTTCACCACCTTGAAAGGCTTACCATTCATATCTTTAATCGGGTTATAAGATGCCTGAATCCACACCTCTCTACCGCCTTTGCCCAGACGCTTATATTCTTTGGACTCAAATTCGCCGCGATTAAGTTTATCCCAAAAAGCATGATATTCAGGGCTGGCGGCAAACTCTGGTTCAGCAAAAATGCGGTGGTGCTTGCCCACAACTTCCTCCAAACTATACCCCATAGTTTTAAGAAAATTCTCGTTAGCGTGCAAAATCGTACCGTCCATTTTGAACTCAATAACCGCTTGCGCTGCATTAATGGCCTCAATCTGCCCAGCATAGTCAGCATTCAGCATTTTCTGCTCTGTAACATCAACCGCATATTTCACTACTTTAAAGGGCTTACCTTCAGCGTCAAAAATCGGGTTATAGGATGCCTGAATCCATACTTCACGCCCTCCTTTGCCAAGGCGCTTATATTCTTGCGCTTCAAACTCACCACGATTAAGTTTATCCCATAAAGCTCGGTATTCAGCGCTTGCCGCGAACTCTGGTTCAGCAAAAATTCTGTGGTGTTTGCCTTGAATTTCAGACAGGGTATAGCCCAGCGTGTTTAAAAAGTTATCATTGGCCGTTAGAATTGTCCCATCCATGCTAAACTCAATTACAGCCTGAGATCGTTTAATAGCCGCAACCTGCCCTTCAACATCTATGGCATGCAGTGTTTCTTCTGGTGTGGCCTCTGCCTGCTGGTTTTGCTGTGCTACAAAGTATGCAGCACCCACAAAAAGCAGCGCCGTTACAGCCCATTGTATTTGCGGTGACAAGCCATCAGCAAAGACATGCACCGACACCATGACAATAAAGGTAACCGCAAAAGTAATCCATATTTTGCTAGACAAAGAACTCAGCACGGCACCAACACCATGCCCTGGCCCGTTACCACCAGTTACATTTGAAACACTAATATCCGCCATTTTTCGCCTCCTAAGGGCTATAGATTCATTATATTTCTGTCTATTAGCTCGCTGCTTTACCAGCATTCGCCACTATTTTTTCAATATCAAAGAGGCGCTCAATTTTAAGTAAAGCGACCATCCGTTCATGTACCGTAATGAGCCCATCAAGGAAGCGTTGTTCGCTACGCGCCTCTACCTCAGGTACCGGAAGAATTTCTTCTGTATTGATGGTTAAGATATCTGAAACCGCATCAACCAGCAGCCCCATGATACGCTCGCCAACAGCCACAATAATAACAACGTGCAAAGGGCTGGCCGTGGTCAAACCGTGACCAAACCGGCAGCGCAGGTCAAATATGGGCACAATAATACCGCGTAGATTGAGAACACCACGTACATATTCAGGCGTATTGGGAAGGGTGGTTACTTTAACCCAGCCCTGAATTTCCCGAACAGCCATAATATCTATACCGTATTCACTTTCATCAACTCGAAAAGATACAAACTGAACCAATTTTCCAGTTTCCACTTCCTGCCCAGAGTTAGCCGTTTCCAATCCAAGCAATCTGGGGTCGAACCCCTTTGGGACGGCGCTTTCAATGTTCTTTTGTTCAGTCATTGCAAGCCTCTCTCTTTCCTAAACTATTGCTCTTTGTTTATTGTCTGCTGTGCCCATATAACCGACATCACGGCTAAGGCCTCTCACACTTACAGGCACATCCATGGTGGCCATGCGATCAACATCTAAAATCAAGCACACACTGCCATCTCCAAGAATGGTGGCCGACGCGATACCATCAACAGCTCGAAAGTTTGTTTCCAGTGATTTGATAACCACTTGCTGCTGCCCCAGCAGATAATCAACAAGCAAGCCAACAACGGAGCCCCCATCGGCTTCAACCAGCACAACTAGCCCTTTGCTAGGGTCTGGCTCGCTATCTTCAATTTGGAAAATTTTAGCGACAGGTACGATACGCAGATATTTACCACGTACGCGCATAACCATATTGCCATCAACCAAGTGATCTACATCAGCTTTTATGGGACGTACTGTTTCTACAATGCTATTGATAGGAACCACATATTTATGATCGCCAACTCCCACAATCATACCATCCAGCACGGCGAGTGTCAGGGGCAAGGTTAATTGAAAGCGGGTACCATGTCCGGGATGTGATTGAACTGATACCCGCCCCCCAAGGGATTGTATATTGCGGCGCACAACATCCATGCCTACGCCGCGCCCGGAAAGGTCTGTCACTTCCTCAGCAGTTGAAAAACCCGGGGCAAAAATAAGATTGTCAATTTCATCGTCAGTCAGTTGGGCATCCGCGGGCACAACACCCTTTTGCTTTGCTAATTCCAGCACTTTTTTGCGGTTAATGCCTCTACCATCATCAACAACTTCAATTAGAATACGCCCACCCCGGTGCTCAGCAGACAGGCGAATAGTACCCTCTTCCGACTTACCTGCAGCCAATCGCTCTGCCGGTGTTTCAAGACCGTGATCCATAGAGTTTCGGATCATGTGAATAAGGGGATCAGCCAATTCTTCAATGACTGTTTTATCAACCTCGGTTGCCTCGCCGATAGTAACAAGCCTGATTTTCTTATCGAGTTTTTTAGAAACATCCCGCACGATACGCGGCATACGAGAGAAAACAGATTTCACAGGCTGCATGCGAATAGCCATCACATTTTCCTGTAACTCTCGAATATGCATCGAAAGCTCTTCCATGCCTGTTTCAACACGAGAATTCTGATTGTGTGAGGTGCTATTCACTTCCTGTGCAAGCATTGACTGCGTAATTACCAGTTCGCCCACCATGTTTACAAGCCTGTCAACACGGTCAATATCAACTCTTATAGAGCCTACACGAGGCTGATTAGCGCCATTTTGCTGCGCCACAGGATCACTCGGCACTTCCGTGTCTTTTGGTATGGCTATACCTTGAGGTGCTTTTGCTGGAGCCGCCACTACTGTCACTTCAGGAACAACAGGAGCCTCAGGCGCAGCTACATTGGCTTCACCCGCTGACATTTGACCTGCTTCAAGCGCCGCATCATCCACAAAAAAGCCAAAGTCATCACCGTCATCATCAACCCGAGTATGGCTAACATCAACACTAACAACACTGCCACCAGCGCCGAGTGTTACGATTGTCAGGTCACAGTCATCTATAACAAATTCAAATACTTCATCAATTTCATCTCGGCCTTTATCAGTAACAAGGTCCATAACCCAGCTAAAATAGGCATCTTCTGGTTCAAGTGCCTCAAAAGGTGGCAAGCGTGAGGTATCAATCGTTAGGCTTAGTTCGCCAAGGTCGCGCAGCTCTCTAATAATCAGGAGTGGCTCATTTGCATGACGATACATTGCTTCCTTGGGGGTGAATTCAATTCTGAAATGTTGCCGCGTATCCCCCTTATCACCTGGTGTTGCCAACGGCTTTTCAGTGTTAGCACCATCAACGATGGGGGCTGGTGCAGAAGCTGGGTCACCTAAAAAGGCCTCAATGGCATCAAGAGCTTCCTGCCCGTAAAGCGGGTCCGGTATTTCATCTTTTTGAGCAAACTCAACCAAGTCTGAAAGCACATCAAAACCGCGAAACAATGTTTCAACAACACTGTCTCCCACCTCAAGGCGAGACGTTCTCAGCTCATCAAGAAATGTTTCGAACTTATGGGTGAAATTCACCATCCGTTCAAAAGAAAAAGCGCCAGCCCCTGCCTTTATCGAATGCACAGCCCTGAAAATTGCATGCAGCGTTTCATTGCTGAAATCACCCGTTTCAAGGTCAGCCAGATATTGCTCTACGTCAGATAAAAGCTCATTACATTCTTCAAAGAATGTAAGCTTAAACTGAAGGAATGGATCGTCGCTCGAACCGGACAAATAGTATCCCCTATTGTCATATTCTTTGCATCACTCAATGACACAAAGCGTTTTAAGCACATACTTTACCCACAACTTGTAATAATTTTTCTGGAACAAAAGGCTTTACAATCCAGCCTGTTGCACCAGCTGCACGGCCTCTTTGCTTGAGGCTATCGTCAGATTCTGTTGTTAAAATTAATATTGGCGTTGCCCGAAAACGCGGGTCTTGCCGCAGCTTTTCAACAAGCTCAATCCCGTTCATATTCGGCATATTCACATCAGTGATAACCAAATCGACCATTTGACCGGTGAGTGCCGTCAGGGCGTTCACCCCATCATCAGCAAGCAGAACCTCATAGCCTGCACCTTTCAGTGTAAATGACACCATGTCTCGCATTGTCTTAGAATCATCCACTGCAAGGATTCTTTTGCTCATTATGAAATTCTCCACTGATCCAAATCTGTTCCCAGTCCAAGTGTTTCAAAGGCTTCACTTAAATATTCACTGGGGTTTTTTATTTGAAATGCACGTTCTGCATTTTTAAAAGCTTTTTGGGCTGCAACCAAAACTTCAATACACGGCGTTGAGATGCGTTCAACATCGCTGCCTTCAATCAAAAGATCACCTTCAAGATCAAAAAACTCAAGAAGCTTATCTTTCAGGCCTTGTGCTGCCAACAAGTCCAAAACCTGAGGTAAGCTAAAGCTTAGGTTTTTATCTGATCGTGCATCAGCTTTGTTTTTTCGTACCATCTTAAAACCTTTGGAAGGTTCGATTCGCCCCAATAGCGTTGATAGTACGGTGAAATGATTAATTGATATTTAACGCCAATTTTATTAAATCAGGCACTTGTTATTTGTAGTGAGATAATAACTACAGAAAAGTATAATATAGTTTTCTGTGCCAGGCGTTTATTCACTTGTTATAGATTAGCGCTGTATTAGCTCTTTTCTAACAAACCCAAAAAGCAATACTGATAACGCACCAACAAATACCATAAGACCTACCCCGGCTAGCATTGGTATATGCTGCGCATGCACATAAAGTGCCCCAGCGATCAGGGGCCCTGTTGATCGCCCTAAAGCCTGCATGGATTGTATAGCCCCCAGTATTAACCCTCGTTCATTTGGTGTTGCCACCTTTGAACCCGTAGTAAGTATGGAGGTATTAAACAGTGCGCTCCCTGTTCCTGTCATGGTTACTGCAAGAAAAACCCAAACTGGAGAAGGACTATAAACCATCACAATTAAACCTACCGCCATCGATAGCGCACCGTATCTGGTAAGGTTTAATTCCCCGTATTTTTTTGCGAGGCGCCCAACAAGCCCCCCTTGCACAATAATGACAACAAGGCCTGCATACGCAAAGAGATAGCCTAAATCTTTCGGCCCCCATGAAAACCTGTCATGCGTAAAGTACGGCATAACGGGCTCCATTAAAGCAAGCGCCAGCGTGAAGAAAAACATCATCAGGCATATAACCATAAGGATAGGCTTTGACTTTATATAGCGCAGTACTGCCAACTGTGCGATTGAACTATGACCTGCTGTATGTTCTTTGGTCTGCGCCAAATTGGCATCAGTTTTTGTGCGCCAAAAACAGGCTGCACCAAACCCCACCAAGACCATCAAGCATGAAAAGCTTGCAGGCAACGTAATAGAAGCCTGCCCCGCTTCAGAGTTGCCAAGAAATGCCCCAAACGCAGGCCCTAAAGTGAAGGCCGTACCAATGCCCGCGCCCAAAGCCCCTAAACTGGCTGATCGCTTTTCTACAGTTGTTATATCTGTGGCGGCGGCAAATATAACAGGCACAACACCGGCACAAAAGCCCGCGCATGCAATTGTGACAGCCACCCCCACAAGGCCATTGCTGTAATTGGCCAAACAATAATAACTCAGGCAGGATGTTATAAGCGCTACCATCATGACCGGTTTTCGACCAAGCCGGTCAGATAGCCGCCCAAGGAAAGGCCCCGCCATAAACTGTGCCAAGCTATAACACGCTAAAATCTGGGTTGCCTGTGCAGTGCTTGCGCCCAAGTTTTGCAGAAAAAACATAATAGTAGGCAATAAAAGTGCAAACGCTGCCATTACCGAAAATACAATCAACACCAGTATTGGCATACATAAACCCTAGCCGTTTTAGTTTACTGAAAACATCACACGGTATGACAGAGCCATCATAAGATGACTAGCATCATTTATTTTTTACTGAGTGCGGCTCTTTCTCACGGGGTATTGTCCGCCTCATCATCACTGCCTTCTGCTTCAGGCTCACCCTCCTCTGTTGCACCGTTTTCTTTCTCAACGTCCTCCAGCGCTTTTGCTTCTTCCGCTTTCAAGCGCTCTGCTTCAAGCTTTGCTTTTTCTTCCATTTTTATGGTCACGGCGCGTTCTATATCTGCCCTGCGCTGCACTTTTTCCGCTGTTTTACCTGATTCAAGTTCCAGCCATTCTGCTATTTTACCATCCAGATATTCAATAAGACCGGCATTTCCGGCTGCTAGTTTCTTCGCTTTATTGGCCTTAGTAATGGCAGATGAAGTATAGTCAATACTGGCCAAAGCCTCGGCATGATCGGCAAGAATAATAGCTGAGTTTGGATAAGCATGCTCTGCCTTTTCCAAAAGCCTTATCGCATCGCGCCCTTCGCCCAGTTCCAGATAGGTGCGCCCCAACATGCCTTCCACATGGTGATCATCAGGGAAACGCTTAAGCACAGCTTCAAGGTCAGGCTTAGCTCTGGCATAATTGTTTATGCTAACATAGGCTACACCCCGGTTTTTAAGGGCTGACATATAATCAGGCGTAATACTTAACGCTTTTGAATAATGTACAATAGCCTCTTCAAAGCGGCGCTGTTTATAGCGTACAGCCCCCATCAGGTTGTAAGATAATGCCGCATCTGGGTGTTGTTCCACCATTTTAGTAACAACTTCCTCCGCTTCAGCAAGCTTGTTACTATCAAGCAACATATTTACCAGCAACGTTGTACTGGTCATATCAGTGTAAGAAGCACCAGAGAGTTCAGCAAGTTCCGCTATAGCCTGCTCTTTATCGCCTCTAGAGTAATCTGTCAGTGCCAGCCTGCGGGTCAATGAATCTATCAGTGCCTGATCTACAGGGTCTTTGCTTTCTGCCAGTTTTTTTGCTTTTTTAAGCCACCCCCGCATGGCAGGTACATCATCATTCATGCCTGTCACTGCAGATGCCAGCAAATGCGCATCAAGGTCTGTGCTATCTGCTTTCAATAAGGGCTCCAAAGTCTGCAAAGACTTTTTGGCATACCCGCGCCTACCATAACTTTCAGCTAGAATAAGCCGGGTTACACGATCACTTGGAACAAGCTTAAGAAAGTCTTCAAGGTACGGTATTGCGGTCACATATTTACCAAGCCTGAAAGTCACATGCCCGTATGTTCGAATCGCAGGAGGATAGCGCCGGGTTATTTCCTGTGCTCTTAACAAAAGCTCCTCTGCCGTTTGCAAGTCACCCTCAGTCGCCAACATTAAGGCAGAATAAAACCTCGCCATAGGGTGTTCTGGTGTATTTTCATACACTTTTTGAAGCGCCTCACGGGCCAAGGGATAATTTTCTTCATCCACATAAATACCGGCTAGTTCCAGATACGCCAGGTCATTCGGGGATTGCAGGCTAATAGACTTCTGTAAATGATTTTTGGCAGTTTCAAAATCAAGTTTGTATTTTGCTGTTGCCCCCAAAAGATATTCTATAAGAGGGTCGTCATCCGTTAGCCCCGCCGCTTTTTGTGCCAGCGTGTGTGCACTTTCAAAGCGGCCCATCATCAAATCAAGCTGGGCAAGGCCCGCGTATGCTCTAAATTTTTCAGGATCTAGCTTGACAGCCTCATTATAAAACTCTGCGGCTTTTTCAAATTCATTATCTTCAAGGCTGATATCGCCTTTCATCAATAGTGCTTCGTAATGCTCGTCACCTGTATAGTCATATTTATCAAGCTCTTCCTCAGCCTCCTCTAGTTTACGCTGCATCATAAGGGCTTTGGCCATGGAAATGGATGTGCCAGCTTCTTCAGCACCGCCTTTACGCGCTTTTTCAAGCGCCACTTCGGCAGCAACACCGTCAAGCCGTTTCATAAGGATATCAGCCTCCTGAAGGTGGTCTTCCTTATTGGCAACCTCCAGCACATCCTGCTCGCGAATAATTTTTAAGGCCTGATCATACTCACCTCTATCAATGAGTGCCTGAACATCTGCCGTATCAAAAGCAGTATAGTCCACTTTATCTTCCTCGTCGTCACTGCTGCTACAAGCATGCAAAGCGACCGCTATTGATATAAGTGCTACTTTACTGCGTATCATTTGTCCCCGCTCCCTAAATGCGCTGTTTGGAATACCATCTTTTAAGAACTATAAGGCCCTTTTGCCACTGATAAACGTCATCTACAACCCAACAAAACAAGCTTTGATATTTCATTAAAAAAAGCTGATCTAGTAAAATTCTTTTCCCATAAACCCATTTTTATGCTACTCCGCACAGCAGAATGAATATTTAGGGTAATATTCAGCTTTAACCATCTGTTAGTGTTCATCTTATAACATACTGCTGTTAACACAGAATGGGTAAAAAAATGAAAAACTTTGGATTTTTAATCAAGTCTACCTGTTGTGCTGCACTGGTAGCATTTGCCAGTATCGGCGCTAAAGCCACATATCATTATTATGATATTTCTGCTGATGCCGGTTCCTATAGCCCAATTGTACTTGGTGAAGACCTTCAACTAGATGCTTGTGGCTCCGATGTACATCAGGCTGTCGCTGTTGGTTACACATCCAATGAAGTTTATAACATCTGCTCTGAAATTCCGAGTTATTCGATTTTTGGCCTGCGCTGGGAAATTACATTTAATAATGTGACACAGGTGATTGGCGAATATCTCTCCCACAACATGGCAAATGGCCTTTCGATTTCAGTCGCAACCGGGGCTGGAACCTTAATATCTCAGGCAGGTAGCTATTCCATCGGCCTGTGGGTTGGCTTTGCAGACAATTCCAGTTTCTCCCTACCTTGCTATGCGCCTTACAGCGTTGGCTATACAGGGGACGATTCAGGGTATATTCAATCGCAAAGTGGATACCGGAACCTAGATTACGATACAGCGTCCCTATCAGTTACAGCACCCGCTGCTGTACCAGAGCCTGCCGCAGCGTTTCTCTTGCTGCCAGCCCTCATTATACTATCGCGCAGACAGCGCAAGTTACAGAAAGCAGGCCGCGCATAATATCCTCCTATAGTTTACGGCATTAAAAAACACCCGGCCAATAAATTGACCGGGTGTTTTTTGTTTAGTGTTCAGATTTGCTATTCTTAATTTATGTGGCTTCAGGTTTTATGGAGCTTCAGAAGCAGATTGTTCTGATTTTTCCGCTTCCAGCTTTGCCGCAGCTTCTGCTTCTGCGCGCTCCTGCTGCTCTTTTTCAAGCTTTATTTTTTCGGAGACAGCCTCTTTCATCTCCGCTTCTTTTTTAGCTCTTTCCGCTTTTTTATCAGCCTCAACCTTTGCCCACTCTTTCATTTTTTCGTCAAGATAAATGGAAAGGCCGGCGTTTGCACTTGCAAGGGCTCTCGCTTTTTTCGCCTTTGTAATAGCTGACGCAGTATAACCATCACCAGCCAGGGCTTCCGCATAATCTGTTAATATTAAGGGCGCATCGGGTAAAACCAGCTCAGCTTTTTCAAGAAACACTGCAGCTTTTCTATAATCCCCTTTTTCTAGATACGTACGCCCCATGGAGCTAAATACCTGTGCGTCCGAGGGCAGTAAGATAAGGGCTGCCTCAAAATCTTTAAGTGCATTATCAAACTGCTTACTTGCCAAATATGCCAACCCTCTATTTTTAAGAGCAGAGGCATATTCCGAATTATTTTCAAGTGCAGCATTATACGATTCTATAGCGGAGTCTAAATTACCCTGCAGATAATAAACAACCCCTATCAGGTTTGATGCAATGTTGTTTTCCGGCTCTATTTTTCTAATTTTAGAAACTGTTTCTTTCACCCCATCAAGATCATTCATGCTGAGTTGAACATTCGCAAGGAACATCAAGTTATCAATATTCTGAGGCTCTTTCTTGTAAAGGTCTTCTAAAAGCGCAACAGACTGTTTGATATCGCCAGACAAAAACCGTGAAAGTGCAATCTTTGTTTCAATAAGCCGAGCCCTTTGACCTGCCAGCTCTTCCGGCACATTAGCGCTTATTTCTTGGGCTTTCTCAAAATACTCAATGGCTTTACGAAGTTCCCCTTTTGCAGCCATTGCTGACGCCTGCAACAAATAAGCATCCTGATCAGGTTCTTCCACATCTAAAAGCGGTTTGAGTTTCAACATAGCTTGGTCTGCCATGCCGCGCTTTGTCAGACATTCAACCAGTTCAAGCCGTACCGTTCTATCACCCGGTATAGCTTCTAAAAACCGCTCAAGCGGCTTTATCGCGGTGCTACACTTATCCAATTCGTAGGAAACCATGCCGTAAACTCTGGCGGCAGGCAGATAGTTCTGAGTTAGTTCCCCCGTTAAAACAAGCAGCCTGTTTGCTTCGATGAAATCACCTTTTCTGGCCGCAATAAGTGCGGAATAATAGCGTGCCATACTATTGGTTTCATCTTCAGCATATACAATATCAAGCTGTTTTTCAGCCGCTTCAACGTTGTTTTCATCTATATGGATACTAGCAAGCGCAAGCCGGGCAGCAATATTGCTTTCGCGCACTTCCGCAGATTTCAGCAAATACTTTTTAGCCGTTTCCAAATCACCCTGATATCGTGCAACCATGCCTGCTGTATATAAAACGATCGGGTCTTCCGGCTGCAGGTCCATAGCCTTATCAGACATGTCTTTCGCATTATCCAAATTGCCCTGTTCAAATTCAAATAAGGCCATCCCGGCATAGCCGCGAAAATCGTCAGGGCTTTCGTCAATCGCAAGCTGAAAATACAGTACAGCCTTTTCATTATCTTTTTGAATTTTAGCAATATCACCTTGCAGAATATAGGCGTCGGTATAATCTTCCTTCCGCATATCCTTTGCGGAGAGAATTTTTTTAGCGGCTCCGATATCCCCTTGAAGGAAAAGCGCTTTTGCCTTTGGGATAAGCAGTTCAAGCGGATCAACACCAGCATCAATCAATTTTTCTATAGCAGCCTCAGCGCCAATACCGTCCAGGTTTTCCATACGGATACGAAGTAAAAGCTGATAATCCTCAACAGTGGAAACCTCAAGTTTCTGGCGTTCCAGCAATATAAATAGCGCATCATCATGCTTTCCTTCATCCACAAGGTCCGCAAGTTTTTCCACTTTATAGTTTTCATAATATTCAGGTTTTTTTGTTTCCACGTCGCTGTCTGAACAGCCTGCAAGAAACAGAGAAAGGCCAATAGCAGTATACTGTAATAATTTAACTTTGTGACGCGCGCGGTACATGAAAGCCATCCCCAAAAACTATAATAATTAGTTAACCTTACAATTCCAGCATTGCATGAAAAATCGAAATTGCAAGTGCTTGTTGATATGTGCTATTATATATTCAATTGTATTTAGAGCACATTATAAACGGACAGATATATGTTGTCGAATTTAGTGTGTTAGTATCGCCTGGAGTTGGCAATGACGAAAAAAATTATTAGCTCATTCTTTAACAAAAGCGCCATCAAACTTGTTGGCGTAGCCGTTATAAGCTTATTTGCGGCACACAGTGCTAGCGCAACCTACAATTATTATTATTGGCAAACACAGCAAGCGGCAGCAAACGACCCAGACACGGTCAATGGTAATTTGCAGCTTAGCCCAGGTGTTTATGACCCCTTTGTTATCGGCGAGAACATAGAATTCAATGCCTGCAGCACCACATTTGCTGGCTATTCTCTTTGTGATCTGCCGGATACATCAAAGTTTGTAATTCAGTGGCAAGCCAAAACGCTGGATGGTTCAGGCAATATTGTTCTCTATGATTCTGGTGTTTGTAACCCTTGGGGCGGCAGCAGCCAAACCGGTGCTTCTAGCGACAGCTGCCTTAACATAACAGTTCCCGGCAACACATCATCCAGCATCTTTACATCAAGTTCGTTTTACATCGGTATTCATATTGCCACACACGCAAATTATTATATTCCCCTGCCTAACGGCGAATGGGGTTATACTGGTAGTGGCGGCGGCCAATATGGCTGGATGTGGACAGGCATGTCTCTTGTTGAAAGCGCACCCGAATCAGGTGGCGGTGGCGGCGGTGAACCTTCACCTGTTTCCGAACCGCTTGCACTGCTTCTTATGGGCCCTGCCCTTGGCGCACTTGCCTTTAGAGAGCGTCGCCGCAAGCGTAAAACGTTGGCTCTCGCCTCAGCTTAACGGGCTCGCCTAAAACTAGACTACAAAAAAACGGGGCTAAATCAGCCCCGTTTTTTATTATGCTATCTTTATCAAGTTTAGCTTAGGCAAGCTGCGATTTAGCGATTGCCAGAAACTCATCAAGGCGTTTCTCTAGACGGTGATCAGAAACATCGATGCCTTTGGCTTCCATGTCGGCATGCACTTTACGCAGCACATCATCATCGCCTTCTTCTTCAAGGTCAGCTTTCACAACATCTTTTCCGTATGCGGCAACCGCATCACCCGAAAGGCCCAGCACTTCGGCCGCAAGCCACTCACCGAATAAACGGTTTCTGCGGGCACGCGCCTTAAACATCATTTCAGCATCATGTGCATATTTGTCTTCAAACGCTTTTTCACGGTCATTAAAAGTTGTCATCTTACTTATCCTTATAGCCCGGCTTGTTGCCTGATTCTTTTACAGAAATGGTGAAATACCATCTAAGTTTCAAGCGCGCCATCCAAATTCCTTGTTTTTTTACCCTGCTTTACGAAAAGATACAGCATTTTGTTACAGAAAGATTGTTCCTGCGCTATAGATCAGTTATGTATGCGCCGCATATCATAAATGTTCATTCCAGCGCCGAGGAAAAGACACCCATGTCCCGCCGCAATAAAATATACGAAGGCAAAGCCAAAGTTCTTTTTGAAGGACCAGAGCCAGGCACCATAATTCAATACTTTAAAGACGATGCAACCGCCTTTAATAACCAGAAAAAAGGCACGCTTTCTGGAAAGGGTGTTATTAATAACATCATTTCCGAGCATATTTTCAAAGCGCTTGGCGATATTGGGATACCAACCCACTTTATCGAGCGCCTGTCTATGCGCGAACAGCTTATAAAGGCTGTTGAAATTATTCCAGTTGAGGTCATTATCCGCAATATAGCTGCTGGTGGCATATGTGCACGCCTTGGACTAGAGGAAGGCACACCTTTGCCACGCCCGCTTGTGGAATTCTGCTATAAATCAGATGAACTCAATGATCCGCTGATCGCAGAAGAACATATCCTGACATTCGGCTGGGCTGACGAGTTGGAAATTGAAGAAATCACGCATTATGCTTTGCGGGTTAACGATTTTCTCTCCGGCCTGTTTTCAGGTATTGGCATCAAGCTTGTTGATTTTAAGCTTGAGTTTGGCCGCCTATATGAGGGTGATGATTACGCAACGGTTCTTGCCGATGAAATCAGCCCTGATGGTTGCCGCCTGTGGGATAGTAAAACGGGTGAAAAGCTTGATAAAGACCGCTTCCGCCGCGATCTTGGCGGCGAAATGGAAGCCTACCAAGAAGTTGCGCGTCGCCTTGGCATTCTCCCCAGTGCCGATGTAACCGAAATTGCAGACCATATTAAAAAGGATAGCTAAGCCGATGAAAGCCCGTATTCATGTGACTCTCAAGAACGGTGTTCTAGACCCACAAGGTAAAGCCATTGAACACGCGCTTTCAAATATGGGTTTTGGCGGCGTCGACGGCGCCCGCCAAGGCAAATATATTGAGCTTGACCTAAACGAAACAGATAAAACCAAAGCTGAAGCTGCGGTTGATGAAATGTGCCGCAAGCTGATCGCAAATACTGTGATTGAAAACTACAGCATCGAGCTGGAGTAAAGCCATGAAATCAGCTGTTATTGTCTTCCCCGGTTCCAACTGTGACCGGGACATGGCCGTTGCCATCGAAAAGGTGACCGGCGCAAAGCCCCTTATGGTATGGCATCAGGAAACTGATTTTGACAAAGTAGACTTTATTGCCCTGCCCGGCGGTTTTTCATACGGCGACTATCTCAGGTGCGGCGCTATGTCGGCGCGCTCTACCATTATGAAAGAAGTGGTAAAACGTGCAGAAGCTGGCACTCCGACCCTCGGTGTATGTAACGGTTTTCAGGTTCTGACAGAAGCTGGGGTTTTACCCGGCGCTCTGATGCGTAATGCCAACCTACATTTTGTTTGCCGCGATGTTGAACTGAGCGTCGAGACAACAGACAGCATTTTCACCAAAAGCTACACAGTAGGCAGCCCGATTACCGTGCCTGTCGCGCACCACGACGGCAATTATTTTGCCGACAGCGACACCCTAGACCGGCTTGAGGGTGAAGGTCAGGTTGCTTTCAAGTATGCAGCAGACGTAAACGGTGCCCAGCGCCGTATTGCAGGCGTGCTGAATAAAAAGAAAAACATTCTGGGCATGATGCCACACCCTGAGCGCATGATAGAACCAGCGCTTGGCGGGTCTGATGGCCGCTTATTATTCCAGTCTGTTTTAGAAAGTATCGGGTAAGGGGTATAGATAATGACCAACGTGAATGATGTGAAAATTACCCCTGAGCTTGTAAAAGAACACGGCCTGACGGTTGAGGAATATGAGCGCATCAAGGGCGCGCTTGGCCGCGAACCCAATATTACCGAACTTGGTATATATAGTGTGATGTGGTCTGAACATTGCTCTTATAAATCATCGCGGGTGCATCTTAAAAAGCTGCCAACCAAAGCCCCTTGGGTTATTTGTGGTCCGGGCGAAAATGCCGGTGTTATTGATATCGGCGACGGACAGGCTGCCATTTTTAAAATGGAAAGCCACAACCACCCTTCTTACATTGAACCATACCAAGGTGCTGCAACCGGTGTTGGCGGCATTCTGCGTGATGTGTTCACCATGGGTGCACGCCCTGTTGCCAACATGAACGCCCTTCGATTTGGTGAGCCATCTCACCCAAAAACGCGCCATTTAGTGTCTGGTGTTGTGGCGGGTATTGGCGGCTACGGTAACTGCGTGGGTGTACCAACAGTGGGCGGCGAAACCAACTTTGACCCGTCCTACAACGGCAATATTCTGGTCAATGCCATGACCGTTGGCATCGCTGACCAAGACAAAATTTTTTACTCAGCTGCGGCTGGCGTTGGTAACCCTGTTGTTTATGTCGGCTCTAAAACGGGCCGTGACGGTATTCACGGTGCGACAATGGCCTCTGCTGAATTCACCGAAGACAGTGAAGAAAAACGCCCTACTGTTCAAGTTGGGGACCCCTTCACCGAAAAGCTGCTGATCGAAGCCTGCCTTGAATTAATGGCAACAGATGCGATTATTGCCATTCAGGATATGGGGGCCGCTGGTCTCACGTCCTCAAGCGTTGAAATGGCATCAAAAGGCGGCGTTGGTTTTGAGCTGAATCTAGATAACGTGCCGCAGCGCGAAGAAAACATGACACCCTACGAAATGTGCCTGTCTGAAAGTCAGGAACGCATGCTAATGGTTTTAAAGCCGGGCCGCGAAGCCATGGCCAAAGCCATTTTCGAGAAATGGGAACTTGATTTTGCTGTGATCGGCGAAATTACCGACACTGGCAAACTAACCCTCACCTTCAAGGGTGAAACAGTGGGCGACATGCCAATTGACAGCCTTGTTGAAGATGCACCCCAGTATGAGCGCCCCTATAACATACCCCCTAAGCGCGAAACTGCCACAGTACCAGCCCCAACAGACCTTAATAAAGCTGTGCTGGACCTTATAGGCGGGCCAAACCTTTCATCCCGCCGCTGGATATGGGAACAGTATGACCATATGGTTATGGGCGATACAATCGCCCGCCCCGGCGGCGATGCGGCTGTTGTGCGGGTACACGGCACACCAAAAGCGCTGGCAATCAGCACCGATGTTACCCCACGTTACTGCTATGCAGACCCCCACGAAGGTGGCAAGCAAGCGGTAGCAGAGACATGGCGCAACATCACGGCAACCGGCGGCCTGCCGCTTGCCATCACCAACTGCCTGAACTTTGGCAACCCCGAGCGGCCTGATATTATGGGCCAGTTTGTTGGCTGCCTCGAGGGCATGGGTGAAGCCTGTATCGCGCTCGATTACCCGATCATATCTGGTAACGTATCACTCTATAACGAAACCAATGGCTCGGGCATTCTGCCCACCCCTGCCATTGGCGGCGTTGGTGTGATGAAAGACAGCAGTAAAATCGCAACCGTGTCTTTTAAGGAAGCGGGCGATACCATCTTGCTGATCGGCGAAACCAAAGATGAGCTTGGCGCAAGCTTGTACCAGAAAGAAATTCTGGGTAAAGACGAAGGCCTGCCACCTATTGTAGACCTGAAAGCAGAGCGCCGTAACGGCGACTTTATCCGCGCCCTTATTGAAAACGGCCAAATAACCACCTGTCACGATATTGCAGACGGCGGCCTGATTGCGGCTTTAAGTGATATGGCTATCGCAGGCGGTATCGGCGCCACCATCACTGTGGATGCAGCCTTGCCGCTTCATGTGCACCTGTTTAGTGAAACACAGGCCCGTTACCTTGTGGCCGCAGATGTGCAAACAGCAGAGGCTATTATCGAGGAAGCAAATGACGCTGGTATTCCTGTAAGTGTGCTTGGTACAACCGGCGGTACAAGGCTTACTGTTAATGCAAGTACGGTTGATATTGCGCTTACCGACCTTACAGACGCACACGAAGGCTGGTTCCCCCGCTTTATGGCGGCGGCTGAGTAAGCACCCATAAACACAGTAATACGAAAAAGGCGTCCTACCTGGCGCCTTTTTTTCTATGATTCTTGATAGGAAAAGAACTACCCTAACTATAATTCAAATAAACCAACCTACATGGAAAACGGACAGGCAGAGTCTACCGATTATCGTTTTTTCATGAGCTTTAATCAGCCAAATTTGGTGGCCCCCTCAAGATCAGCGCATCGTATTAGCCTGCTAGTTTCCACAGCCGCTTGGCGGTGTTTTACGGCTTTACGGTATTCAGCGTCTGTTACCATTTCCATAAAGGCGGCGGCATTTGGGTACCGTGCAATAAAGGCGATATCCCATGTTTCGTCTAGGGGGCCAATAAGTACACCCTCTGGCCTGCCACGCCAGATAATTGTACCGCCTACACGGGTAAAAACGGGACCACTTGCCTTGCCGTACGCCTTATAGGCGTCCGCCCCGCTCACTGAAGTGCCATCTTCATAAACCGCTGTTTCTTTTAGTTTAACAAGGTTGATCATATTAATAGGCGTATCCCGTGGCAGGGCCTTAAATGCCTCAAACTGTTCGCGCTCTGGGTCAATATAGCTCATTGCATTATCCTTTATTGTGTAGCCAGCGCAACACTGCCTGCACGGCACCGTCCGGCTTTTTTGCCCACATAAAATGGCCGGTAAACTCGCCCTGCTCGACTGATGTCAGTTGCACTGCCGTAAGAGTTGTTCCCGCCATAACGCTGCGCACTTTATGGAAGGCCGCAGTGCTCGCGAATGTGTCACCCGCCACCTCAATAGAAAGGAACCTGCCCTTATAAGCCGCCATTTTTGCCTCCAGCCCCGGGTACGGGCCAAAGTTATAGTCACCACCAACCGCCCAGTGCCGCCAATCCAGCATAAGTTGGCGAAATTCGCGTGCACCAAAACCAATTTTTTCACCCGGATAATAGCCTAAAAGCCATGTTACAGGCCTAATAACCGCACATAAATACCGGATAAGAAAACCTGATTTACCCTCATAGTATCGGTACGCCGGGAAAACACAGGCTATATGAAAAATACCCTCTATTCCCGCTGGTTGCAGGCCTGCGGCCATGCTCGCCATATGACCGCCAAGGCTGTGGCCCCCCATATAAAACGGAGTACCAATAAAACGCTCGTGTACCCATGCCCGAATGGTGGGTATATCTTCCTCCAGGTAATGCTGATAGCCAAAATCACAAGTGCGCGATGCCCTGTAGGGGCTATCACCGTGGCCGCGCTGCTCCATAAGCACAACCGCCACACCAGCTTCTGCAAGGCCCATTGCCGTACGGTCATAAAAACGAGCTTTTACGCCGAGCGCGGGAATAAACAGCACCACAGCAGTAGGTGCGTTTTGTGGCATATAAAGCGTGACCGGAATTTCCGCCCCGTTCTGCGCCTGTAAAATGTGCTTGTCCCTCACACACTACCCCTTTTTATTAAGTAGATTGCTCACCTGAAACTAGGCTGATGCTGGCGCAGGTCAACTCGCTAACTGCGAGCCAGCTTTTGTGCGGCAAGTGTTACCATACGGCGTTCAATACCGTCCCCTGAGCCTGTGAGCCACCAAACAGTATACAAAGCTGTCCCGTATATAGCTGCACCCTCTATCGCTACACAGACAAGCTGCACCCACGAAATAGGGCTAATCGCCTGTAGTAAAGGCAATGTTTCGTGCCAGAATAGCAGCATAACAGCGCAGGCAAACACAGATCGCAGCATTTGCCATGCTTCCTGCCCCCACCGAACACGCCCACCACGTACAAGCGCAAAATAACATGGTAAAACCATAATAACCGCGATAACAGACTTGGCAAAAACCGCGCCTTCAAGCCCGTCCCATACAAACCCTGCATACATGGCTGGCAGATAAATAAGTGTACGCGCCCAGCGCAGCACAGTGATGATACGAAGCTTACCGTCTGCAATCAGTACCTGATTAAAACTCGCCATGACGCTTTCTGCAATCATAAAGGGGGCTAGGTATTGCAGCAGAATGATAGCCTCTTCCCATTTGTCGCCCAAAAGTGTGCGAATAAGCGGGTCAGCCGCCATCACAAGGCCAGCCCCCACGGGCAAGCTAATTGCGATCATACTGCTGACGGCAGCCCCGTATGCCGCTGCAATCTTGTCTGGCGACTGTGACCTTAGCTTATGCAAGCCCGGCAGTACTGCCCGCCCAAGCGGTAATATCAGGTTACCGATGGGCAGCATAACAAGGTCTATCACCATTGAAAACACGCCAAGCTGCGCTGTTGTACCCACCTTGCCCAAAATAAGCCGGTCCGTGCGTTCTTCAACAAATGCGGCGATAGCCTCAATCGATAACCACTTGCACGCCAGCCATATATCACGCATCGCCTGCATGTCAGTTTTCAGACTTTGGCCATAACACATGATATGGCTAATAATAACCCGCAAACACGCGGCAACAGCCATACCGGCAATAAGCGCCCAGAAATCACGAAACCAGAATGCAAAAGCAATGCAGGCTATCGCACGCGCGACACCGACACTCACCTCAAAAGCAAAGTCTTTCGAAAACTCTAGATTGCGCTGGAACGCAACCACCCACGAGCTTGTAAGACCCTCAACAAAGGTAATGGCCGCAAAAACATAAAGCGCGCCCTCCAGTCTTGGTTCACCGAAATACGCGGCTAAATAGCGGGCTGATATAACCAAAACAAGCCCGGCAATAGCCCCTGCCAGCAACCGCATAATAAATGCCGCGCCGTAGTGTTTTGGCTGAATAGCCGGGAGCCGCACCAGCGCAACCCGTACAATAATTTCAAGGAGCAGTAACAAAACCGCCGAAGTTGACATCAAAAGAGCAACAAGGCCAAAATCTTCTTTTGTAATCAACCGCGCCAGAATGGCGATATTCACAAGGCCAAACAAGCGCACGATAAGGCGCATCGACAAGGTCCACAGCGCACCGTGGGCAACCTGGCGGCCAATATCTTCCTGTTCTGCTTGCACATCAGTCATCGCTATACCCTGCGCCCATTAAACAGCAGCCGCAATACTGGAATCCTGAGTATAAGATATTCATGAAGGGCGAGCGGCACCAAAAAGCCGGTCACACACACAATGAGAAACTTTATAAGCACCGGCAGTGATGTGCCCATCAACCCAATGGCCGCAAGAATGACAATCCCGTGGTGCAACAGGTAAACCGAATAAGAGGCATCTGATAAATACAGCCAAAGCTTTGATGGCCGGTCAAAAAACCGCGAAAATATAAAAAGTGTCAGATGCACAGACGCCAAGGCAAGTGCACCACCGTAAACATTAGTAACAGCCCGGCCCATAAAAGAATGAGGGTTGATTTCGGACAGGGTGAGTATCGCCGCAAACACCAGCAGCCATAACAGCCACCCATAGGTTAGAAAAGCAGCCCGCACCCTGACACTTTCTTTCAAGAGCATCCCTGCCAGAAAGAACAGGAAGTAATATAATACATGGTATAGAGAGCCAAAAAACCGCAGGCCTTCATACAGGTATGGCTTGAGATAAGCCGCCATAACCAAGGCTAAAAAGCCACCTAGAAAAAGCCCGCTAAAGCCCATAAATAAACAAAATTTTATCAGCCCATTACTGCTGTGCAGTTTTCTGTCGATAGAATGCACAAGCCGTATTACAGGCGCAAGAAAGGGCGCTACTAAAAAATAAAGCAGGATGTAAAACAGAAACCACAGGTGATAGATGTTTTCCCATAAGGAATTCCAGTCTATTGGCCATAATGTTACGTCCGTATAGCCCAGTGAATTTGTCATATAAACCCGGGGCACAATAATGAAGCCCCAAACCGCTAGTATGGGAAGTGCAATACGCGGCAAACGCTTTTGCAAGAATACAGCTACCCCGTACCGGTCTAGCGTTAGGCTACAGAAAAAACCAGAAATGAGGAAAAAAGTAGGCATTCTAAATTCATGAATAACAGCTGTTATCCAGTCAAAGGCCTGATGATTATCTGGGTCGTTTACCACCCAGCTTGTGGAAACCGCATATACATTTGCTGCATGCAAAACAACGCCCAACAGCATTAAAATACTGCGCGCAGGGTCCATATACAAAATGCGATTATTTTCCATATTACTTTAAATTTAACTCATAAAATATTGTTTTTAATATGTTTTTAAAACAATTATACCCTGCAAAATTCAAATGTATTCCATCATTTTCCCGCAAGTCTTTTGCCACGACACCTTCTACACAGCCAAGGCGGTTAATATCAACAAAGGTGCATAAACCGCGTTTCTCGCACATAGCAGCAAGGGTACTGTTAAGCGCCCTGACCTTATGATTAAAAGCCTCTGGTTCTGGCAGGCCAGCAGACTTTTGCAAAAGCACCTGCACAGAAGATAAGACAAGGGGTATGCCCTCTGGAATAAGCTCGAGTATTTGGTGAATGGTCGCGGCGACGGCACCTGCATCCCTGCCTGCCTTCAAGTCATTAAAACCAATTGCCAAAAAAACAGCCGCTGCCTGATCAACAGACTGATAGGCCTGCATCCGCGCAAGCGTTTGATCACTTTTTTCACCGCCAATACCCAGGTTTACGGCCCGGTTCGTAATATCGGATACATTCATGCCCGCAACAGAACTAGAGCCGATAAACAAAATCGCCCCCGGCTCAATATTGCCATCCAGCCGGTTATAGTGCGCTGTTGTGGTTTTATGATAACCCGCGCCGTCCCTTTCCACCTCTTTTGAAGCCGACACAAAAAGGCGCGCCAAAGCAAGCAGAATAAAAAGTGCGATACCAACTTTATAAAGTTTTTTCATTTTGGCTTTTCACCCCGAGGTCAGGCCTATCACCCTGAACCAGTGTATCGCTTTTCAGACCTGTTAAGGCCTGCGCATCTGCTGTAAATGCTAAAAATGCCTGCACTTTTTCATGCCAGCCATTTTGCTCAGCATGCAGCCGCGCCGCTTGCCCCATCTGTGACCGCAAGCCGTCATCTTGTAGTAAACGGCATATAGCTTCTGCAATTTCCTTTGGTGATGTGGGGGTAACAAGAAAGCCGGTTTCACCGTTTACTATAGCTTCTACTGCACCGCCTGCCCGTCCCCCAACAGACGGTGTTGCCATTGCCGCAGCCTCCAGAAAAACAAGGCCAAAACCCTCTGTTTCACCGTCTGGCATGGTTCTGTTAGGCAGGGCAAAAACATCTGCCGCACCATAATAACGGGCTAAACATTCCTCTGATACAGCACCTAAAAAGGTTATATTCCGCTGAAGATTTAAAGCTTGCACCTGCCCCTTCAATGCCTGCTCTTCCATACCAATACCACCGATAATAAGCGACGCATTTGGGATTTTTTCCAGCACAAAAGGCCACGCCTCAATAAGCGTATCAAAACCTTTACGCGCAACGAGCCTACCAAGCGAAAAAACAAGAGGCCCAAGGGGTAAATCAAGATCGGAGCGCGCGTTCGGCGGCAACACCCCGGTAAAACGATTTAGGTCAACACCGTTGTGGCTCACCAGTATTTTATCTGGCGCAACACCTTTTTCGATCAAAATATCGGCTGTGAACCTGCTCACGGTTATAATGCCGTCAACTTTATCCAGAATAGCACGACGGGCTTTCTCTGCACGGGCTGAATGCGCCTGCTGTGAAACTTCTTCACCGTGAACATATTGAACGATGCGAATCCCACCCAATATTTTTTTATGGTTAGCAATCCAGCCCAAAAAGCCCATATCACCAATGCACAAGCAACTATAGCCACCATCGCTTAAAAGCGTTCTGACCGCCCGTAACACCCGTTTCCGAACCAGACGGCTGGTAAGCGAAAGCTTGAGCCATTGAAGAGGGTTTGAGCGCGGAGAAATACCTTTCCCAACGCGCAAGGCAGAAAGCCTGTGGATAATGTAACCAGCATGAGCATCAAATTCGCGCCAACCAGCAACTTCTTCGCCGCTATGATAATCATGGCTTGCCGTTAATATTTCAATACGACCAACGCCATACCGCGCCAAAGCGTCATAAACAGTAAGTGCACCCCCAACGAGGGGCAAATGATGCGTTGAAATCAGCAAGCATTTTCCGCCGCTTTGAACCATAAATCTCAGCCTGAACTATTTTTTCTTTTGTGACATACCATTGAAGCCTCTACCACAAAAGAAAATCTTACAACCAAAAGGGTGACGAATGCTATTTACCCCTGCTATAAAGAAGTTCAGACTAACAATTATATTTAGGGATTATATGTTATGGCGATGTCGCAAGACGATATTGTAAAGCTGATCAAGGAAGGCCTTCCGGGCGCAATCGTAAAAATAGAAGACCTGCGCGGTGATGGTGATCATTATGCCGCTCATGTTGTTTATGAGGGCTTTCGCGGCAAATCACGTGTTCAGCAACACCAAATGGTTTACAGCAGCCTAAAAGGCCGTATGGGCGGCGAACTACACGCTCTTGCCCTTCAAACCAGCGCACCAGAATAGACCAATAGGCCTGATTCATAGAAATTTGGCCTGTTTTCTGACCATTTTGGTCTTAATTTTATAGTCCCCCCTTGTCGCAGAGCGGAATTGCGCCTATCTCTAGCGGCAAGGACATACCAAATCAGGAATTATATCATGAGTATTTCAGAGCGTATCCAAGGCTATGTAAACAGTGACGATGTTGTTCTGTTTATGAAAGGCACACCGGTTTTCCCGCAGTGTGGTTTTTCCTCTGTTGTGAGCCAAGTTATCCAGCATCTGGGCGTAGAGTATAAAACCTATAATGTACTGGAAGATGCTGAACTGCGTGAAGGTATCAAAACCTTTTCAGATTGGCCAACAATCCCACAGCTTTATATTAAAGGCGAGTTTGTTGGCGGCTGTGACATCGTACGCGAAATGTTTGAAACTGGCGAATTACAGCAGCTTCTGACCGAAAAAGGTGTGCAGGCAAACTAAAGCCTGCACCAGCATACAGCACACCAGCAAATAATGAGGGCTATCATGGAAAAGCGTGAGCTTGGCCGTACCGGTATTTTTGTTAGTAAAATCTGCCTTGGCAGCATGACATGGGGCAAACAAAACACCGAGGAAGAAGGCCACGCGCAAATTGATCTCGCCCTCGATGCTGGTGTAAACTTTATCGATACAGCCGAAATGTATGCTGTGCCGCCAACACAGGAAACGTACGGCAAAACCGAAGAAATAATTGGTAGCTGGCTTGCTAAAAGCGGTAAGCGCAGTGACGTGATTATTGCCTCAAAAATTGCCGGGCCGCGTACGGATATTGACTATATCCGGCCACACCTTCAAAACGATGGTAAAAGTGATCTTGACTACCAATCCGTTATTGAAGCATGTGATGCCAGCCTGAAGCGCCTGAAAACAGATTACATTGACCTATACCAGCTTCATTGGCCCAGCAGGCCGGTTAATATGTTTGGTGTACTGCGGTACCCTGCTGAACGCGGTATAAAAGCCAAAGAAAACAAGTCAGACATACCCCTTAGCGAAACACTTGGCGCGATGGCTGATCTTGTAAAGGCTGGTAAAATTCGCGCTGTCGGCGTCTCAAACGAAACACCTTGGGGTGTTATGCATGCCCTATCCTTAGCCGAAAAAGAAGGCTTGCCAAGGGTTGCCAGCATTCAAAACCCGTACAACTTTCTTAATCGTTCCTTTGAGATTGGCCTTGCCGAAATTGCGGTGCATGAGCAGGTTGGCCTTCTTGCTTACTCGCCCATTGCAGGCGGTATCTTAAGCGGCAAATACGCGGGTGGTGCCCAGCCAGAGGGCGCCCGCTTCACACTATACGGCAAAACCTTTAATCGCTTTCTCAAGCCACTAGGCCTTGCCGCAATGGAAAAATACGTAGCCCTCGCCCGTAAACATGGGCTTGACCCAGCACAAATGGCAAATGCTTTTGTCAACCAGCAAGCGTTCCTCACCAGTAATATTATTGGCGCAACATCACTGGAACAGTTAAAAAGCAATCTTGATAGCCACCATATCACCCTCTCTCAAGAGATCCTCGCGGAAATAGATGCAATAGAGACAGAGTTCCCTGTCCCTTGCCCTTAATATCTAGGGCACAATAGCTCTCTAAAGCCTTGATCGCTCGGTATCTGCCCAAGGGTTTCACAAAAACGTGACCATCCTTACCGCCATTTCCGAACATGTGATCGATATTTTACTTGTATAATTTCGATATTTTATATTTAATAGTCCACACATTCTGCATTAAACAGCGTTTAGATGGGGAAACATTCTTCATCCTCATTTAAAATATCGAAATTAATAGTTTCATAAATGCAGGAGCAACAACTACTCATTGTCATTGGCAGGGCACAATTAGCTATGACATAGGGTTAAATCTGTATGGGAGCACAAGATGCACATTATGTGTATGGAGAATATCAAATGAAAAAATTAAACTGGAAACGCGTTACCAGCACGGTGCTGGCCGGGGCTATCATGATTGCAAGTGGGGCAACAGGGTTTATTCCTGCGCTTGCAGGTACAGCCTATGCAGCACCAAACCAAAAAGCACACATCAAGGATTTCGACACATTCGCAGCACAGTGTGAAGCCATGAACCAAATCGACCTTGAAGACGTGGGTGATATGCCGGGCCGCGTGGTTCGCACCGAAGTGGTCATCGACAAAAAAGCGGATAGCAAGTATCAGAGTGTATACTTCAAAAAACGCGGCCATAGTCAGGGCATACCAACACCAGAGCTTGAATATTTTCCAGCACACTGCCTTGTAGAAGGCTATGTAACACCGCATGTCCAATTTTCCATGATGCTGCCCCCTGTTGATAACTGGAACGAGCGCTTCATGCTGGCAGCATGCGATGCATGGTGTGGTCGTGTTGGCCCAGAAATGCCAGTACCGGGCCTGAACAGCGGCTTTGCCACCCTCACTAACAACGGTGGCCATTATAGCCGGGCGCCCTTTGATGGTATTTGGGCACATCAAGACATGCGTGCACGTGAATATTTTGCTCATAAGGCAAACCACGTTACAGCACAGGTTGGGAAAGCCATTGCCGAAGCTTTTTACGGTGAAAAGCCAAAATACAGCTACCTAGCAGGTTTTTCAAAAGGCGGGAACGCAGGGCTATTTGCAGCACAGCGTTACCCCACCGACTTTGACGGCATTATTTCAAAAGCACCTGTTGTGCATTATAATGCCAAAAACGCAGCAGGCTTTACATGGACAGCCCTTGCCGTGCATCCAGACGGGAAAAACCCTGTCATATACAGCGACAAGCTGCCGATCATTAACAAAGCTGTGCTTGATGCCTGTGATGCATATGACGGCCTCGTAAACGGCGTGATCGATAACCCCAACATTTGCGACTTTGATCCTGCTGTATTGCTCTGCAAACCCGGCCAGTCAGAAGCAGATAATGAATGCCTGAATGAAGCTCAGGTTGAAGCCGTTGCCAAACAGTATCAAAACCCAACAACGGCAGACGGTACAGTGTATTTTGAATACCCGATGGATCGTGGTTCAGAATTTGACTGGGCACGGGCAAACCTGCCTGTACGAGGTAGTGATGAAAAAACATTCTCTCTAACAGGCGCAGCAACCGGCCTTCGCTATATGGTAACACCAGACAACCCCGGCCCCGGCTATGATTGGCGCACGTTTGACTATCTGGAAAACCTACCCGCGATGAATGAAATGGCAAAAATTCTTGACCCAGATGCCACAGACATGACGCCTTTCAAAGAGGCTGGCGGCAAGATGATTATTGTGCACGGCTGGGCTGATGCCATGATCACCGCCAACATGACAAAAGACTGGTTCAAAGAAGTGCGCGATGAAATGGGTGCAGAAGTTGTAGACGACTTTGCCCAGCTTTATCTGGTGCCAGGCATGGTACACGGTAGCGGTGGCACAGGCCCCTATGTGTTCGATGCAATTCACCCGCTTATGAACTGGGTTGAAAAGGGTATTGCCCCAACACAGTTGATGATGGAAGATGAACCGGGCAGCACACCCCTGCGCCGCAGGCCAGAGTTTCCCTTCCCTGCCTATTCAAAATATAGCGGCAAGGGCGACCCAAACAAAGCTGAAAGCTTCATAAAGGTAACTGACTAAGCCTTTACAGGTACACACACATGCAAACAGCGGGGCAAGCCCCGCTGTTTTTTTTATCGCTATAGCTTTCATAACACTATTTCACAAATTTAAAGATAAACCTGTCAGTTTTACCCCTGATGCTTGGGTCAAATGGGCTTTTTATATGATCATCATCCGGGTTTGCCAGCGCATCGCTTTCGCCCGCGAAAGCAAAGCCTGCGGCCAGCACCTGTTCTTTTACAATAGCCGGGTCAATCCTGTGATATTTATCGCCTGCCTCGGTGCCGCTGCCTGCTGGTGCCACATGGTCCACCACCACAAACGCACCGCCGGGCTTTAGCGCCTTATGGATGCTCGCAAGAATAGCGGGGATATCTTCCGGTGCCATACGGGCTTCGTTATTGTACCAGTAATCGTGGTAGGCAAGCACTGTCATTACCACATCAACACTTGCTTCCGGCACGCCTATCAGCTCCTCTGTGCCTTCATGCAGCAAGGTAACATTTGGCAACCGTCCGCCGCCGTAGCGTTTTGCGGTATTATCTTTCACAAAGTTCCAGTAAACCGGGCCATTATGGGCATATACCTTGCCGCTTTCGCCCACAGCGCGTGACAGAATTTCGGTATACCAGCCGCCGCCAGAGTTTAGGTCAACCACGGTCATACCCGGCTGAATACCCACAAAGCGTAACACCTTCAAGGGTTTGCGCGCCAGATCACGGCCCCTGTCCTCTAAACTGCGGCGTGGGTCTTTTGTCGCTTCAAGTAAATGCTGAATACCCAGATGATCAGTTGTAGCATGTGGCTTGTTAGCGGCTTGCTGTGCCTGCGCCCCTGTAGTTCCCATACTGGCAGAAGCCACAACGAGCGCTGCCGCACACACGGCTGTCTTTAATACTGTTTTGATCATAACCCTATCCCCCATTGAATATGGCAACACTGGTACAATACCAGTGTTTAGTGCTATTTTACACCCCATCATGCTTGCGCTAGCGGCTAGCATATCACACTTCTGAAAAATTAGTAATCAATGCACAAAACCCAGCACAAAATGGCACTTCCTGCTTCCTTCTTGGCTAAAATACTGTAGAGAGGTGAAAAGGTGTATATTTCTTTTAAAAGGATGCCTGAATGGCGCTGCATATTGACACCCTTGGCTACGGGGCCGCGTTTCTCACCACAATTTCCTTTATACCACAGGCCTTAAAGGTATGGCGCGAAGATAACACAAGTGCCATTTCGCTGGGTATGTACAGCCTGTTTGTAATGGGTATTTTGCTGTGGCTTGTATACGGGGCCTATATCGCGAATTACCCCATAACGGTCGCAAACGGCATTACCCTGTGCCTTGCTGTCAGCATTTTATATAAAAAGCTGCAACATGTGCGCGCAGGCAGAAAGCTTTAGCGCCTTATTAGCGCGCCAATAGCACTTACTATCTAAACAGCGACAGAACGCTCTACGGTGCCTGATTTGCACCTGAAAGCGCCTGAAGGCCAAGCTGTTGCTGAATAGCAAGCCTGTTGGAGCTTGCCCTGAATAAAGGTTTTAAACGAAAAGCTAGTGATATTGGCCGAAGTCTGCGTAAAGGTGTAGCCGCCGCCGCTTGGGCTGATTGAGGTGTCGCTACTCATCCGCGCTGTAAAACTGCGTGCACACGCTGCTATCTGAGCGCATAACCGCCTGCTGGTGGAAACGCCCGGCATAAGTGGTCGCAATAGCTTTCAGCTTTGTGTCTGCGTCTGCCATCTCTGCCGGATATTGCACCAGCAGCAGCTTGCTACGTTCACACACACCAGATGGCAGGCTGGGGCAGCCGCGCCAAAACCCGGCGGCATCAACAACCGTAAAACCATCTGGGAACCGGGGGGTAATTTCATCGCGCACAAAAACGCCCCACTCGCTATCGCTTACTTCACCGCCGCCTTTCAGGCCGCGACCAAAAAACATCTGGGTTTCCTGCCATGCTGCCGTACCAACGGGGCAACTGGCTACCGCACTGCCCGCAGGCACGACCAGAACAGCCAGCATACCAATGGCACAGAAAAGCTTTTGCATAACAGCCCTACCCCTTTTTTGCGTAAGCTACAGCTATACCAACAAGCAAGCCAACAACAATGCCCATACTAATATGGCCCAGCACCACACCAAACGGAGCGCCTGCTATAATACCAAAGGCAATATATTTGCCGTTCAACCGCTTGGTTACGAGGCTGTTTTCTGGTGGTTTTTGCTCGGGTTTTATGTCGCCTGTCACTGGTTTCTCTCTGTCTTAGCTTTTTGCTGCATAACAACCGGCTGAAAGGCTGACAAGGCCGTCCGGCCCAAACATAATGCTTTCAACCACAGCGACACCCTTTTCGTTTGTATAGTGAATGGCAACACAGTCATACCCGCTGTAAACACCAGAAAGCGTGAAATGCAGGTTCGGCACCAGCGCCAGCGCCTTGCCCCAATAAGCCCGAAGTGCTGGTTTGCCTACCACTTCGCCCACCCCCACAATCTGCTGTGCGCGGGGCGAGCGAAACCGCACGTCATCAGCATAATGCGCCATTATACGGTCTAGATCGTGGCTGTTCCACGCGGCTATCCATTCCTCAGCAAATGCTTGATAATCCATCACTTATTCGCCTTTTATAATAATATAGCAGGTGCACGCCAGCCACCTCTGGTTAGCTGTGCACAGCATCTACATGAAAGGTTTTGCTAACAATAAGCCAGCGGCCTTCCACACAGGCAAGATGGAAATAATTGGTAAAATCCATCCCCATAAAGCCCTTTTCCTTCATCACCACGCTGGCCACATCTACCGCGCAGTCAAGATAAGGTATTTCATATGTATAAGGCGTGCCTGCCTTGGCGGGCGGTGTGCCATTTTCCAGATAGGCAAGGAACGGCGCGGTACTGCCACACAGATACTGCGACCCCAAATAGCCAGACATCAGCGCATTTTCAGCGAATATCACCTTTAGCCGCGCTGTGCTGCCCGCACGGCAGGCGGCGGCATATTCATCAATCACAGCGCGCACGGCGCTTTCTGTCTGTTGATCTGCCATTCCTGCCATCCAATTCGCCAAAAGCCATAAACCAAACCGGGCCACTGCCCCACATATATTAAGGCAAGTTTTTAAGGCTTATGCAAGTGATGGCTGTCATACCGAGGGAAATCTCTGGCATCCACGCAAACCGTGATTGCCGTACGCCCCCCCTAATAGGCAGGTGTTTTTGCAAGGAAACGAATGACACGCTTTATATCTGGTGCTTATTTCTTAGGCCCCGCGCGCCACATGCTATACTGCATCCGCCATACACCCCCTGCTTTGCGCCAAACAGTAACATAAGCCCCGCCAAAGCTGCCCTTTTTACCGTTTTGCAGCTTGGTTTCGCCGTTATAATAGCCCACATCTGTGGCCCAATCACCCATAATATCCAGCGTTTCGGGCACCATTTCAAACGATGTAACCACCACCGGGCTTTGCATGGCGGCCTGCCAAAAGCCCCGTATTGGCCCCTGCCCTGAAAGGATATTACCGTTCACGGGCACAATATAGGCCCCGTCTGTAAACAGCGCCATAATGCCGGAAACATCGCCGTTAATATAAGCCGCGCTAAACTTTTCCGTTTGCGTTGTTATTGCTGCTTTTTCTTGGTCCACCACCGTAGGTACTGGGGCCACGGCCGGTTGCGCGGGGGCCGTATCCTGCCCAAAAGCCGGGAAGCTTATGAAAAGCAGCACTGCTGCTAGAAATTGGGGTACTTTTATCGCCATAGTTATATCTCGGTACTTTCTAATGCCATCTTAACAAGAGCGCCCTGCCCCCAGCGCACGGCGTGCGCCACACCTGAAAGGCCAGCGGTTATAGGGGGAGTTTCGCCCCAGTTCATTGCCCGCAGTATAGCGCCGCAGAGTTAACAATCTGTTGCAGCACAACAAAATATAATATTTTGTACGGCAGCGATCAGAGTAAAGAGCCTACAAAGGCATGGAACGCACCTTTGCATTTTTAGCAGAAAACCGAAAGGCCGCCCGCGAAGACTAGGATACCACGCCTGTTTAGGAAATTAAGTATTATATCCCCGGAATTCGGGGATGGTGCGCCCCGTAAAGGCAGCAACAGCAGTGATTATGTCCATGACCTTATCCGCCGGGATAAAACACGCCAGCAAAAAATCAACCAGATGCAGGCACATGTCACTGAAGCACTTGAAAGCGGCGAAAGCACAAAATCCATGCGGGATATTCTCTCTGAAGCCATTTCACGAGAAGAATACAGCCCCGATTAAGGTACAATTAAATATTATACTATTAAATATTATACTATCAGAGTTCAATTTCACTCAATAAAAGCGTAAAAACGTATATGTGAATTCTTCAAAAGAAGTTTGATACACATCTTCATAACCACCTAACTCAGGATGCCACAATCCAGGGTCAAAACCTGAGGCAATATGATTTGATGCATCTTGGCATTTTTGGGTAGATGAACCTTGTGGAATCTCTTTTTCCTCTTTAAAATAAATGCCACGCTTGTATGCAGATTCGCTAGCATAGCCTTGTGAGACAAACCCATTACGAGACTGGAAAAAGGCAACAGGCCTTGCAGTTAACGACAACCACTTATAGGCAACCGCAGAAACTGAGGCACCAAGGTCATCTGCCACAGCTTTAACGGCATCATATGTAAACTCTCCATTAACGTAAGGCCGTATCTTATCCGGAGGCAATAATAAATGAGATGCAAATTCATTTGCTTCAATTTCCAGCTTGTTAAGTCGGTAATCGGATAACTCAAGATCTCCGCAACGGAATTCTTTGACAGTTTGTCGGTGTGCTAAAAAATGAAAAATTTCATGAGCAGCAGTAAAATTTTTACGCCCTTTATAAGGGATTTTCTCGTTAACAAAAGCGCCCCATTTTTTTCCATCTCTTGTATTTAGCATTCCATCATAAGTATCAAAATCGCTATAAACAAGATGGAGTCTTTCGCCATCTAAAGTCGGATTAATTATGTGTTCAACGACCAATGACAGATCGATAGGGTAGGTGTTTGGTCCATGCTCCCTCCACAAGCGAGTAATTCTATTCGCCTCTTTAATTGGTGGAACACTGGCATATTCAGTCATCAAGCATATCCAAAATCTTTAAGGCTTTTTCTATGTCTTCATTAGATAGGTTTTTGTTCTTAATTCTTCGGAACAGAGCCTCATGCCGCTGATTTATACTCTCTTCCTTGATGGAATCGTCAATGAGAAAGTCTGGTGAAACCTCAAAAATATCAGCGATCTTAAGAAGTAACTGACCTGAGGGTCTTGCTGGTGATTTATTCTCCAACTGCCATACGTAATTTTTTGTCGTCTCTAACTTTTCAGCTAAATCTTCTAGCGTGAGGCTTTGATCTTGCCTCAATTTTCGAACTTTTTTTCCAAAAGAATCAGACACTTACACATTCTCCCGCAAAAAACATCTGGATAGGGTATTGAAATACCCTACTTACTATACTAAATTCAGTATTGCAATAAGGGTACTTTTTTATTGCGGATAAAACATTAACCCAATTTTGAAAGTAAAACAACATGCCTAGGAACCAAAACAACGAAGTAACTAGCAAAAAAGCAGCTTCTGCTGCAGGCAAAGTTCTTCAAGACCCAAAATCAAGCAAGGCTGCAAAATCTGCAGCCGCATCAGCTTTAACTCAACGCCCAAACAAAAAGAAAAGGTAATGAAATGTCAAAGTATTACGTAAACAAAAACGCACAGTCAAATGGTGACCACGAAGTGCATACATTGGGGTGCTCTTTTTTGCCTAACCCAGAAAACCGGATTTATCTTGGTGATTTTTCATCCTGTAGACCCGCAGTAACGGAGGCAAGGAAGCATTTTAAACAATCAAATGGCTGTTATTATTGTTCAAATGAATGCCATACATCGTAACAACACTTGATCCCGGTATCCATTGTACCACGTGGGAGATGGACCCCGTGGTCAAGCCACGGGGTGACAAAACGCAATCGTCATTACCCGCTCGCGAAGCAGGCGGAACGCCACCTGACCGGGTAATCCATACATCATTGCAGCTTGGCTGTGGACTCGCCGGCTAAACCGGCGAGTGACGAAAGAGTGGGTTACTCAGCCGCAGTTACTTCATCCGCTGGCAGATACAGTTCTGAGCCGCGTTTTTTGAACTCCGCGCTCATGGCTTTCATGCCCGTTTCTGCCTCTTCCTTTTTGGCCGCGAATTCGCGCACTTCGGCAGTGATTTTCATGGAGCAGAATTTTGGCCCGCACATGGAACAGAAGTGCGCCACCTTGTGTGCTTCTTTTGGCAGGGTCTGGTCGTGGAAATCCCGGGCGCGTTCTGGGTCAAGGCTCAGGTTAAACTGGTCTTCCCAGCGGAATTCATAGCGCGCGCGGGAAAGGGCATCATCCCGCAGTTGGCTCGCAGGGTGGCCTTTCGCTAAATCCGCCGCGTGGGCCGCAAGCTTGTAGGTGATAACACCTTCTTTCACGTCGTTCCGGTCCGGCAGGCCCAAATGTTCCTTCGGGGTTACATAGCACAGCATCGCGGTGCCGTACCAGCCGATCTGCGCCGCGCCAATCGCACTGGTGATATGGTCATAACCCGGTGCGATATCGGTCGTGAGCGGCCCAAGCGTGTAAAACGGTGCTTCATCACAGTGTTTAAGCTGCAATTCCATGTTTTCTTTAATCTTGTGCATCGGCACATGGCCGGGGCCTTCAATAAACACCTGCACATCATGCTTCCACGCAATTTTGGTAAGCTCACCAAGGGTTATCAGCTCTGCAAACTGGGCTTCATCGTTCGCATCACCAATGGAGCCGGGGCGGAAACCATCACCAAGCGAAAAGGCGACATCGTATTTTTTCAAAATCTCGCAGATATCTTCAAAATGCGTGTAAAGGAAGCTTTCCTTGTGGTGGGCAAGGCACCATTTGGCCATAATGCTGCCGCCGCGGCTTACAATGCCGGTAATGCGTTTTGCAGTCAGGTGAATGAACGGCAGGCGCACCCCCGCATGAATGGTGAAATAGTCCACGCCCTGCTCGCACTGCTCAATCAGCGTATCGCGGTAAATTTCCCATGTTAGGTCTTCGGCGATGCCGTCTACCTTCTCAAGTGCTTGGTATATTGGCACGGTGCCGATTGGCACAGGCGAGTTGCGGATAATCCATTCGCGGGTGTTGTGAATGTTGCGGCCTGTTGACAGGTCCATCACGGTGTCAGCGCCCCAGCGCGTTGCCCACACCATTTTGTCCACTTCTTCAGCGATGCTGCTGGTAACAGCCGAGTTACCGATGTTCGCGTTAATTTTAACGAGGAAGTTGCGGCCAATGATCATCGGCTCGCTCTCTGGGTGGTTCACGTTGTTCACCAGCACAGCACGGCCGCGCGCGATCTCACTGCGCACAAATTCAGCGGTGATATAATCAGGTATTTCCGCGCCAAAACTTTCGCCCTCACGCTTTAACTTTTCAGCTTGCGCCTTGCGGCCAAGGTTTTCACGGATGGCAACAAATTCCATCTCAGGCGTGATAATGCCTTTGCGCGCATAGTGCATCTGCGTCACGTTCATGCCGTCTTTGGCTTTAAGCGGCTTTTTCTTTACCGGGAATTCAGGCGCGAGGTATTTTTCACCTGCATTGCCGTTATCCTCTGGCTTAATGTCGCGGCCTTCGTATTCTTCCACATCACCGCGCGCAAGGATCCATTCTTTCCTGAGTTCCGCGAGGCCCTCGTATATATCGATCTTTGCGGTTTCATCTGTATAGGGGCCAGATGTGTCGTACACACGCACCGGCACTTCGTTCGCGGATGGGTGCAGGTGAATTTCCCGCATCGGCACACGCACATCATCCATTGTTTCAGAGCGTACAAAGATTTTTTTCGAGCCAGAAATCGGGCCAGTGGTGATGGTGAAATCAGTATTTGCAGTATCAGGCATTTGTATATCTCCGTCCCTTGCGCTGGTGCTAGCCAGATCAGGTTCTAAGGGTCTTTGCTGGATGGCAGGATTGCCAGACGCAAACTCTCAGCCGCGCCTTTCGGCTTTGGCTCCCCTCGGTTTATGTAAGGGCCGCAGCATAGCGCCGCAGGGGGGTGTGTTTCAAGGGCTGAATTACGGATAAAGTGATAATTGCGCGGGCTGCACCTTTAGGCCGCAAGGAAATAGCCAAAACGCCCTGCCCCCGTGCTCTCTGTCACAGCTTTTACATGTAAAATGGCTATATGAATTTACTTATATTCTGTGGTTTACTGCAACAATCGTCTAGCTTCTGAAAGGATACTTTCATGTTTGGACCTTTTAAAAACCGGTTTCCCCTTCTTACTGCGGCATATGCCACACTGCTTTTCGGGCTTATCGCCCCTGCAGGCGCGGCAGCAGTGCAAGAAATAACCATGGGTTACCCGTTGCCCCAGTGCCAAGCCGGGGCAGAGATGGAAACAGCCAGCATTGTTATTGGCAAGAACCAGCGCTACACCGTGTGCCCTGATGTGCGCACGCTCGCGATTTCAAGCCTTGTGATGGAGCAAGGCGCGATTTTAGAACTGCCTTCCTCTGCTGAACGTTTTGATCTGGTTATCAACACGGGCCGTTTTGAACGCCGCACCCAGATTATGGCACGGCGGCTATCCCCCCTAGGGGCAAACGGCGCGAATGTGAAGGTCACCATCAATAATGCCACTTTTGATTTTTCGCAGGAAATAGATACCGGCTACCCTGAGGCTACAACCGACGAACAGGCAGCAATTACCGCCGCAATAATAGAGCGCGCCGTTGCAGGCGGCCAGATTGTGGCTGAAAATGTGAAATTTCAGATTCTGTCCGCAGGCCTGATGGGCGCAGGTGGTGCAACTGGCTCAACCGGTTATGCCGCACAAAGAAAGCAGTGCATGGGCACTGACGGGCACGCAGCAGGCCCCGGCGGCCAAGGCGGCGCTGGCGGCAAAGGCGGTAACGGCGGCTATATTCATGCTATTATCCGCCTAGCACCAGACCACACGCCTGTATCAAACAACGATATTATGCTGACCTCAAAACCCGGCATGGGCGGCCCCGGCGGGCTGGGCGGCGCTGGCGGCGCGGGTGCTCCCGGCAGTGACTGCTGGCCGTCAGGGCACAGAAGCCCGTGGCCTCAAGGCCCCCAAGGGCCACGCGGCCCCAAAGGTCCGGACGGCCAAGCCATTCCGCCTTTACTTGATTTGCAGTTTTACAGTAATTAATATGCGTTAAAAATGCGGGAGGCACCATGACAGACACCACCATACAGGAAGGCGGCTGTAGCTGCGGCGATGTGCGCTACCAAATGCTGGCAGAGCCAATGTTTGTACATTGCTGTCACTGTACGTGTTGTCAGCAGCAAACAGGCGCGGCCTTTGCGGTGAACGCCATTATTGAAAGCGACCATGTAAAGCTCATCAAAGGCACTGTTGCCTATACCGTAGTACCAAGCCCCAGTGGCAGAGGGCAGGAAATTGCCCGCTGCCCCACCTGCCATGTTGCACTGTGGAGCCACTACGGCGGCCTCGGTAAAAAAGCAAGTTTTGTCCGTGTTGGTACACTCGGTACAGGCCACACCATCAGCCCTGATGCTTTTATCTATACCAGCACCAAACAGCCTTGGGTGCAAATTCCGGATGGTATGTTAGCTGTGCCCGAATACTATAATATGAAAGAAACTTGGCCCGCAGAAAGCCAGCGGCGCCTGAGTGCTTTATTAAAAAGCTAAAGCGTACAAAAACCGTTTTTGGGGTACACAAAAGCACTTTGGCACACGGCACAGAAATGGCACACTGCGCCGGCGCATGTGCCAGTGCCTTTTGGGGCGAAATCAGTCTTAAAGCGGCTTGATAAACAGGTATTCCGTCGTGTTTGAACTGTCGTGCAGATCGCGGGTTTCTGCCTGTTTGACATAGCCTTCACGGGCATAAAAACTGTGGGCGCGGGTGAAGCGTGTGTCTGACCATAGTTCCATGGTTTTGGCGCCGTGTGCCAGTGCGCGTGCCTCAGCATAGTGCAAGAGTGTTAAACCAATACCAGTACCGCGCAGGCTAGCCGCAAGGTAAATCCGCTTCAACTGGTAGCGTGTGCCCTCAATCGGCGCAACAGAAACCACAGCAACAATGCCAGTTTCATCTTCAATAACAAGGGCTTCACCGTTCAGCCCAGCAATGCTGGTTGCGTATGCTTGCAGGTCATCATCAATGCCATCAGGCTCCAGAAAAACGCCTTCATATTCGCTAAAGCAGCTATCAATGAGCCTGATCAGGCCTGTCGCATCGCTATCATTCACAGCACGGGCGCTGTAGCCCGCTGGCAATTCCAAGTCCATCATGCACTCCCCCTATCATAATAATAAAGGGCGCCAACATACGCCAGCACCCTTTAAGAAAACTAAATAAGATATTGAAACTTAACGAGAATAGAACTCGACAACCAAGTTAGGTTCCATAATCACAGGGTATGGTACTTCATCAAGCGCTGGAATGCGAACATACTCAACCTTGAAACCATCCACTGCAAGATACTCAGGGAAATCACGTTCTGGCGACTGCTGAGCCTCAAGAACCATAGGGATACCGCGAGATTTTTCACGAACCTCAACAACATCACCCGGCTTAACCATACGAGATGGAATGTTACAACGAACACCGTTCACCAATACGTGACCGTGGCTTACAAACTGACGAGCAGAGAAAACCGTTGGCACGAACTTCGAACGGTAAACCACTGCATCCAAACGACATTCCAGAATACCAATAAGGTTCTCGCCTGTATCACCCTTGCGGCGATCAGCCTCAGCATAATAGCGACGGAACTGTTTTTCAGTGATGTTGCCGTAGTAGCCTTTCAGCTTCTGCTTAGCACGCAGCTGAATACCATAATCAGACAGCTTACCTTTACGGCGCTGACCGTGTTGGCCTGGTCCATACTCTCTTGAATTTACTGGGGATTTTGCGCGGCCCCAAATATTTTCGCCCATACGGCGATCAATTTTATACTTCGCCTGAATACGCTTGGACATGCGAATCGCTCCTTCTTTCTAGCGCCGTGGGCGGTGTGCGTCCATATAGTCAGTGCACTTTGGTACCCACGCGGACAAGAACACAATTGTCTTGCCCATTCATTAATAATGCGCGGTGGATATAACCTTATGCCCACCCTGTCAAACAAAAACAGCAGAAACGCGCTATTTTTGCAGCACTTCCCTTATTTCACCTGTCCGCACGCCAGATTTGCTGGCACTGCTACATCCATAAACTTTGGATTTAGTAGCTTCAGGCTATCCATCAAAGCTACATATTCAGCCATATTTTTGACCTGAAGACGCGGGTTATGAGCCTTTTCCTCAGCTATTGTGCTGCGTGTCCAGCCCTTATAGTCATGCGCGGGATATACCCATGTATCCGGTGGCAGAGTGAGTAATTTCTTTGTTAAACTGCTATACTGCATCCGGGCATCACCATTTTGAAAATCAGTTCGACCTGTCCCCCGAATAAGGAGGGTATCTCCGGTAAAAACCATTTTCTCGCCGCTTACATCCAGAAAAAAGCTATAGCTATCATCCGTGTGCCCTGGTGTTGCTATGGCAACTAGACTATATGCACCAAAAGAAAGGCTTTCACCGTCTTTTATTTTATAATCAACACAGTCTGCTTTAGTTGCCGCACCGATCACTGAAGTGCAGTGAAGCCGTTCGCGCAAATCACCTAGGGCTGTAACATGATCTGCATGAACATGCGTATCAACGGCATATTTTAGCGTTAAAGATAAGTCTGCAAGAATTTGTATATATTGCTCTATTTTGCTTTTTACCGGATCAATGAAAATAGCTTCGCCCACTCTGCTGTCTGCCAACAAATAGGTATAGGTGTAACTTTCTTCATCAAACAACTGCCTAAAAATCAACACCTGAACACCCTATTACACTTTGTTCCACGGCATGCGCGCTATCAACATGCCCATCGCACATGTATCTGTAAGGCCAGCAAAAACCAGCCCAGCACCTACGAAAGCTGAGAACCAGACAAAAGCCGGATTAACAAGAATACTGAGTAAAATACCCAAGACAACAAAGCTGCCCGCCGCGATCCGCACCTGCCGCTCTAGCGACATATGATTGCTTGCCCCCCGGTTTACCGGTACCCCTGCAATGGTTGAGCAAGCATCTGTCCCACCTTCCACAACATAAATATCAGATGATACTTTTGCGGCTAACTGTTCTGCCGCCTGCTTTGCACGACCACCGCCCTTACAGAGAACATAAACCGGCTTGTTAGGTGCTCTAGCCTTTAGAGAAGAGGCAACACTCTCTGCATCAAAATTTTGTAACGGTAAAAGCTCAACACCCGCAACATGGCATGCTGCGTGCTCTGCAGCAGTCCGAACATCTATCATACAGCAGTTTGGATCATTTTTTAAAATAGCAGCAAACGCATCCGCAGAAATAAATTTTACATCAGACATAATGTTACCTCATGCATACTTTCCAATGAGCAGGCCAAGCTCTGACAAATTATCTGTTTTTCCCACCCTAATCTGCTCCTCAATCATGCACGCCAACATGGTGTGACCTGCTTTATCAAGCGCCTTACGGGCTGCCGACATTTGCTGCGCAACCTTTTCGCAGTCTTCTTCACCTGCAAGGATTAACTTTTGAATGCCCCTTAACTGGCCTTCCACTCTCGCGAGCCTGTTCAACATCGCCGTTTTATCTTTTTCAGCAATCATAATGCTTTCCTTATAAATACCATACCCCCTATAGTATATAATATAACAAAAAAACACAATGGGCTGCGGCATAATAGCCGCAGGCATTGATAATAGTATTTATATTTAGAAGGTTACAGACTAACTACGAAACCGACGTATCAGGCTAGATGTATCGTTCCTGTTGCCGCCCATTTTTTGGACATCACTGTAGAACTGGTCAACAAGAGCGGTAACAGGCAGTGACACGCCTTTTTCACGGGCTTCGTTCAAAACAATCGACAGGTCTTTCCGCATCCAGTCTACTGCAAAGCCAAAATCAAACTCACCGTCGATCATGGTTCCTGCCCGGTTGTCCATCTGCCAGCTCTGCGCAGCACCTTTGCTGATAACGTCAACAACTGCTTTGGCATCAAGGCCTGCCTCCATTGAAAAATGGAGAGCTTCAGCAAGCCCTTGCACCGTACCGGCAATACAAATCTGGTTAGCCATTTTGGTAAGCTGCCCAGCCCCAACCGCGCCTAAAAGCTTCACAGACTTACCGTACGCCGCCATAATAGGAGCAGTTTTTTCAAAAGCCACCTTATCGCCGCCGCACATAACCGTAAGAGCACCGTTTATCGCCCCTGCTTCCCCACCTGATACGGGTGCATCAATAAAAAACAAGCCTTGCTCTTCTGCTGCACTTGCCATTTTTTTCGCGCATGTTGCCGACGCCGTTGTATGATCAACAAAGATTGCCCCTTTTTTCATAGTAGAAAAGGCACCGCCCTCACCAGTACACACAGCCTCAACATCTTTATCTGCACCAACACAGGCAAACACAAAATCAGCGTCTGCCGCAGCACCTGCTGGCGTGGGCGCACTATAAAGCTCGGCCCCGTCAATATCGCCGTATGTATCAAGCCACTTTTCCGATACAGAGGCAGTACGGTTATAAACAGTTACACCATGGCCTGCTGAAGCCAAATGCCCCGCCATACGAAAGCCCATAACACCCAGTCCGATAAAAGCTACCTGTGCCATCATTTTCCTCCTCGCATTTGCCAAAGCTGTAGTTTTATAATGTTGATTATCAGTGCTACCATACTATTTCATCAAGTGGTCGCAAACAGGGCATAGGAAGATTTTGAATAGTTGTCCAGTAGGAATAACCGGGGGAACACATGAATAAACTAAAGATAACAAGCCTGATGGTTGTCGGCTTTCTTTTTGTAGCGGGATTGCTTGGGTTTGGCTGGTTGAAAAGCAGTTTGCCAAAAACAAACGGTACAGTAATTGTGGCTGGGATTTCAGGCGAAATTACAATCGCCCGCGATGAACACGGCGTTCCTCATATTTCAGCTGAAACCGATAATGACCTGTATTTTGCAGCCGGTTATGTTCATGCACAAGACCGCCTTTGGCAAATGATGATGAACCGCCGCATAGGTCGCGGCAGGTTATCTGAGCTTGCAGGGTCTTCCACCCTTAGCGTAGACAAGTTCTTTAGGACACTCGGATTTAAAGCCAAAGCGGAAAAGGCATACGATAACCTCCCCTCTGACCTTAAGCAAAGCCTGCATGCTTATGCCGACGGCGTGAACGCTTATATTAAAGACAATAAATCCGCCTTGCCACCAGAATTTATATTAACCGGCACCGAACCAGAATTATGGCATCCGGTTGATTCCCTGATTTGGCATAAAATGATGTGGCTGGATCTTTCAGGCAATATGCGGCAGGAAATTGCACGGGCGCGTCTCTTGACCAAGCTACCCCCTGAAAAAGTAATGTCGATATATGCCACATACCCCGGCGATACAGAAACTGCACTCCCTGACCTGACCGAGATATATAAAAGTAGCCCGATTGAGGAAACCGCCTTTGCCTTAGGAAAACCAAAGCCTGAAGGGTATGGCTCAAATAACTGGCTGGTAGACGGGACCAGGACACAGTCTGGTAAACCCTTACTGGCAAACGACCCACATCTTGGGCTTACAACGCCGTCAATCTGGTATCTGATGCGGTTATATAACACCACTACCCACAAAAACATTGTTGGTGTTAGCTTTCCCGGAACCCCCGTTATTGTACTGGGCAGAAACGATGCGATCGCTTGGGGGTTTACAAATACAGCCCCTGATAGCCAAGACCTGTTTATTGAAAAACTGGCCGAAGGCGGCGATAAATACCATACGCCCAACGGCCTCTCGAGTTTTGACAGCCATGAAGAGACAATCATCGTCAAAGATGCTGAACCAGTAACCATTCAAGTCCGTACAACACGCCACGGGCCTGTAGTTTCAGACATCCACCCGGAAACAGCAGAGTTTGTTGATAACGGCTATGTTATTGCACTGCAATGGACCGCCCTTCAGGATAAAGACACTGCCATTGGCGCCATGATTGCAATTGGAAAAGCTCAGAATTTTGAGCAATTCAAAGAAGCTGGCAAACTCTACTTCGGGCCAGAGCAAAATATGATTTATGCCGACATAGAAGGTAACGTTGGATACTATGCACCAGCCTTGGTACCCATTCGGCACCCTGACAATAAAATAGCAGGTCGAATCCCTTCCCCCGGCTGGGATGCCCTCTATGATTGGCAAGGCTACATCCCGTACGAGGACTTACCGACAAGATACAACCCGAAAGGCGGTATTATAGCGACCGCAAATGAAAAAATTGTGGGGCAGGACTATCCATATTTTATCACACGTGATTGGTCGCTCCCTTACCGGGGCAACAGAATACGGCACTTACTTGAAAGCACCGAAAAACACACTGTTGCAAGCTTTAGCCACATACAAAACGACATAACTTCTGATATGGCACGGGATATCCTGCCACTTCTGCTTACTGCACTTGATCAAGAATCACCTGCCTTCACAATCTTAAAGAACTGGGACGGCCGTATGAACAAAGACAGCCCTGAGCCACTAATTTTCCAGCTCTGGCTTTCCTATTATCAGCATATGCTTATGGCTGACGAGCTCGGCGAACTTTACGACAGCTTCACCTATATTAACCCTCGTCTGATAAAAAGCAGCTTATACTGGTCGCTATCCGAAGAAAAAAGGCCTGCAGAAAATACATACTTCAACCTACCCGTTATTGATAAACTTACAGCCTTAAGCTGGTGCAATAACAAAGAAACACCTGACAGACGCGAAATTTGCACCAAATATGCACGTAGTGCCATGTCGTCAGCAATAGCAGACCTCAGCGACAAATATGGTCCGCAGCTAAGCACATGGAAATGGGGCACAGAGCATATCTTGCATCAGGAACACAGACCCTTTAGCAATATTGATATGCTAAAGCCATATTTTGAAATATCAGCAGCCGTATCAGGAGGTACATACACCGTGAATGTGGCTGGTGTAAGCACCAAGAATGGAGCAAGAAATACTTCAACTTTTGGACCAAGTTATCGGGGTATATTTGATCTGAGTGATTTGGATAGATCACGGTATATTCAACCAACAGGTCAATCAGGCAACCCACTGTCACGTCATTATAAAGACATGTTTAAAAAATGGGCCAAAACGGAATCCTTTGAAATCCCAACAAACACACCAATTCCAGCAGGAAGCACCGAGGTTTTACAGCTAATACCAAAAGAGTAACACCACTTTCTCCTTGTGTATTTTATACCTAGAGGATTATTCTTTAATAATAAGCGGTTAATAAGTTTCATGATACAAGTGTATCTTTAATGTGTGAATGAGGGTTTCTCGTGGCAGATGATGACGGCAAAAGACCTATTATCATCAAGAAGATAAACAAGGTTGAAGGCGGCGGCCACCATGGTGGCGCATGGAAAGTTGCCTATGCCGATTTTACAACAGCAATGATGGCCTTTTTCATGCTGCTTTGGCTGCTAAACGTTGCACCGCCAGAAACTTTAGCCGGTCTTGCTGATTACTTCTCGCCGACAACGGCTGCTGTTTCAGGCCGTAGCGGCCAAGATGCCGTTAATCCAACCACATCAGATTCGTCCGGTTTAAACCCTTCGCCGGTTGTGGCTATCAGCAGGCCGGGCCCCCCTCAGTCCGGCCCTACATCCGGTAAAAAAACCGGGGCTGATAGTGAAGCGGGCGGCGACCCCAGTTATTCTGACCCGCAAGCCGCTGCTAATAAGATACGCGAACGCGAAGACATGGCCTTTAAGCAGATGGAAGAACAGATCAAGCTTGCTATACAGCAATCCCCTGCTCTGAATGATCTAAAAGACCACCTAACAATTGAGATCACAGAAGATGGCATGAAAATACAGCTGATTGATAAAGACCAGCGGGCCATGTTTCACTCAGGATCCGCTAACCTCTATGAATACGCCAAACGTATGATAGAAGAAATTGGCACGTCCATTCAAAGCCTGCCTAACCGTGTAACCATTCAAGGGCACACAGACGGGGGCAGCTTTACCGGCGCAGATGGCTCAACTAACTGGGAATTGAGTGCAGACCGCGCCAACAGTGCACGCCGCGTGCTTGATCATTCAGGTGTGAGCCAAGACCGTATTTTTGAAGTTGTGGGTAAAGCAGGAACAGACCCACTTTATCCAGATCAGCCTGCCAAAACTGAAAACAGACGTATTACAATCTTAGTACTGCGAGAAGCTCCTGTCGTACCGCCTAACCTGTAAAACGGGATACCTAATATTTTTCATCCCTTGCAGTTTTTGTGATTTATACTTGTTCGCCAAAATACGAAACGCTAACAATCAAGCTTCCTAAAGCGTCCGCACCCGGTGTGGATGTGTAACAACCGGGGATAAAGTAAGAGCTTATGGAACTAGTTGAACCAACCCTTCAAATGTGGTTTACCTTTGCGATCGTCGCAGGTGCAATTGTTGCCTATGCATATGATAAAATACCGCTTGAAATATCAAGCATTGCAACAGTCGCCCTCCTTTTACTGCTATTCGAAATCATCCCAATCTACGATGTAAGCGGTGACAAACTTATCAAGCCGGTTGATTTGCTGCGCGGTTTTGCTGATCCCGCCTTAATCACCATTATGGCACTGCTTGTTGTTGGCCAAGGTCTGGTTCAAACGGGAGCGATGAACGGCCCTGCCCGGTTCATTATAAATATTGGCAAAAACAGACCCGGCATTGTTATCATTATGTGCCTTGTCATTGTGATGCTGATCTCGGCTATTATGAACAACACCCCTGTTGTTGTTATCTTTATCCCCATTCTCGCGGCTCTCGCTGAAAAGCTTGGCAAGCAAGCAGCTGCTGTTATGATGCCACTTAGTTTTGCTGCCATTCTTGGTGGTAACATGACCAAAATTGGATCCAGCACAAACCTGCTCGCTGCCGGAGCCTTTGAGCATACAACTGGCGACGTTATTGGCTTTTTCGATTTCACTGTACCTGGCGCCGTGATGGCCGCCGTTGGTTTGGTCTATATCATTGTAATTGCACCCAAGCTGATTATTGACCGTGATGGCCTTGCCAGCAAACTGGCCGGCAAAAGCGGCAAACAGTTTTTGTTCCAGATGGAACTTGCCGATGATAATAATCTGGTTGGCCAAACGGCCGTTGCAGGCATGTTTCCAGGCCTAAAAGAAGTAACTGTGCGTATGATACAGCGTGGCAGAGAAAAGCTGTTGCCACCCTACGACGATATTACCCTCTCTGAAGGTGATATTGTGCTAGTTGCTGCAACACGAAGCGTTATGACCGACCTTCTGAACGCATCGCCTGACCTTGTTGCAAATGCAGAAGGCGGTGAAGAGGTTGCCGACGACACAGACGTGGGACAACGCCGGGTTATTGCCGAAGCTGTTATTGCCCCAGCCTCCCGCATGGATGGCCGCACGCTTGCCCAAACTGGCTTTAGGTCAGAAACCGGGTGTGCCGTGCTGGGTGTACAACGCCGTAGCCGTATGATTAGAGCCGCGCTTTCTCAACTTAGGTTGGAAGCGGGTGATGTGCTACTTGTCATGGGTAGCCGGTCTAATATTCTTTCCCTGCGTGAAAACCGCGATGTCATGCTCATGGAATCGTCTGCATCAGATGTACCCATGCGGGAATTTGCTGTTCGTGCCCTCATGATATTTGCTGGTATTGTTTTCACCGCAGCCTTTGAAATTTTACCTATTGTGGTTTCATCTCTTATTGGCGCGGCCCTCATGATGGTATCGCGCTGCCTGAATGTACGCCAAGCAAGCCGTGCTATTGATAGACGTGTGTTTACAATTGTCGGGGCAGCACTTGCCCTAGGCACCGCAATGGAAGGCACCGGCGCGGCTGAATGGCTTGCCCACAGCGTTATTGCCTCCTTATCTGGGGCACCAGCATGGGTTTTACTATCTGGCTTCTTTTTATTGGTGGCTTTACTCACAAACGTGCTCTCAAACAATGCAACAGCCGTCCTCTTTACGCCTATTGCAGTGTCACTTGCGACTGAATTAAATGTAGAACCCATGGCCTTTTTACTGGCGGTTATATTTGGTGCGAATGCAAGCTTTGCAACACCTATGAGCTACCAGACCAACCTGCTGGTCATGGCCCCCGGCCATTACAGGTTTATGGATTTTGTCCGTGTTGGCACACCACTAATTTTTCTTATGTGGGTGACTTTCACTCTTTTCATTCCGTGGTATTATGGGCTTCTGTAAGTATTAGGGATTCAGAAAAATGACCGATCAGGGGCTACAATTTCCAAAGTTTTACGTGACGGCCCCGTCACCGTGCCCCTATATTGAAGGCTATACGGAACGCAAGGTTTTCACCGAGCTTCGTGGGCCAGATGCAGCAGCCCTTAACGAAGCGCTGGGGCGTGTTGGTTTTAGGCGTAGCCAATCTGTTGTATATCGCCCGGCTTGTGAAAACTGCTCTAAATGTGTGTCAGTGCGTGTACGGGCGGGCGAGTTTCAGCTATCGCGTTCTCAGCGCCGAATAGTAAAACGTAATAATGACATTAAATCCGAAGTGCGCCCACCCATTGTTACACAAGAACAATATGATGTTTTAGAAGCCTATTTAGCTACCCGCCACCAAGATGGTTCCATGGCAGGTATGACACTTGATGAATTTCAAGACATGGTAGAAACCAGCCCTGTTGCCACCATTATGATTGAATATCGCAGGGTTATTGATCACAAACTGGTTGGTGTAGGCTTAACTGACGAACTCACTGACGGACTATCCATGATATACAGCTTTTTTGATACGACCATGGAAAGCCGCAGCCTTGGCTCCTACATCATCTTAGATCATATCGCCCGCGCGAGTTACGCAAATATGCCCCATGTCTATTTGGGGTACTGGGTCGAAGGCAGTAGGAAAATGGCCTATAAAGCCAAATACAAGCCTTTAGAGAAACTTGGACCTAATGGTTGGTATAGTGTTGACCCTCAATAAGCTATATTAATGCAAAACATACAGTTCAAAGCTTGCCCGGCCCTATTTGCTCATTATACTGGCAACCAGCGAATCATACGTCGCTGTTGTGGGTTATCAGGGGAAAAAAGTGAAAAATAATAAAAATGCCATATCGGGCGCCAAAAAGGCTGGATTAACCCGCAGGAATATTCTGCGGCATGCAGGGCTTGCAAGCACTGCAGCCTTAATAACAGCTTGTGACAATGGCTCCCAAACCACAGCGACTGGCGCTCCTGCAATCATAGGTAAAAAGCGCAAGCTTAAAATGGTTACCAGCTGGCCAAAGAACTTTCCCGGCACAGGCACTGGCGCGGAACGCTTTGCCAAACGCATAGAAGAATTGTTTGACGGCAATGTGACTGTCAAAGTTTACGCGGCCGGAGAATTGGTCGGCGCACTCGAGTGCTTTGATGCCGTGAGCCAAGGCAAAGCAGATATGTATCATGCTGCTGAATATTATTGGCAAGGCAAATCATCGGCTTTCAATTTCTTTGCTGCTGTTCCAATGGGAATGACCGCAAGCGAATTAACCTCATGGATCCGTTTTGGTGGCGGACAAGAACTGTGGGATGAACTTTCAGCCCAATTTAATATCAAGCCCTTTCTTGGCGGCAACACTGGCACACAGATGGGCGGTTGGTTCCAAAAGAATATCAACACCATTGAAGACTTCCAAGGCTTGCGTATTCGTATGCCCGGCCTAGGCGGTGAAGTAATGAAGCGGGTCGGGGCAACACCGGTTACTAAACAGGGCGGTGAGATTTTTCAGGCCCTTAGCCAAGGTAATATTGATGCTACCGAGTGGATCGGCCCTTGGAATGATCTGGCGTTTGGTTTTCATACAATCGTTAAAAACTATTATTATCCGGGTATTCATGAACCCGGAACAGGTTTGTCTATTGGCTTGAATAAAGACATTTGGGAAGACTTTTCTTCCCATGAGAAAAGCATTTTCACAGCAGCTACCATGTCTGAAAATGACATGACCTATGCAGACTTTAATGCCCATAATGCCAGAGCCCTAACAAGCCTAATCGATGAGCACGGCGTTCAGCTAAAGCGGTTCAGCGATGATATTCTGAAAACCCTTGCAGAAGTATCAGCCACAGTTCTTGCGGACACCGCAAGTGCCGACCCGTTCAGCAAAAAAGTTTTTGACAGCTTTAGTGACGCACGCTCCTCTAGCATGAAATGGGGTGCCATTGCCGAGCAGGCCTTTATGAATGCTCGTAGCCTTGTAGCGAAATAAAATGCTTTCTAAAATAGTATCAGGTTTAAACCAAATTCTCGATATTAGCGGAAAGCTTCTCGCTATTTTGCCGCTTCTGTTAATTTTGGTGCAATTTTCTGTAGTCTTAATGGTCTATGTTTTCTCTAATGGAAACATACAATTACAAGAAAGCCTGCAATATATTAATGCCATTATGTTTCTGGGCGGCGCGGGATACACAGCCCTTAAAGATGAACATGTAAGGGTTGATCTTTTTTACAGTAAATTTTCTGGTCGCCAAAAAGCCTGTGTAAATTTGATCGGCACACTTTTACTGTTGTGCCCCTTCTTAATACTCTTTTGGATTAGCAGCGTTCCTTATGTGTTTCAAAGCTGGCATATTTTAGAAGGTAGCGTAGAAGCAAGCGGCCTTCCTTTCATTTATATTTTAAAATCTACCTTGCTGCTTTTTGCTGGCACCATGACCCTTCATGCCCTATCAGCTATCATCAGCAACGCACGCATTCTATACGGGAATAAGCAATAGTGGATATGTCAGTTATATTAACACTCAGCATGTTTGCTGTGCTTGTTGGCCTTCTCTTAACCGGTTTCCCTGTGGCTTTCACGTTGGGTGGTGCTGGCCTGTTATTTGGCCTTATTGGCATGGCAACAGGCACGCTTGATTCCAGCTTTCTTGAAATCCTTCCAAACCGCCTGTTTGGTAACGTTATTAGAAACGAATTACTGTTCGCAATTCCGCTTTTTGTCAGCATGGGGGTGATGCTCGAAAAGTCAAACGTTGCCGAAGACTTGCTCGAGAGCATGGGCAGACTTTTTGGCAAATTGCGCGGCGGGCTTGGTATTTCTGTTACTGTCGTTGGCGCCTTGCTTGCTGCCTCTACAGGCATTGTCGGGGCAACAGTTGTTACGATGGGACTGCTTTCACTCCCAACCATGTTGCGGCGTGGCTATGATCCTTCTCTAGCGACTGGCTCGATTGCGGCTTCAGGTACACTGGGGCAAATCATACCGCCCTCTATCGTGCTTATTTTACTCGCTGACGTTCTATCGTCAGCGTGGCAACAGGCACAGCTTAACAACCATATATTTTCACCTGCGCCCATGAGTGCTGGTGAACTCTTTGCAGGCGCTCTTATCCCCGGGCTTATTCTCGTTGCCTGCTATATTCTATATCAGGCAGGCATGGCATTTTTTAAGCCAGAAACCAGCCCGGCAATCCCGCCAGAGGAATGCGTCGACAGTGGCACGGGTATTTTCATAACCTTACTCACCGCACTCTTACCGCCTCTTATTTTAATAATAGCCGTTCTTGGTTCTATTCTTACGGGTATCGCAACACCTACAGAAGCCGCCTCTGTAGGTGCTATTGGTGCTATTCTTCTTGGTGCAGCAAGGCTCGGCGGCAAAAACAGAATTGCCGTTTATACAACGCTTGTTTCATTGCTTGTATTGCTTGTTATTGCGAGCACATCAGACCTACGCATGCACCGGGATGTTATATCAGCCGCAGATAACATTGCATATTTTATAGCAATACTTGTAACGGTCACTTTTTCGGCCGGGCTTTTGTGGTCACTCTGGTCAACCTACCAGTCAGGGGTGTTAACAGAAGTTATGCGCTCTACTGTGCGTATTTCAACCATGATCTACACCATACTGATCGGTGCTAGCCTGTTTTCGCTCGTCTTTAGGGGCCTTGGCGGCGACGAGATCATTGAAAACCTGTTACATGGCCTGCCCGGTGGCCAATTTACAGCTATTCTCCTGATAATGCTGTTGATGTTTGTATTGGGCTTTTTCCTCGATTTTATTGAGATCACCTTTGTTGTTGTGCCTGTTGTTGCCCCAGCCCTATTGGCTATGGATGGCACATATGGCCCTATATGGCTGGGTGTGCTGATGGCTATGAACTTGCAAACAAGCTTTTTAACGCCGCCTTTTGGCTTTGCCCTGTTTTACTTGCGCGGCGTGGTGCCTGAGAGCGTACCTACATCTGCTATATATAAAGGTGTTATACCGTTTGTTATCATTCAGCTTCTGTGCCTTGTGCTCATTGCGCTCTTCCCGTCCCTTGTTACATGGCTACCAAAGCTTCTTTTCTAAACAATACCTTAGAAACTGCTCTTACAAAGATGTATTGGCGTTATTCAAAAATATAGCTTTTAGCTTGCCATAAATTGACATTATAAATGCAATACTAACCCTGAGAAAAGGTAATACCCATGATTGGCTACACAACAATAGGGACAAACAAACATTCTGAAGCCTGCGCATTTTATGACACGCTTTTAGCCATACTTGGTGCCAAACGAGCAATGGAATTTGATAGCTTTGTCATGTGGGCTGCCGGCCCGGATAAACCAGCCTTTGCATTAACCAAGCCATATGACGGCAAAGCGGCATCTGTTGGCAACGGCGTTATGATTGCCCTCAAAGCCCCAGACAGAGCGACCGTCGACAAACTATACGAAACAGCTCTTGCAAACGGTGGTAGCTGCGAAGGTAAACCAGGTCTTCGTGGTAGCGAAGATATGGGGTTTTATGCAGCCTATTTCCGTGACATTGAAGGCAACAAGCTTAACGCATTCTGCATGGGCCCAGCCTAAGCAGCGGTTCCTTCCCGAACAGGAACCAAAAAGGCCGGATTTCCCCCCGGCCTTTTTTATTCAATCCGTAATAGGTCACCAATTACTTAAAATCTATTTGAACTTGTTATTACGGGGGAAGCCCATAGGCGGCAAACGCCCAGCATTGCCACGTTTACCTGTCCATTGCACCAAATCGGTTTCTGTGCGCCACCTGTCGCCGTTACCACCCATTTGCCATGTAAGGCCTTCACTTTTGTGGAACGTTACAATGTCTGAGAGGGTGCCATCTTTGTAACGCTGCAAAGTAACGCCCTGCCCCCGGTTCATAACCGGTAATTCATCAATTGAGAACACAAGCAGTTTGCGGTTTTTACCAATAACAGCAACACTGTCACCGTCAGCAACAAAACAGTGCGTTGCAATGGCATCATTAGGTAAGTTTAGAATCTGTTTACCGCCTTTTTTCATGGCAACAGCATTTGCTGCTTCAATAATAAAGCCTTTACCAATGGAGGAAGCAACCACCAACTTACTTCCCGGCTGGAAGGGCAACAGTGTGACAATTTCATCATTAGCATCCATATCAACCATCAGCCTAACAGGCTCACCGTTGCCGCGTGCGCTTGGCAGTTTATCGGCACCAATCGTATACAGCTTACCGCTTGTCGCAAAGAGGAAGATTTTATCCGTAGTATAAGCGTGGAACCTGAACTTTTCTTCGTCACCGTCTTTATATTTAAAATCTTCTTCCGGCTTGGCATGCCCCTTAAGGGCACGTATCCAGCCGCGTTTCGAACAAAGCACTGTCAGCGGTTCTTTTTCAATCATTGCCTCAATCGGCACTACTTCGGCAGTGGGGGCGTCCCCAAAGCGGGTACGGCGTTTTCCAAGTACAGTTTCTTGGCCAAACTTTTCTTTAATAACAGAAACCTTATCGCCAATCGCTATCCACTGAAGTTCAGGTGAGCGGATGAGTGACTTAAGCTGTGCACCCTCTTTTTCAAGCCCGGCATGCTCGGTTCTGATTTCCATTTCTTCAAGTTTCCGAAGGGCACGAAGGCGCATATTCAAGATGGCCTCCGCCTGCACATCATTCAGCTTAAATGTGGCTATAAGGCTTGCTTTTGCGTCATCTTCCTCGCGGATTATGCGAATAACTTCATCAAGATTAAGGTATGCGATTAAATAGCCAGCCAATATTTCAAGCCGGTGCTCAATTTTATCGAGTCGGAACTGGCTACGACGGATCAGAACCTCAACCTGATGATTAAGGAAGCTATTCAGCATTTCTTTTAGAGGCAGAACGCGCGGCCTGTTATCTGAGGCAATCACATTCATATTCATGGAAAAGCGCGATTCTAGTTCAGTTAATCTGAACAGGCTTTCCATCAGTATTTTTTCGTCAACCGTACGGTTTTTAGGTTCAAGAACAATTCTGATATCTTCTGCAGACTCGTCCCTAACATCAGCCAAAATTGGCAGTTTCTTTTCATTGATCAAGTCCGCAATGCGTTCAATCAGCTTAGATTTTTGAACCTGAAAAGGAATTTCCGTAATGACAATCTGGTAAATACCCCGGGATAGCTCTTCTTTTTCCCAGCGCGCGCGCACCCGGAAACTACCACGTCCTGTATCGTAAGCATCAATGATGGTTTCGCGGTCTTCAACAAGCTGCCCACCTGTTGGGAAGTCAGGCCCTTGAATAGAATCCATCAATTTATGTGTGGTAATAGCATCATAGCTAAAGGTCAGGTTATCACCGCGTTTATGATCAGAAAGCCGCGCATCAATGAGCAACTGCATCCCATCTGCAAGCTCCCCCACATTATGGGGCGGAATATTGGTCGCCATACCAACGGCAATACCAGAGGAGCCATTTGCAAGGAGATTGGGGAAAGACCCCGAGAAAACAATAGGCTCACGGTCTTCACCGTCATATGTTTCCCGGTAATCTACCGCATCTTCTTCCAGCCCTTCCATAAGGGCCATGGCAACTTCGGTAAGGCGAGCCTCAGTATATCGCATCGCAGCGGCATTATCGCCGTCAACGTTACCAAAGTTTCCTTGTCCATCAACCAGAGGGAAGCGAACAGAAAAGTCCTGTGCCAAACGCACCAGCGCATCATAAACCGACTGATCACCATGTGGGTGGTATTTACCAATCACATCCCCCACAACACGGGCGCATTTTTTATAGCCGGTTTTTGGGTCCAGCTTCAAAAGGCGCATAGCATACAGCAGCCGCCTGTGAACAGGCTTTAACCCATCCCTTACATCCGGTAGTGACCGGGACATAATTGTTGAGAGTGCATAGGCCAAATACCGTTCGCTAAGTGCATCAGCGAAAGGGGTTTCGATAATATTACCGTTAAAATCAGCTTGTGTTGTCATAAGGTAACTATACCAATTCAAAAGCAGATGGCTACAAGATGTTGTGGTTATCCACAGATTCTTTGCCGTATGAAGAAAACTAAGTCAACGAGAAGCCGTATAAAGTGCTGATAACAGCCTTTCACGAGCCGCAGGCTGGCCTTTTCCACTCACAATCCATATGTTTCGCTCAAGAAAGTAGCCTGTTAACTTCAGGCTGTTATACGCATCTGTCATATTGGGCATAAGCCCATCTCGTGAAAGCAAAAATGCAGGTAACGGCAATAGTTTGTCACTGTACGGCGCCCCTGCATCAGCACATACCGCCCTACCCGACTTCGGGGAAACATAGGTGAGATTGTCCCGAACACCGCTTGCTGCACATTCGCTCAAATCAAGGCCGTAGCCAAGCTCGGTTAAAATACCAAGTTCAAGCCGTGCGAGCGCAGCCCCCCACAAAGATAGTGTACCATCTTCGTTTTCAAGCAAATTAACAAGAGCACACAAACCCTTGTAAACCTTAAGAAAAGGCGCACGCTCTGGCATTGTAGAGGCAACAACAGCCGTTATGGCAGCAAGCGCCGAAAGCCGTGCGCCATCCCCGATCATGTGCCCCAGTGGGCTGTGGAGTAATTCAAGAGTAAACCGGCCAAGGTTTGCTTCAATCCGCGACCGCCATGTAAGAGAAAGGAGATTTCCTGCCTGCAGGTTTGCACGGTTGCGCCTGCCAAGGCCACCCTTTACAAAACCACGCGCCCGACCATGGTTTTCTGTCATCACTTCTATAACAGCGTCGCTTTCGCCGTGCCGCGCTATGGAAAGAACAATACCTTCATCCTGCCATTCCATCGCGTTACCCTGTTTTACTAGTCTACAAAATCGAGGCCCATGTCCTTATACATGGTTCTGTCATCAGCCCAGCGCTCTGTTGTACGCACATGCAAGAAAAGATGCACCCTGCGATCAAATTCCTGCTCCATTTCCTCGCGGGCCATTTTACCCAAGGTTTTCAGCATGCTGCCAGCTTTACCAATAACTATACCTTTTTGAGTTTCACGCTCAACATGGATAACCTGCTCAATACGAACCGAACCATCAGCACGTTCTTCCCATTTTTCAGTTTCAACAGTTGTGGCGTATGGAAGCTCATCGTGAAGGCGCAAATACACCTTTTCACGGGTGATTTCAGCCGCCAAAACACGCATGGTTATATCTGATATCTGGTCATCAGGGTACATCCACGGCCCAGATGGAGCTTTCGCCGACAGAAACGCCTTTAGGTCTGTCACACCATCCCCGTTCAGCGCTGATATCATGAATATATCGGTGAACACGCCCGTTTCGTTTAACTTTTGCGTTAGTGCGAGCAACGTATCACGTCTTAGTCCGTCAATTTTGTTCAAGGCAAGAATAGCTTTACGCTTTGCATTCTTCAGCCCATCAATAATATGCTCAACCTCGTCTGTAACACCGCGTTTGCTATCCACCAGAAAAACGGTTGTTTCTGCGTCTTCTGAACCCTTCCAAGCCGCACTTACCATCGCCCGGTCCAACCGGCGCTTTGGTTCAAAAATACCAGGGGTATCAATAAAAATAAGCTGCGTTTTTCCGTGCATGGCAATGCCAGTAATACGCGTACGTGTGGTTTGCACTTTATGGGTAACAATAGCCACCTTGGCACCAACAAGCGAATTAAGAAGCGTAGACTTACCTGCGTTTGGTGCCCCTATCAAAGCCACAAAACCGCAACGTTCCATGTCTGCTTCATCCGAATGGTTCAACCTGTTTCTCCTAAAAGGTGCCGTAACAATGCAGCTGCTGCATCTTGTTCAGCCGTTTTTTTTGTTCCACCCTGCGCCGATGCAGAGCCTTTGCCGTCAATGGTCGCTTCAATTGTAAAAACAGGGTCGTGATCTGGCCCTGTTCTGTCTAACACTGAATAGTGTGGTAAATCCAATGATCTTGCCTGACACCATTCTTGTAATTTTGTTTTGTGGTCTTTAACAGCATCCAGTTCAGTATCCATTAACGGAATCCAGTGTTGCCGAATAAATTTGTCAGTAACCGCGAAGCCACCGTCAAGATACATAGCACCAATAAAGGCTTCACACACATCAGCCTGTATGGCCTCTTTGTCTCTCGCGCCTTCAGTTTCCGCACCTGGAGTTACCTTTAAGGCTGCAGCAATACCAAGCTTTACAGCCATTCCGGCGAGAGTTTCCCTGCGCACAAGAGACGTAAAGCGCCTATTTAGTAACCCTTCCGCTTCCGACGGATAAGCCTCTAAAAGCCATGTTGAGATCGTAAGCCCCAGTACACGATCACCCAAAAACTCAAGACGCTGATAATTATAGGAGCCAGACAGTGATGGGTGTGTCAGCGCCTCATCCAGCAGGCTTGTTTTTGCAAACCTGTAACCGGCTAGTTCTTTTAATTCAGTCAAATGCTCCTCCCCGAGCTTTTTTAACCTCTGGCTTCATCCATGAGCCTTCTCATTTCCTTAATAGATGCTTCTAAGCCATGAAAGATTGCTTCCCCAACCAGAAAATGGCCTATATTTAATTCCCTGATTTCAGGGATGGCGGCAATTGCAGCCACTGTTTCATAACTCAAACCGTGCCCAGCATGCATTTCAATACCATGCGAAGCACCGTATGCAACAGCGCTTCGAATACGCTCTAGCTCTTCCTCTTGCTGCTTGCCAGAAAGCTCGCAGTATTTCCCTGTATGAATTTCACATACAGGGGCGCCAAGAGAAATTGCCGCATCAAGCTGGCTTTTCTCGGCATCGATAAAAAGACTAACTCGGCTCCCTGCAGCGTTCAGGCGGTTTACATAAGGCAGCAAGCGATCATGCTGTCCTGCGACATCAAGCCCCCCTTCTGTTGTCAGTTCCTGGCGCTTTTCAGGCACCAAACAACAGGCATGAGGTTTGTGCCTCAGTGCAATTTCCAGCATTTCATCGGTCGCTGCCATTTCCAGATTAAGTGGCACCGAAAGAACATCTGAAAGAGAGGCGATATCTTCGTCAGATATATGGCGCCTATCCTCGCGTAAATGCGCCGTTATACCGTCAGCTCCAGCAAGTACAGCGAGGCCCGCTGCCCGCACAGGATCAGGGTGTCTAATACCTCTGGCATTTCTTATGGTTGCCACATGATCAATATTTACACCTAGTCGTAATTTAGCTAGCGTCATTCAAGTATATCCTCATTCTTTAAGAGCTGCTGGCGCTGACGCGCTCTTATACGGGCTTGTTTCCTTGCACGGTTTGCAGAGACCATTATGCGAAGAGCAATATAAAAGCCAATCCATATCACAATCGCCAAAGGAATGCTCCCCACGAGCATAGGCCAGATTATAGGCACAAAGGCCATAATATACTCAGATGGTGCGTGCAAAAACCCGCTCCAGCTCCATGAAGGTAAAACATGAATAACATCATGTCCTAAAATCCATCTTCCCAATCTTGCTGTAAGAGCAAAAATAAGGGGAAATGTCCATGGGTTGCCAACAATAGTGCCAATTGCAGACGCCAGTAAATTAGCCCGCACAAGCCATGCTAATGCAAAGCCCATCAAGAAATGGAGGCCGATAAACGGCGTAACAGAAACAGCTGCACCCGATGCGAAACCCGCAGCAATGCTATAATCAGAGCCCGGCAATCGGATTATCCGGTGCCACAAATATAGTACAGCTCTTTTAAAACCAGATCGCGGCCACAACCACGAGCGAAGCTTCTGAAATATATTTTGTTTATTGCGGCGCCCAAATAGCATAATCAGGATTTCAAATCACGACTGCCCGGCTTAATCGCAGGAATGGCTTTCAGGGCATCAGGCAAATTATCAGGGCTATAAGTTGGAGCATCAATCGTTACGAGTGCGGTAACCGGTGCCCCCACATCTGCCTGTCCGCCAGAGCGGTTAATCAAACATCCAGCAGCCACAACATCACCACCCCATTCCGTTATGGTTTTAATACATTCACGCGACGAAAGGCCCGTTGTGATAACATCTTCCATCATCAAAATACGTGCCCCTTTCGGAATATCAAAGCCGCGCCTCAGGGTAAATGCTCCGTCAACCCGTTCCGTAAAAACACCCGGCACACCAAGCTGGCGCGCTACTTCATAGCCAACAATAACACCGCCCATAGCAGGGCTTACAACCAAATCAATATCAACACCAGTAAGCCTTAGCTTATCTGCAAAGGCTGCGCACAAACGGCCTGCGCGCTCTGGGTCCATTAAAACACGCGCGCACTGTAAATAAACCGGGCTATGGAGGCCTGATGACAATTTAAAATGCCCTTCAAGCAAAGCACCTGCTGCACGAAATTCGTTTAAAACCGCGTCCTGATCCATGATGGCTCCAGTCATTTAGTATATACTTGTCTGTGGCGGATAGTTGCCTGAGCGCGCTGCGTCAAGTTAAATAAACAGACACTCATAAATGTTAGCCCAGAACCCGGTCAACACGGGCAATTACCCTGCTAACACGAAGAGCTCGACTAATATTATTCAAATGTTTTACATCACGGACTTCAACATCGGTAATCATAATACAAAACTCTGGGTCACGTTCAGGGATCACCAGATTGGAAACATTACCGCCATGTTTTGAAACGATCGTCGCAATAGTGGCTAAAGCGCCTTTCTCATTAACCACCTCAAGGCGTAAGCGCCCTGTATAAAAAGAAGCTTCAGCTTCATCCTCGTCCTGCCACCGCAAATCAATCCAAAGCTCTGGCTTGTCATCATATTCCGTCAGTTTTGAGCAATCAATTGTATGAACCTCGGCTCCCTGCTCCGGTATATGAATACCAACAATGCGGTCACCCCTTACAGGATGGCAGCACTCAGCAAAGTGAACCGCAGACCCCATCCGAAGACCGGAGATCGGTACTGAAGACGATACAATATCCTCCCAGTCATGGTGAACGGCAGGCAAGCGCTCTGAACTGGCATCTTCGCGGAAGCCAGCATACGCTGCTCGTAGCACATCATCTTTCCTAATAATGCCGGAGCCAACCTGTGCATATAATTCAGCGATATCTTCACAGTTGAGGATTTCCGCAGCCTCTGTCATGGCTTTCACAGAAAACTCCAACCCAAAACGTCCACATGCTTCTTCCAGTAAGGTTTTACCCAAACTGCTATATTCAGACTGTTTTTGCTGCCTGATATGGCGCCTGATAGCGGACCGGGCCTTACCAGTAATCACAAAATTATCCCACCTTGGTGACGGGCTTTGGCCTTTTGATGTTAGAATTTGTACCTGATCACCGTTTTCAAGCTGATGCCTAAGCGGAACCATGCGGCCATTCACCTTAGCCCCTACGCAGTGGTCGCCCACTTCAGTATGCACCGTATAAGCAAAATCAACAGTGGTAGACCCACGCGGCAGAGAAATCAGTTCTCCCTTTGGAGTGAAACAAAAAACCTTATCCTGAAACATTGCAAGCTTTGTATGCTCAAGAAACTCTTCAGGGTCCTGTGTGTGATCTAAAATTTCCAGAAGTTCCCGCACCCAGCGATACTGCGACCCTTCTGCTTTTTCAGACTTTTGCTTATATTGCCAGTGGGCAGCAACACCGATTTCTGCCTCTTGGTGCATTTCATGCGTCCGAATTTGTATTTCAAGTCGGTTTTTATGCGGCCCTATAACCGTAGTGTGAATAGAGCGATAAAAATTCCGTTTCGGAATAGAGACATAGTCTTTAAACCTTCCTGGCACCATTGGATATTTCTGGTGGATAACACCCAGCACTTTATAGCAGGTTGCAATATCGTCCACCTTTATCCGAAAGGCCATAACGTCGGATAGTTGTTCAAATGTTATATTTTGGCGCTCCATTTTGCGCCAAATCGAATACGGCCGTTTAATTCTGCCACTTATCAGTGCTGTTACCTCATTTTGCTCCATCAGCTTATTGAGAGCAGCAATCATATCTTTTTCAAGATTAGGGCTTTGCTCTACAAGATAATGCAAGCGCGCATTGATTGATTCTAGCGCCTCTGGGTCGAGATGCGTAAAGGCCAAATGCTCAAGCTCGTCTTTCAGCTCATGCATGCCTATACGTTCGGCAAGCGGCGCGTAAATATCCATCGTCTCAAGCGCTATGCGGCGGCGTTTTTCAGGATTTTTGATGTAATCCAGTGTCCGCATGTTATGACAGCGGTCAGCAAGCTTAACCAGCAACACCCTGATATCATTTGACATTGCTAAAAGAAATTTACGGAAATTCTCGGCTTGGCGAACACTTTCAGCCTGTAATTCAATTTTTGACAGCTTGGTAACACCGTCAACCAGTTCAGAAACCTTTGGACCAAAAAGCTCTTCAATTTCAGGAATTGTAGCAACAGTATCTTCAACCACGTCATGCAAAAGCGCTGTAGCGATTGTATCACCGTCGAGTTTCATGTCCGTAAGAATGCCTGCAACCTCAAGCGGATGCGAAAAATATGGATCGCCCGAAGCGCGGGTTTGTGTGCCGTGCGCCTTCATGGCAAAAACATACGCACGGTTCAAAAGCGCCTCATCCACTTTCGGATCATACGCTTTAACTTTTTCAACAAGTTCAAACTGACGGATCACTATATACCTGCACTCTTTCCAAAACTTATCGTACCTTTACAGATAGCGATTCCATATGAGAATTTCAGCCCCTTTATAGGCTTCTGTATGACTTATCGAAAAAAAAAACGAAGTGTTCCCGTAAAACAACGGATTTAGGAGATTACAATAAGGCTCAAGCAAAATAAAAAGCCCGGCAAAACCGAGCTTTAAATCAATCACGAGCACCACAAAGCGCCGCTTTATGCCTTTGTGGTTTCTTCCATGCCCGCCATAAGAATTGACATATCTACTTCTTCTGGCTCGTCAGATTCTACAACCTTGCGCATGCTATGAATAACCGCTTCTGTCAGATCATCAGCAATAACTTTTTCTTCTGCAATCTCGCGAAGTGAAACCACTGGGTTTTTGTCGTTATCGCGGTCAACCAGAAGAGGTGCGCCTGATGATATTTGGCGCGAACGCTGTGCTGCGGCCAAAACCAAGTCAAAGCGGTTTGTTACTTTATCAACGCAATCTTCAACGGTGACGCGTGCCATTCATATTCTCCAAATTCTTTTGCAGCATATTAAACATGCCTGCCATACAAGCGCCTGCTTATACAAGCGCACCTTGGCTGTGTAAAGTCTGGAATCGCAATTTTAGCCTGAAAATGGCCTAACACCTATTCTATCAGCCATAATTTCTGGCTCGATAGCCATATCCGCTACACTCTTGCCTGTAACTGGGTGAACCCAGTCAGAGGCAATATCAAGCATGGGCACCAGAACAAAAGCCCGCTTGTGCATACGTGGGTGTGGCACAACGGGTTGCTGAAGGATGGCTGCGGGGTCAGAACTATTCACAACAGACCACCAGTCCTCCACAGACGGCAAAACCTCTGCACCATATGATAGCAAATCAATATCAATGGTTCTCGCGCTCCAACGCTCTGAAGGTTCACGCCCCAGAAAGCTTTCAATACCTTTAAAATGGGACAAAAGCAGCTCTGCACTCAAGGACGATTGAGCAAAAATTACTGCATTGATAAAATCAGGCTGATCAGAAGCAGGTACCGGGCTGGTGCAATAAAATTTTGAAATGGCCTGTATATCAATCGCAAGGCCTGAAAGCTGGTTAATTGCAGCACGGAGGGTTTTTTCTGGCGTTCCATATGAAGAATTAAGGTTACCGCCAAGTCCAATGTGGATTTTTTGCACAATAAATCTATTCTTAAATACTACAGTGTTAAATTAACGGAAATTTAACCGGCTTCTTCCACGCTGTATAGTCTAAGATTTAAATGTAATACTTACTGGTTATTTTACGAATTTATAATTCATACTGTCCGTATTCTGGAGTTATTATGATAATTTACCCTGAAGAGCGCCTTGCTCTTTTTATCGACGGTGCCAACCTTTACGCAACAGCATGTGCCTTGGGCATGGAAATTGACTATAAAAAACTGCGCGCCTATTTTTCTGAAAACAGCCGTATGATAAGGGCCTTTTATTATACAGCCATACTTGAAGATCAGGAATACTCGCCCCTGCGCCCACTTATTGATTGGCTGGACTATAATGGTTTTACACTTGTTACAAAGCCCGTGAAAGAATTCACTGACGAACATGGTCGGCGCAAAATCAAAGGCAATATGGATATTGAGATTGCTGTTGATATGCTCAACATCTCCGATTCACTTGATCATATGATTCTATTTTCCGGTGACGGTGATTTCAGGCGGCTGATTGAAGCTATCCAAAGGCGCGGTGTACGGGTCACTGTTGTTAGCTCAAATTCAACACAGCCCAGCATGATAGCCGACGAACTACGGCGGCAAGCAGACCAGTTTGTTGATCTTGACGATCTACGCAGTGCTATTGGCCGCCCTTCCAGTAAAAAGCGAGACGATGAAGCCCCTCTTGATGCTGTCTATGAAGACCACCTAATTTAGCCTTAAATGTCTGATGATAAACGAAACTGAACCCAAAAAGCACTGTACCTTGTGCCCAAGGCTTGCAGCATATCGCCGCGAAAATATTGAAAATTACCCAACTTTTCACAATGGTGCAGTATCAAACTTTGGGCCAATAACAAGCGAGATTCTGATAGTTGGCATGGCACCCGGCCTTAAGGGTGCCAACCAAACAGGCAGGCCTTTCACCGGTGATTTTGCAGGCAACTTGCTATATTCCAGCCTACTTCAAGCTGGCTTTGCAGAAGGCACTTTCGGCAATCATGCTCATGATGGCCTAAGGCTGAAGAACACTCTTATAACCAATGCAGTTCGCTGCGTTCCCCCGCAGAACAAGCCAATAAACACCGAGATCAACAACTGCGCACCTTATTTGGCCGCCTTAATAAAAAGCATGCCAAATTTAAAAGTAATCCTAAGCCTTGGTCATCTTGCCCATACGGCAACGGTGAAGGCACAAGGGGAAAAACAGGCACATTATAAATTCGTACACGGAAAGTGCCAACCGCTACCGAATGGCATTCAACTGATAAGCAGCTATCACTGCTCGCGGTATAACGTAAACACTGGCGTTTTAACCGAACCCATGTTTTTGGGTGTTCTTGAGCAGATAAAAAAACACATTCCCTAAATATATACCTTCCGTGGTACCTATCTGTGTATGCCTACATAATCTCCCCCTTGATACCAAACCCTTTTATAAGGCATTATTAAGAGATTAGCAGGATAATGTGGTTAAAGGATATTGTGTGAATGACAGACAATACTGACACATTCGGGGAAAAGCTTCATTTTGAAGTAGGTGACATTATCTATGATCAAGATAGCGAAAGCACTGGCGTTTACCTCCTGCTTGAGGGCCGCGTTGACATTTGGCACTATCAAGGCGATGACGCAAGCCACATAGCCACAATCAGCCAAGGTGACCTGCTAGGCGAAGTGAGCGTTATTGAAGACAGGCCCCATTCGGTTACGGCAAAAGCCTCCACCCCAACAACAGCACTGTTCATAGCAGCAACAGCTTTTCGTCGCAGTTTCTCTGACCCCCTTGTCCGTCATGTGGTTACAACGCTCGCGTCAAGACTGCGGAGCAGCTATACTGAACAAAAATCAGCGCCCGCGCCCGGCCACACCCCAAAAGCAAGCATTACCAAGAACACAGGACCAACACTCGAAGGGTCCTCTCGTATTGTCGCGGATAAATTGCTCACATTTGTTGAGATTAAAGAATTTCCCTTTTTGGTTGGCAATATCGCCAGCACCTCAAAGCATAGCCTTGTAACTATCAATAGCCTCAGGATCCCCTTGAAAGGTGTGCCGGAACTTGCTGATAATCACTTTGAAATTATACGCCGCGATAGCCATTTGTATGTCCGCGACCTAGGCAGCCCACACGGCACACTTGTAAACGGCGAGGCCCTTAGCAAATACGGCATAACTGCAACAGCAAAGCTACACGATGGTAAAAATGAGATTGTCGCGGGCAAGACCGATAGTCCGGTGCGGTTTACACTAAACATTCCGGCAGCCTATAGGGCGTAAAAAAGCCGGGCACAAAGCCCGGCCTTTCGAAACGTCAATGTCGCCTCACCCTTAGAATGGGCTGCCTGACTGCAACGGGTTAGGTTCAATGATCTCGGGAATAACAGGTTCCAGAAATAGCGATGGCGGGCGCCGCACAATTATCAGCGTCGTCTGATGTTGCGGCGTGTTGGTTTGAGTCTGCGGTGTCTGTGGGCCATTGACATAGCCCGTCTGGAAATCTGTCGATGATGACATAGCAACAACAATCTGAATGTCACTGGCCATGGCAGGGTCAGAAGATTGAAGGTTACTGACAACCTGCATCAGGCCGGCACCTGCTGCACTTTGTGTTGCCTGCGGCTGGTTCACCACTTTGGATGCAACACGCCGTGCTGCGGCGCCAGGGTTGGATGACCCCCCAACAATAGCTGCAATCTGCGCCTGAATTTCAGCCGGGGTCAGGGTCGAATTTGCAAACACCGCATCAATGGCGGCATCCACAGCCGCCTCTTCAGCCGCAGGCAGATAGCTGCTCTGTAGCGCATGGGCAGCAGGGACCAAAGCTGGCACCAATGCAGGTGCCCCCGTCATAATGCCAAAAGCCGCGATCAAAATTACAAAACGCATGGTTATGCTCCATTATTAAAAGTTATCACCCCCAAAGGGCGCATACATAAGTTTAGGTATCGCACATCTACTGCTTAAATGTCAAAAAAAATAAGATACTTCAAATATGTTGCCACTATAATACCCGCGTTTTCTGTGGGTGTTAAACAACAATCGAAGCTATCAGCTACCAATATAACCTTACCCTAAAGCCCCACCTTATCTAGCGCGGATACCCAAGAAAGCTAATAAAGTTGACCTAAAGGGTTGCGGTAAAAACCGCTATGCGTAAAAGAGCCGAGCACTTGGCCCGGCCTTTCGAAACTTCAATGTCGCCTCACCCTTAGGTTGGGCTGCCCGACTGTGCCGGGTTAGGCTCAACGACCACCGGGATTTCAGAGGCGCCTGGCCGTGGTGGGGTCTGCCGCACAACCACCACCGAGTTGGTAGACCCTGTCTGCTGCCCCCCCGATTGACCCGCGTTATAAGCCACCATCAAGCCAGGCGCGCTGTTGCGCGCAGCGGCAGAGGCAAGCGCTGCGGCGCCCGCCGGGTTTCTGCGCGCCACTTTAGCCTTGACCGCCCCGGCATTGTTGCCCACCGTCGTTGCTAAACTGGTATCGGCGCTATTAATGCTGGAGTTATCGACCAGTGCCATGGCGGCCAACGACAGCGCAACCGCACTGTTGCTGTCATTGTCTGCAACCGCGAGACCCATGCTGGAAATATTACCCGCGATAGTGGCCAGCATCCCGGCCCTGCCCGCAGCAAGCTGGGTATTGACAATAGCCTCGAAATCGGCCCAGTCACCAGACTGCGCCAGCGCGATAAGCTGGGCCTGCACAGCCTGCTGCTGAGATACAGACTGTGCATAAACGGCAGGACTAAGAGCAGGCACAAAGGCTGGCACAGTCGCCATAACACCAAAAGCCGCGATCAAAATTGCAAAACGCATGGTTATGCTCCAATAAATAAACCGCCCACCCTCAACGGGCATAAATCAGGCATATAAAATCGCACAATTTAGCCCTAAAGTCAAAATGAATAAGATGCTTCCCTACAGCTCAGGGAAGTATCTATCACCCGGGAAAGTTTAACGCGCTTAACAGGCAAGTTAGAGGTACAGTTTAATTGTAATTTGCTCATGTGGGGCATTAAGGTTTGCTCAAATCAAGCCATTATCAACGCGATTTAACACATGCTATTTTACAGGCCATCACACTATTAAGCCTGCATAGCCCAAGGCTATTAGCCCATATCTTTCATAAGCCTAGATTTCTGCCTATTCCAATCACGCTGCTTTTCGGTTTCGCGCTTGTCATGTAGCTTTTTACCACGCCCAATGCCAATTTGCACTTTTGCCCTGCCCCGCTCAGTAAACGTAATGCGCAGCGGCACAAGTGTCATGCCATCTTTCTGAACAGACCCTGCAAGGCGGTTAATTTCGCGTCGGTGCATTAAAAGCTTACGTGGGCGCCTTGGTTCATGGTTAAACCGGTTACCATGCGAGAACTCAGGGATATAGGCATTCACCAACCAAAGCTCGCCGTTCTTTTCCTCAGCGTAGCTTTCACGGATATTCGCCTGCCCCCCGCGCAGGGACTTAATCTCTGTTCCAGACAAGACGATACCGGCCTCATATTCTTCTTCAATATGATAGAGATGGCGGGCTTTTCTATTATCCGCAGCAATCCGTGATGGTGCTTTGTCTTTTTTCTTGTTTTTGCCTGCCATTGAGCATTTACCCAAAATCTACCGGTGAAAGGCCAAGCTCATAAATGACAGAGGCAAGAATGGCACGAGTACCTTCACTTACCGGCAAAAGCGGCATACGCAGCACATCTTCACACAGACCTAAAAGCGATCCTGCATATTTTGCAGGACCTGGGCTTGGCTCCATAAACATGGCGCGGTGAAGCGGCAATAATTTGTCATGCAAACTCAAAGCTTTTTTATAATCGCCCACAGCAGTAGCCGCCTGAAATTCAGCGCATAATTTGGGGGCAATATTTGCTGATACACTTATGCAGCCTGTCCCCCCCATAGCATTAAAACCAAGCGCGGTTGCATCTTCCCCAGACAGCTGAAGAAAATCTGGCCCCATGGCAGCGCGCTGGCTGGCACAGCGGTCCAGATCACCCGTTGCATCTTTAACGCCGATAATACGAGGCAGCTCAAATAACGCACTCATGGTCTGAACATCCATATCCACAACAGAGCGCCCGGGAATATTATAAATGATAATGGGTAGATCAGAAGCATCATGAACGGCTTTAAAGTGCGCGTACATGCCCTTCTGGCTTGGCTTGTTATAATAAGGTGTCACGATCAGAACAGCATTAGCGCCAGCAGCCTCAGCATGCTGAGTGAACTCAATGGCCTCCATAGTGCTATTGGACCCCGCGCCCGCAATAACTGGTACACGACCATCAGCCGCCTCAATACAGGCTTCGACAACTTTTTTATGTTCAACATGAGACAACGTTGGGCTTTCACCTGTGGTCCCCACAGGTACCAAGCCAGTCGAGCCTTCCTTTATCTGCCAGTCCACAAACTTCTGAAAGCGTTTATAATCAACCGCACCGTCAGCCGTCATTGGAGTAATCAGAGCAGGAATAGAGCCTTGAAACATGGCAGTAGCCTCAAAAGTTAAAAATAAAGTTGGCGCACACTAGCCCCCGCCTAAAAAAAGGGCAAGCGTCAGGTACACCGGACGGAGAATAATTTCAATAATATAACACCTTAAAATGTAATATCACTATGGCATTAATATGATTTTTCATTGGAGCGTGACTTCATATACTAAAATACTCCGGCCAATCCTGTTAGCCGGAGTATTGAGTTTTACCTTATGACCATAGCGTCAATACAGTAAGTATCTTAACGGCGGGAACCTTTCATAGAATGCTCCATATCGCCTTTCCGCATGTCGCCTTTTTTACCGTGATGGTCCTTGCCTCTGTGCTTACCAGCTTCTTCAGCTTCAGCTTTAGTAATACTGCCATCACCGTTAATGTCTGCGCGTTTAAAGTGACGCACCAGTGGCTCTGCAAACTCAGTCAGGGATATTTTTTCGTCTTTATTATCATCCATACGGGCCAAAAACTGAACCCGTGTTGGCCTGCGCTCTTCCCATTTTTTCAGCTTCTCCTCAGAAATCTCTTTGCCTTCTTTTTCCAGCTTTGCCTTCTTTTCAGCCAGCCGTTTTTCCATACCTTCTGGGACAGGCATTTTTTCGGGAAGCTCACTTAATACAATGCTGCCGTCTTTGTTTTTGTCAAATTCAGCAAATTTCATCTGAACACTTGCCATCATTTCAGCGTGGGTTACTACACCATCAGCATTTTTGTCAGCCTTGGTGAACATTTCCATTTTGTCGCCGCCGCCGTCTGCGCTTGCCGCGCCAGTTGCCAGAACTGCAAGCACTGATACCAAAGTATATACTGTCGTTTTTTTCATAATGTCCTCTTCTCTCACTATTGTGACTGGTTATGTACCCCTGCTACGGGCTGAAAATGCTTTTACCTTCGCACTTTGTTGAACACATAAATGTGAACCAGCACTGCCTGTGGCTTGTACATTTGTAAAATTTGCCTTAGACATTTGCTTAATCGAACAACACTCAGGGCTTTTTCTTATGCGTATTTTCAGCGTACTTACTGCTATTTTCTTGAGCTTTTCTGTACATGCAGAGGTCGTACAACAAACCAAAGGCTCATTTCAGGACAAGTTCAGAGAGCTTGAAGAACACCTGCCAACACCGAATGTGTATCGTACAGGCTCTGGGGCACCCGGACACCAGTACTGGCAACAAAAGGTAGATTACAAAATAGCCGTTACGCTGGACGAAAAAAAACGACAAATAACAGGCAGTGAAACTGTTAAATATATTAACAACAGCCCTGATACACTGCGGTATATCTGGCTTCAGCTAGACCAAAACCGGTTTTCAAAACATTCTGATGCCTATGCCACAATAGAACAGGGATCAGAAGCTGCCCAAAAAATGGGGTTTAGCACATTACAGTTTATGCGGCTTACGCATGAAAAAGACTGGGGCCTGAATCTAACCGAAGTTAAATCTGCAGGTGCAGATCTGACATATACTATCAACGATACAATGATGCGCCTTGAGCTGCCTGAACCCCTTAAAGCTGGTCAAGAGTTCGATTTCACCATCAAATGGTGGTACAATATTCCAGAAGCAAAAATGATGGGCGGCGCCAGAGGTGGTTATGAAACTTATGAGCGTGACGGTAACGATGTCTATTTCATTGCACAGTGGTTCCCCCGGCTTGCTGCCTACACCGACCTTAAAGGCTGGGAACATAAGCAGTTCCTTGGAACGGGTGAATTTACGCTAGAGTTTGGCGATTATGATGTCAGCATTACCGTGCCAGCGGACCATATTGTAGGCGCAACAGGCGAACTGCAAAATGCCCGTGACATGCTAACAAAAGACCAGCGTGACCGGCTGGACAAAGCTAAAACCTCTAAGAAACCTGTTTTTATTGTCACCAAAGACGAAGCCCTTGAAAACGAAAAGGAAGGCACAGACAAAACAAAAACATGGCACTTTTCCGCACAAAATGTGCGTGATTTTGCCTTTGCCAGCTCGCGTAAATTTGTGTGGGATGCCATGGGCGTGAAAATGCCTGAAAGTGGCCGCACCGTGATGGCCATGTCTCTTTACCCTGAAGAAGGCATGCCCTTATGGGATAAATACTCCACACATGCTATTGCACATTCCCTTTCGGTATATAGCCGCTTTGCGCTTGAATACCCCTACCCTACTTCATGGTCTGTTAACGGCCCCATTAGTGGCGGCATGGAATATCCCATGATTACGTCAAATGGTCCGCGCCCCGTTATAGAAACAAAAGACGGAGAAGAAGTCCGCACCTACACAAAGCGCGCAAAATATGGCCTTATTTCAGTTATTATACACGAGGTAGGGCATAATTTCTTCCCCATGATCGTAAACTCGGACGAGCGCAACTGGGCATGGATGGACGAAGGCCTCAATAGCTTCCTGCAATCGCTTGCTGAAAGGGAATGGGAAGAAAATTATCCATCAAGATATGGCCGCCCTAAAGAGGCTGTGCCTTACATGCTTAACCCTGAGCAAACACCGATTATGACACAGTCAGACAGCATAATTGGGTATGGGCCTAATGCTTATACCAAGCCTGCAGTTGCCCTTAATATTTTGCGCGAGACAGTGATGGGGCGCGAACTTTTTGATTATGCCTTTAAAGAATATGCGCGCCGGTGGGCTTTTAAACGCCCGTACCCTGCGGATTTTTTTAGAACCATGGAAGATGCCTCAGCCAAAGACCTAGACTGGTTCTGGCGTGGCTGGTTCTATACTACAGATCATGTCGATATAGCACTTACAGGCGTAAGTCATGCCACGATAAACTCACAAGACCCCGCCGTTGAAAACGAAATCAACCGCAAGAAGGAAACGGATTCTGATCGTTACATTGGGGAAATGCGCAATAGAGAAGCCAATATGGCGCTCCGCGTAAAAGAGCACCCAGAACTGTTAGACTTTTACAATGAAAATGATGACTTCATTGTAACAGAACAGCAAAAAGAAACCTATACAACCATGCTGGATGGGCTCAAGGGATGGGAGAAAGAACTACTGAAATTTGGGCATGAACTGTATTTTGTTGATTTTAAAAATATTGGCGGCCTTGTCATGCCTCTTGTGCTTCAGATCGACTATGTTGATGGCAGCACAGAAGAAGTTAGAGTTGGTGCTGAAATCTGGCGATCAAATAGCCACAAGGTGACCAAACTTCTAGTCCGCGACAAAGAAATAAAACACATCAAGCTTGACCCATGGAACGAGCTTGCCGATGCCGATAGTAACAATAATAGCTGGCCTGCAGAGGTAGTCGAAAGCCGACTGGAGCTCTTTAAACGAAAAGAACAACGCAACCTGATGAAAGAAGTATTGGATGGGGTTAAAAAAAGTGAAGGGGCAACTCAGTAGCAACCATTCATTTTTCACTGTGTATAGAGTAACTTGTTAAAAAACTGGCATATTAAGCTATTAGAATGTGCCAGTTTAAAATATGAAACTGTTCATGTTTTTATTGACAATTATTCCTACTTACTGTCCTTTCGCTATCTGGAACCACAATGAAGACTTTAAATAGTGCAAGGCAGTAATAGAATAAATCTGATACTCGGCGCTGTTGTAGTATTTTTGATGGTGTTTGCTTTTTTTTGCCCACCTTCACCATACGAGCAGCTCGCACTCATATTCGGAGTTATACTGGTTGTTCTTTTAGTAACGTTTTCTCTGCGCGATGTTCTCACACATATTGATATACCGAGCAATGACTGGACACTCGACCCCGAGATGTTGCCTGAAGGCGTTATTATCACTGATTTAAACGGCAATATTACCTATTATAATAGTTTGGCACACAAGCTGGTTCCTGAATGCATTGAAAACAACTCCATTTCCGAACTTTTCAATATTTGGCACAGCGAGCTCGTTAACAGGCAGCAAGCGGATGAAGTGATCCAAGCAGTATTATCTGCTCCTGACATGCAGTTTTCTGAATTGCTTTATCTTGAGAATGGTCGTGTATATGAACGTATTACACGCGCTATTCCCAATAAAGCAATCCGCATATGGCTACTACGCGATATCAGCCACCTTCAGTCTGCGCACTCTGACAGTAATATGCACGCAACCCTGCTGGAGGCCGATGCAGCAAGGGCAGTTGAACTTGCAGAGCAACTGTTTCATGCCAAAACGGAACTGGAAGCAAAGCAGGCCGAGCTCACCCGTCTTGCCAATACAGATTCTTTAACCGGTCTTCTAAACCGCCGTAGGTTTACTGTCTTGGGCGAGCAAGTACTAAAAAGTAGCCTCAACGAGAATATCTGGATATTGATGCTGGATATTGATTACTTCAAACGCATCAATGATACATTCGGTCATGCAGCAGGTGATATAGCTATTAGAGAATTCGCCGCCATTGTAACCACAAAAATTGGCAAAAGCGGGTTTGTTGGGCGCATGGGCGGGGAAGAGTTTGCTGCAATACTGGAGGACTGTGACCGAGATAAAGCTATTATCATTGCAGAACAAATTCGCAAAGAAACGGCTAAACACCAAACTGTAAGCGGCGTTGAAAAATTCAGGTTCACCTGTAGCATTGGCGTTGCGCAGTGGCAAAAAGACGAAATCACGATTGAAGCGGTGCTAGACCGCGCCGATCAGGCACTCTATAGTGCCAAAAGCTTTGGGCGCAATCGCGTTGTTGGCTATGAAGTAAGCGATACTTAAATGATCCAAAAAACACTCAAAGGCCTTATATTCTGCTGCATATTGTGGGTGACGATTACCTGCCCTGCTACCGCACACAATGTCTTTGCCTCAATCACGACAATCGAATGGAACGAAAGTGATAATTCCATTGAGGCCATATTAGAACTTCATGGCCATGAGCTGGAAGCAAAACTTTCTTTTGATAAAAATGAACGCCTGTCATTTTTAAACGACGAAGACTACGATAAACTTGCCGCGGCAACAAAAGATTATGTCAGTCAAAACTTCCATATTGACACGAATGGTAACAAAATACCGCTAACCTATGTAGGCATGGAAACTAAGGGGCAACTGGTAACCATTTATATGGAAGCCTCCCTGCCTTCTGCACCAAACAACATAGCTATACACAACGATATCCTGCTTGACGCCCTTCCCGGCCAAACGAACTCAGTTATCGTTACCATTAAGGGTGTTCGTAAAGGCGGCGACATAACAGCGGATACAGGCCCCCTTATCTTATCATTTGACTGAATTTCACATCAAACTTGGCTTCAGACAATTTCTTCGCTTGCCTGTCATTTTCATGGGAAGTAATCTTTTCCCTTAAATCTTAATAATTGCGAGAAGCATATGTTTAACACCCCACGCCGTACATTGTTGACTTGTTGTTTTATAGCGGGCCTTGTTGCCACACCGGCCATGCTCGCCGAAGCACAAGAGAATAACACAACAAACAATGCCCTTGTTGATTTTGCACACCAAAGCGGCACAATGGCAGGCGGTGCACAGTTCTGTATGGCAGAAGAAGATACTCTTGAAGAGTACATTGGGGCCGTCGAAGCGCGTATTGCACTGCTTGCAAAAGATGACTACGAGAAAATTTTTGGCAGGCTAGAATTTAAAAATACTTTTGCAGTTTCAAGCGCCACAGAACCTTCTAGCGGCTGTGAGCAACATATGAGAGCCTTTAGCTCTATCATCAAGGACATTCAGTAAGCCCCTTGTTCCGTCAATACGCACTGGTGCCATGTAAGGCCTATAACCATAAAATGCCTTTAGGAGAATCGACTGTGGAAACTATTCAACTGGGTTTGAAACAGATAATATTTTTGATTGCTCTTGGCAGCTTTAGTAGTAGCGCACTTTATGCACAAGAAGATCAGCCAGAGCCTCCGGCCGCTGAAACAAAGCAGGATGAAGTATCAGAGAGTGATGCTTCGGACAAGGAAGACAAAGAAAAGGTAAAAGAAGAAGTAAAAAAAGATAAAAAGATTAAGGACTTGGTGAAAGATCACGAAGTTCTTGATGGTATTTTCAAGCTCTACCGTGACCCTAAGAGTGGCGCCTTAACTATGGCTATTAGGGAAGACCAGCTAGATAAAGACTATATCTATTTTTCCCATATTGCCGACGGCGTAACGGAAGGCGGTCATTTTCGCGGACAATACATGAGCCAAAAAGTGATCAAACTTGTAAAATACTATAATCGCATAGAGTTCATTCAGCAGAATCCCTATTTTTACTTTGACCCAGCAAGCAACCTTTCGAAAGCAAAAGACGCTAATATAAGCACTGCTACATTGTCAGCTCACCCTATTTTAGCCTCAGATTCTGAGCAAAAAATATACCTGATAAACGTAGATGACCTGTTTAAATCAGAAGCACTTGATCAGGTTAAGCCTACACCGGACCCAAAAGATAAACCCGGGCAAAACTTTCAACTAGGGAAGCTGTCATCCGGTAAATCAAAAATATCAGAAATTCACAACTACCCGAAAAACCTTTCTGTCTTGGTTAATTATGTCTATTCCAACCCTGCCCCGCTAAATGCCGGGAGTTGGTTTGACATTACTGACGCACGTAATGTGACAGTCAAGATGCAACACACGCTGATCGCCATGCCAGAAAACGATTATAAGCCCCGGTATGATGATCCCAGAGTTGGCTATTTTATTGACTATGTTAATGATATGACCAGCCCATCAGCTACCCCATGGCGCGATATGATTCACAGGTGGAATTTAGTAAAGAAAAACCCATCTGCCAAACTCTCTGAACCTGTTGAGCCTATCGTTTGGTGGATAGAAAACACAACACCTGAAGAAATTCGCCCAATCATTAAGGATGCAGCCGAGGCATGGAATATAGCCTTCGAGGCCGCAGGGTTCAAAAATGCCTTACAGGTAAAAATTCAGCCTGATGATGCGGGTTGGGACGCAGGCGATATACGCTACAATGTGCTCCGTTGGACATCAAGTCCGCGCCCGCCATTTGGCGGCTATGGTCCAAGTTTTACAAACCCGAGAACAGGACAAATACTTGGTGCCGATATTATGCTGGAATATTCATTCCTCACGCGGCACTTAACTCAAAGTAACGTTTTTGAAGATACGCTGCTAGAAACCAGTACGGCGCATAATAACACTCTCTCAGAGGAGGCTCTGGCAACCTTTAAAAACCACGAACAATCGTGCCAAATGGCAAACCATTTACAGCTGAATAATATGCTAGCGCACACACTTGCTATGGTGATTGACCAAGGCGGCGACATTGACGCAAAAAATGAACTTGTTAAGGAGTCCATTTATTACCTGATTTTGCATGAACTTGGCCACACTCTAGGGCTAAACCATAATATGAAGGCAACACAGGCACGATCCTACAGTACAGCGCATGATATAGAAGCACAGTCGAACGGCCTTGCCGGATCTGTAATGGACTACCCTGCCGTTAACTTTGCACCAAGAGGCAAAAAGCAATCCCATTACTACAGTGTACGCCCTGGCGACTATGACATATGGGCCATTCAGTTTGGCTACGACCCTGACCTAAATGATCCTGTTGCGCGTGAAAAGCATTTGGCCAAGTCAACAGATAAGGCTTTAGCCTTTGGCAATGATGCTGATGACATGCGCGCACCCGGCAAAGGGATTGATCCACGCGTAAACATTTATGACATGACTGATAATGCCATACAGTACGCTGAAGACAGGTTGAAACTGGATGCTATCGCACTTAGCACCATGCGTGAAAAACTTATAAAGAACGGGGAAGGCTACCAAGAACTTAGAAATGCCTACCTTATCGTCACAAACGATATTGCATGGCAAGGCCGCGTTATATCCCGCTATATAGGGGGCATATATGTTGACCGTGCAGTCGCGGGGCAAGAAGGCGCAACCGCACCCTACACCCCCGTAGAAATAGTAAAGCAACGACAGGCGATGCGCGTTCTTCGACAGTATATATTTGCCCCAGATGCCTTTATGACGGACCCTAAGCTACTGCAGCATATTGCTATTCAAAGACGTGGCTTTTTTCATTATTCCGGCACTGAAGACCCAAAAATTCATTCTCGCGCAGGGCAAATTCAAGCTGATATTTTAAACCAAATTCTACACCCTAGAACTTTAATGAGAATTGTAGACTCTAGCCTATACGGTAATAACTACAGTATCACAGATGTTATGAGAGATTTGACAAGTGCTGTTTTTGACGATGATGCACGAGGCATTGTTAATAGCTTCCGTCAAGAGCTTCAGATTATGTATGTAAACGGCCTTGTGGGCATTTTAAAAGGCAATGATCATGATTATATTGCCAGATCAAATGCTTTTGAAAACCTGAATGATATTAGGAAGAATATGGCTCGTTGGCGTGGCGATGCTGCAACACGAGCACACAGGGATCATATTTCATTTCTGATTGATAAAGCACTTGAGGTATACCATGGCTAATATCACTATTTGCCAGTTAAAGCTGAGGTAAAACTCTTATCCAGTTCCGTCAACTTAGTGATGCAGGGTAAGCCAGTGCCGTGCTTGGCGCTGCGCTTCAGCAATACTAGCAAGATCAAGCTCTCTTGCCACTTCATGCCTGTCTACTTGCGCACGCCGCACCCCCCTAATGGCAGCAAGGTTAAACCACTTGTGAGCCTGAACATAGTCTCGTTCGACACCTTGACCTGTGGAATATAACAAGCCCAAATCATAAAGAGCTTCTGGCATACCAGCTTCTGCTTTCGCTAACCGGTCCTGTATATAGCGATATAAATCACGATCTTTCTGTCCCATTGCCTTTCTCCGGCAAAAATGCACCATTTTAACGCAAAAACCCTCAACAAGGCATTGTGGCGCAGTAAAAATATAGGGGCATGAACGGACTAAAAAGTGCCAAAATGAAAACTGGGCACCTCAGAATTGTGTACCAAAATAGGGTTACTGACAATGATTTTTTATCACATACGACCAGCGAGCAGTATGCCCTTGATCCTAAATAGCAAAAAGCAACGCTTTGCTATGCTGAAGCCTCGTTGAAGGCAAAAATATGCTGGCTTGCACACCTTTTCCCCTAGAACTTTCCAAATGTAGCCTGCCGCCATGCGCTTCAGCAAATGCCTTCACGAGTGGCAATCCCAACCCGCTCCCCTCATAGCGACGATTATGCTCAGCTTCAATCTGCACAAAAGGTTTCATCACTTGTGCAATATCAGCTTCACTTAACCCTGGGCCAGTATCGCACACGCAAAACTGTATTTCCTCTGCGCTTGGTTGGCTAAACATTATACATACCTGAGAGCCATCAGTTGAAAACTTGATGGCATTTGAAAGCAGGTTCATGAGAGCCTGTTTAATCACTTGAACATCCACACACAGTTCAGAATCGCTCGGTATATCATAAGCTTTGATCTGTATACCCTTGGTCAAAGCCATCCCTTCCATCAGACGCGTTACCTGATCAAGAAGCTCATCCACATAAATATAGCCTTCTTTTAGTTCAAAGGCGCCTGCTTCAATTTTGGACATATCAAGGATAGAATTGATAACCTGCAGCAGGTGTACACCGCTTAATCTGATATCTTCTATATAGCTTTTCAGGTCGTTAACAGTTCGCCCCCTACTGGCTTCAGACAGTAAAAATTCTGAAAACCCGATAACAGCATTCAGTGGTGTACGCAGCTCATGACTCATATTTGCAAGAAACTGTGTTTTTGCACGATTAGCGGCTTCGGCGGCGACCTGTGCATTTTCAAGGTCTTGCAAGCGCTGTTCCATCAGCGCCATGTTGTTTTTCAGTACTGTTGTCGCCGTGCCTATACCTTTGTAAAAACCATTATCCAGCACAATAAACCCGTGCTGCATCGCCTCACCTTCAGCCGAAACCAAAATGCTATTAATATTATCAAGACAGTCAGTTTCCTCCACCATCGCAGGGTTACTGTCCATCAAATATGTTACAGGTTTCGCTTCATAAAGCGGGCGCCCATACCTGTCAGCAAGCTTTGTAAGAAAATCTAACCGCTTCAACAAGCCAATCGGGCGGCCTCTTTCTACAACAGCAATAGCAACAAGGCTTGTATCCTCTGTAAAACGCTCATACACCATCCCACAGGTAGCCTCAGGGCCAACTGGACGTACAGGATTTGATACAATAGCCACAGGTTTCATTGCAAAACACCTCACCTAGCTGACTATTGTATCAAGATTTGTTACCACATAATGACAAGCTCTTAAGTTTATAGTTCAAAATGCCTTTATCATTATGGCATAGCTAAGAAACTTCAGACACACAGTCCATAAAATACGCGGGAGAAAACACCATTCATTTAGCATTCATAGTGCGGCATATAAATTTGCAGTATGGCCATTATGCTGCCGTTTTTCTAAAGCATAAAAGAGACTAGGTTAAAAGGCAGGATATTATGACAAAATATAAATACACTCGTATAGCACTCGCTCTCCCTCTCGCTTTTGTGATCGGAGCATGCGACGCAAACAAGTCGCCTAACAGCTATAATGCGCAATCTGTTGGTGAAGTACGCAGAGTAGAACGTGGCACAATTGAAAGCTACCGCTGGGTAAACATCCAAGGTGGCGATGAAATAGGCACGCTTGCTGGTGCTGGTGTGGGCGCAGCCGCAGGGTCAACTGTCGGGCACGGTGCAGAAGGCGTGATAGGGGCCATAGGCGGCGCTATCATTGGTGGCCTTATTGGTAAAAGCATCGATAAATCAGCCTCTAAGAAAAGTGGCTTTGAATATATTATTCGTACAGAAAGCGGATCGCTTGTAACCATGGTACAAGCCGATCAGCAGCCTTTGCCCGAAGGCGCGCCAGTGCTTATTCTCTTTAGTGGGGCACAGAGCCGTCTGGTTTTTGATCATAACGCTTTGCGTCAAAACCAGCCACCTCAATAAAATCGGTGCATATAACTCTAAAAGCGGCTTTTCAAGCCGCTTTTTTCATAACGCTTTGATATAAAAAAAGGCCAGCATACGTATACATGCTAGGCCTTTACTCATTTTTTTACAGGTGCTGTTTATTCGCTGTAATATTCCACCGTCCATTTATTGCACACATAGGTGCCGTCCCTATTTTCATAGCGGATACATGTACGCACTTCCTCCGGCGGCTGATACGTTTCAGCCTCATAAGGGTGCTGTCCATTACCTTCGTACGCAACACCAGCCGGTTGCTTATATGTTACGCCCTCAGGCTCCCTGTAGGTCACTGTATCTGGCGTGGTTGCAGCTACACCAACAGCCGCACCTAAAGCCGCACCAATAACGGTTCCTGCTGTTTTATTGTGGCCACCGTCTATCTCAGCACCAATAACACCACCGATAACACCACCAAGAATAAGGCCAGCAATTTGTGCCCCACCAGATGATGAGGAATAACTGCTAGGGCTACCTTCATAGTATACGGTAGTCTGGTTATAATCATTTGGGCAGTAATCACCGTAGTGATAATGGTGATGATAGTGGCTCCACAACCATGCAGACCTTACACCGTAATACCCAGACCGGTATGGCCAATGGCCATAATAATCATACCAATTACTATAATAATATCCGTCCCAGTATCCACGATGATAAGCAAAACTGGATGACGGCCATCCATAGTAGTTACCAAAGCCAAAATAGATATCAATATCAGACCGATAACGACGGTGACCGTGGTATTTTCCATTACCATTATAATAGGGCTGCGCATGGCGCGTTGGCTGACGGTTATGGTTATGATCATCATAACGGTTACCATCATGGCTGCGATCAGGGGCTCTATTATACCCACTTGTATAACTATAACCACCATTGCTGCTTGCATGAACAGAACGCGGATGCACAGGCTGTGCCTTTACTGGCACCCTGTTGGTGTGCGTTACTTCTCGTGTACGGGTGCTTGTTACAGTACGATTTTGGTTATTAGGCCGTTGCCTTACAGGCTCAGACACTCTTGTTTCTGTGCGCGCATTTGTTCTTGTCACACTGCGTGTATTTTCCCGTGAGGCAGGTGTCACAAGCGCCGGTTTGCCGCTTGAACGGACCTGTCGTGTATTTTGTACAGGCACAGACTTAGACACAGACTGCGGCACTGATGCAGGCCTTTGTGAATAAGCAGGTGCACGTGCAGATACTGCACGGGGGTGCTGCTGTTGCACTGCCGCACGCGGCGCTTCCACTCTCTGTGGTGCTTGCCGAGCTGCTTGCCGTGGCTGCACTGCCGCTCGAGGCGCTTCAACCTTTTGCGGAGCTTGCTGCTGCCGTGCTTGTTGCTGCCTTTGCGCTGGCTCACGTGCAGGCCGTTCACGCACAGCGCGTGGGTGGCGTTCACGGGTATCACCTGCAGCTGCATATTCTGCAGGCAGTAATATAGCTGTCGTTGCAAGTAACATCAGGGGTATTTTAAACATAGCAACCTCCGTTTCCTTATAACACAACCATAAAAGGTATAACCTGAACCAATCATGAACCTGCCATCCGGCATTCAGTTATTTTGCTTTTATATCCTCAAGCTCAATGCTGGGTCCAGCATACATCCAGTGGGCATCATTTGGCAAACGGTTCGCTGGGTTATAATAAGTATCATCCCCGCGCTGCCATGCGGCATCATATTCCTGTGCTCTTTTTTCCCAGCGCTTCGCATTGTTTTCATGCCAGCCAAGCGCTGCCCCCAGTGCACCAAAGGCAATAGCACCCGGTGCGCCTGCAATTTCTTCGCCTATAAGACCACCAGCAAGGCCGCCTAGCGCACTGTTTAAGCGCTTTTCGCCTGTATTATCTTGATTGCCAACATAAGCGCCCTGCACAGGCAAATAAGCATCACAGCCATCGCCTTCGCAGTAAATAGGGATTTTACCTACAGTACTTGGCCCAACAAAGTGTAAATCTTGCGCAGCAAGCGGCACTAAGCCGCTAAGCAGTGCAAAAATGCAAAAAATGGGTGCCCGCATATTCATAGCCTTCTCCTCATAATAGAAGAATACATAAAACTTTAGGCAGAATTAGGGCACAAAAAAAGCCACCAATTTCAGGTGGCTTCTTAAGGTATTCTTATTTGCAATGACTAACCGTCAAGTTTTGGTTTCAACAGTTGGTTCACCATTCCTGGGTTGGCTTTACCGCCCGTTTCTTTCATTACTTGGCCAACAAAGAAACCGATTAGCTTGTCGCGGCCTGCACGGTACTGGGCAAGCTGTTCCGGGTTTGCTGCAATGACAGCATCAATAATTTTCTCGATCTCGCCAGTATCAGAAACCTGCTTAAGGCCTTTTTCCTCCACAATAACGCCAGCGCCCTTACCTGTTTCGAACATAATTTCGAACACGTCTTTGGCAATGCGACCAGAAATGGTGCCGTCTTCAATCAGTGCCAGCAATTCAGCACCTTGCTCAGCAGAAACAGGGCTATCTTCAATAGTTTTACCCGCTTTATTCAGCGCACCAAACAAATCACCCGTTACCCAGTTTGACGCTTTCACTGCAAGAGCCGCTGCATCCTTGCCAGTTTTAGATGTAAGCGCCTCAAGGATATTTTCAAAATAAACTGCAGTTTCCTTTTCGGCGACCAAAACACTAGCTGTATAATCATTCAGGCCAAGCGCCTTAACAAGCCGTGCCTTCTTTTCATCAGGCAATTCAGGCAAACTGGCGCGTGCAGCTTCAACAAACGCATCATCAAATTCAAGCGGCAATAAGTCTGGGTCCGGGAAATAGCGGTAATCATGTGCTTCTTCCTTGCTGCGCATCGACCGTGTTTCCCCTTTAACCGGGTCAAACAGCCGTGTTTCTTGGTCAATCTTCCCGCCTGCTTCAATGATATCAACCTGCCGGCGGGCTTCAACTTCAACGGCCTGCCGGACAAAACGAATGGAATTTACGTTTTTAATCTCGCAGCGTGTACCAAGCGGTTCGCCAGCACGGCGCACAGAAACATTCACATCTGCGCGCATACTGCCCTGCTCCATGTTGCCGTCACACGTGCCAATATAGCGCAAGATCGTGCGAAGCTTGGTCAGGTATGCACCAGCCTCTTCCGGGCTTGTCATATCAGGCTTCGATACAATCTCCATCAGCGCAACGCCAGAGCGGTTTAAATCCACATAGGTATACTGTGGGTGCTGATCATGCATAGATTTACCGGCATCTTGCTCAAGGTGAATACGCTCAACCCCTACATCTTTGGTTTTATTGTCGCCCATATCCAGCACAACAGTGCCCTCGCCCACAATCGGGTGCTTAAACTGCGATATTTGGTAGCCTTGCGGTAAATCCGCATAAAAATAGTTCTTCCGGTCAAATACAGAGTATTTATTAATCTCTGCGCCGATAGCAAGGCCGGTACGCACAGCTTGGCGCACACACTCAGCATTAATTGTTGGCAGCATGCCGGGCATCGCAGCATCGACAAGGGAAACCTGCGAGTTTGGTTCTGCGCCGAACTCAGTCGAGGCACCAGAAAACAGCTTGGAGTTAGAGATAACTTGCGCATGCACCTCAAGGCCAATTACAACCTCGAAATCATCTTTAGCGCCCTGAATGATATATTTTGACATGCGCCTACCTCCACCACACAGATGGTGTTGCGGTGAAGCCTGCGGCCTCCTCTATAACACCCGATACTTTAAAGACAGTTTCTTCATCCCACGGTTTACCAAGAATTTGTAAGCCAAGCGGCAATCCGTTTGCATCCAAGCCCGCAGGAACACTGGACCCTGGAAGCCCTGCAAGCGAGGCAGGAACCGTGAATACGTCATTTAGATACATAGAAAGTGGGTCATCTGTTTTCTCGCCCGGTGCAAAAGCCGCAGAGGGCGCTGTAGGTGTGAGAATAGCATCAACCTTTTCAAAGGCAGATTTAAAATCATTTGAAATTAATTGCCGCACTTTCTGTGCCTTCAGATAATACGCATCATAGTAGCCCGCAGACAGTACATAGGTACCAATCATTATACGTCGCTTTACTTCATCGCCAAAACCAGCAGCCCGTGTGGCATCGTACATAGCGTCTAAGCTGCCATTTTCAGGTGTTACACGCAGCCCATAACGTACACCGTCATAGCGCGCAAGGTTAGACGAAGCCTCAGCTGGTGCTACAATATAATACGTTGCCAGTGCATACTTTGTGTGAGGCAAACTGATGTCAACAATCTCAGCACCGGCATCCTTTAACCAGCCAATACCTTTTTGCCATAAGGCCTCAATCTCAGATGGCATACCATCCTGACGGTATTCAGCCGGGATACCAATTTTCATACCACGAATATCACCCGTGATAGCTGCTTCGAAATTTGGTACTGCCAAATCAACACTTGTACTGTCTTTTGGGTCAAACCCAGAAATACTCGCCAGCATAATTGCACCGTCGCGTACATCTCGGGTAATAACACCCGCCTGATCAAGCGAACTGGCAAATGCCACCATGCCGTAACGACTACAACGGCCATATGTTGGTTTAATGCCAAAAGTACCCGTGAATGATGCAGGCTGGCGAATAGACCCACCGGTATCAGACGCTGTCGCCCCCATCGCCGCAAAACCGGCAACAGCCGCCACAGACCCACCTGACGAACCACCCGGTACAGTATCTGTTGTACCACGCCGCCACGGGTTTTTAACCGGCCCGTAATAGCTTGTCTCATTAGAAGAACCCATCGCGAACTCATCCATATTAAGCTTACCAAGCATAATGGCCCCGTCATCCCACAATTTTTGTGTGACAGTGCTTTCATACTCAGGCTTGAAGCCATCAAGAATGTGTGAACACGCCTGTGTATGCACACCTTTGGTGGCAAACAAATCTTTAATCCCTACGGGAATACCCGTCATGCCATTTATGTTACCTGCTTTAATTTTAGCGTCTGCAGCATCTGCCATTGTAATTGCCTGATCGGCAGTAACAGCAACATAGGCATTGAGCGGCGTTGATGCCTCAACCGCTTTTACATGTGCCTCCGTAAGCTCACGCGCACTCAGTTCGCCTTTACCCAATAAATTACGGGCTTCAGCAATTTTAAGTTTTGTTAGATCACTCATATGCCTGTCCCTATTCAATCACTTTTGGTACAGCAAAAAAGCCATACTCAGCCTTAGGCGCATTTTTCAGGACACTTTCCTGTTTATCGCCGTCTGTGATTTCATCACTGCGCCAACGCAACTTGGCATCAACAACGCTGGCCATTGGCGCAACATTATCGGTGTTGACTTCATCTAATTGCTCGACCCAGTTTAAAATCTGGTTTAATTCACCAGCAAGAGGGGCAAGTTTTTGGTCTTCAATTTTAATACGCGCAAGACGTGCGATCTTCGCGACAGTGGCCTTATCGATATTCGACATGAAAATTCCCTATGATTCATCAGGAAAAGCTGTTGAAATTAGCGCGGAACTTAACGCCAGATATTCATTGGGGCAAGCAGGGAATAGCGCAGTTGAACACAAAAACACAAATTACTGTCGCAAAACCAGCACAGGCAAAGCAATTAAACGCTTATATTCATGAAATTTTTGCGACTTCAAACCACCTAATTACACACGCTAGTGAATATCGCATGGGGCCGTGGCGACGCAGGCGCTGGATTGCCAGAAAACTTGTTAACTCGGAAGAAATATGCCTACTCGCGGTGAACAATGGTGACATTGTTGGCATGATTGATTGCTGGACAGACCGAAGAAAACGCGTAACTCACAGCACCTGTTTTGCCATGTCAGTAAAATCAGGCTGGCGCTGTAAAGGGGTTGGTTCTCTCCTATTGCGGCATTTCATTGAATGGGTAAAAGCACACCCTGTACTTGAAAGAATTGAATTGCATGTACACAGTGACAATAGCCATGCCATAACACTTTATAAGAATTTTGATTTTCAAGTGGAAGGCACCCGTAAAAGAGTTGTAAAATATGAAGATGGCCGTGTAGTAGACGATCATATTATGGCTCTCTGGCCGTAATCATTAGGGGAAGATAATGGCAAAAGTGAAAATGAAACCCGCAGCAATTTTTCTAATTGTCATAGCGGTTATTGTTATTTTGATTTTAATCGCCGGTGTGTGGCTTAATGCCAATACAGGCACGGCACTTAAAATTGCCTTTGTTCCTAAACACAGCTTTGCAGAAGATACACCAGATGCCCCCAGAGACTATACGCAAGATGCGAGTTGGGTAGCACTTCCAGGTATGCAGTCTGAAGCATTATCATTGCCTCAAGGGGTTATGAGCATTACCCAAGTCCCTGAAGCTGACATTTTTTTTATACACCCAACGACATACTTGAGTAGAGCTCATTGGAATGCGCCAATCGGTGATAACGACTCGGATAACCGAGTCGAAAATAACGTCATGAAATCGCAAACCAGCAGCTTTAACCTTGCTGGTAACATATATGCCCCACGATACAGGCAAGCGACTTTCGGAGCTTTTCTTGATGATACAGGCTCAGGCCTGAAAGCACTCGGCGTTGCTTACACAGATGTTCTTGCCGCGTTTGACAATTTCATTCAAACCCGCAGTAATGGTCGTCCGTTCATTCTTGCCGGGCACAGTCAAGGTTCCTTACATTTATTGTATTTATTGCAGCACCGCGTAAGTGGTACACCCTTAGCAAAAAGGATGATTGCCGCTTACATCATTGGCTGGCCAGTGAGCTTGGAGGCTGATCTTGGGGCGATGGCTGATATCAGTGCTTGTAATACGCCAGACGATACCCAGTGCGTTGTCTCGTACCAGACTTTTGGCATGAATGGTAACCCAGACGCTATTTACCAGTATATGAACAATACTGCAGGCCTAAACGGCCAGCCTCGAACAGGCACAACAATGTTATGTACCAATCCACTTACATGGGAAGTTGGCGGTACAGCAGGCGCTACAGCCAATCTCGGCGCTATTGCACGTAGTAATAATACGCTAGACCCTATATCTGCCCCAATAAAGCACTTATTTGGTGCCAAATGTGGGCCGGATGGCATACTGTATTTGCAGCAGGAACCTGGCAAAGCTTGGCAAGAATTTAAAATGGTTGGTGAAAACTATCATGTCTATGATTATAATATGTTTTACATGAACATTCGCGCCAACGCTTCGCTACGAGCCAGCACATGGTTACAAACCCATGGCACAGGACGCTAAACTGTGCCTGTGTTAGCACCGAATGAATTGAAGGCTATGCTACTGCCCCGTCAGCGGCTTTTAGGTATGGATCCGGGTACAAAAACCATTGGCCTCGCCCTTTCAGACATCACCCTTACCGTTGCAACACCGTTTGAAATTATTCGTCGCACAAAGTTTAAAAATGATGCAGCGCGAATCCTTGAAATTGTCACAGAACATAATGTTGGCGGTTTTGTTATTGGCTGGCCTATTAATATGGATGGGTCACAAGGCCCACGGTGTCAGTCGGTACGAGCTTTTTCAGACAATCTTGCACAAATAAGCAACCTGCCACAAATACTGTGGGATGAACGGCTTTCTACCGCAGCTGTTGAACGTACACTACTGGAAGCAGACAGTAGTCGTGCTCGTAGAAAAGATGTCATAGACAAACTTGCTGCAGCCTATATTTTACAAGGAGCATTGCATGCTCTTTGATAAAGTCTGCCAAAGTCAATTTACCTGCTTGCAGCACATCGAATTTGTACTTATAAGGCCATTTTAATGAGCAAGAACCTGATCGAAACGCCTTCCTACCCGCGCGCGGACGTTGATCCGCCCTCGGGTTCGCTTTTTCCGCATAAACATCTGCTAGGAACATGGAAAATGGACCCAACGTCCATCAAGTTCCTGCTGGATAAAGCCGAAAAATATGTTGAACAAAACAGAAAGGCGATGAAAACAACGCCAATTTGCGCTGGCTTGACCCAGATAAACCTGTTTTTTGAAAACTCGACCAGAACACTGATGAGTTTTGAGATTGCCGGTAAAAGACTGGGGATGGATACAATCTCCATGTCTACCGCTTCATCTTCTATCAAAAAAGGCGAAACCCTGCTCGATACAGCAGACACGTTAAACGCCATGCACCCAGATGTATTGGTTGTAAGGCATGCAGACAGCGGCGCTGTACAGCTTTTATCAGAAAAAATGGATTGCGCGGTTATCAATGCAGGCGATGGCAGATCAGAGCACCCAACGCAAGCTTTGCTTGACGCCCTAACAATACGCCGCAGGAAGGGCCGCATCCACGGCCAGACAATCGTTATATCAGGCGACATTGCCCACAGCCGCGTTGCACGCTCAAACATTTATCTTTTAAATGCTATGGGTGCACGAGTGCGGCTTGTTGCGCCGCCAACGCTTATTCCTAAAGATATTGACCGCTTGGGTGTTGAAGTATTCCAGCATATGGACAAAGGTCTTGAAGGTGCCGATGTAGTTATGATGCTACGCCTGCAGCAAGAGCGCATGCAAGGCGCCTACCTACCATCCCTGCGGGAATATTACCGTTTTTGGGGGCTGACAGCAGAAAAGCTAAAATATGCAAAGGATGATGTACTTGTCATGCATCCCGGCCCCATGAACCGCGGTGTTGAGATTGCATCAGATATTGCAGACGATATCGACAGATCAGCCATTAGAGAGCAGGTAGAGATGGGCGTTGCTGTCCGTATGGCCTGCCTTGATGTTCTAACCCGGCACCTACGGGAGGAAAAATAGCATGAGCATTGCTTTTATAAACGCCCGCCTTATGGACCCTGCCACAGAGCTTGATGCTATTGGCTCCCTTGTTACAAACGGTGACAGGATTGGTGCCGTAGGTGTTGATATAGAAATTCCTTCTGATGCAGAGATTGTTGATTGTGGTGGCCGCATTTTATGCCCTGGCCTTATAGATATGCGTGTGCATTCGGTTGATGTAGCGTCTGCACTTGCAGGCGGTGTAACAACCGTAATTCTTCAGCCTGACCAAACAACAGTGATAGACACAGATCCCGTGGTAGAACGGATAAGAAGCCGGTCTGTTGGCAGTAATTCTGTAAGTGTTTATCCAATGGGAGCAGCAACACGCGGTCTGCAGGGCGATCAACTAGCTGAGATTGGCCAAATGAAGCAATCCGGAGCCGTAGCCTTTACTGATTGCCGCAAAGCAACAGAAAAAACGCAGGTTATGCGCAGGCTCTTGGAATATGCGGAACATTTTGATGCCCTCATTGTACAATTTCCTGAAGACCCAGAACTTGCAGAAGATGGTCTTGCCCATGAGGGCGAGGTTGCATCGCGCATGGGCCTTATAGGCATTCCATCTGAAGCAGAAGTAATACAGATAGAACGCGATATTCGCCTTGCAGAAATGACGGGGGCCCGGATTCATTTTTCGCTTTTATCATCACGTGATGGATTGGAAGCAATACGCACAGCAAAAAAACGCGGCGCAAAAGTAACCTGCTCTACAGCGCCGCACTATTTGCATCTCAATGAAAATGCCGTTGAAGGCTACCGCACATTTGCCAAAGTGAGCCCACCCCTTAGGTCGGAATCTGACCGCCTTGCCCTGATTGAAGGCGTGGCAGATGGCACTATTGATACGCTGGTAAGTGACCATGACCCCCGTAGTGAAGATGTAAAACGCTTACCTTTTGGGCAAGCCGCAACCGGCATTGTTGGCCTTGAAACATTATTGCCGTTATCGCTATCACATGTACATTCCGGCAAAATAAATATGATGACGTTAATTCGCACGTTAACACAAGCGCCAGCAGAATTACTGGAGCTTGACACCGGTCGCCTTGAAATTGGGCGATACGCTGACTTAACTATTTTCGACCCAGACAAGCCTTGGCGCATTGACGAAGCAGCCTTCCAATCAAGCGCAAAAAACACACCTTTTGATACGCTTCCCGTACAAGGCCAAGTGTGGCGCACCATAATTGGTGGTAAAACTCTCTTTAATGTGGATACCCCTTCATGATATCTACCGACTTAATCATAGCCATAATTGGCGGATATTTATTAGGTTCTATCCCTTTCGGTTTGGTTTTAACCAGACTTGCAGGGCTTGGTGATATTCGCACCGTAGGCTCTGGTAACATTGGTGCCACCAACGTTCTGCGTACAGGTAGAAAAGACCTTGCCGCCCTCACATTGTTGCTAGATGCAGGGAAAGGTGCAATTGCAGCCCTTATTGCCCTCGCCTTATGGGGTGAAAACGCTGCCCTAATGGCAGGCACTGCCGCATTTATTGGACATTGCTTCCCTGTTTATCTCAAGTTTCACGGCGGCAAAGGTGTGGCTACTTTTTTTGGTACCATCTTTGCTATCAACCCTGATGTTGGTTTTGCATCTGCTGTCGCATGGCTTGCAATAGCCCTAATGTTCAGAATGTCCTCATTTGCAGCACTGGTTGCCGCCCTTATTGCACCTGCGATCAGTTATATATGTTATGGCGGCTCAGACTGGATCGCTATAAGCCTGATGGTTATTGTTATTTTCATACGACACAAAGATAATATAGGGCGTATCATTCGCGGGGAAGAAAGCAAAATTGGCCAAAAGAAAAAGATTTAGCACTCGCTTGCTTTCAGTCGTGGCTTTCTTCCAATTGACAAATAAGGCACTGACTGTTCATCTATTAGGATGACAGAGCATGAAACAAAGAAAGCCATGATGCTAACCGATGCTGAAAAAATAGCGCGGCTACGCCTTATTCGCAGCGAAGGGATAGGACCTGTTTTATTTAGCCGGTTGCTCGCAAAACACACAACTGCATTAGCTGCAATAAAACACCTTGAAAACAATCCCCAAAATCAACCAAAATCTTTCCTGTTGGCCAGCCACGAGGTTATCAAACAGGAATTAGATAAAATTGAGCATTATGGCGCTCACTTAATTTTCAAGGATGAAGCACACTATCCTGAACTTTTAGCTGAAATAAGCGATGCCCCGCCCGCCCTATTGGTGAAAGGGCGCATGGAAATTCTTCAATATGTATTGATTGGCGTTGTAGGGGCCCGGAACGCAAGCGCATCTGGCATGAAATTAACCCATCAAATTTGTGCTGCCCTTGCAACCGAAAAAGTTGGCATTGTCTCCGGCCTTGCACGCGGGATTGACACCGCCTCACACTCAGCATCGCTTACTACAGGAACCATTGCCTGCCTAGCTGGCGGCTTGGATGTAATCTACCCACCAGAAAATGCTGTTCTACACCAGAAAATTGCCGAAACCGGTTTATTAATCAGCGAAATGCCAATGGGTACAAAGCCACAGGCTAGACATTTTCCACGTCGAAACAGGATAATATCCGGCTTATCCTCAGGCTTACTTGTCATTGAAGCCGCACAAAAATCAGGTTCCCTTATTACAGCACGTTATGCCGCTGATCAGGGCCGCGATGTATATGCGGTCCCCGGTTCTCCGCTTGACCCACGATCAGCAGGCACAAACCAGTTACTGAAAGACGGCGCAATTCTAGTGCGCACTGCAGAAGATATTCTATGTGAAATCGATACACAGAGACAATTTCACCTTCCCGTAGTAAAGAGTATAAGCCAACCTGCCGAAAAACACCCCACATATTTAACCGCAAACATCACCTCTAAGGCTGCAGCACAAATTGATACGCTTCTCACCTTTTTAACAAGCAACCCTTTGCATATTGATGACATCGCCCGCGTTGCCAATATTTCACCCGAAAAAATATTATCAGAATTCTTACCGCTAGAGATTGAAGGCAAAATTGAACGACATAGCGGCAATCGATTTAGTCGAATTTACACGAAAAATGAATAATCTCATTGCATTCCTGCCGCCTTCGAACTAGGTGGTAAGCAAGACTAATCGCATATAATGTATGGTAAACAGGCAATTTAGGACAGAACAACACATGAATGTTGTAATTGTGGAATCGCCCTCGAAGGCAAAAACAATTAACAAATATCTGGGCAAAGACTATACAGTTTTGGCCAGTTTTGGGCACGTTCGGGATCTCCCCGCGAAAGATGGATCGGTAAAACCCGACGAAGATTTTGCTATGGACTGGATAGTTGATTCTGATTCTAACAAACGCCTGACTGAAATTGCCAAAGCGCTTAAAGGCAGCGATAAATTGTTTCTCGCAACCGACCCCGACCGTGAAGGGGAAGCAATCAGTTGGCATGTTCTTGAAGTGCTAGCAAAGAAAAAGGCTCTTAAAGGGGTCGAGGTTAAGCGCGTTGTCTTTAACGAGATTACCAAATCAGCCATTTTAAAAGCCATGGCAGACCCACGCGATCTGGATCAGGAACTGGTGAATGCCTATTTGGCACGCCGGGCACTTGATTACCTTGTTGGCTTCACGCTTTCCCCAGTTTTATGGCGCAAGCTACCCGGCGCACGCTCTGCTGGGCGGGTTCAATCTGTTGCGCTGCGGCTTGTTTGTGAACGTGAATCAGAAATAGAGCAATTCACAGCCCGCGAATATTGGTCTGTAGAAGCTGATCTGAAGTCCACTGGCTCCAAAAATTTTACTGCACGGCTTTTTGCAGCAAATGGTGAAAAGCTTGACAAGTTTTCTCTAGCTACTGAATTGCAGGCAAACGAAGCCACAGATCTTGTAAAGCGGACACCTCTAACCGTACAAAGCGTCGAACGTAAACCTGCAAAACGAAACCCGCAACCGCCGTTTACGACCTCTACCCTGCAACAGGAAGCATCGAGGAAACTGGGTTTCCCCGCGAATAAAACCATGCGGGTAGCACAAAGCCTTTATGAAGGCAAACCCATCAAAGGTGAGGTTACTGGCCTAATTACCTATATGCGGACGGACGGTGTTACCATTGCGCAGGAAGCGTTAAATGCAACGCGGCATGTTATCGAAAACCGGTACGGTGCCAAATATTTACCCTCGTCACCACGAGTATACAAAACCAAAGCGAAAAATGCGCAGGAAGCACACGAAGCTATCCGCCCAACTGATCCAATGCGTAGCCCTGCTGATGTATCTCATGCACTTGATAGCGACGAACAGAAGCTCTACGAACTGATTTGGCGTAGAACACTGGCGAGCCAAATGGAAAGCGCTGCATTAGAGCGCACAACCATTACCATCATGAATACAGATAACACCGCGGAACTAAGAGCAACCGGTTCTGTTATTCAGTTTGATGGTTTCTTGTCTGTATATCAAGAAGGTAAGGATGACGAGCAAGACGAACAAGAAGCTCTTCTCCCAGCGCTTAAAAGCGGCGAAGAAGTAAACCTTATATCTGTTCTACCTAAACAGCACTTCACAGAGCCACTCCCACGCTACAGTGAAGCGAGCCTTGTGAAACGCATGGAAGAACTGGGTATCGGCAGGCCATCGACCTATGCATCAATTCTTACTGTACTGCGTGATCGTACTTATGTTCATATGGAGCGCAACCGCTTTGTGCCAGATGACAAAGGACGACTTGTAACCGCTTTTCTAGAAAAATTCTTCCACCGGTATGTTGAATATGACTTTACAGCAAACCTAGAAGAACAACTTGATGATATCTCAGCCGGTCAAGAAGACTGGAAGAAGGTCTTAAGTAATTTCTGGTCTGCCTTTAAACCAAAGACAGAGGAAATTCTCGGTGTACGTAATGCAGAAGTTATTGATGCACTTGATGATTATCTTGGGCCTATGCTGTTTTCAAACGATGAAGCCAGAAAATGCCCTAGCTGTGCAGATGGGCGTTTGGGCCTCAAAACAAGTCGCTATGGTGCTTTTGTCGGATGTTCTAATTATCCTGAATGCGGCTATACGCGCAAGTTTGGCTCTAACGATAATGATCCGGAAGAAGGCATGGAAGAACAGCCTGCACTGGGCATTGATCCTGAAACAGGCGAAGAGATCAACGTGAAAGTTGGTCGGTTTGGCCCTTATATTCAGGTTGGCGAAGCTGTTAAAGGCGAAAAACCAAAGCGCGCAAGTATTCCTAAAGACATGGATAGCAGCACTATCGACCTAGAAAAAGCACTGGCCCTGCTGTCGCTCCCTCGCGAACTTGGTACACACCCGGAAACAGGAAAAACAATTACCAGTGCTATTGGCCGATATGGGCCTTATCTTGCCCATGACGGTGTTTATGCCAAACTCGCTTCAAGCGAAGAAGTATTTACCGTAGGGCTCAACCGTGCAGTTGCACTGCTCGCAGATCAGGCCGCGAAAAAGGGTGGTGCCAAAACAGTCTTAAAGGAACTGGGTGAACACCCAGATGATAAAGACCCGATAAGGGTTTTGGACGGACGTTATGGCCCTTATGTTAATCATAAAAAGACAAATGCTACGTTACCTAAAGGTACAGAGCCAACCTCCGTTACTCTGGAACAGGCGCTTGAATGGCTTGCCGCAAAAGCCACAACAAAAAAAGTGCCTCGTAAAAAAACAGCAGCAAAAAAGAAAGCCTCCTGATAGAGTGAGGTTTCTTATCTGTATATTTATATAAAGGACTGCCATTGGCACCTAAAGACCGGGTTGGGCAATTCCCTGATAAAGAACAGCTTTTAGACTTTATCAAAAACTTTAAGGGAAAAATCACAAAACGGGATATATCCCGTGCTTTTGGCATTAAAGGACCCGATAAAGTTCTCCTGAAAAAAATGCTGCGTGAGCTTACAGAAGAAGGCTTTATTGCAAAAGATAACAGCCGCAGAACATTGCGGCCTGCAGACCGGCTTCCTAGTGTGCAGATTGTTGAATACGCAGGTACTGATAAAAACGGCGATGCTCTTGTGCGCCCGGTTGACTGGGTTGCAGATTCACCGCCACCCACAATTTATATTTCCGACAAAAAGCGCCATAAAGGACCCGCATTAGGGAAAGGCGACCGCGCCTTAGCACGGCTTATTCCTATCAAGGATCATCCACCCTTATATAGGGCCGAAATTATACGTATGCTACGTGCTGCACCAACATCAATTATGGGCGTTTTTCACGGTACGGCTGAAGGCGGTCGTATTGTATCTACCGATAAAAAGAAAAGCGATGAGTTCTGGGTTGACCGCGACGACGTGAACGGCGCAAAAGAGGGTGAATTGGTAACCGCCGAATTTGTCAATTCAAGCAAACGCCGTATGGGGCCAAGGCGCGCAAGAGTTAAAGAATGTTTGGGGGACGTCAGTGCAGCAAAATCAATTAGCCTTATTGCTATTCATACCCATGACATTCCTTATATATTTCCCGAACATGTACTCCGTGCGGCAGAGCGAGCTAAACCTGTCGATTTAGGAAAAAGAACAGACCTGCGAGACATAGCCCTTATCACCATTGATCCAGCGGATGCCAGAGATCACGATGATGCGATATGGGCAGAAAAAGACCCAGACCCAAAGAACAAAGATGGGTGGCACGCCATTGTTGCCATAGCCGATGTTGCACACTATGTGCAACCCGGTAGCCCGCTCGACAAAGAAGCATTAAAGCGCGGTAACAGCTGCTATTTCCCGGACCGCGTTGTTCCTATGCTGCCCGAAGCACTATCCGCAGATTTATGTAGTCTCAAACCCAATGAAGAACGCGCGTGTATGGCACTGCACATGTGGTTTGACAAAAATGGTACAAAATTACGACACCAATTTGTGCGCGGCCTCATGAAAAGCCATGCAAACATCAACTATGAGCAAGCACAGCGAGCACTAGACGGTGACATAGACGAAACCACGGCTCCCTTACTTGATGACGTCCTAAAGCCGCTTTACGGCGCCTATAAAGCATTAACAGAAGCACGAAACAAACGAGAGCCGCTCGAACTTGATCTACCAGAGCGTAAAATTGAGTTATCTGACGAAGGCTTTGTAAAAGGCATTGTCGTTCGAGAAAGGCTCGACACCCATAAACTTGTTGAAGAATTTATGATTTCAGCAAACGTTTGTGCTGCGGAAGAACTAGAAAAACACCGCGTAACAGCTATGTACAGGGTCCATGAAGAGCCTTCGATGGAAAAGCTTGATAGCCTGCGAGACTTCTTGCGTACACTTGATTTAAGCCTTTCCAAAGGCACTGTAATGCGCCCTTCCCTATTTAACGGCATTTTAGGGCGCGTAAAAGATGGGCCCCATGAGCACATGGTTAATGAAGTAGTCTTACGTAGCCAGACCCAAGCCTATTACAGCCCTGACAACATGGGGCACTTTGGGCTGGCCCTCGCTCGCTATGCACATTTCACATCCCCTATTCGCCGTTATTCAGACCTATTGGTACACCGGGGGCTTATTCGTGCTCTTAATTTAGGGGATGACGGCCTAACAGATAGTGAAATGAATGACATGGCTGACATCGGCGAGCAAATATCTGGCACTGAGCGCCGCGCTATGACAGCAGAACGTGATTCAACTGACAGGTATATGGCATCATACCTTGCTGACCATGTGGGCAGCCAATTTATTGGGCGGATATCTGGTGTTACGCGTTTTGGCCTTTTTGTATCTCTTGAGCCCTCAGGCGGTGATGGTCTTATTCCCATTTCTCAAATTGGAAACGACTATTATGTATTGGACGCCGAACATCACCGTCTTGTTGGTGAACGATACGGTCAGGAATTCAGGCTAGGTGATAAAATTGATGTCTGCCTTACAGAAGCAAACCGCTTTACTGGAGGCTTGAAACTTGACCTTGTGACGGAAGGCGGTCTTAAAACTGGCCCAAAAAACAGCCAAGAACGCCTTAAGCAAAAGAAACGCCGTCACAGTAGAAAACGTACATAGAACGCTGATAACTATAAAATACCAAGTTTGACAAAAACTTCAGCAACATCATCAGCAAAGCGAATACCCTTTCGCAAGACCGGTACTTCTTTTGGTAAATCTTTAAGCTTTTCATTGTCAGTAGCAATGAGTGCAACGGGGATATGCCGTGTTGAAGGCATCGCTTTAAGCGCACAAGCAAGGTCAACCCCTGACAGTTCAGGCATCACACGTGACACAATCACTGCATCAGGTTTCATCGTTGGTATAAGCTGAAAAGCATCCATAGTTGAGCCCACATTCACCATGCGGTACCCACACTCCAAAAGCTCACGCGTTACAATTTTAGTTGCGGTTCCAGGTTCCATCACCAACATAACTTCAATTTCTGAAACACTAATGTCTTTAACATCAAATCCTGCTTTATTTGGCAGGCTACGCACCATCCCTGAAATATCAATATCTTTCTTTTGCACAAAAGCATCGAGACATTCAGCCATTCTATCGGCATAAAACTGTATGTCCGTAATATTGTCTTTACTTATCTCATTCACATTGAAGAAATAATCTTCAAATCTGTGGCAAAGGGCCTTTAATGCTTTCATATCAAAACTAGCTGCTACAGATTTTAAAGAGTGCGCCTCCAACCTAATTGCGATCAAAGCATCCTTGCTGGATAAGGAACCTTCCGAGAAACGACGTATTGCATCCTGCAGGTTAGCAAGCCTATCCTCAATTGTATCAATTGCTTCGATGCGCAATTCTTCTGCCAGATTAGTTTCCATTGTTCTTATATCCACTTCATACTTTTCCGCACTTTTAACTGCGAGATACATGCGTCAATATGTTACTATTGCAAAGCTATTTAAGGGTATAGATAAAAAATGTTTGTTTCCCATACATTCAATCCTTGACTTATTAGTCGCGGTGAGTATCTTGCGCGCTCACACTGATTGCATACCGCAGTCTGATAGAATTATTTTCTTGGAGTTAACACGATGGCAAAGCCGTCCAGCATCAAGATCAAACTGCTGAGCACAGCGGACACTGGTTACTTTTATGTGACCAAGAAAAACCCACGCACGCTGACTGAAAAAATGGTTAAGCGTAAGTATGACCCTGTGGTTCGCAAGCACGTAGAATTTAAAGAAGCCAAAATTAAGTAATTTTGATTTTCTTTTTTGATCTGCAAAAAGCACCGGTCCCGTTATGGGGCACGGTGTTTTTTTGCATCTGTCATTCAATACCGTCATCCATATATAATCTAAATCACTTAGGCTAAAGATCTCGCCAGTTCATTTTGTGCGACAACCATTACATCCAAATCCTTTAGCTTATCTCTAAGCACCCCAAGGTCCACGCCACCTGAACGGCAAAGAGTGCATATCTCAGAGCAAGCATTTGCAAGCGATATAAGCCCTAGGTTTAGAGACATTCCTTTCAGACTATGAACCTCACTCTCTACCGCTTCAATATCATTATTCGCTAAAAACTCATGCGCCTTTTGGCATGCTAGCCTTGATTCTGCTTCAAAGGCCGCCAAAAACTCAGGGGCCAATTCGAGGCATATTTTAAACTGATCCATATCAACCTGATAGTTTATTGGTTTTTTTTCCATTGGCATGGGCTTTAACAATACTTTCTGCACATCGGTTTCTTCATTTTCGACGATAGTCGCACTTTCAGCCACCACATCAGGCACCAGATCAACAATAATACGAATTAACGATTCCATTTTCAGTGGTTTTGCACAGTGCCCGTCCATGCCCACTTCTCTATAAACAGTCAAATTTTCTGTGTTGATGTCTGCAGTCAAAGCAATAATAGGGACATTCTTTTTCTTTTCATCCACCATTTCCCTAATCGCCTTTGTCGCATCTATTCCATCCATTTCTGGCATATGAATATCCATCAATACTATATCAAAATCCTGATTTTTAACCGCTTGAATAGCTTCGACACCATTGGATACACACTCAACCAAATGGCCTTGGTTTTCCAACAGTTTTTTGGCAACAATCTGGTTAACCTTAATGTCTTCAACCAACAGAATTGATAGCGACTTGATATTTTCTATATCAATCACATTATTTTCAGGCACTTCCTCTGTTTTATCTAACTGGAGTTCAAACCAGAATGTACTGCCGCTTCCTTCTTCACTGCTGAACCCTATCTTTCCATCCATAGCCTCTACAAGGCTTTTGCTGATAGCCAGTCCAAGGCCTGTTCCACCGTAACGACGTGTGGTCGACATATCTGCCTGCGTAAAAGCATCAAACAGGTTAAACTGCCGGTCCGGTTTGATGCCAATACCTGTATCAACGACAGAAAACTTGAACTGAGTATTATCAGAATCATCCCTAATTATATCTACTTGAAGGGTTACAACGCCTTCCTCGGTAAACTTCACAGCATTCGCCATCAAGTTTAAAATAATCTGCTTTATTTTAACAGAATCTCCGATAAACCATTCTGGCATATTCTGAGGGATTTTAAGGTCAAGTACTGTTTTTTGCTCGCTAGCGGGAACAGTCATCATACTTACAATTTCTTGCACCAGCTGGTTTAAGTTAAAGATAGTACTTTCAACAACAAGTTGCCCCGCCTCAACTTTAGACAAGTCTAGAATATCACCAATTAGAGCTAGCAAATGCTTACCCGACCGTGAGATCGTCTTTATATGTTGCACAGTAGTTTGAGGAATTGGGGCCGTCGTTTTTTCTGTTAATGCTAACTGTGAGTACCCCAAAATAGAATTTAACGGTGACCGTAGTTCATGACTCATTGAGGACAAAAAACGAGACTTTGCCTGGCTTGCCTCTTCTGCCTTGAGCTTTGCTTCATTAAGTTTGAGTGTTTTCTCAACAGCTATGGCCTCTGCACGCCGATTTGTAGATGCCATTGTTGCCATAAGATAATAAATCAAAATATCAACTAACAAACCTGCAATAGCAATAATAGTAGGGATGCGTGTTTCAATCGTTTCAACACTGTCGTTCCCAGACATAAAACGAATTGTCCATATCTTACCCGCCAGTTCCATGCTCTTTAAAATAAATGGCCCTTGCACAGAGAAATCGTCGACAAAACTCTTATAAAGCAGCTTATCGGGGTTCACTTCGGTTCCATCATAAATGTCATATTCAACGGCATTTTGACCTGCACCTAAAATGCCTGCCATCAGGTCGCCCATTCTAAAGGGAGCATAAACCCAGCCCAGAAAAGATGCTTGCCGGTCCTCAACTGTTTCCAAGTATGTTTCTTTTTCGTACACCGGCGTGTACATCAAAAAACCTTTCTGAACATCCTCACTGGTCTCCTGCACAAGAGTTATCAACCCAGAAATGGCTGCCCTTCCAGTATCTCGCGACTTTATCATCGCTTCCCGACGGACTTCATTCGACCACATGTCATAACCAAAGGCCCGTTGATTACGCCAATCAAACGGCTCCAAAAACACAATAGCGCTATAAGCCGCACGTTCACCCTCAGGCTTTATTGTATAATCTAGAAAACCTTCTGCACGAATTTCAGAAATGTGTGCTGTTTTATTAGCTGGCGAGATAAAAACACTATATCCTAATCCCTGAATACCTGGCCAATGCTGAGACAGCTTTAAAGTGTCAACATAGGTGCGCCACTCTTCACGGCTAGCAACATTCGAGGCATTAAACAGCCCTACCCCACCCCATAAAACCTGTTCGTACAAATTCATTCTAATGCTAATTGCATCAGAAATTTCATCTGCCCGTGCCGCAAAACGGCGCTGTTGGTTCTCTTCAACTAGCCTTGTTGAAACAATCCATGCTGAAAGTGTGAGAAAAATAGCAGCTGAGAGGACATACCATTCACGTCGCTTATTAAGCTTAAAATGATCCCATTTCTTTTTTAAATAGCCACTATAAACCATACAAATAACCTATGTATCCCGCATTACACATATCATTGAATACTAACGAAAAAATGGTTAACAATTCGTATGAAAAAAGAGCATTTATGTATGGCTTGAGAATACTACTTTGACGTACCCGCAATAATAACCTGATTACGGCCATTTTCTTTTGCGGCATACAAAGCTTTATCAGCTTCTTCGAGAAGCTCTGCAGGTGTTTGGCTTTCCTGGCTAGTAGCAACGCCAATTGAAACCGTAATACTAATAGGCCCAGAGGCCAAGCCCACTTCAAAGGGGTTATCGCACACTTCTTGGCGCAAACGATCACCAATCATATAAGCCCAGTCAGTTGGAGTTTCAGGCATCATAACAACAAATTCTTCCCCACCATAGCGGGCAGCAAGGTCAACGCCGCGAATATTTTTACCGATACGATAAGCAAACTCTTTAAGCACCTCATCGCCCACAGCATGCCCATAAGTGTCATTGACCTTTTTGAAATGGTCAATATCCATCATCAAAATGGACAATTGTTTGGCATTTTGGTGCGCCACCTTCATACGAGTATCTAAATGGCTTGTCAGGTAATGGCGATTATAAAGCCCTGTTACAGCATCGGTTGTTGCCAGCTGCATTGATAAGTGAAAATTATCCCACAAGCGATCAGCATAGCGTTTTCGTTTTAGCTGCGTTTTAACACGTGCTAGGAATTCCATACGGTCAACCGGGCGTACAACATAGTCATTAACGCCCATTTCTAGAGCCCTAACAAGCAGCTTGGTATTGCCGTCATCAACCATCACCAAGATAGGTACATTACGCGTTTCCTCAAAAGTTCTAAGCTTTGAGCAAACCCTTAAACCATCAGTATTTCTCATCGTTAGTGATACGATAATGAGGTCAAAATTTTTACCTCTGGCACGCTCAGCAACATCTTCGCCCCCCGGCATAAATGTAAGATCACCCACATCGCTCAGGGCTTTGGCAATTCGTTCCATAACACGTTCTTGCTCATCAACAATCAGTATGGTCCCTTTAGCAAGGTCTTCTGGTGTATCCTGAACTTCCTCGATATCATCTTGCCATCCCAGGCTTGCGCCGGTCGCTTCGCGGTTTCTCAGCTCATCCATCATAACCTTAAGCCGCACAAGAGATTTCACCCGCGCAAAAAGCGCCAAATCCTGTACTGGCTTTGTAAGAAAATCATCAGCGCCGGCTTCCAAGCCCGCAACCCTGTCCGAAGGCTGGTCAAGTGCTGTAACCATAACAATTGGAATATGCATTGTTGCAGGGTCTTTTTTAATCCTGCGACATACTTCGAAGCCGTCCATGCCCGGCATCATCACATCTAACAAAATTATGTCAGGATGTTCCCGGCTAATAATATCAAGAGCTTCTGGGCCACTGTAGGCGGTGAGCACATCGAAATATTCGCTAGTTAACTTTGCCTCCAGCAATTTCACATTAGGCGGGACATCATCTACCACCAAAACTCGAGCGGTCATAAGATGCTACCCCATAAACTTTTTAACAGTTTCCAAAAAATGCCCGACCGAAATAGGCTTTGCAATATAGGCTTCGCAGCCCCCCTCTCGTATCTTTTCTTCATCACCTTTCATTGCAAAAGCAGTAACTGCAATAACAGGGATTTTGCGCAGATCTTCATCTTCTTTGAGCCACTTGGTCACTTCAAGACCTGAGACTTCTGGAAGTTGAATGTCCATTAGAATAAGATCAGGCTCGTGTTCACGGGCAAGATCAAGGGCAGCCATACCGTCGCGTGTCTGAATGGTCTCATAATCATGAGCTTCCAACAGATCGCAAAACAACTTCATATTTAATTCATTGTCTTCAACAATCAGGATTTTTTTGCTCATAAATAATGAACCCTTCTGAACCCGCACATCAAACTTGCCCCCATCATAATAGGCTTTTCTTTATCAAAAACACAAGTGTGTCTGAGCAGCCATTGCTTTTTTCTATTTTTTTGCCGTTGATATCGTTAACCCACATAATGAGTGCTTATATACTATCTCTCAACCTTAGAACATATTAGTTATCTAAAGACTAATATATAAATATGACACTGGATACATATAGTGCAGCAACAAGATACAACAACAGCTCATACAATCGCTCTTGAAGCTATTTCATATATTTTTTCTGAGGGCTATCTTAGAGATCGCTTCTTCGCTTTAACTGGTCTATCACCTGAAGGTATGAGAGCTTCCCTAGAAGATCCCCATTTTTTGTCGAGTACATTAGGCTTCTTAATAGATCATGAACCTGACTTGCTAGCGTTTGCAGCTTTCATAGAGAAAAAACCAGAATCGATTGTCATAGCATGGCGCACTCTTGGTGGCGGACAGGGGCAGGAATGGTAATGTCATCTGCATTACAAATACCTATTCTTTTCACATCAGGAAAACCTGTTTTACTGGTTGATGCTGACGAGGTTTTATTTCAATTTTTGAAGCGCCTTGAAGCTTATTTCCATACACAGGGCTATGAACTTCGGCTATCAAGTTTTAGGCTGTCAGGTAATGTTTTTAGAACTGATAGTGGCCTAGTTGCTTCCTCCGACGATGTACGATTATTGATAGGCAATTTTTTTAATGCCTGCGTTGATGACATAGAGCCCGTTGCTGGAGCGGCTGATGCATTACAGCATCTTTCCCATAAGTATCAAATAGCAATACTATCCAATGTCCCCGAACGGTGCAGCGCACGACGCCAAAAAAGCCTCTATAATCTCGGCATGGATTACCCACTCATTGCCAACAAAGGCGACAAAGGCACTGCCGTTAAACTACTTGCCAGACAAACAAACCATATAACAGTTTTTATCGACGACCTACCACCACAGCATAAGTCCGTTAAAGAACACACACCCGATACTCACCGTATACATTTCATAGCCGACCCAAGGCTTCAAAAGCTTACACCCAAAGCGGACGCTGCCCATCAGAGAATTGACGATTGGCCGCAGCTTTGTGATTATTTAATGGCACTATAATGGAAAAGGAAAGCGCAGAAAGCCCTGATCCTGAAACTACCTCTCTATGCAGAAGCTGTTTTCATATTTTTTACAACCAGCCCCATTGCCCTCAATGTGGTAAAAACAGAATAGTTACTCACCCTGAACTGCTAACCCTAACCATTGCGCACATGGACTGCGATGCGTTTTATGCTGCCGTTGAAAAGCGAGATAACCCAGAACTTGCATCAAAGCCTGTCATAATTGGAGGTGAAACCAGAGGTGTAGTATCAACCGCATGTTACATAGCCCGTATGTACGGTGTTAAATCAGCAATGCCCATGTATAAGGCAAAAAAGCTATGCCCTGATGCTGTAATAATAAGGCCAGATATGAAGCGCTATAGAGAAGCAGGCCTTGCTGTCAGGGCAAAAATGTTGGCTCTAACACCACAAATTGAACCAATCTCCATCGATGAAGCCTTTCTCGACCTGTCCGGCACAGAAAAACTGCATAAAGCAGTTCCAGCTGCCATGTTGGCAAAACTGGCTCATGAAATTGAAAAAGAAATTGGCATAACAATTTCAGTTGGACTTGCAGCCAATAAATTTCTGGCAAAGCTAGCATCTGATATGAATAAACCCCGTGGATTCACTGTGATCGGTAATTTTGATGCAGTTTCCTTACTTGCAACCCTTCCGGTAACAGCTATTTACGGTATCGGTCAGAAAACAGCCAAAACACTTGCTCGTGATGGTCTAAGTAGAATTAGCCAATTACAGGAAATAGATGAAGCTACATTAATACGGCGATACGGCGAAACAGGCCAGCGGCTGTACAAATTATCTCGCGGCATTGACACAAGAAAAGTAACAGCTGAAAGAGATACGAAAAGCATATCGTCAGAACGTACCCTTGAAAAAGACCTTGCCTCCTACGATGAACTGGAAATGAAATTATGGCGGTGCTGCGAGCAGGTAGCCGCAGACCTTAAACATAAAAACCTTGCAGGCATCACTATTCACCTCAAATTAAAAACCAGCATGCACCGCGTTATTTCACGGTCTAGAACACTACAAGAACCAACACAACTGACGATGACACTGTTTGAAACAGGCAAAAGCTTATTAGTACCTCTTGTCGATGGCACCCCTTACAGGCTCATTGGCATTGGGGTGAGCCAGTTTCGAGACCTCTGGCTTGCGGACCAACCTGACTTGTTGGAAACAGGCCGCACAAAAAAAGCCAATGCAGAGCGCACGATCGATACCCTTAAGGCCAAGTTTGGCGTTACTGCCATTACTACAGGCAGAAGCTTCAGCCCGGAAAAAAGTGCCTCTAAACAAACTCCAAAGAAGAAATAAAAAAGATAAATATATCAATAACTTACATGATATTAATTTGGCACACTCCTTGCTTTTAAATATATATCTGTAATAGGAGTGTGTCATGACTGAACAAATCTCAGGCAAACTGAAGAATGATACCAACATTAACCCATATGTCAGTAAGCTGGCAGACAGGTTAATGAGGACTGCTGCCAATGCTGAAATGAAATTTGACAGCACAGGCTGGCAACTCATTACCGAAGTTCTAAGCTACGCGGCAGCAGCCGAGCAGCGTATGAGCGAGCAAGAGTCGCGTATTGGGTATCTGGAACAGCTTTCTGTTACCGATGAACTAACAGGCATTGCTAATCGCCGAGGCTTACAAAATGCCCTATCCAGTATTCTTGCGTCAGCCGCACGGCACCGCGAAACCGGTGTGCTGGGTTTTTTAGACCTGGATGGGTTTAAAAACACGAATGACACATATGGACACCTCGCAGGCGATAGCGTTTTGCGTCATGTTGCAAAATGCTTGAAAAAGTTTACACGACCAGACGATGTGATTGCTCGTATCTCTGGTGATGAGTTTGCCATTGTTTTAAAAAGATGTACTCCAGAGCAAGGGAGGTCTCGCCTCCGCGCTTTACAACGTAAAATTAATAATAGTCACATACGCTATGATAATGTGACTATTCCGGTCCAATGCTCTATCGGTCAACAGCACTTTGATGGCACTGCAAGCGTCCACAGCTTGATTGAAAGCGCTGACCTTGATATGTATTCCGACAAGCAAGCACGTAAAACTACCCTTGCAGAATCTGCATAAACTTAAAGCTTCCATATTCTTAGTGAAATGGGGCGTATGCCCCTTTTCTTTTAGTATCAATTACGATAGGTGTTCATACAGTTAATTTATCCTGTTGGAGTATATATATGACTGTAGAAGCAACACTATTAGACTTGGGTATCACTCTCCCTGAGCCAACAGCGCCTGTCGCAAACTATGTGGCTTTCGTTCGCACGGGAAATATCGTTAGTATCTCTGGCCAAATACCCATGAAAGATGGTGCGCTTGCTTATACGGGTAAAGTCGGTGATACTGTCTCAATCGAAGATGCATCAAGTGCTGCACGCATCTGTGCTGTTAATATTATTGCACAATTGAAAGTTGCCTGTCAGGGTGATCTGAACCGTGTAGTTCGCATTGTAAAATTAGGCGGCTTTGTTAACTGTATCGATGGTTTTAGCCAACAACCACAAGTTATCAATGCAGCCAGTGATCTTATGGTTGCTGTTTTTGGTGAAAAGGGTAAGCATAGCCGCTCAGCTGTTGGAACCAATGCCTTACCTCTTAATGTGCCAGTAGAAATTGATGCTCTAGTTGAAATAAAATAGGAAGCAAACCTTTATGCCTAGCGCTCGTAGTTTTCCTTGGCTAACTGAATATAAAATTGCACATCGTGGTCTCTTTGAAGCAGGAACCGCGATTGAGGAAAACACGAGAGCTGCTGTGGCTGCTGCAGTAGCGGCTGGTTATGGTGTCGAAATAGATGTTCAAGGGTCTGCCGATAATATTATCATGGTTTATCATGATACAGAGCTAGGTAGGCTAGTGGAAGGCAGCGGCCCTCTTTCCAATATTGGCTTTCAGCAGTTACGGCTACTTGAAATTGCCAACACAGGCGAAACCATGCCAACCTTGCCAGACATCCTTGAAGAAATTAACGGACAAGTACCTGTTTTTATTGAAGTAAAGTCAACAAAGCAAAGTGACGTACAAAAACTCTGTGCGGGTGTAAGGCATTGTCTTGAAGGTTATGGCGGCCCCGCTGCTATCATGAGCTTTGACCCAAGGGTTGTTTCGTGGTTCAAGTCATACATGCCCAAGTATGCCCGCGGACTAATCATGGGACGCGAGATATTACTTAACTGGAAAACAAGGCTAGCCCTTCCCTTTATAATACGAAAATCATCGCCCGATTTTGTCGCCTGCGATATTAATTTACTGCCCAATAGCTTTTGTCAGCGCTGGCGTAAAAAGGGGAAACCCGTTCTGACGTGGACAATCAGAAATCAGCTTCTAGAAGACGTTGGCAAAAAATATGCGGACGCCCTTATTTTTGAAAAACCTGCGGTTCTAAAAACCTAAAAGGAACCCTAAAAATCCCAGACTATAACTCTTTCAAGCTTGATGTTATTGGCGCGATATCTAATGTGTCTGCAACTGAATGGGACAGTTGCAACAATGACAATCCTTTTTTATCCCATGCATTTCTTTCTGCACTTGAAAGCACTGGGTGTGCATCGACTGAAACTGGCTGGCAGCCCTTTCATATTTGCCTGAGGAATGAACAAGGTGAAATGGTTGGCTTTATGCCGCTCTATGCCAAACGCCATTCTTACGGTGAATATGTGTTTGATCATGGGTGGGCAGATGCCTTTGAACGAGCCGGTGGCGCATATTACCCAAAATTACAATCTTCAATTCCATTTTCTCCTGTGGTGTCATCCAAGCTTTTGGTTGCAAAAGGGCAGAATGAACCAGATGTACAAAAAGGCCTTTTGCAAGCACTCAAACAGCTGACGGACAATATGAATATTTCCTCAGCCCATCTAACATTTTTACCAGAAATAGAAGCCCAAATAGCTGCACAGCAAGGCTATCTGCTTAGACAAGACCAACAATTTCATTGGCACAACAGAGATTACAAATCATTTGATGATTTTTTAGAGTCGCTTTCTTCCAGAAAAAGAAAACAGGTGAGAAAAGAGCGCCAAACAGCTTACTCAAATGGCATTACCATAAAGCGCCTTAAAGGCACTGAGATTTCTGAAGAACATATAGAAGCTTTTTATAAATTCTATTTGGACACCGGCAATAGAAAATGGGGACAACCTTATTTGAATAAAGCCTTTTTCTATGAGATCACTGCAACAATGCCAGACAACATACTCCTTATCATGTGCATGCGGGAAGAATCCTATATTGCAGGGGCATTGAACATAATAGGCGCTGACACGCTTTATGGTCGTTATTGGGGCTGCATAGAAAATCATCCATGTCTGCACTTTGAAACCTGCTATTATCAGGCAATAGAGTTTGCAATTGAAAATAACCTAAAAACAATTGAAGCAGGTGCACAAGGTGAGCACAAACTCGCTAGGGGTTATGAGCCTGTGCACACGATAAGCGCCCATTGGATCAGCAACCAAAGCTTTAGAACTGCTGTTGAAAATTACCTTGAACATGAAACAAGAAGTGTTGAGGCGGAAATCAACTACCTCTCTGCACACACCCCGTTTAAAAAGCAATAGCCTTTGAACTTACCAAACAAAAGAATGGCACCTAACTTTGCAGGTGCCATAAAAACTTTAAAACTAAAATCCCTCTATTTCACAGTGACTTTAGTTTTTCGAGGTTTTCTTTTTTTACTTGCATCCTTTACAGGTTGATTTTGTGAAGATGCTGCAACATGAGGAATGATCTCAAAAGAAAGCTGGTCATCCTTCAACTTCACAAAGACCTCACCACCTTTTGCAAGTTTTCCAAACAATAACTCTTCAGCAAGAGGCTGTTTTATTTTTTCCTGAATAACACGCGCTAAGGGGCGAGCACCATAATGTTTGTCATATCCTTTGTCTGCAAGCCACGCTTTTGCTTCCTCAGACAAACTAATTTCAACCTGTCTATCGGCCAACTGCAATTCTAGCTGAAGTACAAATTTCTCAACAACCCGCGCCACAACTTCAGGAGGTAAAAACCCAAATGGAACAATAGCATCTAATCTGTTTCTAAATTCTGGGCTAAAGAGCTGCTTGATGGCATCATCGCTTGCGTCTTCATCCGTTTCGCGGCCAAACCCGATTGCGGTTTTACTTAAATCACGGGCACCAGCATTTGTTGTCATAATCAAAATGACATTGCGAAAATCAATTTTCTTGCCGTTATGATCTGTCAAGGCACCGTTATCCATCACCTGCAACAAAATATTAAACAGGTCGGGGTGTGCTTTTTCAATCTCATCGAGAAGCAATACACAGTGTGGGTGCTGATCAACCGCATCTGTCAGCAAACCACCTTGGTCAAAACCAACATAGCCAGGAGGCGCACCAATAAGCCGTGATATTGAATGCCGCTCCATATACTCTGACATATCAAAGCGGTGAAGCTCAACACCAAGCAAATGAGATAGTTGACGTGCCGCTTCTGTTTTACCGACCCCCGTTGGGCCACTAAACAAATACGAGCCGATAGGTTTATTTGGTTCTCGTAGCCCAGCACGTGATAACTTAATAGCTGATGACAAGGCTGCAATAGCTGTATTCTGACCAAATACCACTCTTTTCAGGTCATCTTCCAAGGTTTTCATAACCCGACTTTCGTCGCGCGTTACAGATTTTGGAGGGATGCGTGCAATGGTAGCAACAACAGCCTCAATATCCTTTACACTGATAGTTTTCTTGCGGCGAGACGGCGGCAACAACATTTGCGCTGCGCCTGTTTCATCGATAACGTCAATAGCTTTGTCTGGCAGTTTCCTATCTGAGATATACCTATCGGATAACTCTACCGCAGACTTAATGGCATCAGCAGTATAGCGAACATTATGATATTCCTCAAAGTACGGCTTCAAACCTTTCAGGATTTTAATCGCATCATCTACGCTTGGCTCGTTAACGTCGATTTTCTGAAACCGGCGCAGAAGAGCTCGGTCTTTTTCAAAATGCCCCCTAAATTCTTTATAAGTGGTAGACCCCATACAGCGTATACTACCATTCGCAAGAGCAGGCTTTAGAAGGTTTGATGCATCCATAGCCCCGCCTGAGGTGGCCCCTGCCCCAATAACGGTGTGAATTTCATCAATAAACAAAACAGCACCGTCTGTGCGTTCCAGCTCTTTCACAACCGCCTTTAAGCGCTCTTCAAAGTCACCTCTGTAGCGTGTACCTGCAAGTAACGCCCCCATATCAAGCGCAAAAATAATCGCATTATCAAGAACAGCTGGCACATCATGCTCTACAATTCTACGGGCCAAACCCTCTGCAATTGCCGTTTTGCCCACCCCAGGGTCACCCACAAGTAGAGGGTTATTCTTTGATCTGCGGCATAGAATTTGAACTGTCCGCTCAAGCTCTGAAGCACGCCCTATTAACGGGTCAATTTTGCCTGCACGTGCTTTATCATTCAAATTAACGCAGTAAGCATCAAGCGCCGCGGTTTCCCGTTTTGCGCCTTCTGGCTTAATTGGTTCTTCCGCCTCATCATCTGCACCTTTTACAACGCGGTCCTCTTGGTGCTCAGGCACTTTTGCAATGCCGTGCGATATATAGCTCACAGCATCAAGCCGTGTCATATCCTGGCTTTGTAAAAAGAATACAGCATGGCTTTCTCGCTCAGAAAACAGAGCAACTAAAAGGTTTGCCCCTGTCATTTCTTCACGGCCAGATGATTGGACATGCAATAAAGCGCGCTGAACAACACGCTGAAACCCTGCCGTGGGCGTTGCATCCAAGCCTTCAGTTTCAATTTTCAGGTTTTCCATACTATCATCAAGATAGTCTTCAAGCTGTGTCCGCAGCACCACTAGATCAACATCACATGCCTTTAAAACCGCAATAGCATCAGGATCCTCAAGTAAGGATAGCAAAAGGTGCTCTAACGTCGCATACTCATGGCTGCGCTCGTTGGCTTCCTTTAAGGCACGATGGAGAGTTTTCTCTAGGTGTGGTGAAAAGCTTGGCACGCTTGGTTCCTTTCTCCGGGTTACATCCAAAACACTGGAAGCCCAGCCTATTATTACTCTTTCTCAAGAGTACACTGCAGTGGGTGCTCATGTTGCTTGGCAAAAGACAGTACCTGATTAACTTTAGTCTCTGCCACTTCGAAAGTGAATATGCCACATATACCAACACCGCGTTGATGTACCTGTAACATTACCTCTGTCGCTTCCTCGAGTGTCATTCTAAAAAATCGTTGCAAAACATGCACCACAAATTCCATAGGTGTATAATCATCATTCAAAAGAATAACTTTATACATCGATGGTTTTTTGGTCTTCGTTTCAGGTTTTGTCAGCAGGCCTGTGCCTGTTCCATTACCCTGATCATCACCAATTTTGTGTTTATCAGACATTAAATTTTTCACTCCACCCCTATAATGTAGCGTATATACCGTGGACTAAAAGAGTAAAGATGCCGTGAAAAAGAAAAAAATATGTTAAAAACTATCTGGTGCATCAACACCAACAGCAGCCAAAGCCTGCACCAACTCTTTTTTTAATCTAGCAAGGCCCTCATCTGTTGAAGCTTCGCACCGCGCAACAAGCACTGCTTGTGTGTTTGATGCCCGCAGCAACCACCAACCATCATCCGTAAGAACCCTAACCCCGTCAACAGTCGACATATTAGCGCCTGCTGCTTCAAGTTGAGACCTCACTTCTTTCACAACTTCAAATTTCCGAGTTTCCTCACAGTCAAATCTAAGTTCTGGCGTATTAATAGCTTTTGGTAAGTCATCCATTAATGCGTCAAGATTGCCGCCTTGGCTTGAAATCGCATTCAAAAACCTTATGCCCGCATACAGTGCATCATCATGCCCGTAAAACTTGTGTTTATAAAATATATGCCCGGACATCTCGCCTGCGAGCGGCGCTGAAAGCTCAACCATTTTATCTTTAATCAGTGAGTGACCAGTTTTCCACATAACAGGCTTACCGCCCAGCTCCGCAATACGATCAAATAGCACCTGACTGGCTTTCACATCTGCAATGATAGGTGCACCGGGTACCTCTTTTAATAAGTCACCACTCATGATAGCAAGCATCTGGTCACCCCAAACAACATTTCCCCGGCTATCTACGGCACCAATACGGTCGCCATCACCATCAAAAGAAAGGCCTACATCACAGCCTTCTGAAAGCACAACATCTTTTAATTGCTGCAAATTAGCTTCAACGGTTGGATCCGCGTGATGGTTCGGGAAAGTGCCGTCTACTTCAGCATTAATAACAATATGTTCGCCTGGAAGGCGCTTAACCATAGCCGCGACAGCAGGGCCAGAAGATCCATTTGCAGGGTCCCATGCAACCTTAAAGCCCTTCATGTTTACGTCTCTGATTAACCGATCAATATATTCGTCAAAAACATCCACATTTTCAACAGCACCTCGGCCTGTTTCATAATCACTGGCTTTGGTAAGTGCTCCAAGTTTCTGGATGGCTTCACCGAAGCAAGGCTTTTTGCCCACCATCATCTTAAAGCCGTTATAGTTCGGAGGGTTGTGCGAGCCTGTAACCATGACCCCGCCATCTGTATCAAGAGCAAAAACTGAATAATACAACATGGGTGTACCACCAAGACCTATGCATTTTACATCAATGCCTGTGCTTATAATACCATCCATCAATGCGCTTGATAGATCAGGAGAGGAAAGCCTTCCATCGTATCCCACACACACTTTACTACCACCATTGCGTGCTATTGTTGTGCCATAAGCCTGCCCTAAAGCATAAGCGTCTTTAACTGAAAGTGTTTCATCAACAATGCCTCGAACGTCGTATTCACGAAGGACAGATGGGTGAAAAGTATGCGAGTTCATAAATACCTCAAAATATAGTAATTTTAGACCATCTATATAAAATCAAAAATGCGAAAAACCGCAAAATTCAAAGTTTATTCAATTATATATTTCTGCAAAATCTGATCATATATTGGTTTTTTCTTCAGCTTTTCTAGCCCTCTATTAAAAATATCTGTTATTACAGGCCGCAAAAAGCACATAGTCCTTGGATAAAGATCAAACTTTTCTACGACCGTGAAAGGCCGTTCTTCAGCACTGTGCCCATCTTCCACATCATGTATATAGTTTAAAGATATATAGTTTCCGATGTAGGCATCAATGCGGCCATGCTCAAACATTTTTACAACAAGTTGGGCCCTGTGCACTGTAACATAGGAAGGTGTAATATTATGCACTTGGTTTATTACATCAGGATAAACAAACACAGCATTAGGAAAAGACCCTACACGCATACCAGCAAGATCATCAAGACTCGCTACATCAGCCGCTACTGCATTCCGAACAATAACACCGTCATGCCAGTATACAAAAGGGTCACTCACATCACACAAGCCCTTTTCTGTAATAAAGCTAGCAACACCATCTACAATTCTATCATGAAGAATAGCAGACATACGAGCAAGCGGTACATGAATAAAATTAACTGCTATATTCTCTTCAGCAAAAACTGCCCTTATGATATCGGGCTCTAAGCCTGTTGAGTTTTCTTCAATTATATATGGAGGGATTTCAAGCAAAACGGCAATATTTAACTTTTTATCTGCACTGTCATCCGCAGAAACTATGAGGCTTAATAACGTAAGAGACAAGCCTGACAAAAATTTAGGTAATAATTTGCCCATTTCACCTCTATTAAACCCTCTATTCTTTCAACAATACTTTTCGTGCTTCTGAAAGTTTTGCCGCCATCCAGTCACTACCACCTTTATCAGGATGATATTTGCTCATTAGACGCCGATAAGCACTGTTAACTTCTGCATTTGTCACACCCTCATCAAGGCCTAGAATATCCAGAGCCTCCCTACGCGACATATCAGTTCCTTTGGCACCGTTACCATCTTTATTGCTTCGATTACCGCGCATGTTATTCAATACTTTGGAAATACCAATTACTCTTCCCAAAGCGTAAATACCCGGTATCAGTGCTGTAACAGTGTGCCCCCTCATGACAAGTAACATTGCCAGTAAAAGGCAAACAATAATCACAGCGAATAACAAGCCTCGTTTTGCTGATTTAACTTCAGCATTTGACCACCAGCCAAGTAGTAAAAACAACAATCCGGCGAGTATAATTCCAGCAACAAGCCAAGCCACGATTAAGATGCCTTCCTATGTCGAAATGGTAAATTCAAGGCATCCACCAATTTTCGCACCTCATGTCTTGCTGCAACATGAGACATTGAAAGGCCTTGGCCATCTATACCCCCGGCCTCTTTAAGGTCCATCAGCGTTAAACCGTTCAGGAACAGCTCCCTATAAATCACACGCTCTCCAAGGCCCGGAATATACCGCACCCCGATACGTTTGGCCAGTTCGCCAAGCACTGTTTCTACCCGCTCCTTGTTCTTAGCATGAAGCGCCCCGACACGGTTCCTTAGGATAACCCAGTCAATTTTACCACCATCCGCAACTGCCCGGCGTTGCCGAGCTTTCCAAACCATTTCAGAGTATAAGCTAGGCCCTAAAACAGCATGGGTTTCAGGATTAACCCTTGCTAGCAAATCAAGGTCTACAAAACTGTCGTTAACCGGTGTAACCAGTGTATCTGCTGCGGTATGTGCAAGCCTCGACAAATATGTGTCACTTCCCGGGCAATCAATAACAACAACATCAACCTTGTCTGAAAGTTCAAAATATGCTGCTTCAAATCTGGCTTTTTCATCAGCTTCCGCAGCGTCAGCAGACCGAAGTGCAGACTTAGGCACAACTTTTTCAATTGGCATCGGGAGCGTTAAATCTTGTGCCTCTGCACTATAAGCCCGCCTGTTTTCAATATATCTCGTAAGGCTTTTTTGCCTAGCATCAAGGTCAATCGTGCCAACGCGGTGCCCTTCCCGAAGCAACGCAACAACAATATGCATAGCTGTTGTTGACTTACCGGAACCACCTTTCTCATTGCCCAACACAATAAGGTAAGGCCGACGCGATCCTTCACTGGATGTGCCTTTCTCTGGCATGGTGGTATTGTTCGTATCAGGCACTCTAAACTTCTCCCTCACAGAGATATAAATGATGCATAACAGCTGTTAAAATCATGCTATTGTCATATCTAGTTACTATCACTATATACTGCGCAATATATAGAACTATCTATCAGGCTTTTAAACAAACTTAACGAACCTGATATATAAGGGAAATGATAAAGAGGGAATGCCCAACGTGCGTGATCATGTTAGAATGTCCATGATCTATCTTTTACTGGCTGCTTTGCTTGCAGTTGTTCCAGTAGGTATTGCACGCCATATGCTCTCTATCTCCCGAACAGATGCATTCATCCCTGACCGACCCAATTATTTAGCCCACCAATACCCGCCCAAAGGTGAGGCAGAGCTAACATCCCGTCTCGCAAAACTATTAAACAACAGTATGAAGGCCGTTGGGGCAGTACCTCGTATTTTCATGGCAAAACTACCTGAAGACCTGCCTGAGATTGATGTTATAGTAGAAAAAAAGCGTCTGTTTGTTTCCTCCCTTCTGCCACTGGTTTTAAGGGCAAATGAGCTTATAGTTGCAGATAGAGGCCGGCTACTTACAATCCGTCATAAAATCGAGCAACATGAAAAGCTTACAAAACCCGAAGCTCAATGGCTGCGCAAAACTGCCCGCGAATACAGGGAAAAATTACCTTTAAAAGTTGAGGCGTCACACATTGATAGCTTGCTCCTAAAGATTGATGTCATACCCCCTTCCCTTGCCATTGCTCAGGCGGCAATAGAAAGCGCATGGGGCACAAGTAAATTTGCCCAAAAAGGCAATGCTCTGTTTGGCGAATGGGTATGGGGGCACAGCGCAAAAGGCATTATTCCAGAAAGACGTTTGGAAGGAAAAACCCACAAGGTAAAAAGCTTTGATTATCTGCTCGACAGTGTCAGAAGTTATATGCGAAACCTTAACCGCCATCAAACATATCATGGCCTGCGGACACTTAGAGCTGAAATGCGCTATAATGGTGAGGTACTAACAGGTGCACTTCTCGCCCCAGCCCTTGTTACCTATTCAGAAAGAGGCGTGGAATATGTAGATGATGTCGTATCAATAATAAGGTATAACGACCTTGATGTTCTCGATAATGCCTCTCTTAGTAACAGCTAAGTATCATCTATGACCAAATCACTTCCTATTATACGCACAGTTCACGATCTACAAAATCTTGTCAAAAAGTGGCGGCAACAAGGCTTTAGGGTTGGTATGGTCCCAACGATGGGTGCACTTCATCATGGCCACTTATCATTAGTTTCTGCTATCGCTGCAAAAGCCGATAAAGTTGTTGTATCCATTTTTGTAAACCCAACCCAATTTGGCCCTGAGGAAGATCTTGATAAATACCCAAGGCAAGAACAGGCTGACCAAGAAAAGCTCTCGCAGACTAAAGCGAGTGTAATATATGCCCCAACAGTTGAAGAGATGTATCCAGAAGGGAACGCAACTTCAGTTTCCGTTAGCGGGATCAGCGAAATTCTTGAAGGGGCAAAACGTCCCGGTCATTTTGACGGCGTCGCAACAATTGTGAGCAAATTATTGCTTCAATGTCAGCCTGATTATGCCATCTTTGGTGAAAAAGACTATCAGCAACTTGCGATTATACGCCGCTTGGTTCAGGACCTACATATCCCCGTTGAAGTTATGGCCGGTCAGCTTATACGGGAAAGCGATGGGCTGGCAGCCTCATCCCGCAATGCCTACCTTACTGCAAACGAGCGTCTTATTGCTGGCCAATTGAACTTAATTTTGAAGGACCTCATTCAAGCCGTTATGATACAGAAGGTCCCTCTTCGTAAGGCAGAAATAGTAGCCACAGACAGGTTGCTAAGTAGCGGCTTTAGCGCTGTAGACTATGTTAGCATTGTAGACGGCACAACTTTACTACCGCTTGAAAGCGTGAAAGCTGGCGCACGTGTACTCGCTGTCGCACGCTGCGGCGGTGTTCGACTGTTAGATAACATGCCTATCCTTTAACCTTACTCAGGTGTTGCTACAGGCAAAGGCTTTCTGGGCATTTTTTCTTCCTGCATGGCAGCATTATAAATAAAGCCAGCTAAAACAACAGCCGCCTGCTTCAAGTCACCTTCCGCAATATGGTCCAACGTATCTACCTGCGTATGATGTACGCGGGATTCGTAATCAAGCGGATCCTGAATAAATTGAAAGGCTGGCAATCCAATGTGGTCAAAAACCTCGTGGTCCGTACCGCCTGTTATATTCATGGTGACCGTTGCAGCTCCAATATCATGAAAAGGTACTAACCAGTCCTTGAAAATAGCGCCCGCAGCAAGGTTTCCCTCGCTGTAAATCCCTCGTATTTTCCCAGAACCATTATCAAGATTAAAATAAACCGAAAACTGGTCATAATCAGGCTTCGTTATCATCGGGAACTGGTTATAATAAAGCTCATATGGCCCCATAAAGCGCAGGTCTTCATTGGTGTTTTTAGGGCGCTCTGTAAGGTGGTTTGTCGCATACTGCTGCGATCCAAAATAGCCTTGTTCTTCCCCGCCCCACAAAGCCACCCTGATTGTATGATGCGGTGTTACGTTGATGGCTTTTAAAATGCGTACTGCCTCCATAACCACAGCAACGCCAGCCGCATTGTCAGCAGCACCGTCACCTCCAACCCAACTATCAAGATGAGCACCCACCATAACAATATTTGGATTAGGCAAAGCCCCTTCAATATCGGCTAGTGTTGAGTATGACTTTAAATCTTGCGTATAAAACTCAGCATCGACATCAATAGAGAGCTCTACATCCATATCACGCCTCAGAAGCCTTACCGCGCGCCGGTAATGTTCAGCCGCTAGCACAACCCCCGGAATTTTGGGCAGTTGGCCATCAATGTGTTTATATCCAGACGCTTCAATAAGCATAGCATCGCGAGTAGACTGCCGCACCATTGCGAGGGCGCCTTCTTCCGCCAAAAAGCTCTCTAATTCATGATGGAACGTAATATACTCAACCCACCAGTCAAAGTCTTCCTCTTGTTCACCGTTAGGAATGCGGTAGTTTTTAGATTTTATCAGATCTTTTTCTGTGCGCCGTATCATCACTTCATTTGAAGGTGCCTGATAGCCTTCAAGCTTATCAACAAAAACTATTTTTCCTGCAAGCTTGCCCTTATATTTGCGGAAGTCGCCATTCTCATCCATTGGAGCATAATATATAGCGCCGTGCAAAACGCCGTTCGTACCCGGATGCCAACTGATTGGCAGTGCTGAAAGCTGCACGTTTCTGGGTGCTGTCATAAAAACAGAAACATGATCGGCGGTCCAGCCCGGGCCAAAATCAAAACCTTCAAGTCGGCCATTAACCAACCCCCACTTTTCAAGGGTTTCTTTTGTCCAAATATTGGCCTGTTTCAGAGCAGGACTGCCAGTTAGTCGCGGCCCAATGACATCAGATAAATAGGAAACTGTTTCCATCACTTGAGAGTTTTTAAAACCCTCTTCTCGAATTTGAGTCATTACAGCAAGATCAACCTCATCACCTGCCTGCACCGACAAGCATGAAAAGGCAAAAGACAAAAGTAAAATAATACGTAGGCTTAATTTCACGGCATTCCCTATCCCAAGCTAGCTATGCAACAGTCTCGTACCACGTATAATCCATAGTTTTTTCAAGCGGTACTAAACCTGCCTCCCCAAACCGATCATCCGATGCCCAGTCATCAAAATTTGCATATAAGGACGCCATACCAGATGCCCAAGTTATATCTAGCGACTGTACAGCGCGAAAGAGTATCTCTGGAAACTTCACATATTCGGCAAAGTCAGCGCTTTCTTCAAGCGCAACCTTGGTAACACGTGCCATAAAACACACACGCTCTATCAGCCGGCACCCAAAAGTGTCAGGTAACGTAGAAAGCTCCGCCTGAACTCGACGCGATATTCTACTAACAATATCAGATTCCATCCTAAAATGATGCATTACACCGGGGAAGCTATCCCCTGAAACAGCATTTGCCGCAGCAATAGCTCTGCGGCGAATATCAACAGGCAGTGACTTAAACCCACTAACCATCCAAAAAGCAATGCGCTGCCTTAGCACTTCTATACTGGTACCTTTTATAATAAAATCATCACCGCCTGCCTTGAGCCCGCCGCGCACGATATCAATGTCATCATACCCTGTTAAATAAATCGCTGGCATATTTTTTAGGTCTTGCTCAACCAAGGAAGCAATAAAATCAAAACCACCTTCACCCGGCATTTGCACATCACTAATAACCAACGCGGGACTATATTTACGCGTTAATGCTATGCCTTCCTCTGCGCTCTCAGCGATCAGAACCTCAAAACCAAAGTGCCGTACGGCTGACGAATGCATTTGCAGCACGACAGGTTCATCATCAACAAGAAGGACCGTACCATTTCCCATTAGAAACCTTTAAAAAAGAAAGATCGCAGCAAGACCAAGAAAAGCAAAAAAACCAATCACATCCGTAATAGTCGTAACAAAGACACTAGAGGCAATGGCAGGATCAATATCTAATTTATGGAGCGTCATAGGAATTAAAAGCCCACTTAACCCTGCAAAGAACATATTTACAATAAGTGCTGCAGCAAACACGCTGCCAAGTAACACGCTTTTAAACCAAATCATAGCTACCAGTCCGGAAAGAAGAGCCAAGATGCCCCCGTTCAAAAGTGCAGCCATCAATTCACGGTTTAAAATCCTGACAGCATTTGACGCGTTCAATTCCTTAGTAGCAATAGCACGAACTGCAACTGTCATTGTCTGAGTACCAGCATTACCCCCCATAGACGCCACAATAGGCATCAATACAGCCAAAGCAACCATCTGCTCGATAGTTGCTTCAAAAAGACCAATAACTACTGAAGCTAAAATTGCCGTGCCAAGGTTAATAAACAGCCAAGTAAACCGGCCTTTTACAATTTCTATAAAGCTTTCATTCAAGCCAGACTCTTCACGAACACCCGCAAGGGCCAAGATGTCTGCTTCCGCACTTTCTTCAATTACATCAACAACATCATCAACGGTAATCACACCAACAAGGCGCTTGGCACTATCAACCACTGCCGTTGAGATAAGGTGATACTTGGTAAACTGGTATGCAACTTCTTCCTGTTCAGCACTCGCATCAACAATATGAGGGTCATCATTCATAATGCTAATAATGGTTTGAGCCCGCTTTGAACTCATAACGCGCGACAGCGGCACTGTACCGACAACTCTGTGGCCAGGATCAACCACAAAAATATCATAGAAATCTTCTGGAATATTACTATTCTCTGACCGCAAATAATCAATGGTTTGGCCAACAGTCCAGAATTCCGGCACAGAAACCAAGTCACGCTGCATCAAACGGCCAGCAGAATCTTCTGGATAGCTTAAGCTTTCCTCAATCGCCACACGGTCATCAGAAGCAAGTGCACGAAGAACTTCTTCTCTGTCCTCATCACCCAGTTCTTCAATTACATAAACAGCATCATCTGTATCAAGCTCGGTTACAGCATCAGCAATCAAGTCATTCGGCATATGCTCATAAAGATCATCCTGAGCTTCACCTTCAACCTCACTTAACACTTCAGGGTCAAAGCCCTTACTGCCAAGTTCGATCAGCTTACGCCGCTGCTGCGATGATAATGTCTCAAGAATATCAGCGACATCTGCCGCATGTAATTCTTCAAGCATTTCAAGAATTAAGGTTTCATCTTCATCTTTTAGGGCACGCTGCAGGGCTTGCACAAACTCACGGCTGAGATGTACGTCTGTTTGAGGCACTTCATAAGCCTCCTCCTGCCCTAGCTGCTCGTCATCGGGAACAATATCTGTATCATCAGGCATATTCTGGTCTTGGCCCATAGCAGTTCCCCTTATTTTATGATGATCCTGAATCATAAATTCAGTGCTGTAGCTTTATTGATAAAAGAAAGCGGCCTCAGTTAAAAGAGGGGCAAAGAAAAAAAGATGCATTATTTTGTGAAAAAGCGAAAACCCACCGGAATTACCCGATGGGTTTTCATAATGGTGCGGCCGAGAAGACTCGAACTTCCACGGGTGTTACCCCACAGCGACCTCAACGCTGCGCGTCTACCAATTCCGCCACGGCCGCGAGATCGGGCGCTTAACTATCAGGTAAGACATAGCCCTGCAAGGGAAAAATGCAAAACCTATAAACTTTCGTGCTGGCCTGAGTTTAGACTTGAAGCTGGCTCATCATACGGGTGATAGAAACACCAATCCGTTCACCAACGATCATTATTTCTCCGCGTGCAACAAGCTCGCCGTTCGCATAGACCCAGCACTCATCTTCGTGACGAGCGTCAAGATCGATTACGGCGCCACGACCCATCTTCAAAAGCTGGCGAATAGGCATATGGGTACGGCCCAGAACAACTGTTATTTCAACAGAGACCCGATTAACAGCCTGATAGTCCATATTCACCCCTTGCTGCAAATTGCATACAGCCTATATCGCACATAAGCAGTTATTATTTCATTAACCTAAAAGAGCACCCTACTTCAAGAAACTTGGTACAAGGAGCAGATTTTCTTGGCGGCATGCAGTCTATAAGGTATCTAAGCTATGGATAAAGAGAGTGGTATACAACATGGAATATGCAAAAAACTTAGAATGGCGAATCAGCGAAGGCTTTATTGAATACCCCGAGGCTCTAAAAATTATGGAAGAGCGTGTGCTCGCTATTAAAGCGGGCACTGCTCCAGAAATGGTCTGGTTGCTGGAACACCCACCACTTTATACCGCAGGCACAAGTGCAAACCCGGTGGACCTTGTCGACCCGGACCGGTTCCCGGTTTACGATGCAGGCCGCGGCGGCCAATATACTTATCACGGCCCAGGGCAGCGTGTTGTATACTTCATGCTAGACCTTACAAAACGGGGGCGCGATGTCCGCCAATTTGTTTACAGTCTAGAAGAAGTGATGATCCAGACACTTGCCAAAATGGGTGTAATAGCAGAACGCCGTGAAGGCCGGGTTGGTGTTTGGGTTGAGCGCGGCGCTGGCCGCGAGGATAAAATTGGTGCCATTGGTGTACGGATAAAACAGTGGGTTACCTTTCATGGTATCGCCCTGAATGTTGAACCTGACCTAAGCCATTTTAATGGTATAGTACCTTGCGGCATATCAGAGCATGGGGTTACAAGCCTGCGTGATCTCGGCCTTGCCTTTACGCTAGATGATGTTGATATTCTCATTAAAGAAACGTTTGACAAGATCTTTGGCCTTGAAACTAGAGCCATGACCCTAAAAGTACCAAAAAAAACAGTAAGCACGCCCGAAGTATCTATTGAAAAAACCCACCCTGTTTTTCAGGTCTCGTAACAGTTTCAAAAGCTTACCTCATGAAACTTTACATACTGAACCTTGGCCCTCTCCATTAACAAGAACAAGTATGTGAGTACGATTGATGTTTAATTTGATTTTTGCCTCTATAAGAAAGCAACAAATACTGCACAATAAACTGAACAAACGCCATTCTGGAGTGTCATTTTGTGGAAGCAAGCCAAACAAGTGTTTCCAAAAGGATGCTGATTTTTTCATACATAATTTTAACACCGGAATTAGTAATAAAAAAGCCTAGCCAGATGCCCTGCAATACGTTTTAGTGTAATGAAATAAAACATCTTTTAGGATTATCTATGACAGACCCGGTTTTACAGGCAATGCATTTTTTAGCAGACCCATCACGCCATGTAACCGAGAGCGACAAAGCATCCTTAATGAATATAGCCAATGTAATTTTAACATCAGACTTAACCCCGGATGCCCGAAACGGCGCAATCTCCACCCTTGAAAGAGGCATGGCAACCAAAGATAAGTATAAAGCTATTTTTATTGAAAGTATGCTGCTTTGTCTCACAAAAAGGCCCAAGCACTCAGCAAGAATAGCCCAGCATTTGCAAAGCTATAAACCAGATATTGAGGAAGCAAACTCAACCTATACCAATCTTGTCTGGCAGCGTTTCACAATGGATGAAACCAAGGATAAACGCCTATACCAACACTGTACACGTGCCGCTACGTTGCCTCTTTTCAGGCACCTCATCTCTTTATTTAAAGGTATGTATGATCGGGAAGTACCAGACCACCCAACAACCTTTAAACGAACAAACCGGGTTGTCGTTGTAACGCGGCAAATGCAAATGCCACCGCATGCGCCAAGTGTACGTACACTTGAGTTTGCGCATAACCTGATTGAAAAACATGGCAAAGAAGTAATGATTGTATGCAGCAGTGAGCTTTCAAAATCATATAACGGTGCCATTATGCCGTCTGCCCACGGCAATTATGATGAACGTTTTTTCAACCTAAAAACTATTACCTATGAAGGCATTCAAATTCCTTTCACCATCTGCGGGAATGGTGTTTTTAGTGAAGCCTCGCTCCGGGAAGGTATCCGCGCCATTCATGATTTTGGGCCAGACATGATCCTATCTATTGGCTCACCCAACCTTTTACCTGAAGTTTTTCATCAAAGATGTTTTTGCTTTTTTTATAATTCCGGGCGTGGATTACCCCTTACACAGCACCAACATTTTCATATGTGGGAAGACCCAACACCCGAACAGGCAAAACAGATTAAGCAGGAAAAACTCGCAGAAAACTTCCTGTTTGTATCTACTCCCGGATACCATGTACAAAAACAGTTCATGACCCTAAACCGTTCTGACTATAATCTACCAGAGGACAGTTTTGTTTTTGCTGTCATTGGCATGCGCCTTACCACTGAAGTCGACAGCAGCTTTATTGAAATGATGGCAACCATACAAAAATCAACAAATTGCTATTTTATTTTTGCTGGCCGTTTTGAAGGTTTTAACACCGCTTTTGCAAGCCACCCTGCCCTTGGAGAAAACTGTCGCTATCTTGATATGCAGCCTGACATTATGGCCGTTTATGCTTTGGCAAATGCCTACCTGAACCCAGAGCGCAAAGGCGGTGGTAGTAGCGCGGCCCAAGCCCTACAAGCAGGCATCCCTGTGCTCACGCTACCTTCCGGTGATGTTGGCTTTATGGCAACAAACTTTCCGAAGCTGCCCAATTATAATACTGTCGGCCATGTCGCTATAGAACTAGCTACTAATCCAGAAAAAATGGTGGAATATAAGGCGTATACAGCGGCAGAAGCCAAGCGCCTGAGTGTAAGAGATGCGTATTTGGAAAGAATACTTGAAGAATTTGAAAAATACGCAGCGCAAAAAGAACAAGAGCAATCTCTAAACTAGCTTTGTCACACTCGTCATTTCTTTTTTCGCCTATATACTGAGAAAGCCCAAAAAGATGCCACAGCAAAGGCAACAATTAAAAAGGGAACCTTACTATTAGACATCTCTGAAAATATGCTGGCCGCGACACCAAAGCCCGCAATTCCTCCCAGGATAAAAGCAAAAACAGCAACGGAGCGGATCTCGCTTCGCTTCGCCGTATGCGCTATCTGAAGCTCAACATCTTTCGGTAAAGGCCGTGCCATTAGGGCGCTGCTTTTAAGAGTGTAAGGAATGTACCACTTGCTTGTAGGTCATTATAGGTTCTGGTGCGCTTTTCCGTAGCTTCCCAGTCTTCGCCCCATTGCTCTTCCTGATACAGTTGATCAACAAGGCTTGTCTTCCATATTGTATCAAAGTCACGGAAACCATTCATAAAAGCTAGCCCTAACACCAATGAACCAAACCCATTAACAAAGCCGTGCAAAGCCGCCAACTCATATATAGTGTACGACTGAACATATTCTGACAACGCATTCAGGGTCTTCTTATCTTGCTGAATTGGCATAATGCCTTTTGTAGCAACCAAGCGAACACCTACATGGTCTTCCAGCCAATCCAGATATGGCTCCCATTGCTCTTGCTGGCGCACAGCAAGTTCATAAGGCTCTTCTGCTCTATAACAGAGCAAGTCTGTTGCACCGAATGCAGCAATCTCACTTGCAACACTATCAAACTGTGGGGCAATTCTATCAATTGCCGTACTCACTAACCGCATATGAGGCATTGTTTCTGGGTCAATACGGTCTTGCTGCTGCTGCCACTCTTCAGCCACCTTATGTGCAAGCGCTTTAGTCGGCATCAAAAGGGCATTTTTCGCTGGCGTTTTTAAAGTTTTATCATCCAACTTTACCTCATAGCCCTTTTCCGCCACTACAACTGAGGTGCTTTTATAAAATCGCTTCATCTATTATCACTAACTATCTTTTTTATCTTCAGACGGTTTCTCTTGCTGCATTTGGCGTGTTGTCTCAGCAAGTTTTCGCCGCGAATAACGCGCCTGTTTGCGTTTGCTATTCATGCGTTTTGTCTCTAAACCGCTTTCAGATTTAAAACCACCTGAATACTGAACGTCTGATTTTATTTTCTTATCCGGATTAACAATCACAACGTCATAGCCCAGTAATCTGTTACCTATTCTAGGGTTTCGGTAACACAGCACTAAAACCAGCGCCAATAAAACCAAAAAAATCAGGATAACGGCAAATGCCATAGAACCACCACGTGTCGTGGTAATAATCGTTTCTTCAAACAAGTACGCCGTCAAAGCAAGGGCACTAACACCACCTGCCGCAATAAGAAACCCCACTCGCGGTGTTTTGGCTTCATCTTGAAGCGTCGGCTCATGGGGCTTTTTCATCCTATGCGATCCATCCTGTTATAATATCCGGTATTTCATCATAGTGGTTAACAATATGCCGGGCGCCAGCCTTTAGTAACTCATCCGTGCTATGGTAACCCCACACAACGCCAAGCCCTGCAACGCCAGCTCTAGCCGACATCATCATGTCATAACTCGTGTCTCCAACCATAACAGTATATTCTGGTGCAGAGCCTGCTTCCGCAATCGCTTTTTGTATCATGGATGGGTGTGGCTTGGATGGGTGGCCATCAGCGGTCTGAAGGCTAATAAACATATCCGTTAAATCATGTTCTTTTAGAATGCGCTCTAACCCACGAATAGAATTACCTGTCGCAATACCGAGTAAAAAACCTGCCTCACCAAGGGCGGTCAATGCTTCCCGCGTCCCATCATACAAAGGATCTGGCCCAGATGCCAACTCAACTCTCAAACGGTAATATATGCGCTTATAATCTTCCGTAAGTGCAGCATGCATTGTTGTGCTTTCCTGCGGTGTTAAAACAGCAATCGCGTCTTGCAGGCTAAGGCCAACAATCGACCTGACAGTGTCATCTGCAATCGTAGGCAATCCAGCTTCCATAAATGTTTGCTGCATAGACCGCACAATCAGGTGCTGACTATCAACAAGCGTACCATCGCAATCAAAAATAACCAGTTTGTTATACGAAGCCACCCTTAGTCCTCCAGCAACTCATCCACATATGAATTTAGTTCAAAACCCAATGTATCAAAGGTTTCAGCCATATGCGGTGAAAGTGGGGCTGTTACTGTAAGCATGCCCCCATCTGGGTGCGGGAAAGTTACAAACCGGCTATGAAGGTGCATTTTTTTTGAAATGCTACCCGCTAAAAATGCATCTGCACCGCCGTACTTACCATCCCCAACAATAGGGTGCCCCATTTCAGCACAGTGCAGGCGAAGCTGATGTGTACGGCCCGTGTGCGGCTTCAAGGCCAGCCACGATGCCTCATGGCCAGCATGCTCGACCACCTTATAATCTGTTATGGAATGCTTGCCGTCTGGCGTAACAATCATGCGTTCATTGCCTTTAATTGGCGCCTTTTCCATCATAAGTTTGATCCGGCCATCCTGCGGATTTGGCAAGCCCATAACCAGCGCAAAATAGCGCTTATCAGTCTCACGGCTTTTAAAAGAGGCAGCTAGCGCGCCAGCGGCGTTTGCGCTTCGGCCAAGCAGTAAAACACCTGATGTATCCTTGTCTAGCCGGTGTACAAGGCGCGGCCTGCTGCTGGCACCATAGCGCAGCATATCAAGCATACCGTCCAGGTGTCGGGTTTGCCCCGTCCCACCTTGTGTTGGCAAGCCTGCCGGTTTATTTAATGCTATTACATCATCATCTTTATACAAGACCCAGCTTTCAACTTCGGCCCTTTCCTTATCAGAAAAAGTGTGCCGTTTTTGTGCCATTTCTGCGCCATGTGTGCCACCTGTGTGCGATGTGCCATATGCAGTGTCACCAATCGGGGGGACCCTGATAATTTGCCCAGCTTCCACACGCTCACTGCCCTTCACACGCTTGCCGTCAAGCCGCACTTCCCCCTTACGCATAATTTTTTGTAGTTGGCCAAAACCAACATCGGGAAAATGCCGTTTGAACCAGCGGTCTATTCTAACGCCAGCATCATCAGCCTTCACTTCTATATTCTGAACACCACTCATAACAAAACCCTACCAAGCCACATACCAGCAAAAAGACAGGCCAGCCCAACAACGAGCGACCCAAACATATATAAAGCAGCACCAGACCAATCACCACGCTGCACAAGAAGAGCACCTTCCAACGAAAAGGTGGAAAATGTTGTAAAGCTGCCAAGTAAACCTACGGTCAAAAATCCTCTAAGGGCTGGTGTTGCATCAAACTTTAAAGCGAATAGTGTAATCAACACGCCCATTAGAAGGCTACCAATCATATTAACAGCAAACGTACCATACGGAAAACCAAAGCCGAGCACTTTTGTAATGTGGCTCGCTACAAAATGGCGTGCCAGCGCACCCGTTGCACCACCTGCTGCAATCGCCAGTAACATCTGCATGAGCCTGCCCTCTAATCGTCAGTTAATACCAAAAATCCAGCCTTCTGTGCCGCGCACCATAGAGGAAAGCCCATCTGGATTCCAGTATTTGCTTTCATGGGCTATCGCCCGAAGCCCTGCTGATGTCACAATAGCATCTGCGGTGTGGTCATCCCGCACAGTATCCGCCGCAAGAACACCAGTGGAACCAAGGCTTGCCAGTATGGCCTTAAGGCTATCCCTGTCGCGTATCTTGCCCCGATGCCCACCCATTGCCGCAAACGCGGCGGCATAAATCTCGACTAAAACGGTCGATGCCTTTTCTACATCCTGAAAAGGCCAAACAGCAATGCCTGTAAGGTCACGCAGAGAATGTAATAGCCGTATGGTCGAAAGGCCTGAAAGCCCAACCTGACTAGGACCAATAAGATGGAACACGCTTTCACATGGTCCAGCACCACTTGCTACGGCGACATTTTCTGTCACCCTCATGCGGCGCGTATAATATCTGCCTCGATTGCCCGGGCGTAAGTAATAATCTGCGAAGCATTCTGCAAAAGCGCCACCAAACAAATCATTCGCCTCTACGCACAGTTGATCAACATACAGCCATAGTTCTATCGCCGTTTCCATGCCAATATTTGGCAAGAAAGAACCATCATCTACAAACGGCAAAGAAAAGGCAGAATCAAAGCCTACTAATATCCTCGTTGACCCTTCAAGGTCACAGCTTCTGGCAATCCAGTTAGCACATTCCTGCCGTGACCAGCTTCGCTTGCCACTTGGCGGAGTAACCAAGCGTGGATGCTTGCCGTGGCCGTCACAGATGGCAACAGCAATACCAGCATGGCGTACGCCTCGTGCGCCAGACCAGTCAATACCAACAAAATGGGTAAATTCACTCATTTCCAAGCTTAGAAGCCGCATTCACAGCATATTCAGCCCGAATCCGCTCAAAATACTGCATACGTTTCATAATATCACGCTCAAAACCACGTTCTACAGGCTTATAAAACCCTTGCCGCTCCATATCGTCCGGGAAATAATTTTGCCCTGAAACGCCAGTCTCTGTATCGTGGTCGTAAGCATAGCCCTTACCATACCCCACATCTTTCATAAGCTTTGTTGGGGCGTTTAGAATATGGGCAGGTGGCATCAGGCTCCCTGTTCTTTTCGCAGCTGATTTCGCTGCTTTTTCAGCAACATAGGCAGCGTTAGATTTTGGCGCCGTTGCTAAGTATATTACCGCCTGTGCAATCTGAAGTTCCCCTTCAGGGCTACCGAGAAACTCGTACGTATCTTTTGCCGCCAGCGCCTGTGTTATAGCTTGCGGGTCAGCCATACCCACATCTTCACTTGCAAACCTTACTAGCCGCCGAATGATATACATCGGGTCCTCCCCTGCTGTCAGCATACGTGCAAGCCAGTATAAAGCCGCGTCAGCGTCTGACCCCCTCAGCGATTTATGGAGCGCGGAAATAAGATTATAGTGGCCGTCCCTGTCTTTATCGTAAGAAGGGGCACGCCTTTGCAGTAAACGCCCAAGAGACGGGGTGTCCAGCCTTTCATTTGCAGCAAGGCTGTAAAGTGTTTCAATACAGTTCAGTAAAAATCGACCATCGCCGTCTGCCATGGCCTTTAGTGTCATGCGGGCATCATCCGTTAGCGGCAACGGGGCCTGCATTTCGGCTTCAGCGCGGGTTATTAATTCATCGAGTGCTTCATCACCGTGACGGTTCAGCACCAACACCTGCATTCTGGAAAGCAGGGCGCTATTGATTTCAAAAGACGGGTTTTCGGTTGTTGCCCCAATCAGCGTTATCGTGCCGTCTTCAACATGAGGCAGAAAGCTATCCTGCTGCGACCGGTTAAACCTGTGAATTTCATCTACAAATAAAAGTGTGCTTCGGCCATTCATTCGCCGGGCTTTTGCGGCCTCAAACACTTTTTTCAGGTCAGCAACACCTGAGAAAATCGCTGATATCTGCTCAAAGGCCAAATCGGCATGGTTCGCAAGCAAGCGGGCGATGGTGGTTTTACCCGTGCCCGGTGGTCCCCATAAAACAAGGGAGCTTATTCGCCCAGAAGCCACCATACGCCCAAGGGCACCCTCTGGGCCTAACAGGTGGTCTTGACCTACAACTTCGCCAATCGTAGCTGGTCGTAGCCTGTCAGCAAGGGGGCGCGCCGTATTGCCTTTTTCCAGAGCCTCAGGTGATCCAAAAAGATCGCTCAACAGTTTGCCCCTCTGCTTGACTTATCGCACGTCTGCGCAGCGGAAAGACCCGTTCGGCACAATCTGGCACTGCCGCACCCTGCCCCTGCGCTGGAACTGATAGACATACTCCGCCGCATCTTCTTCAAGAGCACCAGCTACATCTGCAACACTTCTAATGCTCATACCATTCAGCGACAGTAAAATATCCCCCGGCAATAAGAACTGCCAACGGGCAGCTGGCGTTCTATCTTCCAGTTCCAGTACCACAACCCCCTTGAGGAAAGGGTCTATCTGGAGTTCATCATTAAATCGAGGTGAAAGATTAGCAATAGAAACACCTTGGAACGGGTGCCTACCATCCAGTTTTGTCAAATCGCGAGCAGGGTCTTCCGGTGGCAAAGCAAGGACAACCTGATCTTCTTTCAGCATCCCGCCAGAAAGCACAACAACAGAGACACTTTCACCATTTTCAAGCGTTGCAATACGGAAGTTAAGACCACCTTCATCCACAACCTCTTTACCTGCAACAGCCATAATAACATCCCCTGACATCAAGCCTGCACTCTCTGCGGGGCTACCAGGATAAACGGCATCGATCAATACACCGCCAGCGCGATCAAGGCCAAGGCCCTGTGCCAGTTCATTAGTCACAGACTGACCTTTAATTCCAAGCCAAGGCCGTGTTAGTTGGCCTTCGTTCAGCGCAGCCCGCAACACAGATTTCACCATGTTCGCCGGAATAGCAAAGCCAATACCATTAGAGGCCCCTGTTCGGCTGTAAATGGCCGTGTTAATACCCAGCAAATCGCCGTGCATACCCACAAGGGCACCACCAGAGTTACCGGGGTTTACTGCTGCATCGGTTTGAATAAAAAAGCCAAAATCGGAGATACCCTGCTGGGTGCGTGCGGTTGCAGAAACAATGCCACTGGTTACCGTTTGACCCACGCCAAACGGGTTACCAATAGCAAGAACAATATCACCCACCTGAACATCTTCTGAATCTGCTATTTTAATGGTGGGGAGCGGTGCATCACCAACATCTATCTTCAAAATAGCAATATCTGTGCGCGGGTCTGTCAGGACCACTTCTGCATCAAATTCGCGCCTGTCTGCAAGGACAACCCTAATTTCATCTGCACCTTCAACCACATGGTTATTGGTTACGATCACGCCGTTTTCCCGTACAACAACACCAGACCCCAGCGAACCTTGAACACGCTCTTTCGGGCTTCCAAAGCTGAAATTATCGCCAAAAAACCGTTGAAAAAGCGGGTCATCAAACATGGCAGAGCGCCTGCTTCTAACAATTTTTTTTGTATAAATATTGACGACTGCTGGCGCCACCCCTTTCACCACCGGGGCATACGACAACATAACCTGACCTTCTGATGCTGGAAGCACACGAACACTCTCTGTTTCTGCCTGCGCACCGGCATATCCATGCCAGATTCCCATCCCTATGGTCGCAAGTACAAGAGTAAGCTTTTGTAACAGTTTCATCAGGTCCACACTCCTAAGTCTCTATGATCTGCTCTGTTATGACGGACGCCAGCCTTTCGTGCAAGCGTTCAGGCCTTTAATGTAGGAACTGAAATATCGATTTAACAGTCTTTCTTCACCTTTCAGGAAAAAACGGCACTCATAAGGCAAGCTATACCATGCCACCAACAAAATGATGTTGGCGTGCCAAAATAATAGGGGTTATTTCAGCGCCTGCTTTTTTACACTGCCTACACAGAAGCTGCTCAGCGACTTCATCCAGATACATGGTGCGATGCAGGCCTTGCATAGTGAGTAGTTCTTCGGGTACAATATATGAACCATACCCGCATGATTTACACTTTATTCTAAACCTATATCCATCTTTATAATCAATTAATTGAAGATCTTTATTATAGCTATACATCACCAAAAATCCTCCATATCAGGCACCCTACCAAAAGCTATTTTACCCCCCGCATACCCGCCCGGGACATCCGCCCATGCACCCATGCTGACCACTGTTTTTGCATAGCGCCCATTCAACGCATCCACTGTATCGGCAAGAGCAGCCCAACGCCCTGTTTCGGCTTTTTGATTCAGAAACATATCATGCTGCACAGCACTTCTATGCGACAGGCCATAAAGTGACACAGATAAACTAAGGATAGAGGCTCGAGACGGCAAAGCCTGCTTTGCTTCATCAGCCAGAGCGTGCAAAGCCTTAAGGGCAGAATGATCATCGCTGATGTCCCCCATATAATGCTCTGCAAACCAGCGACGTTCAGGCATTTTAAGATAAAGACCAAATTTCCGCGCTGTATAGCCACTGCGTCTTAGCCTACGGGCTGCCTTCACCGTTAATAGCCTGCCCGCCTCAATAGCCCGTTCAAGGTTACGCCAATCTGGCGGCAAAACCCTGCCGTGACCAAACATGCTGCGCTCTGCGGCTTCTGACTGCAAAGCATAGCCATGCAGCGCATACCAAAAACGTTCACCAGACACATTCCCCCATATGGCTCGCAGCTGCTTTGGCTGCGTGTTCCAAAGGGCTTCAACGGTCCAGAGCTTTGCATCAATAAGCCGCTTGCGCATACCACTACCTACACCCGGTATATCGCCTATTCCTAACCCTAACAAAGGGCCGGGTAAATCTTGAGGGTGTAAAATAGTCAAGCCGTCAGGCTTGTTAATTTCGCCTGCTATTTTTGCAAGCTGCGCATTGGCCGCCATGCCAATAGAACAGGTAATATAGGGGCCAACGCCTTTCCTTATCCGTGCCTTGATACGGGCAGCAAGCGCCTCTGGCGCGGCAATATCATGGTCATCAAGCCGGCATGTTAACTCATCAATGCTACACACCGATGTAATGGGTATTTCCTGCTCTATTAATAGTAGCAGTTTTCTGTGCATTTGCTCGTACAGGTCAGGGGACTGTGGCACCAGATGAATACCGGGGCACACAGCACGGGCCTCACGCACCTTCATACCCATTTTAACACCCTGCTTTTTTGCCAGCACATTTGCCGCAATCAGGCTGGTTGCTGTGGTACCCGCAAACGGCAACACCCCCACAGGCTTACCGTGAAGGGCCGGGTTTCTTTGTTCTTCAACGGCGGCAAAAAAGCCATCAAAGTCTAAATACATATATTCGATTGTTTCAGGTTTTCTCATTCTGGACCGACTCTTAACCGCCACTCCATAATGAGAACAAATAAAGAACAAAATGTAAAGAGGCAAATACTAAAACCCTACCAAGGCAGGCTTTTTCCTACCTCTGTCAACCAGTCGACAAACAAGCGTACCTTTGTTGACTGATGCCTGTTTTGTGGGAAAACCACATAAATGCCACGCTCTGGCCAACTGGTATAATCCGGTAAAAGCTGAACTAACTCCCCAGACTGAAGGTGCTCAATCGCAGTGAAGATAGGGAGCATTGCCAACCCAACACCTTGCAGGCAAGCCTCTAGCATCATTGCTGCGTTATTAGCCCCAAAGCTCTTTTTTAAGGTAACACTGCCAACAGTTCCGGCTTTATCCTTAAATTGCCAATCATTCAGAGTACCGTGCCGAGTATAAATAACACCTCTATACTGGCTAATATCGGCAGGCGTTTTAGGCATGCCATATTTTTCGATAAAACCGGGGCTTGCACAGAGCAATATTGGGCAGGATGCTATTTTTCTGGCGATAAGGGAAGAATCCTTCAAGGCACCAATACGCACCACAACATCATACCCTTCCGCAATCATATCAATATGACGGTCATCAAAGTCTATTTCCATAGCAACATCAGGATACCAACCCGCAAATTCAGCGATCGGCTTAGATAAATGCTGTTTGCCAAATGACATGGGGGCATTCACTCGCAACACTCCTGTCGGGCAGGCCTTTAATTCCTGTAATTGCCGCTCTGCTTCGTCAAGATCCTCAAGCGCTTTGCGCGCCCGGTCACTATAGAGCGCACCTTGTTCGGTTAACGTCACTTGCCTCGTTGTACGGTTTAAAAGCCGCACACCAAGCCTGTCCTCAAGCGCCTGCACCTGCTTACTAAGCGCAGGCCCTGTCATACCAAGGCTGCGTGCAGCACCTGCAAAGCTCTGGTGTTTTACCACCTCAAGAAACAGTCCAACCCGTGATATATGATCCATAATTAATAACCATTTGGAACTAATTAAATAACTAATATTGGTATTATCATTTTTTTAGGAACGGATAAAGTGGTTTCAACAAAACAGACAAACCAGAAATACAACACATAAATATGGAGATGAAAAATGAACTCACAAAACCACGGCGCCCTCGCCTTACGTGCAACTCTTGGAACGATCTTGTTATCACACGGCTTGCTTAAAGTATTTGTTTTCACCATACCCGGAACGGTTGGTTATTTTGCGAGCATCGGCCTACCTCCTATTACAGCATATCTGACTGTTTTCGGTGAAGTTGCCGGCGGCATAGCCCTCCTCCTAGGTTTATATACAAGGCTTGCGGCTCTACTCAGCTTACCCCTTCTCTTTGGGGCTCTTTCTGTCCATGCTGGTAACGGCTGGGTTTTCAGTAACAATGGTGGTGGCTGGGAGTTTCCTGCCCTTCTCATCGTTCTCGCTGCTATTGTTGCCCTGCAAGGAAGCGGCAGCTATGCCCTACGCACCCTTCCTGTCATCAACAACTTTATTCCCAAAGCTTTGCAGGCATAAGCCTGTAAAGCCCACTAACAACAAAAGGAGACAGTGATGATTACAGTTTATCCATACGAACAGCTTGGCCGCGCAGATCATGGCTGGCTTGATGCGCGACACCACTTTAGCTTTGCCCGCTATTATAACCCCTCTCGTAAGGGATTTGGCACCCTGCGTGTTATCAATGACGACATTGTAAAAGCAGGCGCGGGTTTTGATACCCACCCCCACCGAGATATGGAAATTATCACCTATGTGCGAAAAGGGGCTATTACCCATAAAGACAGTGCCGGTAATGTAGGCAGAACCGAAGCTGGTGATCTGCAAGTTATGAGTGCCGGTACAGGGATTTTTCACTCAGAATTTAATCTGGAAAGCGAGGATACCAACCTCTACCAAATCTGGATTGAGCCTTCTGAAAAAGGCGTCATACCGCGCTGGGATATGAAACAGTTCCCTAAAGAACCTGTGACAGACAAGCTTTCCCTTCTGGTTTCAGGCAACAATGATGCTCCGCTTTATATCCATCAGGATGCCCAGATTTATGGTGGTCGTCTGACGGCAGGCACAAGCCTTACTCACTCCGTGAAACATCAGGCTTATATTCTCGTCTCTGAAGGCTCAGCCCAGATAAACACCACAACCCTTAAAAAAGGTGACGGCGCCGAGGTAACAGATACCAACTCGCTCGCCATTACCGCCCTAACTGATACAGAAATTTTAATTATTGATGCCCCAGCGGCAGCATAAAGGAGATACCATCATGACAACAGTTGCAATTGTTTATCATAGTGGCTACGGCCATACAGAAGTTCAGGCAAAAGCCGTACACAAAGGTGCCGCAAGCGTAAGCGGCATTACCGCAAGCCTTGTTACAGTAGAGGACGCTACCGCAAACATGGATATCCTGAAAGATGTGGATGCCATTATCTTTGGTGCCCCAACCTATATGGGATCTGCCTCTGCACCCTTTAAAGCATTTCAGGATGCTTCGTCAGGTGCTTGGTTTAACCGGCACTGGAAAGACAAAATCGCCGCAGGTTTCACCAATTCACACAGCATGAGTGGCGATAAACTGAACACATTGATGCAAATGACTATCTTTGCCATGCAGCATGGCATGATATGGGTAGGACAAGCTGAAATGAACCAGTCTCCTGACGGCGAACCGGGTCAAGCAGACGCCATTAACCGGATCGGCTCATTTTTAGGTGCAATGGCACAGTCAGAAAACGCAGCACCAGATATTACACCGCCATCTGGCGACTTAAAAACAGCCGAACTGCTGGGTATTCGCGTTGCAACTCTCGCGCAAAAACTACATTCCTAAAACCAAAAGCGCCTGCCGGAAAAATCTGACAGGCGCTTTGTTATTTACTGCGGGCTATAGGTCAGCACTGTAAAACTGTCAGGATGATAGACAGGGTCATCATGATCACCCATGCCTGCTGGCTCTGTATATTCAGCGAACACCACATAAAGATTACCAGTACGGTTATCAATGTGCATCATGCGTGCCCCAGGGCGCGTTGCAACAGTCCCCAAAAGGCTATACTCATCAGCACCTTCTTGCTCAATAACAGTTAAGCTGCCAACTGTACCGTTTGATGTGATAATCCGGTTATGCGCTTCATCCACCACCAGTGCATCAAGGCCTTTTCCTATGGGAACACGGGCAATTTCACGGCCTGTGTCTGCATCCAGCGCCATGAAAATAGGTTCATCGCCCAAACATGCAGCAAACAGCCTGTTTGTTGCTTTCTGATACTGTACCTTTGAAACATGGCACGGCATTTCCCAGCGTGCAACTTCCCGGAAATCAGCCGTTGAATCAAGCTTGAGGATAATATCATCATAGCGTACTGGCGCAAAAAGAATACCTCGACCATCTGTCGCAGGATCATCCATCTTACGGAATGGAAAAACCTTCTCTTCCAGTAACTCACCTGTTGCTGCATCAAGAATAAACCATGTGGCCTTTTCCTTGCGCGTACCAGTTATCGCATAGATCTTATGGGTCGCAGGGTCATAAATCGCACTATTAAGGCCCCCATCAGATGCCAGCGGCAGGCGGTTAATCGGCTCAAGCGTTTTCAGGTCAAAGCTCAACAATGAGCCATCTGTCATTGCCACATAGCCTCGGTTATATTCAGGCAGTAGCAGCGGACCATTCGCGCCGATAGATTTTTCAACCGTTTTGATAGCTTTGTTTGCATCAACATCAAAAACTGTCAGCCCATCTTTTACACGCGCCATAAACAGCCGGTTACCAGCGGGTTCCATCTTAATATAGTCCCAGTAGGTATCAGTACTTGGGAGGGTTGCTGATTGTTCCAGCTTATACAAAGTATCAGATGCCGATACAGACACCGCAAAACCTGCGATGAGTGCTGCCGCAGTTCCATAAACTATCTTTTTAATCATATACTCTTTCACCATCTGTTGTTTGAATCTTGGCATTATACACATTTTAATGTGCCATGCCTTCTATAAGCGGGCCAAAAATATGTGCATGAAGACCAAATAATATACAAACTAGTCCATAGCTATATGCGCCTGACAACAAACTGACAGCTTGCTTATCAGGCGCATGCTTCACTTTGGAAGGTGAATCATATTAAAGATTGTTACCTTTATTCTTCTATAACCGGCAATATCAATGCAGATGGATATTGAGCATTGTGGAAAATGGTTTGGTTTGCAATTTTCCACTCGGTGTCTGTTGCAACCGGATTACCCGTATTCTGGTTAGGGTTGAACATAGGATAAGCACTGCTTGAAATCTCGATCCTGATCTTGTTACCCGGCTGAAACTCATGAGCAAAATAGCCAAGGTCAATTGTATAATGCTCTATTTTATTAGGCGTGATCAGTTTTTCCTGCTCCAAACCATCTTTATAGCGGGCCCGAATGATACCAATTGGCTTTGCACCAAGAAGAACCGCTTTGCCGTCTGGGTAAACTTCAGAAATGGCTGCTGTAAAATCTGTGTCCTTTGCATCTGTTGCTGCGTAAAGGTCAACCAACACCTTGCCTATTATCTGAACAGGCGTATCGAGTACCTCTGTGCTATAGACCAGCACATCATCTCGCTTCTGTACATCGGCACGATCCATACCAAAAAGCGGTTTCATTAGGTCAAGAGGCACTGGACTCTGTGGGTCATAAACATAGGTGTCAGGGACTGATTGTTTGCTCGTTTCTTTGCCAAGAGCACCACCTGTTCCAAAGTAAAGTTTTTGATTTTTTGCAGACTTCACGGGATACTCATCAAAATACTGCCATTCATTACGGCCAGTCACATAAACCTGTACCCGCGGCATATCGAGAGTGTCTTTTGTTTCCTTCAGGTAACGATCAAAAAAGTCGAGATGAACCTTTTTGTTATTAATCACTGAGTTTTCAGGTAACACAACGTTGCCAACCTTATCGCTGCCGCCCAAATAGCTTTCGACATGTGTCCATGGTCCAAAGATCAGATACTGATCTTTTTTAGCTTTGGAATATTCGCTGATGCCATCCCAGTTATAAAGCGTACCCGTCTGGTCACCATCAAAAGCACCTGTGATATTCAGTATCGGAATATTAATTTTGCTAAAGTCTTCCCTAGATAAAAGAATGCGTTTCCAATAGTCATCAAGCGTAGAATGTGTGAGGAAATCCCTATACATTGGCATTTTTCTGCCCATCGCCTCATCCATGGTCAGAAGTGGCCGGTGCTGGAACACCTTATCCCAGTTGATGGTCAGTGAGTTAGCGCCCTGACCATCATGGCCAGATGTATCATTGAGCCAAAACAAGGCCCAGCTCATCATAAAAGCACCGCCAGAATACGGTAGTTCATCCATAAATTTACCCCCGGGCGATGTTGGGGCAATGCATTTAAGATGCGGCGGTGTTTCTTTCGCTGCAAGCCACTGAACTGTACCAAGATATGATACGCCCATCATACAGACACGGCCATCAGACCACGGCTGTTTGGCGATCCATTCCACCGTATCATAACCATCTTCGGCTTCCTGAAAGAAGAAACCAAAATTACCCACAGAATCCCCGCGCCCACGCACATCCTGCACAACAAATGCGTAGCCATTTTTAACAAAATAATGTGCATATTCAGGATACTGGCCAAAAGGCTGGGTTTTTTCGTAAGGTGTACGTATCAGAATAACCGGATATTTCGCGCCGTCATCAGGCATCCACATATCTGATACCAGTTCAACACCATCGCGCATGGGCGTTCTGATTCCAAATTTTTGCGTTCCTTCATAAGGTGCGGGGGCTTCTGGAGCCTTTACTTCTGCTGCTAGAACTGACCCTGAAAAGCCAGACAAACACAGCCCTACACCTACAACTGCATGCACCCACTTACTCTTGTACTGCATTCTATGCTCCTGATCGTGACATTACTTTTTTGAAAGAAATTATAAAAAGAAAGTACTCGCTTTCTTTTTAATGTCAATCCATTTGTAAAAAATACTGTAGTTGCAAAATATAGAGAAAGATGTTCTGGGGCTATGGGCTTAAGCGTCAATGCCATCAAGAAGAGCAATAATGGCAGGCAAATAACTTTTGCCCTGTACATCAGGCATAATAGCTTTCATCAGCCACAAACCATTCATCGCAGCACTTAACTGTTTTGAAATCAGATCGGCATCGCAGTCACTCGTGATATTCCCGCTTTTCTGCATCCCCCCTAAAGCCCGGGTTATTACCTTCTCCCACTCCAGAAAATTACGGGTAGAATAGCGCCTTAACTCGTCATCATTCAGTGAGATATAAAGCAGTTCAAAGTTTGCTTTTGCAACTTTTTCCCCATCCTGCTGATCAAGACATGCGATACGTTCGGAAATCAGCCCTCTTAATTCAGAAAGGCTAGTGATCTTAATATCTTTCTGTTCGGTAAGAGAGCTTTCAATCAGAGCAAGCAAGATGTCTTTTTTGCATTTGAAATGCTTATAAAGTGCGCCCATACTGATATCTGCTGCCTTACAAATGTCAGCAACCGACATTTTACTATAGCCATACTCAATCAGGCAAAATTCAGCCGCTTTCAAAATATGATCGCGGCGCTCCTGCATGTATTCATCACTACGCTTGGGCATTTCTATATCACTCCACATATGTTTAGCTTAGGCACTCCAAGCAAACACCTATGGCTTCCTTAGTTGACACAGAAAGCCTGTGTCAACTAAATGTCAGATATGACTATCCCCACAAGCTCGACTGCGGCGGTGTTACAGTACCGTTGTTATATACAAGCCCAGAAGCCCTGTCTTTACCAATTAAGAGTGGTGCATCCAGATCAACAAAACGGCAACGAGGCGCTATAAGCATTGCAGGCGCCATCGCAAGTGATGTCCCCAGCATACAGCCAACCATAACATCGAAACCTTCAGATTTTGCAGTAGCAAACAAACGAAGGGCTTCAGTTAACCCACCGGTTTTATCAAATTTGATATTTACCACATCATAAAGACCAATTAGCCCTGGAATATCAGCACTGGTATGGCAGGATTCGTCAGCCCCAACAGGGATAATTCTCTCTATGCCTGCAAGCTCGTGATTGCGATCAGACGGTAACGGCTGCTCAACCATTTGAATATCAAGTTCAGCTAGAATCGGTAAATATTCAATAAGCTGGTCGCGCTCCCAGCCTTCATTTGCATCGATAATCAACCTTACATTTGGCACAACTTCTCGAACAGCCTTAATCCGGTCCATATCACCGAACGCAGAACCCAACTTTACTTTCAGGTTCTTATGTGCCCCAGCCCCTGCAGCCTGCGCCGCCATTAAGGAAGGGGTATCCAAACTAATGGTATAAACCGTTTCAACAGGCGTAAGCGGAGGCACCTCGGCTAATGACCAAACAGGTATGCCGGTTACCTTTGCAAGCAAATCCCACATGGCACAGTCAACCGCATTTCGGGCAGCACCCGCAGGTAATGTGTCATGCAGTTCATCCCAACTTGTTCCAGCTTCAATCAAGGCAATTGTTTCACGCACCTGTACTAGAACACTATCCAAGCTTTCACCGTAGCGGGGCACAGGGCAACATTCACCGTACCCTTTAAGCTCACCAGCTGTTAATTCAACAATAACAAGATCTACATGGGTTGCTATGCCGCGCGCTATTTTAAAGGGCCGGGCCAACTCCCAGCCCTCAAACCGTACTTGCCCCCTAACCTTGCCTAGTTTTTCAAACATGAACTCTATTTCCCGAATAGTTTTTGCATATTATCCGCAATTTTACCAGCACCGTGCCTGATAGGATCACAACACGGCAACCCTGTTTCCGCTTCTATCTCTATAACAGCTTTTTCCACCTCTTCCACTGTCATACGTGACGTATTAATGCTTACACCAACAGGAATAACATTTGGGTTCGTGATTTTTGCGACGGTAAGGCTAAGGTCAATAAATGTTCTTAAGTCTGGAATTGAGTAACCCTCTACGCTCAAAATATGGTCGCGCACAGGCTCGTGGCATATAACAAGCGCGTCTGGTTGACTACCATGTATAAGGCCCAAAGTTACACCAGAATAAGCCGGATGATACAATGACCCCTGCCCTTCAATCACATCCCAGTGGTCTGGTGTATTATCAGGCGACAACCATTCGGCAGCGCCCGCGATAAAATCAGAGACAACAGCATCTATCGCAACACCGCGTCCAGCTATCATAATCCCTGTTTGACCAGTTGCCCGAAAATCAGCATTAAAACCTCTTTCCTTCATTGCTTTCTCAAGCGCAAGAGCCGCATACTTTTTGCCAATAGCGCAGTCCGTACCAACAGTTAAGACACGGCGACCCGTACGCTTTTTACCTGTACCTGTATTAAAGCTATTATTAGAATGCCTCACATCGATAAGACGTACCCCATGCTTCTTGGCAGCATCAGCAATCTCGGGCACAGCAGATAACCTGCTATGCATACCAGCCACTATATCGAGCCCAGCTTCAATCGCCTCAACAATCGCCGTTATCCACTGGCCTGCAATCGCTCCGCCTGCTGGTGCTATACCAACAATCATAGACTTTACACCTTTTTTCACAGCTTCAATCGGTGTCATCTCAGGCAGATTCAGGTCAACACCGCTACCAGAAAGCCTGAACTGCCCTAAACAAAGCTCAGGACGCCATTCAGCCAAACCAGCTGCTGTTTTTGCTTCAAGTATACTTTTAGTATCCCCGAGAAACAGCAGGTAAGGGCCCGCAATTACTATACCTGCTTGCCCTAAAGTAGAATTATCCATGATGTATATCCTGTAATCTAACATTGCTTTTACAATTTTAAAAAGGCCCCATACATAAGATGAGGCCTTGCATTAGAATAATCATGACAGCAACCGCATCTTGCTGTCTTAGCTTAAAGGAGCATTTTTTTGCATTTTGATCTTGCCGCCCGTGCAAATCGATAAAATACCAGTCTATACTGACCAAAAGCATTAAAGGGGGAATCAGGTTCTCATCTGAATGGTTTAATGCAAGATAATAGGTGCCAAAAAACATGACGCTTGAGCAATCCTTTGAAACAACCTCTGTAACAAGAAGTATTCCTACACTGCTTGACCTTATGGCTGAGATTAAAGGCAACAAAACCTTCCTCGCAAAAGGGGCTGCGGGCCATTATGAAGATATTTCTGGCTGTAAGGGTTTTCGACACATTTATGCGCCACAACTTGCCAAAGGTGGCATTGAGTTCTATGAACTGGAAACAGGCTTATGGATCATCATCGTTGATATGACCACCGAGCAAGTCATGCTTCGACAACACAGTTTTGGCGGCATGCTGGTCCTGTCGGCTGTTCTCAAGGCAGACATAGACATAATGCCCGCCAGCAACCAAACAAAAGATGGTTTCGCTACAGGTACATGTATGCTTTACGGTATTGAAAGTGATGGTTTTTTTGAAACAGTTTATGACCCTAAAAGAACGCTAAAATGGGTCTCCGTTATTATTGACCCTGATTGTTTTTTTGATGCAACACATTTGTCACCTCAAGATATCCCTGAGGCTATCCAAGCTTTCTTTACGGAAAAAACACCACTCGCACGCCGCAATATCCCCATGACGCGAGAGGAAGCGCTTGTTGCTACGCAAATGGTCGAGTGCAGGCTAACAGGCAGCTACCGCAGTGCCTTTTTAAAGGCTAAAACTCTCGAACTCTTATGCCATGTTTTTTCTGGTTTTAAGCTGTCTAGTAATCCGCAGACCGGGTTAATTTTAACAGCCAAGGATTTTGCCCGTATAGAACGTGCAAAGCGTTATATTCAAAGCTCTCTTAGTGACAGGCCAAACATTGAGGAGCTTGCTTATGCGGTTGACCTGTCACGGCATAAATTACAGCTTGGCTTCAAGCAGCTTTACGGTGATACGGTTGCTCACGTTCGTGAAAAAATGCGGCTTGAATATGCCCTAAACCTTATACGAACAAGTGAGATGTCCATGATACAAATTGCCCTTGAAACCGGCTATGGACATCAGGCCAGTTTCACACGTGCTTTTAAAGCCGCTTACGGCGTATCCCCTATTGAGGTACGCCGTAGTGATATAAAAGTGTCTGCAACCGATCTTAGAAAAGCGCCTTAGTTGCTATACAGCGGCCCAATCAAGCACCACCTTACCTGAGAGGCCAGAGCGCATCGCATCAAAAGCCTGTTGATAATCACGGGCCGCAAATTGATGAGTTATAACAGGTGTTATATCCAACCCAGATTCCAGCATCGCAAGCATTTTATACCAAGTTTCAAACATTTCCCGGCCATAAACACCTTTAAGTTTCAATGCTTTAAGAATAATTTTTGACCAATCTGTTTCAAAGGGTGCTGACGGCAAACCTAAAAGAGCCATACGCCCTCCCATCATCAGCCTATCGGTCATTTCATCAAACCCCGCTTTGGTGCCGCTCATTTCCAGCCCAACATCAAAACCTTCCACGATATGCAGTTCGGTCATTACACTGCGCAAGTCTTCTTCCTGCACATTCACAGTACGCACATCCGCTACTTTTGATGCAAGCTGCAGCCTGAAAGGGTTAACATCTGTGATCACCACATTACGTGCGCCCACATGGCGAGCAACAGCTGCCGCCATAATGCCAATAGCACCAGCGCCTGTTATCAGAACATCTTCCCCAACCAAGTCGTATGACAGTGCAGTGTGAACAGCATTGCCGAGCGGGTCAAGAATAGCCCCTATTTCATCGGGCACGCTATCAGGTAAGGCGACTACGTTAAAAGCAGGCAGCACTAAATATTCAGCAAAAGCACCCGGCAGATTTACACCCACACCCTTCGTTTCCGGGTCGAGATGGAATTTTCCAGCACGCGCGTTACGGCTTTTATGGCCAACAATATGCCCCTCACCTGAAACCCGCTGCCCAACCTGCACTTCAGTAACATTACTACCCACCTCGGCAATGACGCCGCTATATTCATGGCCAACAACCATAGGAACAGGGACATTTTTCTGTGCCCACCCATCCCAGTTATAAATATGGATGTCAGTACCACAAATCGCTGTTTTACTTATCTTGATCAGAACATCATTCGGTCCAACTTTAGGCTGTGGTACATCTTCCAGCCAAATACCCTGTTCCGCTTTTGCTTTCACCAATGCCTTCATGATGTTGCTCCGTCAATAATACCGAGTTTTTTCCCCACTTTTGTGAAGGCAGCAACAGCTTTATCAATATCTACTTCAGTATGGGCTGCCGACATTTGAGTACGGATACGCGCCTGCCCTTTTGGTACTACAGGATAGAAAAAACCGATAACATAAATACCCAGTTCAAAAAGTTCTTCGGCCATATTCTGTGCAATTTTTGCATCGCCTAACATCACAGGAATAATCGGGTGTTCGCCAGGCACAAGAGTGAAACCTGCTTGTGCCATGCCCGTGCGAAAGCGCACAGCATTATCCTTGAGTTGAGCACGCCGGTTTGTTGCACCGCGTACAAGTTCAAGAGCTTTCAGGGCAACCGCCGCCGTTACAGGAGGCAGAGCATTTGAAAACAGGTATGGCCGCGAACGCTGACGCAGCAGTTCTATAATCTCTTTGCGTGCTGCTATATAACCACCTGAGCCACCGCCAAGTGCCTTACCAAGTGTTCCAGTTAGAATATCCACCCGCCCTTCAACACCGCAGTGTTCTGGTGTGCCGCGCCCTGCTACTCCGGTAAAGCCCGTTGCATGACTGTCATCCACCATCACAATAGCATTGTATTTTTCGGCTAAATCACACACTGATTTAAGATCAGCGATGATGCCGTCCATTGAAAAGACACCGTCTGTTGCTATTAGCTTATGCCGCGCACCTGCTGCATCTGCCTCTTGTAAGCGCGCCTCAAGCTCTGCCATATTATTATTGGCATACCGATAGCGCTTTGCCTTGCACAGCCGTATGCCATCAATAATGGAAGCATGATTAAGCGCATCAGAAATAATAGCATCGTCTTCGCCCAAAAGCGGCTCGAACAGGCCACCATTTGCATCAAAGCAGGCAGCATAGAGAATAGAATCTTCCATTCCTAAAAAATCCGCTATTTCGGATTCAAGCTGGCGGTGCACATCCTGTGTGCCGCAAATGAAACGCACAGAAGAAATGCCATATCCATATTTATCGAGTGCAGCCTTGCCTGCAACAGCCAAATCAGGGTGATTTGCAAGCCCAAGGTAGTTATTTGCGCACATATTGAGAACGCTCTTTACACCCGATACAGTCTCAACGTCTATTTGTGCCGCTTGCGGGGAAGTAATTACCCGTTCGCGCTTATAGAGGCCCTCTCCCCTTATTTCAGTAAGAGTTACTGATACATCATCCATAAAATCTTGCGTAAACGTCATAGAGGCACCTCGTTATTTCAATATAAAAAACAAATATCCACTATATCGGAAAATGTAAAGAGCAAACATTAAATCCGAACATAATAGAACAAACGCAATGAAATCAGGTGAGGACTAACAAAAAGCCACGGCTCTCTGTTTTACCGTCGTTAATAATAGCATGGGGAACATCTGCAGCGTACCTCACGGTATCCCCTTCTTTCAAATGCTGCTCACTCTCACCGCTTTTTATTAGAAACCGGCCTGATACACAGGTAAAGTGTTCCATGGAACCTGCACTATGGGGTTCACTGGCAAGCATCCCACCGGTCTGTGCTACCATATCATACCACTCAGTATGACTGGCGAGACCAATAGGACTAAGTATTCTAAGTATACAAAGCCCATCCTTGCTGGTTATAGCCGGCGTATAGTGAGCAGGTAATAGTTCAATAGCATCGTTATTACTATCTACCCGGTTACCGCCAATCAAATCCGTCAGGTCGACCCTTAATGCCTGCGTTAACGTCCACACAATAGCAAATGTAGGGTTTGTTTCACCTCGCTCGATTTGAGACAACATAGATTTTGAGATATTGGTTTTAGATGCAAGCAGATCAAGTGTTAACTTACGTTCAAGGCGCAGGCTTTTTAAGCGCGGCCCTAGTTCAGGGGCGCCTGTATGTTTACGTTTCGTTAGCACTGGCTTTTTCTCTTGCATATTTCAATATATCGGACAACGACGATAAAAACGCAAGAAATTTCCAGCAGTGACTATGGGCGACGTATTATTTCTGCAAAAAGCAAGGTGTCTGATCAAAATGCTAAGGGCTAAGCCTTAAATCATAAGAAGCCAATATTTTAATCCTGTATGGCTGGACCTAGTAAAATTTAACATGACTATAGTGATTGCAGGATTATTTATGAAAGCTAGCCGCCCCAGTATTACCAAAAATGATGCCCTTAAACTGGGAATGCTCGATGCCCATGATCAAGCTGCTCTTCTTCGGTGTGGTGATATAACGGCTCTGGAGCTGGTTGAAGCCTCGATCACCAGAGCAGAAGCGCTGGACCCCGAACTTAATAGTATAAGCTATAAAGCATATGACGATGCCACAGCCAGAGCTTTTCATATAAGTGATGACCATAGCCCAATGTCTGGCGTGCCATACCTCCTAAAAGACGGACTCGATTATCCTGATATGCCGGCCCATGTTGGGTCCAAATTTCGGGTAAATCACCCCTATACTGCAAAGTCGTATCCTTATACAAACAAGCTTGATCAAGCTGGCCTTATTCCTATCGGCAAATCAAACGCAACAGAGTTTGGCCTTCTACCCACTACAGAACCCACTCTTTATGGCCCAGTACACAACCCTTGGTCGCTTGGGTATTCGACCGGTGGCTCCAGTGGCGGCGCTGCCGCAGCCGTTGCGGCTGGTATAGTACCCCTTGCACATGCAGCCGACGGCGGGGGCTCTATTCGTATTCCAGCCTCTTGTTGCGGCGTTGTTGGGATGAAGCCTGGCAGAGGCGCTAATCTTCGTCCACGCGGTCAAACTCTTATTGATGATTATCTCGTGGCTGATTCCCTTCTGTCACGTACTGTACGTGACACATCATGGGGTGTTGACCTGTGCCATCCAACAAGCATTGGTGGTATGCCTAACCCGTTAGAACGCCCTCTCAAAATTGCAGTTATCATGAATAACCTTCTGGGCGAGGCACCTCATCCTGCCGTTGAGACTGTCATTAGGCGCACAGCTGACCTCTGCGCATCATTAGGTCATAAAGTTGAATATGTAACAGCTCCGGTAAACGGTCCCGCAGTTTATGACGCCTTCAGAACAATATGGGCATATCAGGCTCATGATATTGTTGCTAGTTGCACCGCAAACCTTAAAAAAGGTGCCATCGAAGAAAACCTAGAACCATGGACACTTGATCTTGCAAAATGGGCCGAAAGTCTTAGCCCTTTAAAGCTAGAGCAATTCTTCACAGCCGCCGGGCTTGCCAATATAGAATACGACACATTCTTCGATGAGTGGGATGTTATCCTAAGCCCTGTATTGAAAGAACCTCCCGTCGAGCTTGACAGGCTTGGGCCACTGCGGCCATTTCCTGAACTTCTTATAGAAATGTTTGAGTATGTTTCCTACACGCCGTTACATAATCTAACTGGCGCGCCGTCCATTTCACTTCCGTTGTTTATGGCCGATAATTTTGCCCCTATCGGATCGTTATTTTCCGGGCGGCAAGGCAGTGAAAAACTATTGCTTGAGCTCTCACTACAATTAGAACAGGCAATGCCATGGCGTGATAAATGGCCCCAAAGCAGTGTTGCATCACTGCTTTCATAAGGACACATCGATACAAATTTCAATAGGTTTATTCAGGTATCTATTTATGGTAATATAACAGGGAGAAACAGCAACTATGCTCACACGCGCAGGGAGTGCAATGGCAAAAGAAGTGCCGCCTATTGAGAATTGGTCATCTTGCAAAATTCGCAACATGGATGACATGCTAAAGTCTCTGATAGAGACTCGCACAGAGACATCAAAGGCCATCAAAACTGATCAGGGCTGGACCAGGTCCTTTGGCGAAGGCCTTGGGTTTCGGGAAGATTATGACGAAACCATAGCCAGTGGCGGCTGGGAGTTTTATGCATTAGGTAATGGCCTCTATCTCTCTATTGTTGACATGGTTGCAACAACCACAATTCCTAGGCGGCATGTCTCTGATGACCACCTTGTTTTATCAGCGGTTATTAACGCTGGCGTAGAAGTGCTTGATAACTATGGTACAATTGGCGAATTATCTGATGGTTACTGCACATATTACGGTATGGCTGCAGGCACAGAATTTAAAACAGTTTACAAGCCGGGATGTAAACTACAATGGGTTAGCGTGTTTCTTAACAGAAGCGAGCTATACAATACGCTTGGCCTTGCTGCCGACGATATGCCCAAAGACATTCGCAGCTTTGTAGATACAGGCGCGCCTCTGCCGCACACCAATGTTATGTTAACACCAACAGCTTATCTAGCCGCACGCCAGCTCATTGAGTGCCCCTTCACTGGCGGCTTTAGAAAAGCATTCCTTAGATCAAAATCTCAGGAACTGGCATGCCATATACTCTTTACCCTGTTTAATGAAGTTGATGACCAAATCAGCGATGTTGTTTTCACAGAAGACGACTATAAAAAAATATACCGCGCCATGCGGTATTTAAAACACGGGCTTGATGAGCCGGCCAATATCCCTGAGATCGCCTATGCCGTGGGCATGACGCGCCAAAAATTACAGCTAGGCTTCAAGCTGGTGTTTGGCAACACTGTTGCCAGAATACGGGATAACCTGCGAATGGAATATGCCCTTGAGCTGGTTCGCAATAGCAATATGCCCATGATCGAAATAGCCTTGGAAACCGGATATGAACACCCCGCGAGTTTCACACGGGCCTTTAAAGCAGCTTTCGGTACATCGCCTGCCAACATGCGCCGTATTGCCCTACAGTCCATGTCTTATTCGAGAAAGCGAAAGGCTGGCTATTAAAGGGCAGTTTACCACCTCCGGTCACAACATCATGCCTCTTATGCAAAAGTCTTTACCAAAAGGCAAAGACACCCCCATAGCTTTTTGCCACAGTAATTTATAGGCACGTTAGCTACCCTCTGTGTGCTGGAATTACGGAGTACCCGATGTATAAGAAGCTGTCCTTTAGAGACCTGCCTATTAAAACCCTTTTCTCACGACTTGGATTGGGTGCATTCTTTCTTATAAGTGCCTGTAGTGCATCCCCCGAAAACGATACATGGCTGATCAGTAATATTGTACTAGTTGATGGTACAGGTGCAGATGCCCATAAAGCGTCTGTCCGTATTTCAGGAGCCAAGATTGTTTCCGTTGGCAACCTCACTGCTGGAACAAAAGAAAAGGTTCTCAACGGTAACGGCCTTGTGCTGGCTCCCGGCTTTATAGATTCTCATAGCCACCATGATCGCGGTATGTTTGAAACACCTAGTATGATCGCTGTAACTAACCAAGGTGTTACAACAATCATTGTAGGGCAAGATGGCTTTTCTCAAATCCCGTTATCGAAATTTTATAACTCATTAGAAAATAATCCTGTTGCGGTAAATGTCGGATCTTATACTGGCCACAATAGCCTAAGGTCAGCCGTTATGCCTGCAACCGACATACGCCGCCCTGCAACACCAGATGAAGTGCACGACATGGTTTCCATGCTTGAAACCGATATAAAAAATGGCTCTTTTGGGCTATCATCCGGACTAGGCTACGAAACCGGCGTGTTTTCTGACCGGGCCGAGCTTCTATCACTTGCCAAAGCTAACGCAGCTATGGGAGGCCGCTATATCAGCCATATCCGCAATGAAAATACAGATATGGCTGATGCGATCAATGAAGTGATTGAAATCGGGCGTGAAACACACGGCCCTGTTCAAGTATCGCATATCAAGGTTGGCACTAAAAAGCTATGGGGCACAGCAAACGACTATATTAGACTGCTAGATAGTGCGAGAGCAGAAGGCATTGATATTACAGCCGATATTTACCCTTACACCTATTGGCAAACCACCATGCGTATCCTGTTCCCAAATAAGAATTATACAGACCCAGAACCCATTTCCATGCATTTCAAAGAAACGCTTTCCCCATCAGGCGTCATTGTCCAGCGATTCATGCCTGACCCAACCCTTGAAGGGCTAACAATAGCCGACATAGCGCACACGAAAGGCACCGACCCGGTTACAACCTACATGAACCTTATGGGACAAGTATTGGCCTATGAAAAAAGCAACCCTGATGCAGAGCACGTAGAATCCATCATTGGTACCAGCATGAGTGAAGATGATGTTGAGAGCTTCCTAAAGTGGGCACACAGCAATATATGCTCTGATGGCCTTGATGGTGGCCACCCCCGTGGGTACGGTACTTTCACGCGTGTTTTAGGCCATTATGTGCGTGAAAAAAAATCACTCTCGCTGGAAAGTGCCATTCACAAAATGTCTGGTATGACAGCCGAGCACCTTGGCCTTGAAAAGCGCGGGCTGATAAAGCCCGGGTATGCAGCTGATCTCGTACTTTTGAACCCGACGACCGTGGCAGATATGGCTACAGTACTCGAGCCTAAAGCACTTTCAAAAGGTATTGAAAATGTGTGGGTAAATGGCACGCTTGTTTATAAAAATGGCAAAAGTACAGGAGCCAGCCCAGGGCAGATTATAAAGCCCTCTCCCGTGAGTGTACCTTAAGTTGAAAGTTTAGCATTATGACTGACCCTTACGTTATTCGATCAGAGGACGATCTAAACAAAATTTACGCACCACCAGATGCTGATATTATTGCCGGCATCAAAACATCCCTGCACGAGTTTCATGTTAACTACATTCAAAACGCCAGCTTTGTATGCATTGGGTCTGCTGCCGACAACATGTTTGATGTATCGCCGCGCGGCGGCGAAGCCGGCTTTATTCACGTAATTGATAGCAAAACAATTGCCATACCAGACTGGCGCGGCAATAACAAAATTGAAACCATCAGAAACATTATTAGAAATGGCCATGTAGGCCTATTATTTCTATTTCAGGGCCTAAACTTCTTCTTTCGCGCGAATGGCGCTGCTGAAGTAACCACTAATCCAAAACTTCTTGCCGCGATGGCGCGTGATGGCAAAGAACCAATCACTGCCATTCGTATCTCGATTAACCAGATATACCTGCACTGCGGCAAAGCTGTTATGCGCAGTAAATTATGGCGTGAAAGCAGCCATATGAAGTCTAAAGATCTGCCTTCCCTCGCAAAAATGGTCAAAGAATTTACCAAAATAGAGGCAAGTGAAGAAGCTATCGAGGAAAACAATGAAACCATGTTGCGGGATAGGCTTTACTAAAAGCCAATAATCCAAAACATAAAACAATATCAGGGTAGGATATATGAAGAATTTTTTTGAACGGTATCTGGTTCCGGGACTTGTTATTCAATCTGTGCTTATTGGTGGATCGTATGCAACAGGTAGGGAAATAACAGAGTTTTTTCTATCTGTTGGGCCTTTTGGTGGACTGATTGCACTTTTGTTAACCATCGTTATTTTCAGCCTGTGTTCAATGGTTGCTTTTGAACTCTCGCGCCAAACCCAAACTTTTGATTATAGAAGCTTCTGCCGCACCTATATGGGCCCAGCATGGTTTTTGTTTGAAATCGGGTATTTCGCTACCATGACAATAACACTTTCTGTGGTCGCCGCAGCTTCTGTTGAAATGGCGGCTGATGTTTTGAATGCACCGCGCATTGCCACTGCCGTCTTTTTTATGTCAGTGATCGTGGGCCTTGTATATTTAAACAGTAAGTGGCTTGAAAGGGTTATGTCCGCTTGGTCTATAGTTTTTTACATCGCCTATGCTGTTCTGTTTATTATTGCAATCCAGCATTTTGGTAGCGATATTACCACCCTTATAAAACCAGAACCTATTGGTTTTGATGTGCTCTGGTCATCCCTAACATATACCGGCTATAATATTGCCGTTCTACCAATCCTTATTTTTGTGGCACGCCATTTTACAACCCGGCAGGAAGCCTTTACCGCTGGTGCACTTGCTGGTCCTATTATCATGATACCAGGGCTTGCACTTTTTCTGATGCTTAGTGCACTTTATCCACAGGTGCTAAGTGTGCCAGTGCCAATCTCAGCCGTTTTTGCAGATATGGATACGCCAGTTCTCAAAGTTATCATTCATATTGCCATTATTGGCATGCTGATACAAACGGGTGTTGGCCTGCTCCACGGTGCAAACGAACGTGTTGCCAAAAAGTTTGAAGAGAACGGCAAGGATATGCCCAAAATACTACGCCCTGCCCTTGCTTTTGGCTTGCTTATTATATCAACCTACCTTGCAACATCTATAGGCATCATTGACCTTGTGGCAAAAGGCTTTAGGTATAGCACCTATTATTTCTTGGCGATCTTTGTTCTGCCACTCATGACCATTGGCGTTTGGAAAATCATAAAACCAAAGTAAATAAAAAAGCCCCAATATTGGGGCTTTTTTTTCACCTTACCTGCCTTACAAAAAATTCCAGACCCACATGCCTGCAAGCAACCAGCATATCAATGAAAAATAAATGACAGAAATGGTTTTGTTTAGAAGGCCATAATCAGTTGATAAAAGAGTGCGAACACTAACTGCTGCCATGGGCACTGCAAGAAAAGTCAGAGCATAACTACATATCACCGCCATTGTGAGCGCCAAAGGCGGCCATTGATACAAAATGAACGGCCCCAAGGACAAAACCTCCTGGGTGCCAGCATAAAACAGCCCTAGAAACACTAAAACTACAATGGCGGGCACCACGTGCACTACTTTATTTGCATCGAAACGCTGCCTGTTAAAGCAGCTGTAAACAAGCAGTGCACATGATCCAATGCCTGCTAAAATCATACCCGCATAAAAGAAGTTGGTGGATTGCAAATAACCAATACGGTCATGTGCCATGCCACGTGTATCATGGTAACGTACAATTTTGTCGTTTTCTCCACGCTGAAATACAATAACATCATCTGGGTTATCATTCGCCGCGAACTGCAAAGGCGCTATTTGCTGCCACTGCCTGCCCCCAAGGCCAAGCGTGTCACTTTTTTCGGCAGTGACGGTCGTTTCGCCAACCCCTAGCGCCATAAGCTTAGCAAGGGTTGAATAAGGCCGCCTGTCTGTCAGGTAAAGCCCTGTGAAATCACTAAGTGCTGCATCACCATGAGCTTTATAACTGCCGTAAACAGTGTTTTGTTCTGGCAGCATATACCCGATAACCGCGGCAGGAAATTGGGCAGGAGCATGATCTGCTGAATTGACAGAAATAAAAATGCCCAGTTTCTTTTCAGGCACTAAAACAAGATGCGATAAAAACCCGGCCATTGCGCCACCGTGGGAATAAGCATTATAGCCTTTTATGGTACTATTGAAAAATCCATGCGCTATATCTGCACCACCCATACGATCCGCATAATTACGTGTTTGCATTTCCAAGACTGTTTCAGGTGCAAGAAGCCTAACACTATTGCCATCGTCCCCTAAGGCACTTCCTGCATTTAAATACATATTCATAAAAAGGGCCATGTCATGCGCGCTTGTATAGAGTGCACCTGCAGGTGCAGCAGCAGGGTATATATGCTCACTTGGTATTTCAATCAGCTTCCCATCCCTGTAGGCATAACCTTTCGCTACAAACGGTACCAGTCGGTTTGGCATGGCAGTGCCACGACCCGGTTCCCTGAAGGAAGAGTGCTCTATGCCAAGCGGCTGCAGAATGTGCTGCTCAATATAATCAGAATATGGTGTATGAGCTATTTCTTCTACCACATGACCAAGAAGGGAAACGCCGTAATTGGAATACGACGTCCTAAGTCCTGGTGGCGCTACGCGCTTTTCTACGTATCGGGTAAGGTATTCTGTTGGAGATGGCACAGGCACATCGCCACCTATAAAATCGATACCCAAAACAGTATCTTCAAAGCCTGCGCGGTGTGTCATTAAGTGTGTCGCTGTTATCGGCTTTCCATATTCTTCGGCTATCTTCATATCTGTAAGGTAGGTATTTATATCAGCATGCAGATCAAGCCTACCTGTTTCAACAAGCTGCATTGCCGCCGTATATGTAAATAACTTTGAAATGGAACCAACCCTGAAAAGGCTATGTACCGGATCAACCGATGTGTGTTTTTCTATATCCGCATAACCATATCCTTTTTCCAACAGGATATTGCCATTTTGAACAATAGAGACCATCACACCCGCTACTTCCTGAGGGTTCATATTTTCATGCACCCAGCCATCAACAAATGCTTCAAGCTCTGCTTGATTGTCCGTTTCTTTTGGTTCAACGGCCTGAACCACACTGCAACATATGACGGCAAAGAATAGGGTAAGATGCTTAATAGGTTGCATGCAAGTATCCTTCATCTAAACAAAAAAGCCGGCCTTCCCTCAGATTAAACATTGGGAAAGCCGGCACATGGCAGGTTTATTAACAAATGTTACTGACCACCCATCTTATAGGTCAGACGAATACCAAACATGCGCGGCTCCGTGTAAAGCAGCGGTCCCCGGAAACCAACCGTTTCCCAACCAACTGCTGAATGATATTTTTCATTCAACACATTTTCGAAATACGCCGTTACTGTCCAGCTATCAGTTTGCAGGCCTATACTTAAATCTACTGTGTTATATGCATCAACATAAAAACGAGGATCTGGCAATACACCGCGCCATTGCAGACTATCCTGATACTGATAATCAAGCTTGATAATGCCTTCAATATCGTCCTTGATCGGTTTTGTGTAAGTTGCAGAAAGGCTTACCGTCCATGGGCGAACATTTGGCATGCCCACATCCGTGTAATCTACACTATCAAGCGTCACTTCTTTAATGGTTGCTTTCGTGTAACCAATACTTGCATCAAGCACCAATTCACGGGTAACCAATGCCTCAGCTTCAAGCTCAAAGCCTTTAGACTGCGCTTTACCAGCGTTAATATCATAGTAAATATTGAACGGAAATGGGTTAAGGGCTGGATCAAGCAACTCTTCTACCTGTAAGGATGTGTAGTCCATCAAGAACACCGCAGCAGCCACATTTACGCGGTTATCCAAAAGCTGTGCCTTGTAACCGAGCTCATAGTTTATGAGCTTTTCTGGCAGAACCTTTTCTGGTGCCCCAACACTAACAGACTGGGCATCATTACCATATCCAGCCCGGTAGCCTGTCGAGAACTGCGCATATACAGTCGCATTTTCAGTAAGATCATAGTTTAAGGCAATACGCGGTGAAAACTTTTTAATTTTAGCCTCAGGTCGCAGGTCTGCGTCCGTAATCGGGCTAACAAAGTCTGGGTTCAGGTTAGCAGTATCAAAATTAAACTTGCTGCCAAACTGTGTTGTTTCGATGCTGTACCGCGCCCCTGCTGAAAGGTGCAATGACGAAGAAATATCCCAAAAAGCATTAGCAAAAAAACCAATACTCTTCATATTATCATTGCTCAGGCCTCTATAAGCTGGTGTATAACCACCTTCACCAGCATAGCGCGGTGTACCACCTTGTGTGGCCCATATACCTATCCAGTCTATCTGGTCATTATCCTGAGTTTCCTTAAGATAGCTTGCACCAGCAACCCAGTTAAAAGCACCTTCATAATCTGAAGAGATCCTAAATTCTGCCGTATCGGTTTTCACTTCCCTGTTACGGGTTGTTTTCCACCAGCTATACTCTGTCTGGTCATAATCTTCCTGATAATCAATTTCATAGCTGAAATGGCCGTATAGAAGCTGGATTGTATGATTATCAAATTCGTAAGCAGCTTCAAAAGAAGCAATCCAGTCTGTTATCTTTGTATATTCATAAACATCGCGTTTTACCTTGCCGCCATTATTGCCAACATCTGCATAAAAGTCGACATCATCGAGATAAACACCGCCCCATGATTCAAGTGCTGTTACCTGAGCTTCCTGAAAGTCTTCGTCAAAGAACGATCGCAGGATAAAAGGCTCTGAACCTCTGTCCTGCTGTTCATAGGCAATCGATGCATCAAGAGTAAGGCGATCGTTTGGTGTCCACCTAACAGCCGCTCGTCCCCCATAGTTATCTTTTGAGGATGATCCACCTGCTGGGCCAATATTTTTAATGGCACCATCGGCCTGTTCTGTGTAGGCCGTGGCCCGAACAGCTACAGTGTCACTCACAGGTACGTTTACAGTCAACTTGCCAAGAAATGTGTCAAACCGCCCGTAATCAAGCGTTGCTTTCATCTCATAGTTTTCGGTACTGGGCTTTGCTGTAATAATATTAATCGCCCCACCCATGGAGTTCCGGCCACTTAACGTACCTTGCGGCCCACGCAGCACCTCGATCCGGTCAATATCCCAAAACTGAGCTGATAAAATACTGTTAGAATTAATGGCACCAAAACCCATGTCATCAACCATGACAGAGATAACCTCATATCGGCCACCAGAAAAATCGCTAATGCCTCGAAGCGTAACATTTTGGCCCCAATAAGCACCGGCTGTAATATACGTAGCGTTGGGGATAGATGTTATATAGTCATCAACACCCATAACCCGCATAGCTTCTAGTTCTTCTGCACCTAGTGCGGAAATACTAATTGGTACATCCTGTAACGATTCAGTACGCTTTTGAGCCGTTACAAGAATTTCCTCCAGTGTGAACGATGTATCCTTTTCAGCCTCTGCCGCACCGGCAGGCACTGTTAGCCCCGCAGCCAACATGCTCGATGCCAACAAGCCACGTTTAAAAGAACATAGTTTGTATGAACTTTTCATTCTCATTTCCTCCAAATATGAATGACGGCCAGCCTTGGCCATACTCAATTATTTTTACCCCAGTGACACCTTTCGTATCGCTTAAGGAGGAAACGCTCTTTGCCTAACCGGATTCAAATTTGATAAAAACGTCTGGCCCCATAATCCAGCAGCGTTAAAAAATACCTCTACTGATTATCTGCCCACCAGCGCGCTACTCCCGATGGGTCATGTTCTACCATTTCTGGATACGCCGCGTATACATCAGTGGGGAATGCGGATTGCTGCGCACGCAAGTGCTTATCAAAGAACTCAAGTGTCGCCTCATTAATGGCAGCAATGCCTTTTTCCCTACCAATGCCGCCATATACACTTGCCCTAAACGGTGAGCGCGCAAGCAAGTGCAAGTCCATCAACCCCAAATGTCTCATGCCCCGTAAATGCATTCTATAAATATCTGCTCTTTGCCCCATTGTCGCATATTTTTCATAAGCATAATCTGTTGGATTAAAGCTTTTATCCTTGACCTGAAATGAATTAAACGGCTGGTCTGTGAGCACCATCAGTAAGGCGGCATTTATTTCCTGATCATAAAGACTGAAGTCAAAGTTTTCACCATCAAGGTTAACCGCTGCAACGCAGGTGTCCTCGATATGGCAAAATGTAGCTGCCATTGTGCCACCAAATGACATGCCAACAGCGCCTATTTTTGAAAAATCTGTATGCTCAGAAATGGCAACAATCCGGGCGGGCACTTTATTCTCCCGCAGCGAACTGGTTACAAACAGCATGTCATCACGCCATGCTTCAAAACTTTCGTAAAGCCGGTGCTCTTTAACTACTTTCTCTAAGGCAGGAATGGCCGCAACACGCGCACCGTGTGTATCTGACCCCATGAAGGCAGTCAGCGCGCCTACCAAGGCATCGTCCTTGGCCCCAGCAGTTTCATCATCTGTCGCCTCAAAATACGGTACCGCCTTCGTTCCATCAGAGAACAATACTGTAGATGAATCGCCTATATGAGACATACTAGCAACAACATAGCCATGGCTTGCAAGTTGCTCCATAAGTGCCGTATTTTGTGACAGATAACTCCAAAATCCATGGCTAAATACGACAAAAGGGAACGGTTTATCAGTTGTTGCTATAGGTGCAGCCTCATAACTGTTTGTTCCAACTGAAGACAAATGCATATATATAAACGCTGGCTCACCAAAATTCTTTGCCAGACTAACCCCTTGATAAAGCCCCTGTGCCCGGCTCCAGTAGAGGCTTTTATCCAAACCAGCCACAGTTTTTGCTGGGTACCAAATCCTTACTTTTATGCGCCGCGCCGTATCCTTATCTTCCCCTAAAACACCCTTGCGGCTTTCATCAACCAACTCATATTCCTGCATACCGACGGCATAGCTACCGGTTGGTTCTGGCAAAGAAAAAATTGGGAAAAAATAGAATGGTAAAACAGCACAAAAAGTACAAATCAAACCACCCCCTAACATTAGGTTCCTTGATAACACTGAAGTGGGTTTATCTTTAACAAAGCTGAAAACCAGCATAAAAACAAACAGTAAACAAGCACCAAGAACCGCCTGCCAATGCAGGTGATACAGCGATATAGCAGCCCCTATCACAGAAAGTGAAAAAAAACCCCACACAAAAGGCTTTTTGTGCGGCCAGAACAAAAAAGCAAATAAAGCTGATAACAACCCTAAAATTATAAGAATATCTGAAAATGGCATTACTTTACTCCATCATTCACTTTCACCCATGCTACACCGCTTACCATGTTCACCAAGAACTGCATTAGCATCAGCACCTGCATCCAAAGCATATTGCACCGCTTCTGTTATTATGTCCGGCTGATCCCACGGCACCATATGGCCACTCTTCTCTGCAAACAAATGCTTACCGTTGCTATGCTCAACAAGCGCACTGTGTCCTTCCTGCCAACCAGCGACAATTGCACTATCCAAGCCGCTTGAGACCTTACCTGCCGTTATAACAGCAACAGGAACACCGCAAACAACAGGGTATTGCCGCATTATTTCGTGGGTTCTAACATAACCATGCCCCATACGTAGGTTGCTAAGCTGCTTTTTATCAGGCTCGGCTACATCGTTGCGTTTCAGCACCCTGCTCTGCAATTCACCAGCGCCAAACGCGTCTATACCTTTAGTGGTAACCACATCCACATAAACAAGCCCTTTCACATCACCTGGGTATATGTTGGAATATAGCTGAATCAGATACCCACCGTAAGAATGCCCCACCAGATACAGGTTTTCAGAATACCCAAGCGCATAAAGGCCGCCGTGTAAGCGCACCATTTCATTATGCACATCGTAGTCAGTGTCTAAGCCATCACTTTCGCCTTTACCTTCCCTGTCATAGCTTATGACAGTAGCACCCGTTGCTGCAGCAAGGTCAGGTGCATACGTATCCCATTCTTCGGCACCAAAGCCTGCCCCAGATTCAAGCAGCACAACCTTTTCATTGCCTTTATAAACCTTGAAATGGAGTTTCCCGCCGAGCACATTTACAAAAACATCATCAGGTTCTGCAGCATGGGTAGATAATGACTCAACCATCAGGACTACTATAAATAGCCCTATTTTAAAAACCCTGCGCATATTGTGCCCTTCCAGAAATAACCCACCATAACGGATAAGGTTACAGCTATGCAAAACTACAGCTTTGCATAAAGGTTGATAAACTTAACCATTTTGCGTGCCGCATTAAATTTATGGATTAACACACTGTAAAAGAACATACTTTTCAGATTAAATACTAGGCCACACAGTATTTCTTTGCTAGATTTTAAAATCGACAATACTCTAGCTTATATGCAGGTAATAAAAGGTATGGGAACCAAGGTGACCGCTAAAAAAAAGATCCCAAAACTAGACGAGGAAACATGGGTGCATTCAGCCCTTCGCCTGCTTGCAAAATCTAACATTGAAGGCGTCTCGATTGATGTTCTCGCACGCAATTTCGGCGTGACCAAAGGCAGTTTTTATCACCATTTCCAAAACCGGGGTGAGCTACTTAAAAAGATGCTGGATATGTGGATGGCCAATACCACATTTGGCATCATTACCCGCATCAACACCTCATCACGTGACCCAAAACAGCGCTTGCTCGATTTGCTAGAGCTACCCTCACGAACGGCACCAGAAAAATTGGGCTGGGAAACAGAACTAGCGATCCGTAGTTGGGCCAGACGCGATGCCCTTGCCCTTCAAACTATTATTGATGTTGACCGGGTACGATTTGACTATACCAAAAGACTATTTCTTGATCTTGAGTTTGCCGAAGAAGAAGCCACAGTGCGAGCTAATATGGCACTCGCTTATCTTTTGGGTGAATCTCTCCTTTCCACCAGTATTCATTCAACTGATGTCAGAAAAGCAAGCGCAAGAAATCTGTGGCAAAAACTTGTAACTATTTAGGCTTCTTTAGCTTTCAGTAAATCGAGCGCCACATCCACAATCATATCCTCTTGCCCGCCCACCATCTTTCTGGCACCTAGTTCGACGAGAATTTCTCTAACATCAAGGCCGTATGTTTGTGCCACCTTTTCTGCATGACGCAAGAAACTGGAATACACGCCGGCATAACCAAGGCTTAAGGTTTCTCTATCAACTCTTACAGGCCTGTCCTGCAGGGGGCGAACAAGTTCTTCTGCTGCATCCATTAAGGCAAATAAATCGCAGCCATGCTGCCACCCTAACCGGTCAGCCGCTGCGATAAATACTTCAAGGGGCGCATTACCTGCTCCCGCGCCCATGCCGGTAAGGCTGGCATCAACACGAACAGCGCCATTCTGTACTGCAACAATCGAATTTGCCACGCCCAGCGAAAGGTTATGATGGGCATGGATGCCGCGTTCTATCTCAGGTTTCAAAACTTTATCAAAAGCTTGCAGGCGCGCGGCAATATCATCCATATTCTGTGCGCCGCCGCTATCCACAACATATATTGTTGTTGCACCGTAACTTTCCATGAGTTTAGCTTGCTGCGCCAAAACATCGGGGGCAGACATATGGCTCATCATTAAAAAACCAATTGTGTCCATTCCCAAGGATCTGGCTGTTTCTATATGCTGCCGGGCAACATCAGCTTCCGTACAGTGTGTGGCAATACGAACAGATCGCACGCCGAGGCTGTATGCCTGCTTTAGATCATGGATGGTCCCAATTCCCGGCAACAACAAGGTTGTAAGAACCGCCTTTTCTATAACCTCAGCAGCTGCTTCCAGCCATTCACAATCCGTATGGCTACCAAAACCATAATTGAAGCTAGAACCACTAAGGCCGTCGCCGTGAGCCACTTCAATAGCATCTACTCCAGCAGCATCCAGTGCTTTAGCAATCTTTTTAACGTGATCAATGCTATAGTTATGACGAATTGCATGCATGCCATCACGCAGCGTGACGTCTTGTATATAAAGCTTCTTCTGCATTGGATTCCCTCTATGCTGCTGCTTTTAGCATCAATGTTGCAATCTGTGTCGCGGTGCCCAGTGCTGCAGATGTCATAATATCAAGGTTACCAGCATACGCAGGCAAATAGTGAGCTGCCCCTTCAACCTCGAGAAAAACTAAGGTTTTTAGGCCTTCAAAAGTACCAAAGCCCGGAATTGTAAGCGGATTATTAGACCTAAAATGTTCAAACTGAACCTTTTGTTTTAGGCGGTAACCCGGCACATACTCTTGCACCCGCTGCACCATTGCCTCGATAGAGGTTTCAATAACCGTTTCATCAGCACTCTTAGACAGAGTTAACACTGTATCCCGCATTAAAAGCGGTGGCTCTGCCGGATTAAGAACAATAATAGCTTTACCCCGATCGGCCCCCCCCACCTGTTCAATCGCCCGTGCTGTTGTTTCCGTAAACTCATCAATATTTGCTCTGGTGCCAGGTCCCGCTGACTTTGATGCGATAGAGGCAACAATTTCGGCATAATAAACATGGGAAACGCTGCTCACAGCCGCAACAATTGGAATTGTTGCCTGCCCACCACATGTCACCATATTAACATTTGGCTCTTTTAGGTTCGCTGCCATATTCACAACCGGTACAGTATAAGGCCCAATTGCAGCGGGTGTTAGATCAATCATTGTTTTCCCGTAATGGCGACAAAGACTATCATGATATTGATGTGCGCCCGCAGATGTGGCATCAAAAACAATACCAATCTCTTTAAAAACCGGGTAGGCAACCAAGCCATCAAAACCTGTATCGACAGTATGAACTCCCATACGAGAAGCTCTCGCCAAACCTTCTGATGTGGCATCAATCCCAACAAGAGCGACGATTTCAAGCGGGCCATCTGATCTCAGTATTTTTATCATCAGGTCAGTACCAATGTTTCCTGAGCCAATGATAGCGCACTTAATTTTTGCCACGTTCAGTTTTCCTTAAACAAGAGTGAAGCCAACAGGCAAGAAACCACTAATACTCGCCAACACGTGATCACCTTTTTTAAGGGAGTGCATAGGCCCAAGGGCGCCAGACAGAATTATATCCCCAGCTTTCAGGCTTTCACCTCGTGTGGTTAACGCCTCTATCAACCAAAGCACAGCGTTTAAGGGATGCCCTAAACAGTCTGATCCTTTACCAGTCGATACAGTTTTGCCGTCCACAGACATCGACATTATACAGCCCGCCAAATCAGCATTGGGAAGTTTTACTCGGTCATTACCAAGCACATAGAGGCCGCAAGAAGCATTATCCCCAATAGTATCTCCGATAGAAAGCTTCCACCCTTCAATCGCACTATCTACAATTTCAATTGCAGCACAAGCATGGCTTATAAAGCTTGGCAAATCATCCATAGCCATTTGCTGGTTGATGTCTTTTGCCAGTACAAAAGCGATTTCAGCCTCTGCTTTCGGCTGCATTAATCGGCTAGCGGGCACATAGCTTCCTGATTCATAGGCCATGTCCTCATAAAGTGTACCAAAATCCGGCACCCCAACCCCAAGCTGAGTTTGCACGGCTTTCGAGGTGAGACCAATTTTATGACCAGAAATGATGCGACCATCCGCAACATACTGGCTTTTTACAAGCTTTTGAACATTATACCCGTCTTCCAACGATACGATTTTATGACTTACACTGATTTGAGGAATTGGGCGGCCAGCCCTTCTTGCCTCTAAAACAACAGTTGCCGCAGCTTGTATATTATCCATTTTTAAAAGCCTTTTTAGCAGCCAACATTTTTGCAAGAGAGAGCCTGTCTTGCTTATTTGCTGGTGTTTTCGGAATGGTATCTACTACAAAAATATACTTAGGGATTTTATAAGCGGCTAATCTCTCTGCACAAAATGCCCGGACCTTTTCCTCAGAAATATCAGTTTCACAAGTCAAACATGAAACCACTGCCTCACCAGTTCTTTCATCTGGAATACCGAGAGTACATGCCTCTTTAATTTCTGGTAGTGCAAGCAGCAAATCATCAATTTCACGGGGATACACCTTATAGCCGGATACATTGATCATTTCTTTCGTGCGGCCCGTTAAAAATAAATAACCTTCTGCATTAACGTAGCCTACATCCCCAGTTTCAAGCCAACCATTTGATAATACAGCATTAGTTTCCGCTGAATTATTGTAATATGCCACCATGCACTGTTCGCCAGAGACATACACATCCCCAATTTCCCCTGCAGCAAGAACACTGCGTGTATCATGATGCCTAATTTCTATTTTGACTCCCGCACCTGCTTTACCCACACTCCCCGGTACATTGCCGTCATCCGGCCCATTTGAGGTAATCGGCGCCATTTCTGTCATACCGTAGGCTTCCGTAATTGGAACACCGGTTATACTGAGCCACATATGGAGTAAAGCTTCAGAGAAAGGCGCACCGCCACCACCACAAATACGTAAAGCCTTATAGGCATTTCTATTGAACTGTTCATTTGCAAGTAAGGCTGCATAAACGGCAGGTGGACCACCAGACAGAACTGTGACCTGATGGCTTTTCATCGCCGCGATAGAGCTATCTGTCTGAAAAGGGTATCCCATTACGTTTGTGGCTCTGGAATATATTGGGCATAATGCACAAAATAAAAAACCGTACACATGAAACATAGGTGATATACTAAGCCATGTTTCTTGCCCTGTATTTGTGGGCCATGCATGCTCCATCCCAATAACCGAGGCCATCACACTTTTAAACGTGTGCTCAACAGCTTTTGCCTTGCCTGTTGTCCCCCCAGTAAAGAGAAAAAGCGATGTATCAGTCGCCTCTCTAATCTTTGCAGGGTTGAAGCCAAGCTGATACTTTCTGTTATTTTGAAAAACCGTCTGCTCTAAAATAACCAAGCGTATAGTGCTCTCAAGGGCGCTAAACTTGTCGACATAGTCAGTGGTTGTTAGGATAACATCCGGCATAACCATGTTCATCTGGCTAACCAACGCAGGCGGTGGCTGCAACACATTATGCACAGAAACTTTACAGCCCTCGAACCAGCCCCCAAACACAGCGGCCACAAACAAAGCAGAGTTAGGTAAAGCAACAGCTACTTTCATAGCTCCCTCCGCCTGCCAGTGAATTATATCTGAAATAACAATCGCACCCGCCACAAAATCACGGTAACTGATCTGCCTATCCCCTTCAACAAAAGCTATTCTAGTACTGTGCGTATCTGCCGCAGCTAATAGCATTTCAACCGGGTTCACAAATAAGGGCTTTGCATGTGGCATGGTATGCTCCTGTTTAAAAAGCTTTAATGCGGTTTTGCCGTATATCGAGCATTTGCTTTTCAGCCGTTAACACTGCCTCATAATCGGAGATAAGTTGCTGAATGATTTCCCTAACTGGCTGCACCTTTGTAACTTGCCCAATAGCCTGACCAGCACTCCAAATGTTTTTCCAGCTTTTCTGGTCTGCTATTGTGCCAGAGAAATCTATTCTTGCGGCTTGGGTCATGTCTTCCGGTGATAAACCTGCTTTTTCAAGGCTTTCATTCATCCAATTACCGAGTGCGCCAGTAATTGCTTTTGATTGTGTTAACCCTTCCATCTTGCATCGCACCACCATATCGCGGTAGTCATCCACCACCATGCTTTCAGGTGTCGCGATAAAGGTTGACCCCATATAGGCAAAGTCCGCACCTAGTATTTCTACCGCCCGAATGGCACGGGCATTAGCAATCGCCCCAGACAGAATGACCGGCCCATCAAAGAAAGATCTTACTTCCTCTATAAACGCAAAATGGGAATAACTGCCTGTATGTCCGCCAGCACCACTGCATATAAGGATAAGGCCGTCCGCTCCTGCATCAACCGCTTTGCGAGCATATTTAGGGCTGTTCACATCTGCAAAAACCAGCCCGCCATAATCATGCACTGGCGCCACTACTTTCTGTGGCCCGCCTAAAGCCGTGATAATCATATCTGGCTGATATTCAGCAATTAACGCCAGTTCATCATCCATACGACTATAACTGCTGTGGGTTACCATATTCATCGCCCACGGCGCTGGCTTCTCCCCTGCCTGCTCTGCAGCCGTAAGCGTGGTTTTTATGGTCTCTAACCAATTCTTCAAATCATTCACCGTGCGCGCATTCGGGGCAGGAAACGCTCCCATAATGCCCGCCCGGCAGGCTTCAGTAACCATAAGCGGTGTTGAAACCAAAAACATGGGAGCTACAATAAGTGGAAGCCTCATCCGTGCTTTCATCGCGGAAAGCTTTTGCTCAATGTAAGCTGCATCTGTCATTGTGTGTCCTTACTCTGCACTATTTTTGGGGCGTCGGCGACCACCGCCGCGCACTACAAGCCCGCCGTCACTGGGGATAATGGCACCGGTCATAAACCCAGACTGTTCGCGGCAAGCCAAAAGCGTGTAAATAGCCGTGTGGTGGTGCGGTTCAGATAAGAAACCAAGTGGCACGGTTTTGGCTACCATGTCTGCAAAACCGGGTACTGCATCAAGGCGCTGGGTGTTACCTTCACTGTCCGGCACACCGCCGAGGGGCGTGTTCGTACCGCCGGGGGCCACAGCATTTACCCGCACATCGGGTGCCAATTCAAAGGCCAATTGTTTTACAAGGCCTACAAGGGCATGCTTCGATGCCACATAAACGGCACCACCCCCGCCCGCATAAAAGCTACTGCTGGAAGCAGAAAATATCAGGCTACCCTTACTAGCCCTCAAGGCGCTTGCTGCCGCATGGGCACCGTATAAGTTGCCTTTAACATTGATATCGAAAATATAATTGTAAGTCTTTTCAAGCTCGCTTGCTGGCATATCCTCAAACGGCTTGAAAAAATCATAAACACCCGCATTGGCGACAAACACATCCAGTTTGCCAAAGTGATCAAGGGCTGCTTGCACCACACGTTCATTATCGCGGTAATTGGTTACATCCCCTTGCACAACAGGTACGCTGTCACCGTATGACCTGCGAAGCGCATCTATACCCTTTTGGCCGCGTTGCAGCACAACCACTTGCGCCCCTTCAGTCAAGTATTTATCAACAACCGCAAGGCCAATGCCTGTTCCGCCCCCTGTTACCACCACCACATAATTTTCAAGACACCCCATGCCTGATCCCCTTAAAAAAATGTGTTGATGTTTTTGGCCAACAACACATTCTGTGCAACCAGAATGGTGCGGCGAGCAATTTTAAGGCTTCCGCTTACTTCACGCAGAATATCTTGCCGGCGCCCAAAGATGGTTTCGGTGTCTGTTTCGCGGCTGTTGCGGTAATTTACAAAAACCGAATGTACTTCATATTCGTTGGCTTTTTTTGTGTGGAATGCCTCAACATTGCTAATCGTGTGAAGGTGCCGCACGCGTGGGTTTTCTGTCCATGCGGTTGGCACACCAAAGCGTTTCACTCGACGGGCAAGATCTTTATGATAATCATCAAAAAAAGCCATCCGGCTTTCATGAAAAACGCCTTCGCGGTCATCCCGGTAGCGGTTTTCCATAGACGGCATCCAGTAATGAATATCCTCTGTTACCAAAGCAAACCAAGCGTCATAGGCTTCGCTGTCCAGAAGCCGGGCTTCTGCATATAAAAATTGCTCAAGGGTATGATGCAAGCTCGGCACAACTTTCTGCCGTGTGGCATCCACCGTCGTTATATCAGCGATCATCATTGCCCACCTCCCTTTGCTGGCGGGCGCTTCTGTCCGGCAGGTCATGCCAGTTGCCGGTGGTCATTAAATCTTGCCAGCGCTGATAAAAAAGCCGCTGATTGGCATCATTCAATGAGCCTCGGTGGATAATGCCCGGAAAATCAGTATCCGCAAGTTCTGACCCTAACCCCATACTGTAACAAAGCTTTTGCTTCCGAGTAATCACCCCAGCATTGGCGCGGGTTGAAAATTCCCAGTTTTCGCCGTCATCCATTTCAAACACACCGGCCGGGGAGAATGTCATCATACTGCCACGGCGGTACGCTTCTTTAACCTCTGCTGGCATGTTTTTATTCACCAGTGTCCAGCTATAAAGTTCTATTTTATCTGGGCCTTTGGGTTGCCAAACACGGAATGTGTTTTGCCCCGGTAAAAATGAAAAATTTGGGAATACAGTTGCGGATGAAATAGCACCAATCATGCGCGCACGTTCAGCACCTAACCGTGCCTCAAAAATATCCCACCGGCTGCGAAGATAATCCTCTATCACCGGCTCACCCAGCGTTCTGGTGTTACCAAATTTATCAAGGCTGGTTTCAATACCATGCCCGTTTGAAGAAGCATGAATAGCCTGATCTTGACGAGCGAGCTTTACCGGGGCGTTCGCGATAGCTTGCGCACCGCTATCGTGGGTCCATTCTGCATGATAAATGTCACCCGCAAAATTATCGGCAGCAAACTTCCAGTTTGCTTTCATCACAGATTTCACACAGCCCGGCAAAAATTCCGTACCGCCTTCATCATTATCCAGCAGCACATCCATATACCATGCAAAATGGCCTAAATAATCCCGCAAGGAAGGGGCTTCAGTATCAAACGTTGCAAAGACAAGGCCCTTATAGGTATCAAGCTGCGCTACTTGCATCAGGCCGTGGTTACATTTTTTAAAACCCGGTGTATTTGCATATAATTTAGCTTGCGGCATTCCTTTCAGGCTACCGTCTGTACCGAAAGCCCAGCCGTGATAATTGCAAATAAACCCGCGTGCCGTGCCCTGCCCCGCAAATGTCACCCTATTGCCCCGGTGCGGGCAGCTGTTTAAAAACGCCTTGATACTGCCATCCAACTGCCGAATAACAATAACCTGATCTTCCCCCATATAGGTGGTAACAAAATCACCCTTATTGGGGATCTGGCTTTCATGGGCCAAAAACAACCAGCACCGCGCAAATATCTGCTCTAGTTCAGTTTCGTAAATGCTTCTATCCCAGAAAATACGGCGATCAACAGCACCCGTATCTACATCAATCAAACCTTTCAGGTGCTGATTATTCACGGCCTTTGCATACTGGGCTTGCCACTGTTTGCTGTCATCCATCGCTATATCCTCAAGAACCACTGGCTGGGGTGATTTCAACAAAAGCCATGCCTGTGATCCAGGCCTTGACGGGCTCATAAGCGATCAACTTACAAACCGGGTCTTTCACCGATCCAAGCGCACACAGCATTTGGCGAATTTCCAGTTCCCCTTCGCCGCCATTTTCAAGGATCACATCATCAGGAAGGTCCAGAATAGGGGCAAAGTTGCTGTCTTCAATCCACCCCAGCAACTTGCGATCAAATTCTTCATTGATACTGCCCATACGCGCACTGCCAACCCAGTGGCTAAAGCCCCCAGACCCGATCACAGCCACACGGCGATTATCAGGAAAGGCTTCGACCGCAGCGCGAATTTCTGCCCCAAGCCTAAAGCAACGCTTCAGGTTAATGCGGGGTTCCACCGCTGCGTTCAGATAAACTGGGATAGTTTTGACCGCCTCAAGCGGCTTCACCAGCAAAAAGTGTGGGATCGTGATCGCATGATCAACAACGATGGATTTTGCCACAGACCAGTCTGTCGTATTTTCCTCACCGTGCTGAAGAATATGCTCTGCCAGCGCGGCATCAACCGCATGGTCATAACGCGGTAAATCCGGAAATTTTTCGATCGGCCCCTGCACATCACCCACTGCCATTAACATTTTGGGCAAGTTGCTTGGGCCAAACAGGATAAAGTGATCTGCCCCCACAATAATCACTGTATCGCACTCAAGTTCCGCGATCCGCTTTGAAACATAAGAAAAAGCATCCATGACGCGCTGTTCTTGCGCGGCATCACCGCGCCCTTTATGGGTGAATATCAGCGGTGCATGCGGCACCAGAAAACCACCAACGACCTGTCCCATTTTATGTTTCCCCCTGCATACGCTTCATATAGGTGCCCATATGCCGCGTTGGTTCCACCTGAATCCAGTACCCCATAAGCGCGAGCGGGCTAACGCCCAGCTCCGCAAGCTTTTTCACATCAAAAGTGGTAATCAGTTCCTGCTCTTCTGCCGTCAGGTTATATCCCGCAAGAAAGCGTGCTGCATCTTCACGGAACTTCTGCTTTGCATCCCGGTTTACACCCAGATCATAAACCACACGTTCCAGCCTATTCACATTCATTGGTTATGCTTTCCCTATGCAGCCAAAAAATCACTCAACAATTTTTTAAACTGCTGGCTTCGCTCTAGCTGGACCCAGTGGCCACACTGGCCAAACATATGTAATTCTGCCCGTGGGATAGCCTCAAAAATGCGGCGTCCGCACTCAGGCGGCACAACCCGGTCTTCCCGGCCATGCACCACAAGGGCTTCACATTTAATGCCGGTCAGATATTTTTGCGGGAAGCCCTTCACAATTGTATCCCGGCCTTCTTCTGGCGGCGGCATAAGCTTACGAAAGGCTTCATGTGCCCCTTCTCTGATACTGGCTTCATAACGCGCCTCTACCATCGCGTCCGTGATGATGCCTTTGTCATAAGGGAAGTTTTCAACAAGCTTGCGCATATTCTCAAGCGACGGTTCATACGTAAGCCCGGCATAAAGCCCATCAGATATTTGGAATTCACCGCACGGCGTTCCCATCAGCATGATTTTTTCAACGCGGTCAGCCTGCGACAAGGCCATGGCTATAGAAAGGGCACCGCCAAAAGAATTACCAACCAGTACGGCTTTTTCAATTTCAAGGGCATCCATCACAGCAACCAGATGCTGCACCCAGAACTTGATGTCATACTTGGTACCATCTTTCAGTTCGGTATACCCAAAGCCCGCAATATCAGGGGCATATACTTTGTAGTTTTCTGCAAGTTCCCCGATCAAGCCTGCCCAGTTTGACCAAGCAGAAACACCGGGGCCCGAACCGTGCAATAATATGACCGGCCGCCCGCTACCCGCCACATGAACATTGGTTTTATGACCAAGCGCGAATACCTCCACGCGGTCCTCAAAGGCAATAGCTACCATCGATGATCTCTCCAATATTAAAAACTGGCTTCCCCGGCCAAACTCAGAAATATCATTGAAAATACATACTGTATAGTATTTTATGCATAAAAAATATTTATCTTTATATATCAAATAACTATATCAATAAATTAGAATAAAAATTATTTTTATTTAAAAAAATTTTTAAATTATATAAATAAAAATACTTTATAGTATTTTTTGAATCAGCCAGCCTACAAAAGCCAAAACCCAAAGAATTTCGCTTTAAAAAAAGCCCGCATGAAACATCATGCAGGCTTTTAAAGTTTATAATGAAAGGTGCGTATTATGCAGTTAATACTCCAGCATGATGCCTCAAGTGGTCTTCCATGAATGTTGCTATAAAAAAGTAGCCATGGTCATACCCTTCATGTCGTCGTAACTTCAATTGCTGCCCTGTAGCCTCGCATGCATCTTCAAACAGCTCTGGCTTCAGTTGGCCCTCCATAAAATTATCAGCAAGCCCCTGATCTATCAAAATTTCAGTATCCACCGAGCCAAGCTTTCGCAGCAATGCACAAGCATCATATTCTGCCCATACGTTTGGATTATCACCTAAATAGCCAGGAAGTGCTTTTTGCCCCCAAGGGCATTTCATCGGTGCAACAATAGGTGAAAATGCAGAAACAGACTTATAAACATCCTGATTTTTCAAAAAGAGGGTTAAGGCCCCGTGCCCCCCCATTGAGTGACCGGTAATACCTTGCTTTTCCATATCTGCCGCAGCAAAATTCGCGGCAATAACACTAGGCAGTTCTTTTGTAATATAGCTATACATCTTGAAATGCTCAGCCCACGGCTTTTCTGTTGCGTCTACATAAAAGCCTGCGCCTTGCCCAAAATCATATTCCTCTACATTTGGAACACCCTCGCCGCGCGGGCTGGTATCTGGGCATATGATCATTAGGCCAAGCTCACTTGCCACACGCTGAAAACCAGCCTTAACGGTTGCGTTATCTTCCGTGCATGTAAGACCAGAAAGGTACCAGAGAACCGGCACCTTACCTTCTTGTGCTTGCGGCGGCATATAAACAGAAAAGCGCATGTCGCACTTCAACGTTTCCGCTGTGTGTTTATAATACCCCTGAACACCACCAAATGATGCCGTTTCGCTGATAACTTCATAGGACATTAGAATTCTACCACACTACGGATGCTTTCGCCCGCATGCATCAGGTCAAACGCCTTATTGATATCACTCAATGGCATTTTATGGGTGATCAGATCATCAATATTGATCTTGCCGTCCATGTACCAATCAACGATTTTGGGCACGTCAGTGCGGCCACGCGCACCGCCAAAGGCAGACCCACGCCAAACACGGCCAGTAACCAACTGGAACGGACGGGTGGAGATTTCCTGCCCAGCGCCCGCCACGCCAATAATGATGCTTTCGCCCCAGCCCTTGTGGCAGCACTCAAGTGCCTGACGCATGGTGTTCACATTACCAATACACTCAAAACTATAGTCTGCGCCGCCGTTAGTGAGGTCCATGATCGCCTCAATAAGGTTTTCAGTTTTCTTGGGGTTAATAAAATGGGTCATGCCAAACTTTTTGGCCATTTCCACTTTGCTCTCATTGATATCGATACCAACGATGCGGTTAGCCCCCACCATCCGCGCACCCTGAATAACATTCAAGCCGATGCCGCCAAGGCCAAACACAACCACATTTGAGCCCGGTTCCACTTTCGCGTCAAACGCTACAGCACCTACACCCGTTGTAACACCACAACCAATGTAGCAAATCTTGTCAAACGGCGCGTCTTCACGCACTTTTGCAAGGGCAATTTCTGGTAAAACTGTGTGATTAGAGAATGTTGAACAGCCCATATAGTGAAGGATCGGTTTGCCATCGATACTGAACCGGCTGGTACCATCTGGCATCAGCCCCTGCCCTTGTGTTGAGCGTATGCTTTGGCACAGGTTGGTTTTGGGGTGCAGACAGTAATCACACTCGCGGCACTCTGGTGTGTAGAGCGGAATAACATGATCACCCGGCTTAAGGCTTTTAACACCCTCACCCACCTCAAGCACAACACCCGCACCTTCATGACCAAGAATGGCCGGAAACGCACCCTCTGGGTCATCACCGGACAATGTGAAAGCATCTGTGTGGCACACGCCTGTCGCCTTCACTTCAACCAGTACTTCGCCAGCCTTTGGGCCCTCAAGATCAACATCTTCAATGCTAAGAGGCTTACCCGCGCCCCATGCTACCGCAGCTTTCGTTTTCATGCTTATGTTGCCTTTTCTAAACTGAATAAAACTAAATTTGCGTAAGATTATAATTGTTACAGGCTTAGTACAAATGTTACATATGTAAAAACTGAATTACTGTATGGAAATAATAAATGCCTCAATGGGACGGTGTGGAAGAATTCGTAGCAGTCGCAGAAGCTGGCAGCTTTACAGGAGCGGCAAAGGCTTTAGGAGTTTCAAATGCGCATATCAGCCGCGCTGTAGCAAAGCTTGAAACAAAAACACAGACCCGCCTTTTTAACCGCACCACTCGTTCACTGGCGCTTACATACAGAGGGGAAGTTTTACTTGAACCTTTTAGACAACTTATTGAAGACCGTGACACAGCCCTTGCCATGATTGCGGCAGACAGCGCCCCCCGCGGTGAGCTGCGCATAACGTGCTCCCCTGCAATTGCCCATCATTTCCTCATGCCTATCGCACGGCAATATGTTCAGGACTTTAAAGATTTATCTATCTGGATAGACATTTCCAACAAGATGGTGGACTTGATCGGTGAAGGATTTGATCTGGCTATTCGCACCGGTCATTTGCCAGATTCAAGACTGATTGCCACCAAACTGGGATCAAGGCGTTTATGCACCTGTGCATCAAAAAACTACTTTAAAATAAATGGTTACCCCTCCTCTATCAATGACCTGAGAAACCATAATTGCTTACTGGGTACAAACCCGGTTTGGCATTTCCAAACATCCGGGGAAAAAGTAAATTTTCAGCCCAAAGGAAATTGGCGCTGCAATAGCGGTGACGGTGTTGTTGAAGCCGTCTTAGGAGATATGGGTATTTGTCAGCTACCAGAGCATTACATTAAAAAACATCTGGATAGCGGCGAGGTTGAACTGGTGTTGGATGACAACCGCATCAACGACGAACCTATATGGGCCGTTTACCCCCATAGAAAGCACTTGCTGCCCAAAATCAAAAAACTGATAGATCTTTTAAAAACTGCAATGGAAACCCCATTATAAGCAATTAGATAGCTAGGGTAGCCGCGGAAAACCACCAGCATGGGCCACCATAGACGGCACAGGCCTGCCAAGTATTTCTTCCACCCATGCAGACAAATTTATAAGCGCATCAAGGTCAACATCTGTTTGCACTCCCGACCTATCAAGCATGTACAAAAGATCTTCCGTACCAATATTACCCGTAGCCCTAGGCGCAAAAGGGCAGCCCCCAAGGCCCGCGATTGAGCTGTCCAAAACTCTAACCCCTGCCTGATAGGCAGCCCATGCATTTGCGATACCGGTATTTCGAGTGTTATGGAAATGCGCCCGCAGGGGAACATCAGGCAGCTCTGCTTTTAGCGCACTAAACAGATCATACACCTGCATGGGGGTTGCAACACCAATGGTGTCAGCTATTGCAATCTCGCGCGGGTTTGCTGCTGCCAGTTCTTTAGCCATATCAACCACTGCTTGTGCTGATATTTCACCATCAAAAGGACAGCCAAAAGCAACAGAGATTGTCACCTGTGCCTTCACACCGTCGCGGTGTGCCAGCTGAATAATTTCTTTAGCAACCTCAACAGACTCCGCACGGGTCTGGCCCTGATTTTTTTGCCCAAAGCCATCTGATGCCGTTGCTACACAGCCAACTTCATCAACGCCGCGCTTGTTGCCATCCCGGGTTGCAAGTGCCCGCATATAGCCCCGCTTATTTAAAACAAGACCAATATATTCAACACTATTATCATCAGGGAGGCCCGCAACAACAGCTTCAGCATCCGCCATTTGGGGTACAAGTTTGGGGTGAACAAAACTTGCCACCTCAAGGCGCTTCAAGCCCGCATCCATAGCCTTTGTTAAAAGCGTAAGCTTTTGGTCAGTAGAAAAGGATACCTGTTCATTTTGCAGCCCATCACGCGCACCAACTTCAACAATTTCCACACGTGCATCTACACTCATCAGGTATCCTCTTTTCTTAAGCAGTTTCGTCGAACAGGCTACGCCCAATCAGCATACGGCGAATTTCAGACGTGCCTGCGCCAATTTCATAAAGCTTGGCATCACGCCAAAAACGCCCTACCGGGTACTCGTTAATATACCCATTGCCGCCAAGTGTTTGAATAGCCTCTCCTGCCATCCATGTTGCTTTTTCTGCCGCAAACAAAATACAGCCTGCTGCATCCTTACGGGTTGTTTCACCGCGATCACATGCGGTTGCCACAGCATAAACATAAGCCCGTGCTGCACCCCAAACCGAGTACATATCAGCGAGTTTGCCCTGCATCAACTGAAAGGTGCCAATTGGTTTACCAAACTGCTGGCGATCATGAACATAAGGAATAACCGTATCAAGGCAAGAACGCATGATACCTAGCGGACCACCAGAAAGCACGACACGCTCGTAGTCAAGCCCGGACATCAAAACATTAACACCTCGGCCTTCTTCACCAACAATATTCTCAAAAGGCACAAAGCAGTTTTCAAATACCAGTTCGCCCGTGTGCGAACCACGCATGCCAAGCTTGTCAAGCTTCTGCGCTGTTGAGAAACCTTCCATGCCTTTTTCAATAATAAAGGCTGTAATGCCTTTTGGACCTGCTTCCATATTGGTTTTTGCGTAAACCACCAGTACGTCTGCATCCGGGCCGTTTGTAATCCACATCTTGCTTCCGTTAAGTAAAAAGCCGTCATTACGCTTTTCAGCTTTCAAACGCATAGACACCACATCAGAACCTGAACCCGGCTCAGACATGGCCAAAGCGCCCACATGCTCACCTGTGATAAGCTTAGGTAAATACTTGGCTTTTTGCTCTGCACTGGCATTTTTTGTGAGCTGGTTTACACACAGATTAGAATGCGCACCGTAACTTAGACCAATACTGGCAGAGGCCCGGCTGATTTCTTCCATGGCAATAACATGCGCCAAATAGCCCATATCTGCGCCGCCAAACTCTTCTGGGGCCGTCATCCCCAAAATGCCAAGCTCGCCCATTTTCTCCCAAAGGTCTGCTGGAAAATGCCCTTCAGCATCAATAGCCTCTGCACGCGGCATAATTTCATCATCAGCAAAACGGGCAACCGTTTCACGCAGCATGGTTATTTCTTCGCTGTGGTCAAACTTGAGGTGCGGAAACTCAAACATGGTATGTATACCTCTGTAGATTAGGGTGAATCATGATGCGTCTTCGATTGTCAGGAGGATAGCGCCTCCTGAAATCTGATCGCCGGATTTCAGGTTAAGATTTGCGACCAAACCATCTCGCGGTGCGACAATAGTTTGTTCCATTTTCATAGCTTCAAGAACGAGAAGTGCCTGACCTTTTGAAACCAGGTCGCCGTTCGAGGCTTTAACATCTAGAATTTTACCCGGCATCGGTGACAAGACCGTACCAGGACCATCAGCATCATTATCGCTCCCCGCGTCATAGGTGCGGCGCTTGAGGGTAAGGCTTGTATCTGCGGTAATGAGCGTGACATGGCCCGTACCAGCATCAACAAAAACGCTGTTCCGTTGTCCGTCTAATACATAGCGAAGGCGGTTATCACCATAGCTAACAATATCAGCAACAAATGATTGATCGCCTATAGTGGCTTTATACTGCCGGTTGTCTTTTTGCAGCACAACCTTAAGGCTTTCGCCTTCGGCTGCTTCAAACCAGAAGGGCTCTTCATTTGATAGGTTCATGCGGAAAGTATCATTGACGTCCCAAGGGTCAGCGCCATTTTGGCGGCTTGCGGCAAGGGCAAAAACCGCGACGGCATAATCTCTGGCACATGGCACAGGCTCTGCCAGAAGTGTGCCACTGTGTGTGCCAATAAACCCTGTGTGCACATCACCGTCCTGAAACCCTTTATGAGCCAGTAAACGCATTAGAAAGTCACGGTTGGTAGCAAGCCCTGTAATAGGCGTTTCCTGTACCAGTGCAATAAGAGCCGCAATAGCGCTCTCTCTGTCTTCCCCTTTTGCGATCAGCTTCGCGATCATCGGGTCATAGTATATGGTAACAGCGTCTCCAGCTTTCACACCTGCATCAATACGCTGGTTTGAACTAGTCGGCGCATCAGGGTTGAACAAAGCAATAGTACCCGTTGAAGGCATAAAATCGTGGTACGGATCTTCGGCATACAGCCGCACTTCCACCGCATGGCCGGTTACAGCCGCATTAACACCCTTTTGATCAAGCGGTAGTGGCTTACCTTCTGCAACATACAGTTGCCATTCCACCAAATCCTGGCCGGTTATCATTTCGGTTACAGGGTGCTCCACCTGTAATCGTGTATTCATTTCCATGAAATAGAAAGGGGCGTCTTGAAGGCCGTTTTCGACATCCACTATAAATTCAACAGTACCCGCACCTTCATAGCCAATAGCTTCCGCAGCTTTAACCGCTGCACTGCCCATTGCAGCGCGCATTTCCGCAGTCATGCCGGGGGCTGGCGCTTCCTCGATAACCTTTTGGTGTCTGCGCTGTAGGGAACAATCGCGTTCAAACAAATGAACTGTGTGGCCACTTCTATCTGCAAACACTTGAATTTCAATATGGCGTGGCTTTTGAATATATTTTTCGATCAAAAGGGTATCATTGCTAAACGAGTTTTTACCCTCGCGCCGCGCGCCTTCAATCGCCGCAACCAGTTCGCTTTCCTGCATGACCGTGCGCATACCCTTACCGCCGCCACCAGCCACCGCCTTAATGAGTACAGGAAAACCAATTTCCCTAGCCGCTTTTGAAAGCGTTTCAACAGACTGATCATCGCCGTGATAACCGGGAACTACAGGCACATTCGCATCTTCCATCAGCTTTTTAGCGGCACCTTTAAGTGCCATAGCACGCATCGCATCCGCTGAGGGTCCCACAAAGATAATACCGTTTTGAGCACAACTTTCAGCAAAACCGGGGTTTTCGGAAAGGAACCCATAACCCGGGTGAATAGCGTCAGCGCCCGTAAGTTTGGCTGCCGCCAGAATTTTATCCGCACACAGATAGCTGTCTGTAGCAGCGGCGCCGCCAATATGCACAGCATCATCTGCCATCTGTGTATGCATGCTCCGCGCGTCCGCATCGGAATAAACGGCAACGGTTCGAATCCCCAAACGCTTGCAGGTTTTCATAATTCGGCAGGCAATTTCACCGCGGTTTGCAATGAGAAGTGTTTGTATACGGTTACTCATGACTTCACACTCCATGCTGCAGGGCGCTTTTCTAAAAAGGCCGTTACACCTTCACGGCCCTCTGTACTGGCGCGGCGGGCGGCAATACGGCGGGCTGTTTCAGTTGTAAGATCCTCCGTTATTTTTTCGCCGCTCACATCACGGATCAAGGCTTTTGCTTCCTGTTGGGCCATAGGTGCACCCGCGAGAATGTGTTTGATCACTTTACTCGAGAGGCAACTTGCCTCCTGTAGTGACGGTGCGATTTCATGGACAAGGCCAATACGGCGGGCTTCTTCGGCACCAAAGCGCTCAGCCGTTAAAAAGTAACGTCTTGCGGCACGCTGACCAATAGCTGCTACAACATACGGTGAAATAGTGGCTGGCGTTAAACCAAGCCGCACTTCAGACAAAGCAAAACTTGCGCTTTCAACTGCTATCACAATATCACAGCATGCCACGAGCCCAACACCGCCGCCGTATGCAGCGCCGTTCACTATTGCTATAGTTGGTTTTGGGCATGTATCGAGAGTTCCCAACATACCGGAAAGCTGCTTGGCATCACGCATATTCTGTTCTGCACTGTAATTCGCTGCCGCCTTCATCCAGTTAAGGTCTGCACCAGCAGAAAAGTTTTTGCCCGCCCCTGTTAGAATAATTGCTCTCACATCAGGGTTAGTACCAAGCGTGGTAAAGCTGTTATTCAGTTCCCATATCAGATCATCATTAAACGCGTTGTGCACATCAGGCCGAGACAGAGTCACAGTTGCTACACCGTCATCATCAATTGTGCTTATAAGAGTGTCTACCATAGCTTACTCCTTACATCCGGAACACGCCGAAGCGTGTTGGCTCTATGGGGGCATTCATGCTGGCAGATAAGCCTAGGCCAAGCACACGGCGGGTATCGGCAGGGTCAATTACTCCATCATCCCAAAGGCGGGCACTGGCATAATAAGGGTGCCCTTGATGTTCATACATATCGCGTATTGGTTTCCTGAAGGCCTCTTCTTCTTCCGCGGGCCAATTTTCACCGCGAGCTTCCATACCGTCGCGTTTAACCGTCGCCAGTACAGTTGCGGCTTGCTCACCGCCCATCACAGAAATCCGTGCATTAGGCCACATCCACAGGAAACGCGGCTGATAAGCGCGACCACACATGCCATAGTTACCTGCACCAAAACTACCCCCAATCAGGATGGTAAACTTGGGCACATTGGCAGAAGCCACAGCCGTTACCATTTTGGCACCGTCGCGGGCAATACCACCATTTTCGTATTTTTGACCGACCATAAAACCAGTGATATTTTGCAAGAACACAAGCGGAATACCACGCTGTGCACACAGTTCTACAAAGTGCGCGCCTTTAAGGGCACTTTCTGAAAACAACACCCCGTTGTTGGCAACAATCCCAACCGGATAACCATAAATATGGGCAAAGCCACACACCAGCGTTTCGCCGTACAGCTTTTTAAACTCGTCAAACTCAGAGCCATCAACAATGCGCGCGATTACTTCGCGTACATCGTAAGGTTGCCGGGTATCCTTTGGGATAACACCGTATATTTCACGCGTATCATAAAGTGGTTCTTTGACAGGCTTTAGAGTAACCTGCACATCTTTGCGGCGGTTCAGGTTAGCAACTATAGAGCGCGCAAGACCCAGCGCGTGATGGTCATCCCGTGCCAAATGATCAACCACACCGGAGGTGCGAGCATGCACATCACCGCCGCCCAAATCTTCTGCTGAGACAATCTCACCTGTCGCAGCCTTTACAAGCGGCGGACCACCAAGGAAAATCGTGCCTTGATTTTGAACAATGATACTTTCATCAGACATGGCAGGCACATAAGCTCCACCAGCTGTACAACTACCCATCACAACAGCAATTTGAGGGATACCAACAGCAGACATATTAGCTTGATTATAGAAAATGCGGCCAAAATGGTCCCGATCTGGAAAAACCTCATCCTGATTAGGAAGGTTGGCACCGCCACTATCGACCAGATACACACAAGGCAAATGGTTTTCCCGTGCTATTTCCTGTGCTCGCAAGTGTTTTTTAACCGTAATCGGGTAGTAGGTACCGCCTTTTACTGTCGCATCATTGCAAACAATCATGCACTCTGTGCCTTCAACCCTACCAATACCTGCAATCACACCGCCTGCAGGAATGTCAGCATCATACATGCCGTAACCTGCAAGCTGAGAAAGCTCCATAAAAGGACTACTTTCATCCAGAAGTGCATTTACGCGCTCACGCGGCAACAACTTACCACGAGCTAAATGCTTTTCGCGGGCACGCTCTGGCCCACCCAAGCTAATTGTGGATATCTTTTCATTCAGGTCGTTAACCTGAGTTTGCATATGGTCAAAATTGCGGTCAAAGTCCGCACCACCAACTTGAATGGTAGACTGTATTACGGCCATGTAGAAAACTTCCCCTTAAGCACAAAACAAACGTGCTTGTTCCTTCTTGTCTGGTACTATAGAGAAAGCCGTGGTATTGGTAAAATTGAAGAAAAAAATAGAATTGATAGATATTGTCTATGATGGATTTATATTTACTGCGTTACTTTCTAGCTGTTGTGGAAACTGGCAGCTTTACTCGTGCCGCTGACAGAGTGTTTGTCACACAGCCAACCCTATCTGCTGGTATTAAAAAGCTGGAAGCCCAAGTAGGCCAAGCGCTTTTTGAACGAACGAACAGACGCGTATTTCTGACAGATGCCGGCACTCGTTTCCTGCCACGCGCAAAAGCCATTCTCCATGAATGCAATATGGCCATACAAGCTCTTGACGAGGTTGCTAGTGCCCCGGTGTTACGTATTGGCATTCTTACTACACTTTCCAACCGCGCTGTTGGCAACCTGCTGGCTGATTTCAGGAAAATAGATTCTAAAATCACTATCGAAGTATATGACGGCACCGAACAAGAGCTGACCAACCGGTTAGAAGACAGAAGCCTTGATTATGCGCTTTCCATTCATAGGGGTGAAGATGAAAGCAAGGCCCTGCCTCTTTTTGACGAAGCCTATAAGTTTATTTTGCCCAAAGACCATGCCCTTACGTCCAGAACTGCAGTTTCAGCAATAGACCTTGTTGAAGTATACATGATTGTTCGTAGCAGATGCGAGGTATTATCAGAGACCAGCCGGTATTTCACAGACAAAAACATCCGTCCAAGACTAGTGTATAGAACCCCCAATGACAGCCGAGCAATTGCAATGGTCGCCGCGGGTATAGGCGGCACTCTAGTTCCCGAAAGCCTTTTGAATGAAAATGTAAAAGCTGTCACCCTAACTGGCTTCGATTACCGCCGACGCCTTGCGCTTTTTAAACCACGCTATCAGTTGCCAAAAAGCCTGCACCCTGTAGCAGAGTGTTTTGAAAACCATGTCCTGCAATCATGGGGCGAAAAAACCAAAGCATTGGATTAAAACAGGCATTTAAGGGGAGATCATACTTTGACCAGCTTGCTTCATAAAAAAACATCGCACCTGCTTGTAATTGACATACAGCAAAACCTTCTTCCCCTTATTCCTACTATCAACACTGTGCAAAGCACATGTCTCAGGCTACTTCAAATTGCACAGCAACTCCATGTAAGCAAAACGCTGAGTGAGCATTATGTTAAAGGCTTGGGGCCTACTCCCCCTATCTTACGCGAACACTTTGAAGCAAAAGACACCTTCGAAAAGGTTCACTTTTCTTGTGTAGCCGATCAAGCGCTGAACCACCGCTTTATCTCTATCAAAAACCAAGGCATTAATCAGATTGTGCTCTGCGGACTTGAAACACATGTTTGCATATTGCAAACAGCTTTTGGCCTTGTAGATATGGGGTTTGATATTTTTGTTGTCGCAGATGCTACCGCTGCTCGTACTGAAGAAAAATCTCGCATCGGTTTAGCGAGGTTACACCAAAAAGGCATTACTATTGTTGATAGTGACATGGTGCTCTTTGAATGGCTTGAACAGGCTGGCACAGCAGACTTCAAAGCCGCTCTCCCTCTTATAAAATCATCCTGACATACAAAAAACCCCGGTAAAAACCGGGGTTTTAAACATCTCATAGAATAGATTGCTGTACTGACTAGCGCGGCGCCATCCGTATAGCGCCGTCAAGACGGATTGTCTCGCCGTTCAGCATTGGGTTGTCAATGATGCTCATTGCAAGCAGCGCATATTCCTCTGGTTTACCCATACGGCTAGGGAAAGGCACCTGGCTACCGAGGGATTCTTGAAGTTCAGGGCTCATACCAGCGAGCATTGGTGTCCAGAAAATGCCGGGTGCAATAGCACAGACACGAATACCAAACTGTGCCAAATCACGCGCAACCGGCAGCATAATACCAGCAATCGCTGCCTTAGAGGCAGAGTAAGCAGCCTGGCCAATCTGACCGTCAAACGCCGCTACACTTGCTGTATTTACAATAACGCCACGTTCTTCACCAACAGGCTCCGCAGTGCTAAGGCGCGCCGCGAATTTTGACAGCACATTATAACTGCCAATCAAGTTCACATCTATAACCTTACGAAACTGGTCCATAGGAAAAGGCTTGGCTTCCCGGCCTACAGTTTTAGCCCCCATCACAATACCCGCGCAGTTCACAAGAATGCGGCTAGTACCGTGCGCGGCTTCGGCAGCATCAAGGCCGGCAATGACGCTTTCTTCGTTTGTTACATCAACTTTAACAAATTTGCCGCCAATTTTCTTGGCCTGAGCAAGACCAGCTTCTTCGTTAACGTCAAAGATAGTTACTTTTGCTCCAGCCGCAGCAAGTGCCTCTGCTGTTGCCCCACCAAGGCCAGATGACCCCCCTGTTACAACTGCCCCTAAACCTGTTACTTTCACGGATATTACCTTTCTTTTTGTCGCGGTATTTTCATGACACCGTTTTTCTTCAGAAGTGGGAGGAAACTATCCTCTTATTTTATACAGGCACGTTCCTATCACATTCTGCGGCATGCAATAAAGCGTGTTCGTAAAACAGAGCAGTGATTTTACGACAAGACCATAAATCTATTATATTTATACTTAATAATAAAAAATACAGTATTATTTATACAAGAATTTGATATTATAATCATAACAAGCATAGCTCATACGTTTTTCAGGACCACCCAAATGGCAGAACTCGACAAACTGGACCGCAAAATCCTTTCCCTCATTCAATCAGATGCAAGCCTTACCGCATCAGAAATTGCAGAAAGGATCAATCTGTCGCAGCCACCTTGCTGGCGGCGTATTAAGCGCCTTGAGGATGAAGGCTATATAAACCGTAGAGTTGGCATTCTTGATCGTAGAAAACTGGGTTTTAATGTTGTGATCTATACTGAGGTGAAATTAAGTGCAAATGGCAGGCAAGGCGTAGGCGATTTTGAAGATAAAATACGCTCATTCCCAGAAGTAACAGAATGTTACGTAATGATGGGCCGTACTGATTTTTTACTGCGTATTGTCACAAAAGATATTGATTCCTACGAAGAATTTTTCAGAGAGCATCTTTCGCAGCTTCCCGGTGTTCTTGATATCAATTCAAGCGTTGCCCTTACAGAGGTAAAATACACCACAGAAATACCGCTTAAAGTCATTTAGCGAATAAGCTTCAGGCCGGTTTTACCCGGCCAGGCTGATTTAAAGCGACGTCCGGATGTTCCACAGCTCAGGGAACAGGACGACAGAGAGCATTTTTTGTAAATATGCCACACCCGATGTCCCCCCCGTGCCACGCTTAAAACCCATAACACGTTCAACAGTGGTTACATGGTTAAAGCGCCACCGCCGAAAATAGTCTTCGAAATCAACCAACTTTTCCGCAAGCTCGTAAAGGTCCCAATACTCTTCTGGTTTTGCATAAACAGTAAGCCATGCCTTAGCAACACTGTCATTCGCTTCATAAGCGCCAGACCAGTCCCGCGAGAGCATTTTATCATCAATATCAAAACCGCGCCGTTTCAGTAGCAGCAGCACCTCGTCGTATATGCTTGGCTCGTTCAATAGTATTTCAAGATAGGTATAAATAGTCTCTGTATGAGCATGTGGCTGCAACATCGCTGCATTTTTATTACCCGCAACATATTCAATTGCCCGATATTGATACGACTGAAAGCCGGATGATTTACCCAGTGAATCACGAAAGGTTGTATACTCGCTTGGTGTCATTGTGCGCAGCACATCCCACGCAGAATTTAACTGCTCAAAAATACGCGCCACCCTTGTCAGCATCTTAAAACATGGCTGTAGCTTGTCTGCCTGAATAGCTTTTTTGGCAGCCTTCATTTCATGCAAGGCCAGCTTCATCCACAATTCCGATGTTTGATGCTGGATAATAAACAGCACTTCGTCGTGGGCATCTGAAAGAGGTCCCTGTGCCTCTAGGATTTTAGAAAGCTGTAGATAATCACCGTACGACATTTTGTCTTCAAATGTCATATGTGCCCCTTCTTCGCCTGGGTTATATGCTTTTGTCACGTTACTTTCTCCTGCACCCTGTAGATGGGCTTACACCATTCTTTCGTTTTCAATATCATCTCAAGCGTCTCTGCGGCCTTGGCTACATCGTGGTACCCAACATAAAGGGGGGTAAAGCCAAACCGAATGATATCCGGTGCACGAAAGTCTCCTATTACACCGTGGGCAATCAAGGCCTGCATGACTGCGTAGCCGTCTGCACAGCGGAAAGATATCTGACTGCCGCGTTCAGCAGCATTCCGGGGGCTAACAAGCTCAAGGCCCAACCCAACACACCGTTCCTCAACTTCAGCAATAAATAATTCTGAAAGAGCGATAGACTTTTCACGAACTTGCCGCATGTCTACATCTGCCCATGCATCTAGCGCAGCATCTAACGCAGACAAGGCAAGCACTGGCGGCGTGCCCGCTGCCATGCGCCTAATACCCTCTGCTGGTATATAGGCAAGATCAAAAGCAAAAGGCTTTTCATGCCCCATCCAACCGGTCAATACTGGCTTAACCTGTTTTTGGTGCTTTGGCGCAACATAAATAAAGGCAGGCGACCCTGGCCCCCCATTCAAATATTTATAGCTACACCCAACAGCCAAATCAGCGCCAACACCTGTCAGGTCTATTTCCAAAGCCCCCGCTGAATGACACAAATCCCACACAGCAATTGCACCTGCATCATGGGCGCGGGCTGTTAGAGCTGCCATATCATGCTTTCTGCCAGTACGGTAATCTACCTCTGTTATCAGGGTTGCCGCGATAGTTTCATCAATTGCATCATATACTTCATCGGGTGCGACAATCTTGAGGCTATAGCCTTCACCCATCTGGGCCACAACGCTTTGAGTAATATAGAGATCTGTTGGGAAATTGCCGCTATCGGATAGAATAACCCTGCGTTCCGGGTTGAGAGAAAAAGCCGCAAATACCGCTTTAGCAACATTCAGACTGGTCGAATCTGCAGCCAATACCGAGCCTGCTTCTGCCCCAATTAACCGGGCAATCTTATTGCCAACAGTAATAGGCAGATCAATCCACTCATGTTTGTTCCAGCCCCGAATTAGGCTGACGCCCCATTCTTCCTCAACTGTTTTTTGCACCCTTTGCTTCACGGCACTAGGTAAAACACCAAGCGAATTACCATCAAGATATATCACGCCGTCAGGGAGCGAAAATTCTGCTCGTTTATGCCTTAAAGGGTCAGTTGTATCGAGGCGCTCCAGTGCGATATCAGATATAGTTGGCATCAAAAATCACCTTTAATAACAGCGGTCGCTTCTATTTCAATTTTTGCAGCGTCTTCTATCAGATCAGCTACTTGCACAACAGACATTGCCGGATAGTGCGCACCAAAAATCGACCGATAAATACGGCCAATTTCTTTAAGGTTTGCAAGATATTCGCTCTTATCAGTAATGAACCATGTAAGGCGCACCAAATCTTTTGGGGCAGCACCTGCTTCACTCAATAAAACTGCAATATTGTTTAAAGTCTGCTCAAACTGTTCGGCAAAGGTCTGGGCTTCAAAAACCTGATTTTCATTCCAGCCAATCTGCCCCCCCAGAAATATCATCGTGCCAGAAGCAACCATGCCATTTGAGTAACCAATGGGCTGCTTCCAACCATCAGGGAGCAAATGCATATGTGTCATTAACTTTTCCTATCTTTAACTATGTACAAGCTGATTTTCGAGGCCTGCGAGCAAATCCTTTGGCCACGGGCTTGTTTTCCCAAGTGCCGCTTTCGCATATACAATTATATGATTGGCCTTAAACCGCATCTCGCCCTTGCATGTGCACTCTATCTGCAACTCAATGCTGGATGTCCCTATTTTCACCAACTGAAGCTTAAGACACAGCATATCGCCAAGTCGGCTTGGGGTTTTGAAATCAATATCAATATGAACTGTTGGAACAGCTTCACCCCTCACAAAGTGAATATCACCGAATGAAAAACCAACACATGTTTCAAACCATTCTTCAATGGTCGCATTAATTATTTCAAAGTAGCGCGGGTAGAAGGCAATCCCTGCCGGATCACAGTGCTGGAAACCAACCTTTTGCTCTCGTATAAAGGCTGTCATGCGCTTTCATCCCTGATAACAAAACGTTTTATTTTCCCCGCAGGGGTTTTGGGCAAAGCATCTCTGAACACAATTGACCGTGGATATTTATAAGGTGCAATTGCTTTTTTGACATGGCTTTGCAGGGCAACACGAAGCTCATCAGATGCTGTATAATTTGCCCGTAAAACTACGTGGGCCTCAACAATTTGGCCGCGTTCATTATCTGGCACACCCACCACCGCACATTCGAGAACTGCAGCATGACCTAGAAGTGCGTCTTCAACTTCTGGGCCAGCAATATTATAGCCCGATGAAATAATCATATCGTCATTGCGCGCAGCAAAATGAAAATAGCCTTCATCGTCCTGAAAAAAGGTATCGCCTGTAATATTCCAGCCACCAGCAACATAAACAGCCTGCCTATCATCAGCTAGATAGCGACACCCTGTTGGCCCACGAACAGCTAGCCTCCCCACCGCGCCGCGCGGTAATTCCTGCATGCAATCATCAACAATTTTGGCTTCATACCCGGTAACGGCCTTACCTGTTACACTTGGTTTTGAATCGTCAAGCCGGTTCGAAATAAAGATATGCAACATCTCCGTAGCACCGATGCCATCCAGCAAGGGTTTACCGGTTTTTTGAGACCACTCATTATAAACTGAAGCAGGTAATGTTTCCCCGGCAGAAACAGCGATACGAAGCGAAGAAAGATCAGCGCCTTTTTCCATAGCAGCCATCATCGCACGGTATGCTGTAGGCGCTGTAAAACAAATTGTAGCGCTGTAGGTTTCAATAATTTCAATAAGCCTTGCTGGGGTGGCATCTTCAAGCAACGTGGCCGTAGCCCCAAAACGAAGCGGGAAAATTGCAAGCCCCCCCAAACCAAAGGTAAAAGCAAGCGGCGGCGACCCTACAAAAATATCATCTGGCGTTACAGCCAGAACTTCTTTTGCATACCCATCGGCAATAATCATAAGGTCACGGTGGAAGTGCATGGTTGCTTTTGGTGCCCCTGTTGTCCCAGAGGTGAAGCCAAGCAGCGCTACATCATCCCGTCCGGTCATGACAGCGTTGAAGGTAACGGGTTTATCAAGCGCAAGCATATCAAGCTCTGCATTAAAATTAGAGGTTCCGTCAAAGGTAATAACCTGTTCAAGGCCGGTTACCTCAAGACATGGCATAATTTCTTCCGTCAAGCGCACATCACAGAGCGCCAGTTTGATCTCGGCCTTATCAATAATTTTATTCAGTTCGTTTGATCGCAGCATCGGCATACTGTTTACAGCAACGGCTCCGGCTTTGGTAACAGCAAGCCATACGGCAACCATTGCAGGGTTATTGCCCGAACGAATTAATATTCGGTTTCCTGGCTGAATACGAAAGTCTTCAACCAACACACGGGCGATACGGTTTGTCCAGTCTGTTAGCTCTTTATAAGTGCGCTTCCTACCATGCCCAATAAGGGCAATATGATCACCAAAACCACGCTCAACCATTTTATCCGTCAACTCAACCCCAGCATTCAAATACTCAGGGTATTGAAAATTTTCATGATCGAGGTTCAACTCTGGCCAATACTCAAACGGTGGTAAATTATCACGCGTAAATGTATCTATATGTGCACTAGGACCTAGCATATTCACCACCCTTTCAATTTGCTATCACACTACGGGCAATAACAACTTTCTGAACATCAGATGCCCCTTCATAAATGCGCAAAGCACGAATTTCACGGTAAAGGGATTCAACAATTGTTCCCCGGCGTACACCGTCTCCTCCGTGTAATTGCACCGCTTGATCAATAACTCTTTGGCCTGCTTCTGTTGCATAAAGCTTCGCCATAGCGGCCTCACGCGTGATACGTACGGCGCCGCTATCTTTTTTCCATGCCGCCCGGTAAACCAGTAATGCTGCTGCGTCTATCTCAAGGGCCATATCAGCAATATGCCCCTGCACCATTTGTAAATCTGCCATCGGGGCATCAAATATTTTACGGCTAGTCACTCGGCTAAGGCTTTCCTCAAGCGCGCGGCGTGCAAAACCAAGCGCCGCAGCACCAACACTTGCCCGAAAAACATCAAGAACTGACATCGCAATTTTAAAGCCCTGCCCCTCTTCACCTATTAGGGCAGATTTTGGCACTTTCACATGATTAAACCTAAGGTGTGCTAATGGATGCGGCGCAACCGCCTCTAGCCGTTCCACAACTTCAAGGCCGGGCGTATCTGCCATCACCATGAAAGCAGAAATACCTTTTGCCCCAGCAATATTTCCTGTCCGGGCAAAGACAGTATAATAATCAGCGATCCCACCGTTTGAAATCCAGGTTTTTTCACCGTTTAGAACATAACAATCACCGCAGTCTTCCGCTGATGTTGCCAACCTCGCCGCATCAGAGCCTGTTTCCGGCTCAGTCAGAGCAAAAGCAGACACCAGCATTCCTGATCGTGTTCCTTTAAGCAGCGTTTGCTGCTCTAGTGTTCCAAATAACGACAGAGCACCTGTCCCTAGCCCCTGCATTGCAAAAGCAAAGTCTGCTAACCCGTCATGACGCGCTAGCGTTTCCCGAATAATACACAAGCTTCGCACATCGATTGCATCACCCGTATCAGGATTTACTGATGTATAGTCTAGCCAGCCCGCCAACCCGAGCAGGCTAACAAGCTCTCTACAGGCACGGTCAACATCACTATGATCGACAGGTAAATTAATCTGCGCCCATGCTTCTAGCTTAGCGGCCAGAGTTCGGTGTTTTTCTTCAAGAAATGGCCACTCAAGGAAAGTTGTATCAGCCATGTCAATCTCCCTCAAAGACAGGTTTTTCTTTGGCTACAAAAGCCTTATAAGCACGCTCAAAGTCTTTTGTTTGCATACAAATCGCCTGTGCTTGCGCCTCTGCCTCAATCGCCTGATCAAGGGTCATGCACCATTCCTGATTCAACTGGGTTTTGGTCATCATGTTCGCAAAGCTAGGGCCGCTCGCTATACGCTCTGCCAAAGAAAGGGCTTCAGCTTCAAGCGTGGCGGCATCAATAATTCTGCTGAAAAACCCCCAGGTACAGCCCTCTTCTGCTGTCATGGTGCGGCCAGTATATAGAAGCTCTGCGGCTCTGCCTTGCCCAATAATTCTGGGTAAAATTGCGCACGCACCCATATCGCAGCCAGCAAGGCCTACACGATTAAAAAGAAAAGCCGTTTTTGCACTATTAGCCGCTAGGCGTATATCAGACGCCATTGCTACAATGGCACCAGCACCAACAGCAATACCTTCTATGGCCGCAATAATAGGCTGCGGCGCATGGATCATGGCTTTTACCAGATCTCCTGTCATGCGGGTGAACTTTAAAAGTTTTGGCATGTCATAAGCAACGAGCGGCGCAATAATATCATGCACGTCACCGCCAGAGCAAAAGTTTCCTTCGTTACTTGCAAACACAAAAGCTTTTATTTCATCGTCATAGACAGCATCTCGAAACATGTCTCTGAGCTCAGCATAGCTTTCAAAGGTAAGCGGGTTTTTCCGGTCAGGATTATTCAACCTAACAACAGCAACCTTGTTATGTATCTCGAGCAGAAAATGTTTTGGGTTACGGTTAATCATAGTCTTACTCCCCCTTTTCATGCACGAGGCGGTCAAGCCTTGTAATGATGCCCGCTGCATCATCATAATTTACAGCGCTGAACAATTCGTTCACTTTTGCTTCGTGAGCGGCAGCTTGTTTTTCAAATCTTTTTTTACCAGCATTTGTAAGCTGCACACGGGTTGAACGGCGATCACCTTCAATAGCAGCCCTGATAACAAGTCCCTCTGTAACCAAGCGGTCTATAATCCCTGTGACATTACCGTTTGAGACCATTAAGGCCTGACTAAGCTCTGACATTTTAGCCCCCTTTTTCATTTTATAGAGAGCTGCCATCACATCAAAACGAGGTAAGGTTGTATCGTGTTCGGTGCGCAAAAATTCTCGAATTTCATTTTCAATGATTTTGTTAACCTGCAATAAGCGAAGCCACAGACGAAGCCGCTCCTTGGAGATGCTATGAACATCCTGATCACTTACATGCTGCACCACCAGATCGGTATTATTCATGTTACTTCCCCTCCTGAAATAGATATTGCCTGCCCTGTAATTGATTTTGCTGCATCACTGCATAACCACAGTGCTGTTGCAGCTACTTCTTCTGGCATAATAAAGCGCTTTTGTGGGTTAACACTGGCCAGAGTTTTGCGGGCTTTGTCTGGCGTATAGCCGGTTTGAGCTACAATATTTTCTATGGACCGCTCAAGAAGCGGTGTCTCGACAAAACCTGGGCATAGGGCATTTACTGTTATATTATGACCCGCCATTTCAGCGGCAAGGGCACGCGTAAGGCCAATGACCCCATGTTTGGCGGCACAGTAAGGCGCTACATAGGAATAGCCCTTAAGCCCTGCCGTCGATGCTATGGAAAGCATCCTGCCCCAACCTTGGTCCAGCATATCTTTAAGGCCTGCCTGCATGGTCAGAAAAGTGCCCGTCAAATTAACGGCCAGCATGGCATCCCAGTGCTGCCTATCTATTTTTGAAAAAGGTGCACTTTCCGCCGCGCCTGCATTAGCAATAACAATGCTAACAGGGCCGTTCACAGTCCTTGCCTGCTCAAACATATCTACAACAGATTCCTCTGATGTAATATCTGCAATAACAGGCGTAACCCTTTGTAATTTAGAGGATACGCCTTCCAAGACATTAGCTCTGCGCCCAGCAATAGTAACCTTTGCTCCGGCCAAAGACAGCACCTTAGCAAGCTCAGCACCCACGCCTGTACCACCTCCTGTTATCAGAACGTGTTTTCTCTCAACAGGTCCTTGCATCAAACACGCTCCGCATTGTTGGCCTCTGCCCGTTCAGCAAGCCTATACAATTGATCACGGCCCGCATGATACGGCGCTGGCCAACAAACGTCCTTCTCACCGAGCGCAGCAGCTGAATGCAAAGTCCAGTACGGATCGGCAAGATGAGGCCGTGCAAGACACACAAGGTCCGCACGACCTGCCATCAAAATAGAATTCACATGATCTGTTTCATAGATATTACCAACAGCCATCGTTTTGAGGCCGGTTTCGTTTCGTATCTGGTCAGAGAAAGGTGTCTGAAACATACGCCCATAAACAGGCTTTGCTTGCCTTGATGTCTGTCCTGCCGAAACATCAATAATGTCAACACCAGCCTCGCCCAGCATACGTGCAATAACGACTGCGTCATTTGGCGTAATGCCTGCTTCACCAACCCAGTCATGCGCCGAAATCCGAACAGATATAGGCTTATTTTCAGGCCAAACTGCGCGAACAGCATGATAAAGCTCAAGCGGGAACCTCAAGCGATTTTCTACGCTGCCGCCGTACTCATCATTTCGTTTATTTGTTAACGGGCTTAAGAAAGACGATAATAGATAACCGTGTGCATAATGCAATTCGAGCATATCAAAGCCCGCACGTTCTGCCATTTCAGCCGACTGAACAAAATCAGCAATAATTTTTTCCATATCAGCGCGCGTCATAACACGCGGTGTTTGGCTGCTTTCAGACCAAGGAATAGCGGACGCTGATATCAAGCCCCAATTATCTGACGTTAAGGGCTGGTCCATGCCCTCCCAGCCAAGCCGTGTTGAACCCTTACGCCCAGCATGGCCAATTTGCACGGCTACCTTTGCTTCCGTTTCGCTGTGGATAAAATCTGTAATACGCCGCCATGCGGCTTCATGCTCCGGTGCATAAAGCCCCGGGCAACCGGGTGTAATGCGCGCCTCTGCTGATGTGCAGGTCATTTCCGTATAAACAAGGCCTGCGCCGCCCTTTGCTCGCTCGCCGTAATGTACCAAATGCCAGTCTGTAGGGCAGCCATCATGCGCTTTATACTGCGCCATCGGCGATACAACAATCCGGTTTCTCAACTCCATGCCGCGCAATTTGAATGGTGCAAACATGGGGGCTTTTGCGGCTTTACCACCTCCTGAATTTTGCTGAAACCATGTCTCTGCACTTTCCAACCAGCTTTTATCCCTTAACCGCAGGTTTTCGTGGCTAATACGCTGTGAACGGGTGAGCAACGAATAATTAAACTGTACTGGATCAAGCCCCAGATATCGTTCAACATTTTCAAACCACTCAAGCGAATTACGAGCCGCAGATTGCAGTTTTAACACCTCTAACCGGCGCTCATCCTCGTACCGCACAAAAGCTTTCTCAAGTGTTGGCTCAGTGTGCACATACTCTGCCAGTGCAATAGCACTTTCCATAGCGAGTTTTGTACCGGACCCAATAGAGAAATGGGCAGTTGCAGCCGCATCCCCCATCAGCACAATATTGTCAGTAGACCATTTTTCGCATAGCACACGTGGGAAGCTAATCCATGCGGACCCTCTAATGTGGTTTGCGTTACTCATAAGACTATGACCACCTAAGTGGTTTGCAAAAATACGCTCACATATCTTGATGGACTCTTGCTGACTTAATGAACTAAAGCCATATGCATCCCACGTTTTCTGGCTGCATTCTACAATGAATGTCGCGGTCTCATTATCAAACTGGTAGGCATGCGCCCACACCCAGCCATGCTCTGTTTTTTCAAAAATAAATGTAAAGGCATCATCAAATTTTTGCTTTGTGCCTAACCAGACAAATTTGCATTGCCGTACATCAATATCAGGCTTAAAAATACCAGCATGCTCAGTTCGCACTCTCGAGTTTAGCCCGTCTGCCGCAACGATCAGGTCGTAGCCTTTCAAAGCTGTTGTAGAAGCGATGTCAGTTTGATACTCGATCTGCACCCCTAAAGATGTAGCCCTATCCTGCAATATGTTTAGCAGTTTCATACGGCCAATACCGCAAAACCCATGCCCTGTAGATACGGTGCGCACACCACCGTGTACAACAGCTATATCATCCCAATAAGCAAAGTTTTGCTCTATCTCAAACGAGCTTATACTATCGTTTCGAGCAAAGTTTACGAGTGTTTCTGCTGAAAACACCACACCCCAACCAAAAGTATCGTCTGGTCGGTTGCGTTCAAAAACGACGATCTCATGTTCCGGGTTCCGCAGCTTCATACTAATCGCGAAATAAAGCCCCGCAGGACCGCCCCCTAAACAAGCAATACGCATAACCACCCTCACATCCAAATATCAATGATTCTGTTAAACACCAGTATGAGGACGTTTCATTATATTTCAAGCTTAAAATATTTATGTTTAAAATATAATGAATTTATCATATGCTCATTATAGTTTAGCCTTCACGGGCATGAGGTGCTTAAAACACTGAAATTAAGACAAGCGGAGTAATTTATATGCAAAACACTATTGACTGGGACGATGCTTACTCTAATGCAGCTTATATCCCTGATGCGTATAAAATAGCAGCCGCCTGGCCTATTGATGCTGCCGCATTCCGGAATCATTATTCAAACGCGTTGCTTGATGTGCCTTACGGCAATAGCCCTCGTCAAAAGTATGACTTGTTTATGCCAGAAAAAAAACCAATTGGCCTTGCCATATTCATACACGGTGGCTATTGGCTCGAATTCGATAAATCATCCTGGTCGCAGTTTGCTGAAGGCGCGCTACAAAAAAACTGGGCAATTATGCTGCCGTCTTATGACTTATGCCCCCATGTTCATATAAGCGACATTACTAAGCAAATAGGCCTTGCCATTACCTCGGCAGCTCTTCGTGTGAAGGGGCCTATTCATATCAGCGGGCATTCAGCAGGTGGGCACCTGGCGTTTCGCATGGGCTGCATGAATACACCGCTCACCACATCGGTTTCTACACGCGTTCAAAAAATTGTGGGCATTAGCGGCCTTTATGACCTGAACCCTTTGTGCAAAACAGCCATGAATAATGACCTGCGCATTACCCCTGAGGAAGCCACACAAGAAAGCCCCATATTCCAGCAGCCAATAAAACATATTGATTTTACATGCGCCGTTGGCAGTATCGAACGTCCTGAATTTATTAGGCAAAGCAAAGATATGACAAAGATGTGGTCAAAAGCCGGTACAAATATCCTGTACCACGAAGAAGCGGACAAGCATCATTTTAATGTTATAGACAGCCTGAAACACGCCGAAAGCGCTTTAGCAAAAACACTCTATACTGAACGATAAACTTCACAACAAAACTGATACCATCAAAATAGTGGTGGCATATATCAAAAATTGTATGTGTTTATTGACTTACTGGAAATACAGGACCTAGTTTACTGGAGCTTTTTTATACGCCTGAGATGCCCCTAGGTTTGTAGGCACCTTGCTTGGTAAAAAATGAAGCAAGGAGTTTATGTATGTCATCAAGTGTTGGTTATACGAAAGAGTTCAAGCGTGATGCGGTCACGGAGAGCTTCTTCCAACTCCTCAAGCGGGAACGGGTCAGGCGACGGACCTACAAAGACCGTGAGGCCCGTCAGGGCGTCTTTGACTATATCGAGTTTTCTATAACCCAAAATGCAAGCATGGTAACAACGTGATGCTGTCACCCCTCGAGGTCAAACGGCTGCAAAACTGGAAAGCCCAGAGTGTCTAAGAAACTAGCGAGTATTCACTCTCAGTTAATGCATCAGATGATGCATTAACAATACTGCTTATAAAGGTTTGCAAGTTCCTGATTGCCACGGCCATAAATATTTCCCAGTTCGCGCGAAATAATACAGCGGGTATCACCCCTATTAAGTCTGGGATCATCTTTAATGCCACTCACAACATCATCAACCGTTTTCATACTATGCTCTGCCCTTATGCCCCCACCCTGTTCTGTATCTAGAACCTGAGTAAGAATGGTATCTCCTGAGGCAACATTTGGCCACAGAGGGAGGGTCTGACTGCGGCCTTTTTCTGGAGATCCCGTATAAGCAAACTGGGTCCAATATGACATCATAGCCTCAGATAGCTTTAATCGACTCTCCTCCGTAGCAGGCTTGAAAGAAATTTCAGAAAGCCGCCCTAAGAACCCATCGAAAACACCAAATACGAAGGGGATTTCCATCGTGTGTGCCGCCCCAAGCAAATAACTAAAATCTGACAGATAATGAGTACCCTCTTCATCCCAATCAAACCTATATGTATAAGCATGGTGCACACTTTGTTCTCTTAAGCTAAAGGCAACCTCGTCCACACCTAAAGCCCGCCACGCATCATCTGCATGGTCTGATATAGCATCATAGAATATTGTATCCTTGGCCTTTGGGAATAATCCAAACTGTTTATCTGTCATCTTAGGATTAAAAGCGAAAAAATACTTGGATTCATCTTTGTTTGAACCAAAAAGGAAAGGTATATCTCTTTCCTTAACAGCCTGAACCAGCGCATCAGCCGCGTTACGCAAAGGAATAGCAACACCATCCGCAATCATTGTTGGCGCCTGAATAGCATGGCTCTCAGCAGCGTAAGCACTATAAAGCTGCTCAGGCGTTAGCTGGCGCATTTCTTCAGGTGTTGGCTGTCTTCCATCAAATAGCTCAGACATAATTTGAAGCGAACCATTCTTAACATAGGAGCCGCCTGACTGAGCTACTTCAATAGACACACTTCGTGGAGCACCACTTTGAGCTATTGCTTTTTCGAAAAGGCCAACAGCTAGTGGAGATGTAATAAGCCCCTCAACATTTGCAGCCCCAGCACTTTCACCAAAAATTGTAATATTTTGAGTATCGCCCCCAAAGCCAGCAATATTATTCTTAACCCACTTAAGGGCTGCAATTTGGTCGAGGATTGCAAAGCTTGCAGCCTTGTCCTCAACATTTTTTGCATCACCCCGTATACTAGGGTGAGCAAACCAGCCAAGGGGGCCTAGCCGGTACTGTACAATAACAACAACCACACCATACTTTTGTGCCAGTACAGAACCATCATACTCTTCAGCGCGCCCCCACACATTACTCCCACCGTGTATCCAGAACATGACCGGTACAGGTTTTTCCGTGCCCACACTGCTTGGCGCATAAATATTGAGATACAAACAATCTTCACTACCAACAATATTTCCAGTTTCAATACCATAAAGCTTATCAAGAGCTCCTGTCATCTGTATACACCAAGACGGCTGCTCTAATGCCAAGCGTTCATGCGCCCAACTTTCAGACTGACGGGGGGCCCGCCACCTTAAATCCCCAACCGGAGCAGCAGCATAGGGTATGCCCAACCACACCTTGGCACCATTTTCATTGACAAAGCCTACCACTTCGCCCTGCTCAACCCTCACAAGGGTTTCATGTGAAGGTTGTGTCGGAAACTTTCCTACGTCGTCATCCGTGCAAGCGGCAACTAACAGTATACAAGGAATAACCCACAAACACTTTATGGTATCAATAAACTGAATACATATAAGACGCTTCATAAAAGCCAACCCTAAGCAGCAGTAAAAATCTTAAATAATTTAAACATCAGAAGCTACAATACAGATTTTGAAATTAACTATATCTACAACTCACGCCTAAAAAACTATAAACATCTCTACCCCATACCCCCCATATTTTATACTTCTCTTTATTAAACTGTTTAATCAACAAATAACAGTTACCCCATCCGCTGGCGGAAATAGCTCTGTTCTAAGATTTGAAGTTTCACGAGAGCTATCAATACACCCTATAAGGCGAAAATTAAATCCTGTAGCCTGCGCTTCCTCTCCCTCTTTAAGTCGATAACGCACCTCAACAGCTAAGCTTAAAAGAAAAAAATTCTGTTTTAATTAAAAATTTAACAGCCTTATTATATAATAAAGCTGTACAAATTAAATGGTATTGAAATAACCAAAATGAATTTGGGGAGCAACCATGAACCGCCGTTCTATCCTTTGTGCTACTCTAGCTGCCTTTATAACAGCTTAAATAACCAGCCCCTACTTCGGAAACAGCCTGTACGGTCACAGCCGCGCCCTCCCCCGCAACTACGCCCCGCATGGTGGCCAAGAGGCATACGCGGACGCGATGCAAAAAGGCGGAGGCTGTACCATTTAAAATGTAAATACTGGGAGGTGGAGGCCGACTATAGAATTCGGCAATTTCAAGCCAGAATAAGTTGACTCTATGCTTAATATCCGCAACCTGTTAACAGTGATCACTCGGGGGCATAAACTGTGAATACAGCACTTCAGGCAATTCTTGACACTTTTCGTTCTGCCGCAGTATCTGAACGAGAAAAAGGCACGTACTTTGAAGAGCTAATCATCACCTAGCTACGGTAATACCCCCAATATGGCGCTCGGCGGCGTGAGGCCAAAACAGAAATTAGCCATGGGCATGCCCATGGCTGCTTAACACAGTTCTACCTCTGAAACCCTCTATAAAGTAAGCGCCCGACGAACTCCACCTGTTCAGCTCGATTGGCTCTGGTGGCAGTGTGCTGCTCTGTTAGAGTGTTTGCGTGTCATCTTCGTTCCTTCGTCGCTCAGAGGAACCCGAAAACACTCTCTTATGCAACACCCCTAATATGTCCAACTAGATCTGACGGGGTACACCAACGAATGTTTACCAGACCGTTATGAAGATAGAGGATGGTCAACTTCTCCTATTATTATGCATGGCGATACCATTGAAGTCATTCAATCAGGATGTTTAAAATCGAAAGCTGGTGATTTTGTAATATTTACAAAAGCTGGAAGTGATGACCTTATACTAAAAAAGCAGATTTCCTCTGTAGGAGATGTGTTATCAATAATAAATTCTACACTATTTATAAATGACCACATAGTATTAGGCCTTGATGGCCGTCCAGTTCACTTAGTCAGAAAAGAAGAGCAATTATTAAATTTATATGCGCTTAAGCCTCTATCCGGTATTCTTGTTTTAGGTGCTCAAAATAGTATGGATAGTAGGTCTATTGGCCCTATCTCTCAGGAAATAATTAAAGGTGTAGTTGTGGAATGAGATGTTTCTGCAAACGGCGGACACCGTGCACTATATCCAGTGTTTCCAATACTTTTCAAGGGACTGGTACAGCCCGGAAGTGACCGCGTTTCCGCTTTTTGAGGCATTCAAATATGATGAGAGAGGCATCAAAATCGATACGGTTTGGCGTTAACTCCAACACCTCAGATGTATCCGCTTCAGTTAATCGCTTGGTAAAAGCTTTTCCGCCAGCTTGACCCAGTATAACGCGCCTAAAGGGATCAGTTCGTCGTTAAAATCATAGTTTGGATTATGCACCATGCAGGAATGTGGCCCTTCGCTACCATTACCCGCCCAAACATAACACCCCGGTGATTTTTGCAACATAAAGGCAAAGTCTTCCCCCGCCATTAAAGGCTCAGGTTCTTTATCAACTTTATCGGCGCCAAATACATCAATAAGCACATCTGTACAGATCGCAGTTTCATCCACACTATTCAATGTTGGTGGGTAGCCGACCCGATATTCAACCTTAGCTGTAGCACCGTAAGCTTTTGCAATATTCACAGCCAATGTTTCAAGCCGTTGCTGGATAAGTGCTTGATCATCTATGTTAAAATACCTCACTGTACCAGCAAGTGTCGCTGTTTCTGGGATGACATTGTATGTTTCTCCCGCCGCAATCCTCGTCACACTCACAACAGCAGAGTGCATCGGATTCATGTTTCTTGAAACAATTGTATTAATAGCGCCTACCAAGTCTGTTGCTATCACAATGGGGTCAATAAACTTGTCCGGCATGGCTGCATGGCCGCCTTTTGCCTTTATCGTTATATCAAACCGATCATAACCCGCCATCATAGCGCCCGGCCTAACCGCAAATGACCCAAGAGGAATACCCGGAATATTATGCATGCCAAAAACAGCTTTCACAGGGAATTTATCAAACAGACCCTCTTCCACCATCACCTTGCCGCCGCCTTCATTTTCTTCAGCGGGCTGAAAAATAAAATACACCGTCCCGGAAAAGTTTTTACTTTTTGCTAAATACTCAGCGGCAGCCAATAACATTGTCGTATGGCCGTCATGGCCACAGCCATGCATTCGACCCTGGTGAACTGACTTGTGGTCAAAGCTGTTCATTTCATCAAGATGCAAAGCATCCATATCTGCGCGCAGACCGATGGCATCATCGCCGTCACCCGCTTTTAAAATGCCAACAACACCAGTTGTCGCAAACCCGCGGTGCACTTCAATACCCCATGATTGAAGTTGTTCAGCGATAAGATCTGCCGTTTTAAATTCTTCAAATGCCGTCTCTGGGTGCCGGTGTATATCGTGCCGTATCTGCGTAAATTTCTTATGGGTTTCCTGCAAAGAGATCCACGCTGTATCTGTCTGTTTTTCAATATGCATTATACTTTCCCTATATCTTTATTACGCTCGAAACAAATGAAGAACCCATGACATAAATCAGCAGGTAAAATGACCTTATCTATTTTTGTTTGTGTTTTTATCTTTTGGCTTTTCAAAAAAACCTTTGTCTGCTCAAGGTTCTCGACCGAAATATGAACCCCTGCAATATACGCATTTTTCACCGAATAACCTATATCAGCTATAACGGTATCCCCGTATTCCTCGCAAAACGCTTTTTTTGAGAAAACCTTTAAAGGCATTTCACTCGGGCCGCAGACAAAACAACCACTGTTAACTTTAGCAATTTCGCCGCCCCACAGTTCCTGAAGCTCCATAGCTGTTGTTTCAGGTTCATCGGAGATAGCGATTGTCTCTGTCCACGAAATCGCGCCATTCCTGTGGGTGCGCCACTGTGTGTTCAAGTAAAAATCCAGCGTGCGTATTTCTGACGTAGAAACATACAGGGGCGGCTCAAGATCCGGCATAATACAGTTACTAAAACCAACCGAATACATCTCTCCATCAGGGCCATCTTGGTCAAAGTCCATCTTGAGCAAATAAGGTGCAAAACCACCTTGAGGATTTTCCTTATGCAATTTTTCAAAATGATTATACGTATTCTGGGCATCATCTGTACGCATAATCAAGGAGTGGGCACCCTCTTTTCCTATCAAGCTACCCTTAAGCCATTTTTGCAAAAACGATGGGATCTCGCCTTGTGCACCGCCCAATTGCATAAATTCTATATAGTTTGCCAAGTTCTTCTGTTTTGGCGTCAGTAAAATGCGGGAATTGACAACACCTATACCCTCAAGAGGTGTAACCGGGCCTACTGTAAAGCCTAATGCTTTAAATGTTTCAGCCGTTAAATTTATGTCTTTTACACCACACATAAGATGGTCAAATTCACGGATTGCCCTTGGCTGCAACACATCACTGCTTTTTTCTTTTCCAAGCCGCCAAATAGCCACAGCACAAATAAGCGACGGCACAGTGAGCATCAGGAATACTTGTGTTGGAGGTAAACCAAGGCTCATAACAACACTGCCTGCTAGGGGGCCTACAATCGCTCCGATTCGGCCTGCTGACAGGCTGGCACCAACGCCTGCGCTCCTAATATTTGAGGGGTAAAAGTTAGCCGCTAGCGCATTCAATACTAGCTGTGGCCCCAAAATACCGACCCCTGCGAAAAACACCAAAACCAGAAGCACTGAAGCAGGCAAGCCTGACATGCTCATGACCGCTGTAATACATGCGGCAAATATATAGACACAAAGCAAAACAATATACGGGGAAGAACGATCAGCAACACGGCCCAAAAACAAACTGGCAACGATGCCCCCTGCACTAAACAATGACATCGCAATGATTGCTTTTTCGAGATTAAAGCCTGCCTCTGTCAAAATCGTGGGTAACCAGCTTATCATCAGATATAACATCAGCAGGTTAAGCGCAAAGAGCAGCCATAAAATGAGAGACCCTGCCAACCGGCCTTCAGAAAAAATATCTTTAAAACGTACGTGCCGTGCCTGACCAACAGCCACCTCAAATATTTCCTCTTCACGCGGTGTATAGGTGTTGTCTACACATGCGAGAAGTTTTGATGCTTCTTTTACCTTTGATGGTTTTGCCGCCAAAAACTTTATTGATTCTGGTAAAAAATAAAATAAAAGCACTGTCAGTAAAATTGGTAATACACCGCCTAAAATAAAGGAAGACCGCCAACCAAACTCACTAATCAGCGGGGCTGCGACTATACCCCCAAGAACAGACCCCAACGGAAAGCCACAAGCCATTATTGTAACACTGAGCGCACGGTACCGCTTCGGAGAATATTCTGACACAAGCGCAATAGCACCAGGCATTGTGCCACCAATTCCAAGCCCCGTTAAAAAACGTAAAACCACCAGTTGGTCAATAGATGTGACATAGGCACTTAAGAGAGTGAACAAACCCACAAAACCAAAACAGGTTATTGTCAGAATTCTTCTTCCATAGCGGTCCGCTGCAGGCCCCAAAAACAGCGCGCCCAGCATAAGGCCAAATAGGCTAGATGAAAATGCCAGCCCCAGGGAAGCACGCGATACAGACCATTCTGCCGCGATACCGGGGGCAGCAAACCCAATTACCTGTGTGTCGTAACCCTCTAGTAACGCTATGCAAACACACAGAAAAACCACTTTTACCTGAAAGAAACCAAACGGCCTATCATCAATATATTTTTCAATATTTATGGGCGAAGAATTTGTCATATTCATCCTATTATTCAACTTGTATTTTATGCGTACTCCAAGAACTCATTACGTACGCACCTTGATAGACACCGTAAAAGAACCGCATCCCGCTTAACTGGTCCCAGTGATAGGAAAGCCCTGACGGGGCATGTCAGGGCTTTCCACCTGATATCCGTATGGGAGGAAACAGGCTTCAGTCACTAGTATGTAAAACTCAGGCGTAAGCCAAATCTCTTGAGGCGACTGGTTATCTGATAACCGCACAGATAATGCATCACACCCCAAGCATAAGCATGATCACCACGCACCGACAAAAAACCAACCGGCCTATCGTCAATACATTTCTCAATATTTATGGTCGAAGAGTTTGTCATAATCATCCTGATACTAAAATCCATTGCACTCAAAACATAATAATATCATATACAAAATTATTGTATATTGTGCAATATTTTGTCATATAGATAAAATTAATATTTCGCAAGAGTGATTATCACACTGTTCAAAACGAGATGGAGGAGCACGCCCCCATTTCAGAATTCAAGTGCGTTTAGCACTCAAATTTTCAAAGATAAGGAAAGCTCATGAGACTATTTTTTGGAACAATGAACACTGCAGCCAGCATCATGCTTTCAGCAGTGGTTATACAGGGCAGTGCTTTTGCCCATGATCATGGGAACGATGCGTTAAAACTCTGCCCCACGACAGCCCAAAAAACCCGAATAATGCAAGAGGTTACAGACTACCCTGGCGATCCAATTACCATTGTAGCGCGTGACCTGAAGGTCCCTGAATTCACCGCAGTAAGCAGCTTACCAGCCAAAATGGCGGTAGGCGCATGGATTAATGGCGAGCAGGCGCAAGAGCTTTGGAAGTCAATCGATGCATGGGGAAAAGATACAATGGTACGTCTTCTTTTCACTCCCTCAAGCCAACATGCATTTATTGTGCACGATAAAGTGCCCGTAACACAGCCAAACCCCGAAGAAGGGTATCTGGATGTTTATGCTGATGAGGGCAATGGTATCCATTCTCATATCCAGCTCAACACTATTGCCTCTATATATGCAAGTGACCTACCGACAGACGACCCTAAATATCGCACACGGGGCATCAATTTTTATGATCAACAGGGTCATAGCGTTATTGGCGTTTATGCCTCAATTAAAACATATGAGCCCGACCCTGCGGCCATTGCCGGGTTTGAGCGCACTAAAGCTGAAATTGCCAAATTATCAAATGACGTTTGCCCGTAATCTGGCAACCACTTAAATCTCATCAGACGTAGCTGGCTGAATCATCCATCTGAAGCCAGTTGCGCCTTGTGAGCACCCACACCCCACAACAGCTCTCCGCGCGTATCAAAGACAAACCCCAAGCCAGCAGCCTGCCCGCTGGGTGCCACCAGCGCTCCAGTGCCTCAAACTGAGAGGTCCTTTGAAACTATATTAATGCTGTCTGCATAGAGCGCTAAAGCGCTCATAAACTGGATAGAAGGTAGGGTGCATGATGATGAAAATGATAGCCAGCGCTAACACCTTTAATACATAGGAAAAAGCTGCGGGCATCTCAACCCGCAGCCATGGTTTATATAAGCAAGGTAGGTTTCGGTTAAAACTTGCCTTTAAATCCTATTCCAAAGGTACGAGGATCAAGTGGTGCCGCCACAATGCCGCCTGCTGCCCGATCGCTTTCTAGCGAAGTTGGGGAACGGTCATCAAATATATTGTTGGCATAAACATACACTTCAAACACTTCATCCAGCACATAGCTCAGGTTGGCATTAGCAACAGTGTAACTGCTAACCTCGTAGTCTGGCAGGTTTTCTTCATCAGAGTAATAACCATCAGAGTGCCGTACCTTGGCTGTTAACGTCATCTTTGAGGTCAGGTCCCAGTCAAAACCAATATTGAAGTTATATTTGGGGGCGCGAAGGAAATCATTGCCCACATACACAGCACCGCCCGGAGTGGTAAACTCGCTAATTTTTGTTTCCATCAAACCCGCAGCCGCTTTTATGCTGAAGGTATCTGAAACCAGCCATTTCATCTCAAGTTCAAGACCATAAGCTTCAGCACTGTCAGCATTAACCGCAACTGCGCCATATGGTATAGTGCCAATGAAGTCAGGTATTTGACGCTGAGAATCTGTATAGTCAGTATAGAAGATGTTACCGTTTATAGATAAACGATTATCCAACATACGGCCCCGGAAGAAGAGCTCATAGTTCCATGCGGTTTCTTGATCAAAATAGACGAAGTTGGCACCAGCGAAACTTAGGTTAACCCCACCTGGATTATAGCCTTTATTAACCAGAACACCGAATGTTAATTCATCTGACACATCGTAGGCGATAGACGCTTTTGGAAGCCAGACATTAAAATCTTCGTCGTAATCTAGAGGAACAGTTGCAAATGATGCAGTTCCTGTACGCTCAACACTGTCGCTTTGATAACGAAGGCCACCTGTAAATGTTAGGCGGTCACTAAGGCCATAACTAACTTCTGTGAACACACCCAAGTGCTTCTTTTCATCTTCAAATGCTGAGGTGCCCCTGAGGGACAGAGTGTCATCAGAATCTGTTTTTTCCACAAACACACCAACAAAACCACTTAGGTCTGAACTATCACTATTATAGTTCAGGCGTGTTTCATTTGAAAGATTAGTCTGATTTACCACAGCTGAACCATTTGTAGCAGGCTCAGCAGTGCGAACAATGTGCTGATCAGAATATCTGGACTGGTTAACCAGCGTTAAGCTCTCGCTAATGGCATACTCGATATCCAAAATGCCTGTATCGGTATTTTGCTTCCAGCTCGGGAGAGCGGGCGACATGCTATTCAAATCTTCATATGGAGCACCTGCCATTTCCCACGTAGGCCGGTTGCCAGATGTGTGAGAATAGGTCAATTTTGCACTGAACCCTTCAATAGCACTTGGTGTCCACAATAATTTAGTGCGCGCACTAAAAGATCTAAATTCATGGTCCGTATCACCCTGAACAAAAGCCGGGTTAATATAATCAATGAATGTATCACGTTGCCAATAATCGATCGCAACGCGCGCTGCCAGTTCATCCGCAACGAGGGGGCCGGAAACAGCAAAAGCTCCCCGAATTTTATCGTAGCTCGCCAATTCCGCCAGATAGGATGCTTCAGGCTCAAAAGTTGGATCATTGGTGTTCACAATGATCGCACCAGCAATAGAGTTAGCCCCTTGCGACGTTGTTTGCGGACCACGAAACACTTCAATAGATTTCAGGTCCCACACTGATGTTCCGCCCAGAGAGTATTCGTAAAAATTCTGATAGTGACCATCAATATTGATAGAAGCACGAGGCACTGTACCGCCAAAGAAAGCCGCGCCACCAAAGTTAGGCCCTTGGGTGTCTTGCCCGCGAATTGTAGGCGTACTCACTGATCCTGCATATACAATATTAGCAAGGTCTGCGATTGACTCAGCAACCGAAGAGCTTCCATTGTCTGTTGCTGTCAAAACCGTAACGGAACTAGCTGTATCCTTGAGCGATCTGGAAACTTTTTCACCAGTAACAATTATTTCCTCTAGCTCGAAACCAACTCCATCAGATGTTTCTTGCGCAGAAGCAGAAACAGCCATGCACATTACGGCCATACTTACAATTGATGTACGACCATATAAAGTTTTTCTGTATTTCATTTTATTCCTCCCTTAACCAATCAATGCTATTTTCTACGAATGATTATGCCCTATTTATATGCAATTAAGCTGTTCCGAATCTTTTGTTAAATCATCCTTTTAATGGTCTTCGGCTTTATTTGATCGCGATGCCAAGAAGATGATATTGACCGGTTACATCTCACCTTTGATTTTCATGAGCACTTCTCTGTGCCTGAGCGAACATCAAGAACGGCAAACACCTATATTCAGCTCCAGATTCATTACCCTAATACATATTGACGCTATGAATTATGCATCACTATTCTCAAAGTTTAGATTTGCTATTATGTAATTTATTTCACATAAGTCAATATATTAATATTCACTAATATAGAAATTATTGTATAAAATTAATCACCGGTATAAAAGACTGGGCTCAGGCACACCCGCACCTCAGACCCACATTTCTACAAACCCTATTCCTTGATAAAATAAGCGCTCAAACAGTATTTAAAGATGGTCCTCATCCAGTCAAACAGCGCCGACTAAGAAGCCTTAAGTATTTGGTCGCTTATGCGCCGTAACAACATGCAACTTACCTGTTGCACCTTTGGTAACTCACACAAGCAGGCAGACATATTGCTTTTGCAACCAAATACCTTATAGTGCCCATCCCGTTAGATTATTTCCAATTAGCCAATTTAATTTATATTTAAAGATGAAAACCTATGAGCAGACGCGGCAAACCCTCACACTTGAACCCTGAAGAAAAACGCGGCATTCAGTCCATTGATGTTGGCATCGGTGTGTTAAATGCTGTAGCCTCTTTTCTAAGGCCTGCCTCCCTTAAGGAGTTAAGTGATGTTGCCGGAATGCCAGCCAGCAAGGTACACAGATACCTAACAAGCTTTATCCGCACTGGTCTGATTGCCCAAGATCCCATTAGTGGCAGATATGACCTTGGCCCACAAGCCCTACAGCTTGGCCTTTCCGCAATAGCAAGGCTGGACATAGTGGACATAGCAACACGTCACATGGCTGAACTCACTGCTGAATATGACATCATGTCACTTTTGAACATATGGGGCGATCAAGGCCCAACTGTTATTCGTATTAAAAGAAGTACCGAGAATATATTCTCCTCAATTGCCTTAGGCGCGGTTTTGCCGCCACTGAGATCTGCTACCGGGCTAGCATTTCTGGCACACCTGCCTGAAGAGATGACTAAGATCCAAATCGATAAAGGCCTGAAGGAAGCCAAAAAGCTGGAAAACACAGGACCAAAAACAAAGCGCGAACTGGCTGACATTTTAAATAAAGTGCGCACACAGGGTTATTCTACTGGTTTCAGCCTTTCCGGCACAGCAAACCCCAGCATGAGCGCTATCGCAGTCCCATTACTTGATATACAGGGGGAAGCTTCAGCCGTCATATGCCTTATGAGCGGCCTTACCGACCTAACCGACATGAATAACGGTATTGCGCACAAGCTAATTGAGGTCTGTAAAGAAGCGTCTCTCGTCACAAAAAGCAATGAATGATCGAATATATATTACCAAATATAACATATATTGTAAAATAGTAAAAAATACTTGTGTCCAGATACTCATCAGGTTTATTTATAAAACCTGATGAGAGCCTGCTCGCCTGAGGTGCATCCTTATGGCTTGCGATATCATGATAATGCCCAAAATCAGGCCGCAAGGAATACAGAATGAAAAAATACAATACATTATATATAGTTACCTGCATCTTGGCATTATGCTTAAACGGGTGTTCAGCACAGCAAGAACCTCCCCTCGTTGCAGACCTTATTCTAACTAATGGATATATTTACACAGCAAACGAAGCGCACACTGTTACAGAAGCAATTGCTATAAAAGGCAACAGCATCATAGCCACAGGAACATCCGAAGACATAGCGCAGCATAAAGGACCCAACACCCTTGTTCGTGATCTAGAGGGTAAAATGGTAATGCCCGGACTGCACGACATGCACATTCACGCGCTTGGTTCTGTGCGGCCAGACATGTGTGATCTGGATGCATCTGTCTATTCACTGGCTGAGTTAGTACCAGTCATTCAGGAATGTATTCGCACCTATAATATACCTGACGGCGAATGGGTCCCGGTCCTGCAATGGAACCCCTTTGAAGGAAACCAGCCCAGTACCCAATATCCAACAATTCGAGCTGCCCTGGATGCCGCATCTAGCACACACCCAATTATCATGTGGGGTAATGATGGTCACCACGGGGCTGTAAACTCACTCGCATTGCAAAGCCCTGCCATACCCATTAATGCTGAAACCCTTAAAACTACATACGCTGCCCACAAAAGCCTTATTGCAGTTGATGATAGAGGCGAACCCACAGGTGGCATGATGGAAGGGGCCCGCAACATCGTTCGGGCTGATATGGACAATGATATGCTCGGTGTTAGTTCACCCTCTTCCAGCTTAATGCCTAGGGTGGCAGCAAAAATGGCAGAAACTGGTATTACATCCATACAGGATGCTGCAGTGACCGAGGCCATCCTTGACCATTACCTGTGGCTTGCAGAAAATGGCGGGCTTACATTTCGGTTAAGAACAGCCCTTGTGGCACACCCGGATAGCAAAAACCCGGATAGCGACACAGCTGCAAAGACCGCGATTGATGAGCTGAAAAAACTTCGCCACAAAGCAGACGGCGCAAAGTATATTGACACCTCTGCCATGAAAATTTTCGCCGACGGCGTGCTTGAAGGAAACCCCCGCGCCGACCCGCCTTCATTGCCTAATGCCGCAATGATTGACGGCTATGAACAGCCCCTTTTTAACCTTGACCCAGAAACAGGTGAGACAGACGTCATTGGATATGTCGACTTTCAAAGCCCACATTGCCAAGAGGTTCAAAGGAACCCTGATGTATTTAATACACTAAATGCCATTACCAACTTTAAACAAAAGCATGGGTATGCGCCGTCACGTTGCATCAAACAGTATGGCCATTTGGCACAACCAGAAACGGTTATTAAAGCTCTGGTACGTGAAGCAACAGAGGCCGGTTACCATGTGCATATTCACGCCATTGCAGATCGTGCTGTAAAAGTCTCTGCCGATGCTTTTGAAGCTGTAGCAGAGCAGGCAAAGAGCAAAGGGCTAACTCAAAGCATTGCACACCTGCAAATAGGGAAAAAAGAAGACGTCGAGCGCTTGTCTAAATTAGGCACCTTTGTGGCTTTCACTTATGTCTGGGCCAGCCCACTACCAGATTATGAAATGACGGTCATACCATTTATAGATAAGGTTTCTGGTAGAAATGACCTATATAACCCTGCCCATTCCTATATAAAAGAGGCATATCCCTTTAAAAGCGTGTTAGAAGCTGGTGGTATTCCGGTTTTTGGAAGTGACGCACCAGTAGGTAGCCGCGATCCTATGCCGTTTGTCAGCATGGCCACCGCTGTAACTAGGGAAGCGGGCGGAATTGTCTTAAACGCTACAGAGCGACTGAACATCCATCAGGCGATCGCTTCTTATACGCGTAGTAGTGCCAAAATGATGGCACATGCAGACACTCTTGGAACTTTAGACGCAGGCATGCAAGCTGACCTGATTATACTTGACCGCAATATAGTACAGCTAGCTGAAAAGGGGCAGCCTGAAGCCATTGCCGGTACAAAAGTGCTTACTACTATATTTGATGGCCACATTATATATGATGCCAATTCGGTAGATCAGTAAGCTAGACTAGACCAAGCCAAGCTAATATAAGACCGTATCAACTACAGACCTGCAAGGCCACGTTAACCACGGCCTTGCAGGTCGTTGTTTTTTTAATGCCATACTCAGGCTAATCTTAAAAATCTATACAAAAAAGGGCCGATAACCGCTCGGCCGTATAATAGCCTGAATGGCTAATTTACCTTGACAGCTTATTTCTTCATAATATACAAATTATTCACCAATGGTAAAATATTTACACATAATAAAATAATTGATTAGCAAGGAGGCAGTAATGGTTTCTCTAAGAAAAATAGCCATAAGTGCGTTAGTATCTTCCTCTTTAGTCGGGTGTGCCAATAGCGCCCCCACTGAAACGGGTGGCCGCTCAGTTGAAATAAAATGGACCGAATACGACAATCCTCATATTACAGCAGATAATTATGAAGACCTAGGTTTTGGTTATGGTTATGTGCTAGGGAAAGATCGGCTATGTGAAAATTCTGGCCGCGCACTGGCCCTCAGGGGTGAACGATCTCGTGTTTACGGACCAGACGGCTTCGCCACTGTTGGTTTTTTAAGGACCACAAACCTCAATTCAGACTTAATCTACAGCATGCGATTACCTGAAGACCAGGTGCTGTCAGAACTTGAAAACCTGCAACCAAAAACAAAAGATCTCATTCGCGGCGTAACCCGGGGGTTGAATTATTATGTAGAGACTCTCTCTGAGGCTGAAAAAGAAGGCATATGCGGAGAAGAGCCTCTGGTTGAATTCAAGGAAACAGATATCGTTCGATCTGCAATGGCGTTTGGTGTCATGAAGGAACTAGTGGATATCGCTTCATCCTTTATAACATCTGCTTCCGCATGGAAAACAACCAAAACTTCAGAAGTTTTTCACCCCAATCACTCTGCGCCAGTTGTTGTAGAGAGCGGCTTTGGCAGTAATGGTTGGGCTTATGGTGGCAATGTTGTTGGCAGCGATGGTGCCATGATGTTTGCAAATCCACACTCAGCTTGGGAGCGCCGCCCGCATCAGCAGCGGATATACATGCATCAAGTTCATCTTACCATACCGGGTGAAATTGATTTTGCAGGGTCCTCTTTTCTTGGTGTTCCGGCCCCAATGACAGGCTTTAACAAAGATGTTGCCTGGACGATTTTGGATGCAGCTACCGTAACACCATATGTCTTGCAATTGATGGATGTGGAAGAGTCTGATGACAACCCAACATACCTGATGGACGGCACAAGAAAACCGCTTGAGATCCGAACAGTATCAAGAGAGGTTCTTGAGAAAAACGGCAAAGTCGTTACAAAATCTTTTGATTTTGCTTTTTCCGAACTGGGTATGGCTTATAAATTACCAAACGGGCCGGGAAGACCGGCTGGTTGGTATGCCATAACGAATGCCAATGAAGGAAACGCAAGTGGTATTGACCAGTTTCTTGAAGCAGCCCGCGCTAAAAATGCCGACGAATTTGTTGATGCTGTCGCGGATAATCGTGGAATTCTTTCGCAGTTACTTTTTGCGGATAGGTACGGAGATGCAGGGTATGTAGTAGCAGGCAATGTGCCCGCCATTACCAACGAAAAGATTGAAGAGTGCCATGTAGGGGGTAGTTCCGCAGCCTACAAAATACTGGATGGTACACAGTCCAAATGTACATTCCGCGATAGTGACGGCAAAGCACTTGCCGCACCCCGGTCTTTTTATCCCGACATAATCACACGGGGCATTATCCAAAATACTAATAACAGTTACAAATATACCGAATACGGAAAGGCTCAGGAGGCTCATTCCATTCTTTTTGGGCGCCATTTGAACAAACTTAGCCCGGGGGATAAAAAAGCAGCTGGTCTTCGCTATGACCCAAGGCTAATTATGTCGTCAATCCGTATGAAAGAAATCAGTGCAGACGGCGTTGTTACCCCAGAAGAAGCTCTGGATGTTATTTTTGATAACCGGAACTTTGCAGCCGAAACTTTCCTCGATGAAATACTGGCTCTTTGCGCAAATTCTACGGAAGAAGATGTTGCAACAGCCTGTGATGTACTGAGTAAGTGGGACAGAAAAAACAACTCAGACAGCAAAGGCGCGCTTCTGCACTACGTGTTCTGGACCAAAGCTGTTCAGATCAACTCTATCCTGTCCACCAGTGTTTCAGGTGACCCTTATGCAGGTTCGCAGATTCATATTAACGAGACAACAGCACCGCAATTAGTGGCAGCATTAGCTACCTCTGTACGTGAACTTAGAGACTTGGGCTTTAGTGCCGATGAACCTTGGGGCAATGCCTTGTATGCGACAGGAAACGGCGAACGCATCCCTTTGCATGGCGGGTCATATCAAGAAGGTTTGCTGAACGGCGAAATGCCAGCCCCTTTAACCAAAGATGGGTTCCCTTTCATTCTGTTCGGCACAGTGTACCTGGAGCGGGTGCAATGGGAAAATGGCGAGGTCATTGCAGATGTACTTCTGAGTCATGGCCAGTCTGAAAATAAAGATTCAGAGGGTCGCACAGCACAGCTGAAGCTATTCTCTGAAAAGAAACTATACAGATTACCCTTTACAGAGCAGCAACTTGCCGATGCTGAGATTGTAAAATCAGTAACCCTTAACCCCGGAAAATAAGCTATTCGCCGCTGAAGGAAGTAAAAGCATATGTACGTTTGGATAATTTCGAAAATTGCTGACATTTTTCATTCAGTCCAAATGCTTTTACCATAAAATTATATAGGAGAATGTAGTGCGAAAACATCTATTCGTGTTGATGTCCGCCCTTGGGATGGTATCAACTTCAATGGCTCAAGCTACCGAGCCTACTGCAACAACTTCGGCCGTTGAGCCTAAATATACAAACAAATGCATGGCGCTTAACAAGTTCTCTCTTACAGAAGTTGCTGACGTGCCCGGCCGCGTTGTTTGGGCTTCTGTTGCTATAGAACAGGAAACGCCAGAAGATAGCCGCTTATACTATAAGAAACGTGGTCAGGTCCAAGGCGCACCAACGCCGATGCTTAAAGTGTTTCCTGAGCATTGTTCGGTTGAGGGCTATATGACCCCGAATATTAAATTCATGATGCATATGCCGCCACCAGAAAAATGGAATGGTCGGTTTCTGTTAGCCGCCTGTGAAGGATGGTGCGGTCAGCTGAACGAAGAAGCATTGATGCCCGGCCTTGCCCGTGGGTATGCAGTGGTAACCAATGATGGCGGCCATTATGGGGCGGTCGGTTTCGACGGTGTCTGGGCATATAATAATGTTGAGGCCCGGATTGATTTTGCCTACCGCGCTAACCATGTTGTTGCCCAAGCTGGTAAAGCACTGGTCAAAGAATTTTACGGTAAGCCGCCAAAACACTCTTATATTGCAGGCTTCTCTAAGGGTGGAACGGCTGGGCTCGTTTCAGCTATGCGCTACCCAAAAGATTTTGACGGCATTTTCGCCAAAGCGCCGGTTCCATACTATCAGTTAACGAACACGGCACATTTGCCATGGCTGGCGCGCGCAGCATATCCAGACGGTGAGAATGCTGTAATGGATTCGTCAAAACTGCCGAAAGTGCATGATGCTGTAACCAAAGCCTGCGACAAAATTGATGGCTTGCAAGATGGGATTATTGACGATCCACGCAAATGCGACTGGGATCCTGTCGAACTTCTGTGTGAAGGGCCAGAAACGGATATGTGCCTGACCCAGCCACAGGTTGAATCGCTGCGCAAAATGTATGCCCCCTCGATAGGCGAAAAAGGCAACGTAATATTCCCATGGGGAACTGATCGCGGCTCAGAGCCTGATTGGCCTGAAGCGCTTTATCCCAATTCGCCAGCGCTTGCTTATACTCTGGATGCGTCACGGACGGGCCTTAAATATATGGTCTACCGCGAAGCAAGGGGTTCCGACTTCAACTGGTTGGATTTTGACTATGAAAAAAGCAAGGATGATTTCGCAGACATGGCCGAAATCTACGACGCTAGCAATCCAGACTATAGCGAATTCAAGAAAAACGGCGGCAAGATTATAATCGTGCATGGCTGGGGCGATGCCCTTATTTCGCCAGCTGCCTCTATTGATTGGCTGGAGAATATTGAGCAAAAGATGGGTGGCAGAAAAGAAGTCGCTGATTTCATACAACTCTATACTGTCCCCGGTTTGGTGCACGGTAGTGGTGGAACTGGTCCATACGAATTTGATGCCCTCACTGAACTCGAAAAGTGGGTTGAGAAAAACGAACGGCCAACAAAGATTATCGTCAAGGACGAGACTGAAGAGCGGCGTGATCTTCGCACCCAATGGGGGGAAAAACTCCTCTGGCCCACAGATATTGTGATGTTCGACGAATCACAAGGCACGCCTTACCGTGAACGCCCGATATACCCGTATCCCTTGATTTCCAAATATAAGGGCAAGGGTGACCCCAATGTCGCGTCGAGTTACGAGCCCAAAAAGCCATAGGTTCGAAATAATTTAGCACGCCCATCTCAGCAACACGCCGCAAGCTTTTAGGCAGCGGTGTAGAGCTGGGGTGGGCGTGCCTGATACAGCCAGACCTGTTAAGAAACCTCGTAAGTTTCTGTATAATGTGTGTGTCATCAGATAAATATGGGTTTTTAGGGTCTCAGAATTAAGAGAGTATCTGGGTCCATTTGTTAATACTAGGCAGCCATTGGACTTGCTTCGGTTTAGTGGAGAGCATTTGATATGATCCTAGACTTTGGAGTTATTACATGTCTTCACATCGAGTATTGTTTACAAAAGAATTTAAGGAAGAAGCAGTTCGTCTTGCGTTAACGAGTGATCGTCAGCGACAGGATATTGCCTCAGATTTGGGCATAGGTAAATCCACTCTTTGCCGCTGGGTTAGCCAGCATCGTCATTCAGTCCAGCCGGATGCTGTTTCAGATGACAAGGATAAGGAGCTTGCCCTTCTGCGACGGGAAGTTCAACTTCTGAAGGCAGAACGCGATTTATTAAAAAAGGCTACAGCTCTTTTCGCCCGGGAAAGTCGGTGAGGTTTTCCCTTATTGATGCGAAGAGGGCCTGTCTGCCTGTTGAGCGTGCCTGTTTGTTGCTGAATGTCAGTATGAGTGGTTATTATGCCTGGAAGAAGAGGTCTGTCAGCAAGCGACAGCGCGATGATATGGTGTTGCTTGTCCATATACGCAGCTATTTTCGCCAGTCAAACGATACGTATGGCAGTCCCCGTATGGCAGCAGAGTTGCAAGCATGTGGGTTTTCTGTTGGCCGTCGGCGTGTTGCCCGTCTGATGAAAGAGACTGGCCTGCAAGCCAGACAAAAAAGGCGGTTCAAATGCACAACAGATAGCCATCATGATAATCCCGTGTTTCCTAACTTGCTGGAGCAAGATTTTACAGCTTCTGCGCCAGACAGGAAATGGGGTGTTGATATCAGTTATATCTGGACAATGGAAGGTTGGCTCTATCTGGCAGTTGTCATTGACCTTTATGCCCGTCGTGTTGTTGGCTGGGCCACAAGCAACAGGCTAAAAAAGGAGCTGGCCCTTGAAGCTCTGGACAAGGCTTTCATCCTCAGACAACCGCCTCCCGGCCTGATCCATCACAGCGACAGGGGCAGTCAATATTGCTCATACGAGTATCGCAAGCGTCTGAAAAAATACCGTATGACCGGCTCTATGTCAGCCAAGGGAAATTGCTATGATAATGCCGTGGTGGAGACATTCTTTAAAACCATTAAAACTGAACTTGTCTGGCGCACAAGTTTTGCAACACGAAAGGAAGCTACAAATATGATTGCACACTATATCGGTGATTTCTATAATCCCAGACGCCGTCATTCGACATTGGGATACTTAAGCCCCATTCAGTTCGAAAAAAGGGCCGCTTAAAACTGAAAATGCTCTCCACTAAACCGAAGCAAGTCCAAGTCGGATGAAGGTGCTTGAAGCAGAGAAGATAGAGCTTGAAGCCAGCCTCTCTGGCATAAGCTCAGAACCACCCATGCTCCTCCATCCGCATATGAGCACGCTTTACAGGGAGAAGGTCAAAATCCTAGCGGATAGCTTTAAGGCTGACAAAGATGACAGGGAAGCCTTTGAGACCATCCGCGCACTCTTAGACATAGTTACGCTCACACCGACAGAGGCTGGCTTCACGTTTGATATAGAGGGCGAACTGGCGCAGATACTGGCGCTGAGCAGCACTGGCAAACACCAAAGCGCCGCAGGGCCGCTCGGCGGCAGCGGGTCATCTGGAACAACAAAACCCTCCGAACTTTCGTTCGAAGGGTCTGGTGAACTTGCTCAGCAAGTTAAGTTGGTTGCGGGAGCTGGAGTTAAACTCAAGTTGTATACGGATTATTTGCCCATACTTGATGTGACTTGATAGCGTATGGGATACTATGATTTTCTTTCCTGAAGCGCGATCCCCGATCCCAACACAAGATCACCATTATAATCAGTCAAAAGCATCGTTTATGATGCTTTCCAGGCTTTCAACTTCCTTGTCTGTGAGCGCGCCAAACTCTCGTTCTCGTCGCTTCTTAGACAGACGTCCACCGTTTTGCCGAACAAAGAGTACCAGCTTCTCTGCCAGCCGGTCCGGCATTTCTACCCGGCGCATGATGGCTGTTAAGGCAACATCGTGGCTTTTCAAATAAGCAGCCTCCTGCGGCAGATCCTGTTCAATTGTCCTTTGCACACATCCAAAAAGAAATTCCGCATGAGGTGTTGCATCAAAGAACCTATAGAAGTCGGCTGTATCACTTATGACCTCAACATTATTGGAGGCTGTAGGGCGCCAGTCAATCAGCGGCAACAGGCGCTTTGAATAGCTCTCAAGTACTACCCGGTACTTATCAATCTCATCCAGAATGGCCGCAGATATGGGAAAAGTCATGCCAGGTGGCGTAAAGCCCCGGTGTGCCAGAATATGATGGATCAGATACCGGTGTATCCGACCATTACCATCTTCAAATGGATGGATATAAACAAATCCAAAAGCAAGTACAGTGGCAGCAATCACTGGATCAATATCTGCTGCCAGCCGATCAAAGGCAACAAGACCGTCAATAAGCGACAGTAAATTATCATGCCGGGCGCTAATATGATCAGGTAGAGGAGCCTGCGTATCCCGGTCATGGGTTCCCACAAAACCACCTTCAGCTCTCAAGCCCATACGAATGAAACGCTGATCCCCAATGACTATGCTCTGCAACCGGTTTAACTCGTCAAGATCAAGAGCGCGAAGACCAGCTTCTCCAATCGCCCTGCCCCAACGCTGAATGCGGTCCTGCGGCGCATTTTCGCCTTCAATCACATAGCTGGATTTGGAATCTTTCAGCAAGAGAAACGCTGCCGCCCGCGCCATGATATCCTTGGGCACAGCAGCGACCGCTTTCTCAGCCTGGCTTTTCAGATCCATGTCCATAAAGTCGGTAATCAACTTTGTTTTAAAAACCATGGGACAAAAGTCAGGTGTGCCGGGCAGATTATCCTTCACGCGATATCGAGATACAGTTTTGCCGCCTGTCGCCCACTGTTGTTTGGGATCAACAACAGGCACATAACTGCCATTTTGGGCGTCGGGCAGGAGAAGCCTGCGCCCGGTCAACCACTCATACAAGAACCAGATGCGCCGGGCATAGCCACCTGTTGGGCTGGCCTTAACAATCACTTCAATCGGCTCATCACCAACGGTCAGAAACAGACGTTTCAAAACGGCCAGATCCAGGCCTTCATATTTGAGGGCAAAGATGAGCTGCCCTTCAAGAGACGCCTCAGGATCGTGACGAGGGGTAAGAAGCAACCAGTTATCAACTTCCGTGATCCGGTGATGCGCCCCAATGGCTGCAAGTCTTATGGGAATAGGAGCGGCAAGCTCATAAGCATCAATCAGCGCAGCATACCCGACTGGCTTAGCCTGTTCAGGTAGCCTACGTTCCTGAAAAATGGTAACTGGACCTGAAAATGGATTCTTTTGATACGCTTCCATGAAAAGTGTTCCTAAAGCATGAAAATTTAAAACTGCATCACCTTATCATGAAAAACGATTACTTTATATGAAATTTTATAATTTATTAATATTTTTATGAATTTTAGTAACTTTAGATCTCAATCTACCTTACTGCCACCTCCCAATGTCTTCTCGAAGAGGCCAATATAGGCACCACGTACCAGGGACAACAGCTTTACGACTATAACTTAAAACTGTTGCCCTAAACCCAGGCAAGTATTTTCGCTATGTCTGACTACACAGTTTGCGCCTGATCGCTCTTTCATCACTGTTCATATCCATCGTCCTTCGTGCAAATCAAATTACACGAAGAGTCCCACGAGGTCGTACATTCCTACACACCAGAAGTTTTACTCGTCATTTTAGGCAAGAAATGAAAGTAAGTTTTTTGACATGGCGACACCTTATGCGACTGCACGAAGCTTTACCACGATTATCATTAGGCGAAAAAGTGTCCACCGTTGCTTATGATTTGGGTTATAATAGCCTAAGCGGCTTCAGTGCTATATTCATACGAATCTTTGGAATAGCCCCTAGCAAGGGTACATGGCTCGACTTTTAATGTTTCTAGAAAGTCGAAAATAATTTGTGAAAAACCAAGTAGATTATGACACGTTCACTTCACAAAAAGCGTTTCAAGACTACGCTGAAATACTGAACTCATACGCCTATAGCCTACTATATTGGGGTGTAGGCCATCATGGGTAAGTTCAGGCACCAGATAGCCGTTATCCCCAACTAAGTTATTATAATAATCCACAAAAGCATAGCCACGCTTTTTTGCAAACTGGTGTAACCATTCATTGGCTATAAGAATCGCCTCAGGGTCCCGTTTATTTGGGTCTTGACCAGCACCCACAGGTGGTATGGCTGATAAAACAACATATATGCCATGAGCATTGGCAATATCACACATTGCCATTATATTACGTGATAATCGCGCCACCATCTGCGGGGTAGCATCTCTCGGGCTCCCAACGAATGACCGTAAGTCATTCGTTCCAGCCAGAATAACAACCGCTTTCGGGCCAAGAGCAACAACATCATCTTCAAAGCGGAGCAACATCTGGCTGCTGTTTTGGCCAGCGATCCCCCGGTTGATAAGTTGCACCCCCTTAACCTTTGGCAGGCTTTCTGGTTCCCAGTGGAACGTTATTGAATCTCCCATCAGGACCACACGCCTGCGGTTGTCAGGTGCCTCTAAAAGCGCTTCATTTGCTGCCGCATAGTATCCAATATTCGCAATATCACTGAGTTGCATCATCCATTTGGCAGCAAAGTCACGCAGAGTAATGTCACCCATAGAGCTAGGTTGCCCGGCTGTCGCAGGCCCTAGCCCCATTATAACAGGTATCGCCATACCCAAAACGACCGTAATGGGTTTTGTGATCCTATTTTTCATAATTTAATCCCTGCATTCTGGCTACATATCAGCTGTGTCAGGTCCTACTAGATGACGACCTTAACTTCCGTGACCGTTTCTGAACAATCCCGAGCGACCATAACCACAGCCCGCTACCAGCGAAAAACACTAACCCTAAACCGCCAACAAAAATAAGCATACGCCCTAAAAAACCTGCAGCCTCACCAGTGTGAACAGTGAAAAGCCAGTCAAAGAAAGTGGTCGCGGCGGGCAGGTCTTTAGGCATATAGTGGTCAACCTCATCCCCTGTATAGCGGTTGTAGTAAATCTGCTTTGCAGCATTTTTGCGATGCACACTTTCGTCTTGTAAATAAACAGCAGCAACCTGCCCGTACTGACCAAAAAGCCTGATCTCTCTCACACGTGACGAGCCATAGTTCTGCAATGACTTGGCAATGAACGTGTCCACATCCATCATAGTTTGCTCTGGCTGTGCAGCAATGGAAGGTTTTGGACGGGGTACAATCTTAGCAACTGCACCAACAACCGGGTATAGGTCTGCTTTAAAGAGCATCAAGCTACCTGTAACAGCAGATATAATCAGAATAGCTGCAACACAGGCGCCAGCCGAACGGTGCAGTGATCGCACAAATCTCTCTATACCTGCATTCTTGAAAACCTTAAAACCATTTTTCAGGCGCTTCTTGCCGGGCCACCAAATAAACAAGCCTGTAATTGCCATAAACAAAAGAGCAATGCCTTCAATAGCAACAATAAACTCGCCCATACTGCCCGCGAGTAAGCTATCATGAGTATGGAATAAAAGCTCCATCGGCCAAGCTGAAAGACCACCACCCCGAATAGCATTTGCTGTATATGGATCAACAGCGAGCAAAATGGTGTCACCTGACATATTGTCTTTCATGTGTACTATTATGGCAGTTTCCGGGTCATCAGGCATAACCACACGGCGAATAGCTGCAGTTGGATACTGCTCATAAGATTTAGCAATAACCGCCTGTATAGGCACCGTTTTGGGGCCTTTGATAACAGTCAAAGAAGGATGAATAAGCCCCTCGATCTCGTCCCTGAAAACGAGGCTTGTGCCCGTAACAGACAGAACAAGTAGCAAAACCCCAAAAACAACACCTGACCAACGATGAAGCTGCAGTAATCTTTTACGTGTCATCATAATGATATTTACTTATTCAGTAACAGCATACGATTTCATCAGGCGGTATAAAAAGTCACGTGCATCCAGTAGTGACCTAACCCTGATCCGTTCATTAAGACCGTGCACACCATTACCATCTGGGTTTACAAAAACGCCTGAAACACCGTATGTCGGTATTCCGGCTGCATTAAGGAAACGCCCATCTGTCGCGCCACTGCTAAGCGTCGGGATAACAGGAACGTTTGGCCACATGTCAGCTGTAATTGTTTCGATCGGCTCCATAATTTTTGGCGAAAGCGGTGGTGCATCTGATTGTGGGCCGGGCGCATCAGCAAGGCTCACTTCTATAAGTGGGTCATTGATCAATTTTTCAAGCTGCGCTTTTATTGCATCAATACTCTCGCCTGGAATAATACGGCAGTTTATATTGGCTTCTACATGCTGTGGTTGGGCGTTTGGGGCATGGCCACCTTTTACAAGTGTTGAGATGCATGTTGTGCGCAGAAATGCATTCCAAAGCGGGTTAGCTTTCGCGATACGGTTATACACGGCTGCATCTGCAGTACCTGCACCAATTGCTGCCATATCAGCCTTGCGTTCACCGTCCCACAATACTGCTGAGCGGCCAAAAAAACCTTTGGAGGCCGGTGTCAGGTCAACCGGGAATTTATAGTCACCAATCCGCACCAATGCTGCTGATAATCGGTTGATTGCATTATCATCCACAGGGCGTGCACTATGCCCTCCCGGGGCCGTGGTAACCAGTGTAAAGTCTTGATAGATTTTTTCACCGCTTTGCACACCAAAGGAAACAAAGTTCCCATCGCTATCAAGCGCGCCTTTACCACCCTCGTTAATAGCCCATTCGGCCTGAAGCGCTTCAGGTTGTTTTGCTAGCAAATACTGAATTCCGTTAAAAATCGAGTCTGTTTCCTCACCACATGTCAGAGCAAGCTTCATGGTACGCTGTGGCTTAAAACCAGCTTTCTTAAACCTGACAAATGCATCCACAAACGACGATGCCATTGCCTTATCATCAACAGCACCACGTGCATAAAAATAGCCGTTCTCTTCATAAAGGGTGAAAGGGTCACGTTCCCAATCAGAGCGTTTTGCCTCAACCACATCGATGTGGGCCATAAACAAAACTGGCTTCAAGGCCTTATTCTCCCCTTCAAAGTGAACAACAAGATTACCTTGCTTTAGGAAGCTATCAGGCACAACAACACGCGCTTCAGTGTCTGCAAAGCCCGCTTGTATCAAGCGCGCCTGCATGCGCTCTGCGGCAAGTGTACAACTGCCACTTGAAAGGCTTGTATCTGTTTCAATTAGCTCTTTATAAAGCTCACGAAACTGAGCTTCTCCCTCACGCGGTTTTGCTTCAACACAAGAAGAAACTGTTAAAGCCATTGTGGTTGCTAAAAGTACACAAACAAAGCCATTCCGTGGTGTAGTAAGATTTGCCACTACCTTCTCCTGAAACTATTTATCCTTGCCCTAATGCTACGGGTACAGCCTTTCATGTGGCTGTCACATGAGCGGCTTCTTCAGCATTATTGGAAAGTGTACATCCACACATAGCCCCGGTGCGGGCACTCTATCTGTCACCCTCACCTTTACGCCAATCGCTTCTGCAAGGGTTTCTACAATAGCAAGCCCCAGGCCGCTGCCCTCCGCCTGCTGGTCACGAGGCACACGCCTAAACCTTTTAAAGATGTCGACCCTTGCTTCTGCAGGAATACCCGGGCCATTATCCTCAACTCTAATGATTGCTTCCTTTTCCTCCAGCCTTATCGAAAGCCAGACAAAGCCATTTCCATTGTTATACCTGATCGCATTATCAACAAGATTTGCAAGGAGCTCTCGGGCAAAAACCTCAACACTAGATACTTGTAGCTGGTGCACTGGACTTTCAAATTGTAGCTCTACGTTTTCCTTCAGGGCAGCGGGCACATAAGTTTCTGCTATCTCACGCAGAAGACCAACAAGGTCAACAGGCTCCATAAAGGAGGTAATACGTTCTTTCGCACCTTCTGCCCGGGCCAGTGCTAGTAACTGCGTTAAAAGGCGCTGTAGCTTAACTGTTGCGGCCTCTACATCAGCAAAAGATTCTCGCCCGGCCGCGCTCTCCAAGCCTTCACGCCTTATCACTTCAAGGTGTGCCCGCAAGACTGAAAGAGGGGTGCGCATCTGGTGTGATGCATCTGCAGTGAAGCGGCGAATACCCTGTACGGCGTCCTGCAATCTTGTAATAAGCCCGTTAAATGCTGTAATAAAATTACGCATTTCAATAGGCACACCATATTCGCCTATAGGGGTAAAATCTGTCGGCGCTCGTGAATTTATTGTTTTTTGGATGCGGGACAGGGGTGCCAAGCCCCACTTCACAGCAACGGGGAGCAAAAATACCAGAATGGTTATAAGTAGAAGCTCAAGCAGTATCAGGGCAATCAGCATCTGGTTTCGGAGGCTTGTGCGTGCGGTAAGCGTTTCGGCAATTTGCACAATTACAGGCTCTGCCACCCGTGGGACTCGGCGTGAAATTGCCACAATCCTGACTGAGTGACCCCGATAAGAGGAATACATATACCGTGTTTCACTGTTTATTGTCGGTTGCCAGTCTATGACGGGCAAATCCTTATAGCCCGTGATAAGATCTTTACCGCGCCGCACGCTGTAATAAACATTATCGCGCTCTTCATTTTCCAGCATGCCAAAAGCGGCTACCGGTAAGTCGAGCGTTACCTCTCCGTCTTCAAGTGCAACAGTATCTGCTATTGCCTGCCCTGCGGCAGACAATAGCCGGTCGTTCACGCTTTCAACAATATTCTGGATAGTAAAAGCACCCCCAACGCCCAAGAGAAGTGCTAGTGCCGCCGTCGGCATAATCAGGCCAACAAGCAGCCTTGATGTTAACGATGATCTTAAGTCAGCAAACTTCCATTTCATTCTATGTCCATTACATAGCCCAGCCCGCGCATCGTGCGGATATTAGGGCCGGTAGGCCCCAGTTTACGCCGCAACCTTGCTATATAAACCTCTATCACATTTGGTGCTACGGCTTCATCATATCCAAACACCTCAGAAACCAAGCGTTCTTTCGACACGACTTTTCCTGCGTGTACAATAAGTCTTTCCAGCACAACCCATTCTCTGCGTCTCAATTCCAAATCTATACCATTAATTCTGGCTTCACACCGAGCTCGATCAACCTCCAGATTTCCTATAGAAACAGTTGGAGAACTGTCAACCAAAGGCCGTCTTAGCAAAGCACGCAACCGAGCCGACAATTCTTCAGCCTCAAAAGGCTTAAGTAGGTAGTCATCAGCTCCTAGGTCTAGGCCGTGTATGCGATCCTCAAGGGCGTCACGGGCCGTCAACATAATAACAGGTACAGTATGGTCTTTCTTTCGTAGCTTTTTCAAAACCTCAAAGCCTGAAATATCTGGTAACCCAACATCCAGAATAACAATTGCAAAGGGTTCATCCGCTATCATCATTAAAGCATCTTCACCGTTCAGTGCCGGGTCAACAGAGTAACCTTCCGCACATAAGGTGGCTGTTAGCCCTCTTGAAAGGGCTTCATCATCTTCAACCAAAAGTACACGTGCCATTATTAACCCTTTGACAGAACAGCGACAGAAATACACTTTAAACGATTTTGTGGTATGATCCTCAAAAATGCGGGAGAGGCCTAACCATGCATCGCTCTACTAACATTGCACAAAATCTCTTTAAATTCCCTTTAGCTATTATCATAATAGTATTTCTAACAGCCGCAAACCATACGCCCAAAGGTTATCCACGTTCTTATTCTGATATTATAACAGCGGCTGAGCGCGAACAAACTATTGTCATTTATTCGACAACAGATGCCAATGAAGTTAAAGGACTCCTTGATGCTTTCCGCACAACATACCCTTTCCTGAAGATTGACTACCACGAGCTTGGATCTACAGATATCTATGACAGAATTATTTCCTCTAGCCAGCATCAAACAGCCTCTGCTGATCTGGTCTGGAGTTCTGCCATGGATTTGCAAATCAAACTTGTCAATGATGGACATGCTCAAGCCTATTCTTCTCCTGAAAAGCCCAATCTACCACCTTGGGCAATGTGGAAAAATGAAGCTTATGGCATTACAGCAGAGCCAATTGTTTTTGCCTATAACAGCAAACTGATTGACTCTGATTATGTACCACAATCTCATTATTCTTTCATGCAGCTTCTTAAAAAACACCCTGAGTATTACAAGGGAAAGATATCGACATATGACCCCCAACTTTCGGGGGCTGGGTATTTGCACCTCACTCAGGATTACGAAGCCAATCATGATATCTGGAGTTTGATCTCTGCAATTGGGGCTACCGATCCTTCGCTTTACGCGTCCAGTAGTGTTCTGCTTGATAAACTGGTAAACGGCGAGCAAGCTATTGCCTATAATGTGATTGGCTCTTATGCCCTTGCGCTTGCAGAACGAAATCAAGACATAAAAGTTGTCCTGCCATCTGATTATACTTTGGTTGTATCGCGGATAGCCATTATTCCCAATGAAGCACGTCATCCAAATGCCGCTAAGTTGTTCCTTGACTTCCTGTTGTCTCATGCTGGCCAAACTGAGCTGGCTCAAATTCACATGGGGTTGGGGCGTGAAGATGTTGCTATTAATCAGGCTGACCGCCCTGCCTCCATTGTAGAGCGCCCTGTGCGAATAGGTCCAACACTGCTTACTTATCTTGACCAACTTAAACGCCACCGTTTTCTTGAACGTTGGAAAATAGCAATGCAGGGTGAGTAATTTAAAGCCTCACCCCACACGCCACGGGAAAATACCAAACACTATGCATGCAATAAAAAATACAATACATGCACTAAAAGCCCATTTCATTGTGAAACGCTGATGATCACCAAGCTCAATACCAGATGCCCCGACTAGAAGGTATGTGGAAGCCACAAGCGGGCTTAAAAGGTGTATCTGCTGCCCCACAAGAGATGCTCGCGCGATTTCCATTGGTGTAACGCCAAATTCTGCCGCTGCTTTGGCCAAGATAGGTAGCATACCAAAATAAAAAGCATCATTTGAGATAAGTACGGTAAAAGGCATACTAATAAATGCTGTGATTGGTGCCATATATGGCCCGAAAGATTCCGGTATGGCATTTGTCACCGTTCCTGCCATAGCATCCACCATATGCGTACCAGATAGAACCCCAGTAAAAATACCGGCCGCAAACACAAGCCCTGCTGTTGCAAGGGCATTGCCAGCGTGCGCAGCCATACGTTCTTTTTGATCCACAATTGATGGATAGTTCACCATTATAGCAATTGCAAAGGCCAACATGAACAAAACAGGCAGAGGCAAATCACCAAATATCAAAGTACCCATCAAGCCAGCAGTTAGTGTCATGTTAAACCAAAACAATTTGGGTCGCCTGATGTCTTTACCGCTATCATCACCGTCAATTTCAGAGTGGGTAAGGGGTACATTGCTAAGCCTTTCCACTTCAGCTGAATCAAGACGCTTCCGCTCCTTCACCCCAAGGATATAGGCAACAATGATAACCCAGATAGCCGAAACAATAATGGCTGGTATCATCGAAACAAACAGCTCGCGCGGGTCGATACCAAGTGCTGTTGCCGCACGTGATGTCGGCCCACCCCATGGCAGTAGGTTCATTGCTGCAACAGCCATAATCAAGATACAGGCCATAACCCGCACATCCATTTTCATATGACGGTACAAGGGTAGAAGAGCCGAAACGGTAATCATATATGTGGTTGTACCGTCGCCATCCATTGCGACGACAAGGCCAAGAACAGCAGAGCCAACCGTGATTTTAACAAGATCCCCATGTACCAGCTTCACCACAGCATTGATGAGCGGGTCAAACAGACCTACATCAATCATGACACCAAAATAAAGGATAGCAAACAAAAGCATAACACCTGTTGGTGCTAAATTACTCACCCCCTCAAGCATCATATCACCAAGGCCTGCAGCAAAACCACCAAGCAGGGCAAACAAGCTAGGCACAAGAATTAGGGCTACTAAGGCCGAAAGTCGTTTTGTCATGATTAAGGTCATGAATGTCGCGACCATTGAAAAGGCCAATATTGAAAGCATAATCTTAAAAACCTTTAGTTACCCAGCATCTTGGTGCTGCTTTTACTCACTGAAGGAACAGAGTAAACGTAACTATCTGTCATCATGCTGTCAGGTATAGAGTTAGTCCTAATGTCTTGCATTCTTGGCTATTTTGAAAGCTTTTCAGAAATAAGGCGCGGCAACATTCCACCCATCTTCAGGGTTTCGACCTCTGCCTGTGTTTCGATCGCAGCACGGGCAAAAAATATTCTTTCGCCTTTACTTTGGCTAATGATACGACATTCTATATCCGCATGTGTTGTAAGATTGGCCTCAGCCGCGCCAACACTGATGGTGTCAGAAGAACAAAGCTTCATATTAGCGGGTGCCAATTCTACAGGCAAAATGAGCGGTATGATCCCCATATTAATAAGATTAGACCGATGGATGCGTTCAAAACTAAGCGCCAGAACAGCTCTTACACCCAGCAAGTAGACACCTTTTGCAGCCCAGTCACGGGATGACCCCATGCCGTAGCGCTCACCCGCAACAATAACTACAGAATCGCCGCCTTGCCGGTAGCGGTCCGCCGCGAGCCACAAGGGCATAAGTTCACCAGAAGGTGCATGCACTGTTTGTCCTGCGGGTATAGTTTCAGCAAGCATATTAACAACAGACCTGTTGTTAAATAGTCCGCGTATCATCACTTCCCAATTGCCGCGACGTGCTGAATATACATTAAGGTCAGCAATATCTTCGCCGTATTCTTGCAGCCACATCGCTGCATCGCTAGTCGGTGCAATCGTGCCTGCAGGGGAAATATGATCCGTTGTAATATCATTCCCCACAACCAAAAGCGGATAAGCTGTGTATGTGCCAATACGCGGTTTATTACCGTATGCAGCAAAGGGTGGCCTACGGATATAGGTTGACGCCTCGTCCCAAGGGTACTGTACACCTTTCGGTGTTTTTAAGGTGCGCCATTCGATTGAAGCTTCTGCTGTTTTAAAGGCTTTACTATAGTCAGCCGGATGAGAGGCTTTTGTCAGCGCCGCGTCTATCTCTGCTGCACTTGGCCAGATATCATACAAGTAAACCGGTTTACCCTCTGGTGTGTGGCTTATTGGACCTTTGGTCAGATTCACTGAAAAATCTGCTGCAAGCGCATATGCTATGACCAGAGGAGGGGATACCAGAAACGAATTTTCTATTTGACGGTGTACCCGCCCTGAGAAATTACGATTCCCGCTTAATACTGCAACAGGCTCAATCTCACCTGCATCAATCGCAGACGCGGACATTTCTGTGAGAGGGCCAGAGTTTCCAATACAGACCGTACAGCCATAGCCGGTAATGCCAAATCCTAAAGCATTGAGATCAGAAAGCACTCCTGCCCTTTCCAGATACATGGCAGTCGCCGGGGAGCCGGGGGCAAAGCTGGTTTTCATCCATTTAGGTAGGCTAAGGCCCAGCTTATGGGCTTTCTTTGCCACAAGGCCAGCCATAACAAGAAGGCGCGGATCGCTTGTATTGGTACAGCTTGTAATAGCAGAAAGGACGATAGGCTTTTGAGGCCATTTAGCACGCTCCCCCTTTTTCGAAGTCAAAGGTAATATCTCGCTTGCTGAAGATAGAGGATGTAAGTCCTGCGGACGGTGCGGGCCTGCAACACTTGCCTGCACAGTACACAAGTCAAGCGCAGTCACTTCGTCGTAATCAGGGGTAGCCTCGGGATCAAACCATAGCTTTTGCCGCTTAGTATAGTCTTCAACCATAACTATATGACTTTGGTCTCTACCCGTTGACTGAAGATATTTTATGGTTTTTTCATCAACAGGAAAATAGCCGGTCGCCCCGCCGTATTCTGGGGCCATATTAGCAACTACTGATCGCTCACCGGCCGTCAAACTGGACACCCCGGGGCCAAAAAACTCAACAAAACGGCTATTTACAGCCGTATCTCGCAAGAGTTTCGTGATAGTCAGAGCCAAATCTGTTGCTGTAACACCCTCATTTAAGTACCCTGAGAGATAAACACCCACCACCTCCGGTACACGCAGCATTACAGGCATATCTAGCATAACACTTTCCGCCTCAAGCCCACCAACCCCCCATGCCAGAACACCAATCCCATTAACCATTGGTGTATGGCTGTCAGTACCGATCAAAGTATCCGGAAAACACCACTTGCTACCATGCCACACACCTTCCTGTACAACAGAGGCCAATTGTTCTAAGTTAATGGTGTGCATGATACCTGTACCAGGCGGATACACGTGCATGTTTTCGAATGTGCGACTGGCCCATTTCATGAACGAAAAGCGCTCGCTATTACGGCGCATTTCTGCTGCCATATTCTGCTGCAGAGCATCGGGTGTGCCAAAATAGTCAATCGCAAGAGAATGGTCTGTCGATACATCCACACGAAGTACAGGATTAATTGTTTCAGGGTCACCGCCTTGCTCCGCAATGGTAGACCGTAGTGCAGCGAGGTCCACAAGAGCCGGGCCACAAGTTGTATCATGCATCATAATTCTAGCGGGGTAGAAAGGCAGGTCCACATCTGTATGCCCCTCCACAAGCCAGCGCTGCGCTGCCACTGAAGCATCTTCATTAATGGAGGCATGGCGTAAAAGATTTTCAGCCAGAATACGGTGTATCCATGGCATACGCTCCAGTTTACTACCTAAGCTCAACGGCAACGACAATATCTGTGCTTCAAGCATAAAAGCCATACCTTACTTGTAGTTACTATAGATCATGAAACGTTACGCGGCTTTCGAGCAAGATATAATGGCGTCAGGAAAACCCGCTTCACATGACCACCAAACTTTTTCTCGACTACCGCTTCTATACCAGAAAGGGTTTTTTCACGGGCTGTTTCATCAAGGCGTCTAATCATGGAAAATGTGGCATAAAGTGCCCTCATTTGTTTGGCAGTCATCAGCACTTCTGTGCTTATCACTTCATACTCGGTGGCTTCAAAGCCTGCATTTCTCAAGTCATCCAGACGAGCATTTACTTGTAGTGCATAATGTTCATGCATCTCGCCGCTTAAAGATGGCGGCAAATCCACCCCTTTCAAAAGCGGTAGTACTTCAAAACTAAAAAGGTCATGCACCGGATCATGCAGAATATTCCACCACATGGCCCAATAGCCATTTGGCTTTAAAAGTTGCATCGCGGCTGCCAAGCCTTTCGCCTGATCAACCCAGTGAAAAGAAGTCGCTGCAACACCTAAATCAAAAGAAACCTGTTCTAGAGGGGCGTTTTCAATGCCACTATTTATAACTTTAAGGGCCAGTGCATCACCACAGGCATGGCGTAAATTACCAGCAAGAGCTGGATCAGGTTCTATTGCAGCCAAAGTTACCACATTTTCAGCCAGTAACCGTCTTGTTGCTTGTCCTGTTCCTGGGCCTACTTCAAACACTCTGCAATTTGAAAAAAGAGCACCCCGGTTACGTAAATACGCATAAAGCCCTTCAGGATACTCAGGCCGACCAAGCTGATATCCTTTTGTATCTAAGCCAAAAATATGCTTACCAATAGTATTGGTTGCGATATCGTTCTGCACAGGAACCTTAGCTGCCATAATGTCACCTATCCTCCGTAACCATCCAGTATTTAGCTCGGCTTATGTTCTTCATCGATGCGTGTTGTGACGCCGGTTGCTATAATGGTGCGCGTTGCGTCAATAGAGGTGTAGGTCCAAAAGATTATCATAGGTTCTGTGGTGGAGGGGTTACTGAAAAAATGCTCAATGCCAGCAGGTATCCATGTTGTATCACCTGATGCAACATCATGCTCTACACCGTCTATGGTCGCCTTACCTGCCCCAGAAACAACCAGCACACTCTCTTCACAGTTATGAATATGTAGCGGTACAGCGGCCTCTGGCGCTAACACCGTCAAGCCGTTCAGCATCTGCTCTGATCCAACCTTGGCAGTCACAAGCGGCGTGGTACGAATACCCCCGCTACGGTCTTTTGATGGCAGTATGGCAGGCCTTAAAATAACAGGCGGATGTTTCATAGCTTACGACCCTTAGTTTTTTCAACGCAGAGCGTTTTAATGTTCACAAATTCCCGCAAGCCAACATCTGCCAGCTCACGGCCATATCCTGACTGCTTAATACCGCCAAATGGCAGATGTGGGTCAGATGCCACAATTTTATTGATAAACACGGCACCCGCATCTATCTGGCGAGCTATTTTTTTCGCGCTCACCTTATTTTCTGTCCACAAAGAAGCGCCAAGGCCAAACTCTGTCTGGTTGGCGTAGCGAATGGCAGTGTCTTCGTCTGGTACCCTTATAATGGCGGCGACTGGCCCAAAGATTTCTTCGTAGAAAGCCGCCATATCAAGGGTTACATTATCCAGAATTGTTGGCGCATAATAAAAGCCGCGCCCTTCTACAGGTGCACCACCAAGAACGAGCGTTGCGCCAGCCGCTAGTGTACGCTGAACCTGACTATGCAATTGGTCACGGAGGTTTGCCCGGGCCATAGGGCCAATATCTGTTTCAGGTAACATAGGGTCACCCATCACTAAAGCTTCAGTCTTAGCCTTGAACGCCGTCACAAATGCATCAGCAACTTTATCAACCACAATAAAGCGCTTTGCATTTACGCAGCTTTGCCCGGCATTTAGAAAACGCCCTTTAACAGCGCCAATCGCTGCTTTCTCAATATCTGCATCTTCGAAAATGATAAAAGGGTCAGACCCACCAAGCTCAAGTACCTGCTTTTTAAGGGCTGCGCCAGCCTGCGAAGCAACGATCTTGCCCACAGCCGTTGATCCAGTAAGTGTGACAGCAGCAATCCTTGGGTCTTTTATAAGGTTTTCAACCAGCTCTGTTTCAATCAACAAAGAAGTGAAAAGTCCTTTTGGGCATCCTGCTTCCCCCAGTGCACTTTCAATTGCCAATGCGCACTGCGGTACATTTGCCGCATGTTTTAAAACAGCACCATTACCTGCAGCAAGTGCAGGTGCTAAAAAGCGAAAAACCTGCCAGAAAGGATAATTCCACGGCATAATTGCTAGAACAATTCCTAGCGGGTCATATACAACAAAGCTTTCTAAGTCCTCGATTTCAACTTTTGTATCAGCAAGCCATTCAGGCGCCCGCTCTGCGTAAAAGTCACAGTTCAGTGCACACTTTTCAATTTCAGCCTCAGCTTCTCTTATAGGCTTACCCACCTCAAGGGTAATGATCCGCGCATACTCACCTTTATAGGTACGCAGTACGTCAGCCATACTTCTCAGAAGCTCAGCTCTTTGTGACAAGCTTTTTTGTCGCCAACCCACTTGCGCGGTAATTGCCGCTGAAAGGCGGATGTCTACATTGCTTGCACTCTGTATGTCATACTTAGCTAACGTCTCGCCTGTTGCAGGGTTACAGGAATACTGTATCACAGTGCAGCCTTTATGGCAGCGCATACAGCATCCGCAAAACCTGCAGTTCCCAGACTGCCTCCTATATCCCGTGTTCTGCTTTTAGGATCGTCAAGCACCCGCTCAACAGCAGCTTCAAGTGCAGCGGCCCCAGCAATTAGTAAACCATCACCCCGACGACGGCCAAGCCAATCAAGCAACATTGCACTTGAGAGAATAAGGGACGTGGGGTTGGCTATACCTTGCCCTGCAATATCAGGCGCAGAGCCATGCTGTGCCTGCGCAACACAGATACCGTCTCCAGCATTGATTGAACCACCAAGGCCCAAACTGCCCGTCAGTTCTGAAGCTTCATCTGAGAGGATATCGCCAAACATATTGGTTGTTACCATTACATCAAAGCGCTCCGGGGTACGGATCATCAAGGCTGCCGCTGCATCGACAATAACTTCTTCCAATTCCACATCCGGATATTGTTCTGCAACCTTCCGTACTTCGCGCAAAAACAGGCCATCTGATAACTTCAACACATTCGCTTTATGAACAGCTGTAACCTTTTTGCGCCGCCCACGCGCTAGATCAAATGCTGCACGCGCTACACGAGCTGACCCTTTTGCTGTAATTTTACGGACAGAAAGAGCCATATTTTCGTCAGGCATGAACTCGCCAGTGCCAGCAAACATATTCCGGTCAGAATAAAAGCCTTCCGTATTCTCTCGCACAATAACAAGATCCATAGGCTTACGTAGAATTGTAAGTTCTGGCCGTGAGCGACATGGACGGATATTTGCGTACAGCTCAAACACAACCCTAAGCTCTGCAGAAGGATTAATCCCTCCTTGGGAGCGCGGCGGATACTCATAATGAGAAACCGGCCCAAGGACAACACCATCTACAACAGAGATGTTATGCATAACGTCATCTGGCAAGGTGCTACCTTGCGCCTTTAAACTGGCAAGACCTATGTCTTGCTGTTCAAGGTGAAGGGTGAATTTGCACTTCTCAGCGAGACATTCTAACACCTTACGCGTTGCGGCACTGATCTCTGGGCCAATACCATCACCCGGTAACAGCAGAAATTTCACATCCATATCACATATCCTTACACAAATCATTCCGCCAGGAATCTTCAAACGTTAACAGACTATTCTTGCAAGATTCTGTCGTGCGAACATGCCTCTGTTAAACTCCAGTCATTGAGAGACAAAAAATCCCCCTCTCAAAACTGAGAGAGGGAGAAGTAAGAGTAAGGGGGGCTCCCTCACGCAAAAGTTAGGTTTTAAAACTCTGTGCCAACAGAGAATTTAATTGTTGATGGAGCAGCCTGAGCAAGCAGGTCACCACCGGTAGACGCCCAGTAACGTGTATTACCAACGTTAACCCAGTTAATGCGGAACACTGTTTGCCTAGAACCAACTTCTGCTGTGTAAGCAGCGCCAAGGTCAAACGTTGTATAGCTGGGCACAAGAACGTTGTTTGAAGGGTTTAAAGCTCGGTTTCCAACATGATAAACTGCACCATTCACACTAAGGCCAGGTACAAGATCTTCCAGTTTATAATCTGCGGCAACGGAAAGTGTGACCTTGGGCGTATTTTCAACCCGGTTTCCGACAAGCGTAGTATTGATGCGCTGACTACCATCAGCACCCAGCAAAGGCGACCCATCAGAGTTTGTTAGAAAAACTGTATCAGCACCCTCATCATACTTTGCCTTGAGAAGAAGAGCGGAAGCATAAATAGAGAGTTGGTCTGTCACTTCACCCGACAGGCTGATCTCCCCACCACGATACCGCTCGCTGCCATCGAGCACATAAAAATTAGCTGCATTCACATAGGCAGATCCCCTCTTTATGTCAAAATAAGCAGCCTGAAAAAGCAAGCCCTTATGAGGCTGAATTTTAACACCAAGTTCATATTGAGTACTATCTGTAGGTGGCAAATCTTCTCCGGCATTATTAGCGGTTAACGGCGCCCCTGCAGTTGTTTCGAGCCCTTCAATATAGGTACCATAAACACTTACCCAATCAGTCGGCTTAACAACAAGCCCACCAGAGAACGACCAGACTTTAGTGCTAAACTTTACTTCACCTGTTTGCAAAGCTGATTCTGTGTAATCAGAACGCCTAGCCCCTGCCAGAACATCAACAATTTCGCCAAAAGAGATACGGTCAAAAACATAGTATCCTATATCGTTAATCTTTGAGTTACGACTATTGTTTGTACCATAATTAGGAGCGCAGAACGGTACAGATGGAAACTCAACTGGATTAGTAAGGCTTTGTTGGTAAAAGAGAGTACCTCTTGATGTGCATGGACTATCGGGTGCCGCATTGTTCACTGTAGAAGAATTATACCTGTCACGCACATTCTGACCTGCACCAAAAAGTACATTATGCACCACTATTCCTGTTTCAAAGGTACCAGCCAACTCTGTACGAATATTCTTATTAACATGACGCGCCCCCGCAGCCTTCCCGACGTTCAGGTTATACATATCATCTGGCAACGGGTTGCCAAAATCAATATAGTTAAAGTTACGATCACGTGAATGGCGCGATGTACCCGCACTAGCCGACAACTCCCATGCTGGGTTAATTTTCCATTTAGCCGCCAGCAATACGTTTGTTTCACCAGAGATATAATCAGCCCAGTCACCTGGGCCAAAATTCAAAGTAGGATCCCGGAAAACAGGTAACTCAACTTGCGGCGTCGGATCATCAACAGTTGGCTGCGGCTTAGTCGTTAAACGGTAAACACCAGGCTCACCTGCTGTTTTATAAATCCGCTCTGCATCAAGCGAGAATGTCAGATTATCCGTTGGTTTAAAATCAAAGGCACCAGATGCCAAAAACCGCTTACCACTTGTATTATCAATCCCTGAATCCACACGACCATAAACAAGGTTCACACGAGCGCCAAAAACGCCATCACCCCATGTATTACCATAATCCAGATGGCCCGTGAAGGCACCCCGTGAGCTACCAGAAACCTTGGCAGCCATATACTGCTCCTCAGTTGGGCGCTTCATAACAAGGTTGATAATTCCTGACGGTGCAGAAAAACCATAATAGAGGGCAGATGCTCCCTTAAGAGCTTCAACCCTCACCTTATCTTCAAGCGGCAGGTCGATCAAGTTAATGATCGGCAGCGCTCCATTCAAGCGGTAGTTGCCACGATTCTCAACATCAATACCGCGAATGGCAAGATTGCTATATGTTGTTGTAGCAATTTGAGCCGATGTAACACCTGCGGTGTTCTTCAGCGCATCAAGTAGCCCCTCTGCCTGTTGCGTCTCAATCATATCCCTAGAGATAACACTAACAGTAAGCGGCGTATCCATAACACGAGCACCACGGAAACTACCGGCCTGAACCACATCAGTACCAAAGCCAGAACGCTCTGCTGTTACCGTAATTTCTTCCAGCTCAAGACCACCTTCGTTGTTCTGCGCAGAAACAGACACAGAACATACACTTACCAAACCCACACCACTAACTGTTGCCAGCAATATTTTTCGGATATCTTGTTTTATCATTTCAACTCCCCTGTTGTTAACGGTTCTGCATTATTCAAAAGACGCCTTCTTTCTCACTTATTACAAGGAAGGCCCATAGAACCTGACAACAGTATACAGTCCTATCTCTGTCACCATGCTGTCGCCGCGCAAGACGCGGAATAATCTAACAACAATAGGTTATTTTCATTCGGTGACAGCGCCATGTAAGCTATCATTTGCAACCTTTGTTATTTCTATACTTCTTTTTGTATTTTTGAAGTAGGTAGGCCATGCGGAGGGTAAAATAATGCCATTATTAACTAGAAGGCACTTTGGTTCATTAGCAATGGGGGCGGCCGTATATTCCATACTCGGTGGGTGCGCAAGTAAAACAGGCGCTCTATCAGCTATGCAACCCGCTATAATGCACGCCCCTGATGATGGCCTTTCAAGAGCAACCCCTGAAAGCCAGGGCATATCCTCTGATTCAATCCTCGCCTTTCTTAACGATGTAGAGCAGCAAGGGCTTGAATTGCACAGTTTTATGCTAATGCGTAACAGCCACGTTGTTGCTGAAGGCTGGTGGTGGCCATACAACCCTAGCCGTATCCATATGACACATTCCGCTACAAAAAGCATGACAGCTGTAGCAGTCGGGCTGGCACTTGCAGAAAAACGCTTTAGTCTTGATGATACGGTTGTTTCTTTCTTTCCTGAATATGTGCCTGCTGATGCAAGCGACTATATGAAACAGATGACAGTGCGTGATCTCCTTGTGATGAAAACTGGACACGCTGTTGAAACATCTGGCTCTAAATGGCGGCCGATTAATACAAGCTGGGTTGCAGAATTTTTCAAAATTCCTGTCGTTTACAAACCCGGTACAAAATTCAAATACACCAGTGCAGCTACCTATATGTTGTCTGCAATTGTTTCAAAAACAACCGGACAATCTGCAGAAGAGTATCTTGTCCCTCGGTTCTTTGACCCACTTCAAATTACCCAGTGGGAATGGGATACAAGCCCCGGCGGCATCAGTACGGGCGCAAACGGCCTGAGCCTGCAAACCTCTGGTCTTTTAAAACTTGGTGCAGTACATGCCCAAAACGGTATGTGGAATGGCAACCAAATACTGCCTAAGAGCTGGGTCAAAGCCGCCACCCGCAGACATTCAGTCGGTGAAGACGAATACGGCTATGGCTATCAGTGGTGGATGGGGCCGAAGAATGCCTATTATGCCCTCGGGCTATTCACCCAGCTATCTATTGTATTCCCAGAACACAATGCAACGCTTGCAATATTTTCTGCCATTGATGGCAGTTCAAAGCTTAAGCCAACCATATGGAAACACTTTCCTGCTGCTTTTGTTACTGGAACCACACAGTGGCCAGATGGAAGTGCCAAGCCTCTGCAACATAAAATAGCCAGCCTGCGTGTTCTGCCTGAACTGAAGCCAACGACCCCAGCAAAAATTGAAAATACCATCTCAGGGAAGCGCTATAAATTTCAGAACAATGATCAGACAGCCAACTGGGTTTCTTTCGAATTTATAGACAATTGCTGTATCTATAATTTCAGTGATGAAAACGGCGTACATACTGTCAAAAACGGGTTTGAAACATATATAGAGCAAGACACCAGTATAACTGGCAATCGCCTGCATCACCAATATCACCCTGATTACATGCGGGCAGTAGCAGGTGCACGCTGGCTAAACCCCAATAAACTGGAACTTACCTGGCAGTTTGTAGAAACTGCTTTCCGTGACACTCTGGTTTGCATATTTGAAGGCAATACAGTGCGGATAGATAGAAGCGTTAATCTGAATACACAAGAAACCAACCTGCCAACCCTGACAGGTGTTTCCGCTTAAGCTACTTGCCGCCATTCTTTCACACTCCCAAAACTACGTCGTTCACACCATAACGACGTAGTTTTGCAGGCATCGTCAGTGTTTCAGGCCTGGCACAAAATATTTCAAAATATGTAAGGGACTAAAGCATAATGGCTTATCTACAGGTTATTGCAGGACTAGTTTTGCTGCTTGTTTCAGGGGATTATCTTGTCCGCGGCGCAGCCTCAATCGCCACACGAGCTGGCATTTCAAAGCTTGTTGTCGGCTTAACAATTGTAGCCTTTGGCACATCAGCTCCGGAAATGGTAGTTGGCATTGACGCTGTTGTCAGCGGTGCGCCAACACTTGCCCTCGGTAACATTGTAGGCTCGAATATTGCCAATGTGCTTTTGGTGTTAGGTTTTCCTGCCCTCATTACCCCCATATGCTGTAATGTACCCCGAATCGGACGGAACCTGCTCTTGATGCTCGGCGCAACATTACTGTTCATTAGTTTGGCGTGTTTCGACATTATTAACTGGGTACACGGCCTTATTCTTCTATCATGCTTTGTCTTGTTCCTGCTGTATTCTGCCGTCAAAGCAAAAGCTGGTATGGAAAATGACCCATCTTTTGAGATCGGGTTTGAAGAGATACCTCAAAATCCTGATAGTTATGGCTTTGCAACAATCCTTGTTCTGGGTGGGTTGCTAGGTATCTCGATTGGCGCTAATATTCTCGTATCTGGTTCAGTCACCATAGCGCGTGACTTTGAAATCCCTGAAGAGGTGATTGGCCTTACCCTTGTAGCGCTTGGTACCAGCCTGCCTGAATTGGCAACTTCTTTAATGGCGGCTATCCGCAAACACAGCGATGTAGCGATTGGCAATGTTATTGGATCTAACATCTTCAACATTCTTGCCATTATGGCGGTTTCATCCCTTTTTGGCGACATTCCAGTGCCGCCAAGCTTTTTGTCGGTTGATATGTGGGTCATGCTGGGTTCGGGGCTCATACTTGTGCCTTACTGCTATAAAAGCCTGTCTATTGGGCGGGTATCAGGCCTTGTCATGCTGGCACTTTACGGGGCCTATATGTTCTACCTTGCTTCAAACAGTGTGCTTGCAAGCCCCCTCTGAGCTGTGTCAGCAAGGTGCAAGCTTTCCCCCATATAGTGGTGTGGTTTTAAAATACTGCATCACTATATGGGGAGACAAACATGACAACATTCAAAGCAAGAGCACAAAAAGTAGCTCTCACGCTTGGGCTCAGCTTAGCAATAACTGTAACAGCACATACCAGCATACAAGAACAAGACCTGCTATACAGTTTTGAAAACTCAGTAACATTGCCCGGGGGTACCCCTGACTGGGATTATTTGAGCCTTGATCAGAAAAGTGGCCGCATGTTTATTGCCCGCAGGGATGATGGCCTTACTGTTTTTGACATAAACAACCAAAAAGCCATCACAACAATCCCCAACTCCATTGGTGCAAATGGCCCGCTTGTTTTACCAGAATATGACCGCGTTTTTGTTGCCATGGCAGACGGCACGGTTATGCTTCTCGAACTTTCCTCATTAAAAGTGTTAAGTCGTGAAAAAGTTGATCCTAAAGGCCTTAACGGAACCGTGTTTGACCCAGCATCCAAACACGTAATTATTGGTACCGGGCGCCGCGCAGGTGGGCACATGACACTTTATGCGTTTGACCCTAAAAGTGGTGAGAAAGTTACCCAAAAAGACTTTAACAGCACAAAAATGGACGACCCCGCCTTTGACGGTCACGGTACCGTTTTCGCCCCTATGCGCGACCGCGACCTGATGCTGAAATTGAACTCAGATACTTTGGAGGAAAAAGACCATTTTATGCTGGGTGACTGTGAACAACCAGCTGCCGCTGAATTTCTGCATGAGATAAACAAGCTGATTGTTGCCTGCCGTGGCCGCACAAAAGCCCCAATGTTGCTGGCCCTAACGCCTGAAGGTAAAATAACAGATACTGTTCCGATCGGGCGTGGTGTTGACGGCCTTGCGGTTGACCATAAACGCCGCCGCATTGTTAGCAGCAACGGTGACGATGCAACACTGACAGTTATAGAGTTTGATAAAGCCGGCAACCTTATATTGCTTGGCAATGTCAGCACACAGCCTGGTGCCCGTACCATGCAACTGGAACAAAGCACCGGCAAGATATTTCTGGTAACATCTGACTTTACCCAGTTAGCACCTAATGCAAATAGCACAGAAACACCAGAGCCTGTTGCTCATGCAAACAGCTTCCGTATCTTAACCTATAAACCTTGATGGAGGCCAAGATGAATGTCATTCAAATAGTGTCCAGGATCGCGATAATCACAGGCCTCGCCTCTGTTTTGTCATTACCATCCTTCAGTACTGAAGGCCATGCTGATTTGATCTTATATGATGCAACTATCTGGACAGTTGACCCAGCAAACCCTGAAGCACAAGCTGTTGCCATTGAAGGCAACCGCATCATTAAGGTGGGGAAAAATGAAGACGTTTTGGCCCTGAAAGGCACAGATACAAAGCTTATTAACCTTGATGGCAAAATGGTACTGCCCGGCTTCATTGATGCCCACACACACATGGAAAATGCCATCAATGCCTTTTACGAGCTTCGCCTGAACTCTGTTAGTACAGAAGAAGCCATGTTAGCTCTTATCAAAGACCGGGCAGAGCGTATCCCGGATGAATACTGGATAACAGGAGGCAATTGGTCATCAAAAACTGGCTGGGCGGCTGAGAAGTCTGGGGATTATGTTGCGTATCCTTATAAGTCCCCAACCAGAAAAGATGGAGCGTCCATAAGTTTCGAACTGTCACTTGTTGCAGTAGACGCGTTAACGCCAAACCAGCCAGTGCTGTTAAAACGTTTTGATGGGGCCTATTTTATCAACAGTGCAGGCCTTCAACTTCTGCATATTGATAAAAACACACCTGATCCTTCTGGTGGTCATTATCAGCATGACCCAAAAACAGGAGAGCTAACAGGCATGCTGTTTGGCACGGCTGGCGAAAAAGCAAAAGCATCCCTACCGCCAAGGTCACACCAGCAAGTTATGTTTGGCGCCCGCAATATGGTGGCAGAACTAACAAGCTACGGCCTAACCGGTCTACATGATATTGTGCGTATCCCTGATATATCTGACAAGACTGTCTTCGAAACGAATGCAGAGCGTTCGATGACAGACTTAACAATTTTCACAAGCCTGCGGGAAGAAAATTCCCTGAAACAGCGTATTTACCCCATTTTACCAGCAATCGTGTGGAATAGGTTTGATGCGTTTGGTTATAAACCGCAAGGCGGAGATGAAATGATCAGCTACGGCGCTGTCAAAATGTTTCTTGACGGTTTTCTGATGTTCAGACACTATCCCAATAATGACCATTTTTCTGGTTCGCTTAGCTTCCGCAATCACGACGTAACACAGCTCCGCAACACTGTGTTAGGCGCCGACAAAGCTGGCTGGGACATCGCAATGCATGTAACAGGCGACAAGGGTCACGCACTGACCTTTGACTGGTTTGAAGATACTTTGAAGGCCAATCCTAATCGCGAACGACGGTTTCGTATCCTTCATGCTTGGTATCCCCGCATGGAAGAAATAGACCGAGGGGGCAGGATGCACATGATTGCAGACGTTACGCCCTTCCACCTCATCCGTGAACTAAAGTCCATGCCCCAAAAGCTGTACGACGATCAAAAGGACACAGCATTCGCGTGGCAAACCATGGTTAAAAAAGGCTGGCGACTAAACATTGTATCAGATTGGCCAGGCAGTTACGATGGCAATCACGGCGCCCCCGTTTCGCCCCTTGAAAATATATACCTTGCCACAACACGAATGGACTTTGATGCCCCTCAAGGCAGCGGCTGGCACACTCAAGAAGCCTTAACAGTTGATCAAGCAATAGAAGCCTACACCATCAATCCGGCCTGGGCTTCCTATGAAGAGGATATCAAAGGGACCATAACAGAAGGCAAACTTGCGGATTTGATAGTCCTGTCAAAGAATATCAGGGAAATCCCGAAAACAGACATTCTAAAAACACAGGTTTTATACACTGTATTTGACGGTCAAATAGTCTTTGATGCACTGAGTGCAAAACCTTAATATTAATCTATACTGCTGTGATCAAGAAATGCTTGTCACAGCAGTATTTTTGCTGCGGTAATACCCCAAAGGTAGTTACTTGTCGGGATATTCTCAAGCCGAACTCAATGAGATGGCGGAGAAACTGAATAATCGCCCAAGGAAAACCTTGGGATTTAAAACACCAGCTAATAAGTTGGACACAGTGTTGCACTGACCGACTGAATCCATCCTTAGTATTAAGTGGTGTGCACTTTATAATGCCAAACTTGTTCCTATCAGGTCGAAGACTATAGCCACATATAAAAGAGTAGCACAGCTCAGCATTCGCATAATATTCCAAGCGCAGACAAGCCCTTTTTGCCACCCTTTAAATGCGACAAAAGAAGCACACATATACCACAGAGACATAAGAGCAGCTAAAGGGAACACTATAAAACTGAGGATTTGCAGCACACAAATCCACGGGTCTAGCGCTGATGTAAATGAAAACTCACTCACTATCCAACCGATAGTCCCCAGCCATCCCAACATAAGTAAAACAGCCCCAGCAATGCTGCCCTGTACCCACAAACGCCTTGGCAGTCTTAAGTCGTTTATTGCGGGTTTAATAGCATACCAGCGGCGTAAAAGTGCCACAATCGGTTGAAGCAGCAGTGCTAGTAGGAGAACTCCTATAGAGAGTAGCAGCAAGGGGTTAATCCAACCTGCACTACGCCATACGGGAACCGGTAGAAAAGCGCCGATTGGTGCAGTATCACCATAACTCCACATGGTAACCTTCTCATCAACGACTTTAGCACCAAGCAAGGTGGTACCACCAACTTCTCTCCAAAGAAACGGTTCAACTTCTTCGAACTGCTTTAATTGTCCATTTTCACCCACTATCGCCGATGCAGTAATCCTCCCAAAATCATCAACTGTCACAACAGACTGAGTGACAAGATCAAGCAGTGATGCATACCCAACCTGCCATCGCTGAGCACTGCTGTAACGGCCAGCTATCAACATTCCATCACGATGCGCTGTATCTGGCACAGCGTTATCTCCGCCGATAGACCCGGGAAAGTAACGGTCTGCAAAGCCATGCAAAAGATCAGTACGAATAGCGCGGCTACCACCATCTCGCCCCACACTGTTAAACGATACAAAAATACCAACACCATCTTCTGGAAACAACTGCACTGCACTGTGAAAAAAACGAGTGTCGCCATCATGCCCAATAATGCGATGCCCATTTCGGTCCATAGAATAAAAGCCAAGCTGCATGCGGTTTAGTTTTGGGCTTATAGTGGTAAATGGGTTATCATGCATCATGCGAGCAGTTTCAGGCTTCAGAATACGCACGCCACGATATTCTCCACCCTGTAGATGCGCGATCATGAATTTGGCCATATCCGGCCCTGTCATTGCCGCACTTCCTGCAGGTGCCGGAAACATTTCATAAGCTTTTGGAGATGATGATGCGAGGTCGTATCCACGCGACATGCTGACTTGCAGTGCAGGTGGCAGGGGCTGGCGAAAGCTGGCATAGCTCATACTAAGTGGATGAAAAATATGATCCTCGATATAATCCTCAAACGATTGCCCTGAAACACGTTGCACTATGTATCCTGCAAGGGCCGCACCATAATTGGAGTAAGATGGCACCTGACCAGGCTTATAGACACGTGGAGGAGTTTCATTTTTGAGAAATTCAGCAAGCGCCATTCGTCCCCTAGGATCAAATAGAAGCAGGTCTTTAAGCTGCTCCTGAAAACCTGGCGTATGTGTCATAAGATTGCGCATTGTGATTGGTTCATCGTGAAAGGAGGGTACCTCAAAGTCCAGATATGTGTTGATATCATGATCTAGGTCAATAGTACTCTGCTCGACCTGTTGCATCACAGCGGTCCATGTCATTAGTTTTGACGTCGAACCTGGCCGAAACAATGTGGTTTCAGCATCTACCTTTAACCCTGCAGCAATATCGGCATAGCCATAACCACGCTGGGTCAAAATCAAGCCATCCTTAACGATAACCACAATAGCCCCAGCCACATCGCTACGTTTAATTCTTGAGGGCACGAAACCGTCGAGCCAAACATCCACATCCATCTTGGTCAGTTTGGGGTTTTCTATATGAGTAGGTATATCATCTGTTGATGCCACCAAAATCGCTTGATCAGAGGCAAGTGCCGGTGGTGTTGTAAATTCAGGAGTTTCTGCATTGCAGCCAAACCCAAGTAGCCAGCAAAAAATAACCGTAGTTATCAATTTATACATGTCACTTTATCTGCCTTGTCAAAATAGCCGTCGAGGCAAGCATAAGAGCCACATGCAAAACGACTGATGTATAAACACCTGAATTCATCATATATCGAAATGTAGCGCAAATTTTTCTATTTTGAAATATATTTTCTTATTTAATAATATAATTTCATTATTGAGAATACTGCCGCTTTGTCGAAGCTCGATATTTCCAAGGCTACTTGCTTCCAGCAAGGTCATGCTCAATTGTAATAACCACATAAAAAGCGCCCTAGCCCAAAGTGGACTTGCTTCGGTTTAGTGGAGAGCATTTGATATGATCCTAGACTTTGGAGTTATTACATGTCTTCACATCGAGTATTGTTTACAAAAGAATTTAAGGAAGAAGCAGTTCGTCTTGCGTTAACGAGTGATCGTCAGCGACAGGATATTGCCTCAGATTTGGGCATAGGTAAATCCACTCTTTGCCGCTGGGTTAGCCAGCATCGTCATTCAGTCCAGCCGGATGCTGTTTCAGATGACAAGGATAAGGAGCTTGCCCTTCTGCGACGGGAAGTTCAACTTCTGAAGGCAGAACGCGATTTATTAAAAAAGGCTACAGCTCTTTTCGCCCGGGAAAGTCGGTGAGGTTTTCCCTTATTGATGCGAAGAGGGCCTGTCTGCCTGTTGAGCGTGCCTGTTTGTTGCTGAATGTCAGTATGAGTGGTTATTATGCCTGGAAGAAGAGGTCTGTCAGCAAGCGACAGCGCGATGATATGGTGTTGCTTGTCCATATACGCAGCTATTTTCGCCAGTCAAACGATACGTATGGCAGTCCCCGTATGGCAGCAGAGTTGCAAGCATGTGGGTTTTCTGTTGGCCGTCGGCGTGTTGCCCGTCTGATGAAAGAGACTGGCCTGCAAGCCAGACAAAAAAGGCGGTTCAAATGCACAACAGATAGCCATCATGATAATCCCGTGTTTCCTAACTTGCTGGAGCAAGATTTTACAGCTTCTGCGCCAGACAGGAAATGGGGTGTTGATATCAGTTATATCTGGACAATGGAAGGTTGGCTCTATCTGGCAGTTGTCATTGACCTTTATGCCCGTCGTGTTGTTGGCTGGGCCACAAGCAACAGGCTAAAAAAGGAGCTGGCCCTTGAAGCTCTGGACAAGGCTTTCATCCTCAGACAACCGCCTCCCGGCCTGATCCATCACAGCGACAGGGGCAGTCAATATTGCTCATACGAGTATCGCAAGCGTCTGAAAAAATACCGTATGACCGGCTCTATGTCAGCCAAGGGAAATTGCTATGATAATGCCGTGGTGGAGACATTCTTTAAAACCATTAAAACTGAACTTGTCTGGCGCACAAGTTTTGCAACACGAAAGGAAGCTACAAATATGATTGCACACTATATCGGTGATTTCTATAATCCCAGACGCCGTCATTCGACATTGGGATACTTAAGCCCCATTCAGTTCGAAAAAAGGGCCGCTTAAAACTGAAAATGCTCTCCACTAAACCGAAGCAAGTCCAGGCTCAGCCTGTAGCAGCCCGATGTATGGAACATCGGGTTTCTTGCTTTAGTTTGAAAGAAGGCTAGCGATGCTGTTTTCTGTTTCAGAACGAATATCGCCTTTTCGGGCATGATAGGAAACCCATTTTGGTTTTTGGCGTAAACCTTCGCGTACTTTTTCCAGCACATGCTGGCGTTTTCCGAAAGCTTCGATGTCAGAATACCGTAGAATAACTAGTGCATCCCAAGGCTTGCCGACTGGGTGACGGTTCAGTAAAAGCTCATAGCCTTTAAGAAGGCCTTCTTCTAACCAGCCACGGTATTGGGGAATAACGTAAGCTGCAGCGTAATCGATATATTCTGCTGCATTGTTGTAGGAATAGGGGATAACGTAATAAACGGAAGTATCGTTTTTAACTGTTGTATTATCACCTTCCTCCCATGCCAAGTCTGCAGCGCTAGTTAATACCGGGTGACCAAGAGCCAAGCCCTCAGGAGATAAACCTCCAGGCATGGTTTCTTCGAGCTTTTTCCAGTGTGCGAGGTCTGTAGGGCTTTCAAACGTTAGCTCCAACATGGCATCCCATACTTCAGGTTGAGCATACCAACTGAATAAAATTCTATAGTTGAGAATTTTCCCATCTGTTTTGAGCTTTGAAAGGCTTTTCATCTGTTTTTCAACTAGAAATTTTCGAAACTCTGCCCGCTTTATCACATCAGTCTGATACTGAATGACAAGCTTTTTAGTGCCTTCTTGTTGTAGTTTTTCTATGTTCTGTGCGAAGGTTGGTTTTGTTAGTACATTGGTGCAAACAACAGCTGCTATCAAGAAAAAGAAAAATAACAGGCTCCCGTTCATAGTGGTGGTTAGTGGATGTTGATACCTCATCTATATCTCCCCTTTTCAAATAATGTTGTATAAGGGAATAGGCTAAAGCGCTTTGGCTTTCATTTTACTGTCATATCTAGCGGCAGGGTAATACCCCCATTTATAGAGGGTTTCAAAAGTTGAACCGTTATGCAGCCAAGGGCATGCCCTTGGCGAGTTTTTGCTTTGGCGTGATGCCGCCGATGGCCATATTGGGCCGTTCGTTGTTGTATGTCCACATCCATGTCGTTGCGGCTTCCTGCACATTTTCGATAGTGCCAAAGATTGGGCTTGCTTCGGTTTAGTGGAGAGCATTTTCAGTTTTAAGCGGCCCTTTTTTCGAACTGAATGGGGCTTAAGTATCCCAATGTCGAATGACGGCGTCTGGGATTATAGAAATCACCGATATAGTGTGCAATCATATTTGTAGCTTCCTTTCGTGTTGCAAAACTTGTGCGCCAGACAAGTTCAGTTTTAATGGTTTTAAAGAATGTCTCCACCACGGCATTATCATAGCAATTTCCCTTGGCTGACATAGAGCCGGTCATACGGTATTTTTTCAGACGCTTGCGATACTCGTATGAGCAATATTGACTGCCCCTGTCGCTGTGATGGATCAGGCCGGGAGGCGGTTGTCTGAGGATGAAAGCCTTGTCCAGAGCTTCAAGGGCCAGCTCCTTTTTTAGCCTGTTGCTTGTGGCCCAGCCAACAACACGACGGGCATAAAGGTCAATGACAACTGCCAGATAGAGCCAACCTTCCATTGTCCAGATATAACTGATATCAACACCCCATTTCCTGTCTGGCGCAGAAGCTGTAAAATCTTGCTCCAGCAAGTTAGGAAACACGGGATTATCATGATGGCTATCTGTTGTGCATTTGAACCGCCTTTTTTGTCTGGCTTGCAGGCCAGTCTCTTTCATCAGACGGGCAACACGCCGACGGCCAACAGAAAACCCACATGCTTGCAACTCTGCTGCCATACGGGGACTGCCATACGTATCGTTTGACTGGCGAAAATAGCTGCGTATATGGACAAGCAACACCATATCATCGCGCTGTCGCTTGCTGACAGACCTCTTCTTCCAGGCATAATAACCACTCATACTGACATTCAGCAACAAACAGGCACGCTCAACAGGCAGACAGGCCCTCTTCGCATCAATAAGGGAAAACCTCACCGACTTTCCCGGGCGAAAAGAGCTGTAGCCTTTTTTAATAAATCGCGTTCTGCCTTCAGAAGTTGAACTTCCCGTCGCAGAAGGGCAAGCTCCTTATCCTTGTCATCTGAAACAGCATCCGGCTGGACTGAATGACGATGCTGGCTAACCCAGCGGCAAAGAGTGGATTTACCTATGCCCAAATCTGAGGCAATATCCTGTCGCTGACGATCACTCGTTAACGCAAGACGAACTGCTTCTTCCTTAAATTCTTTTGTAAACAATACTCGATGTGAAGACATGTAATAACTCCAAAGTCTAGGATCATATCAAATGCTCTCCACTAAACCGAAGCAAGTCCAGTATTCCTGTCCTACACCAGATGTAATTTCTTTAAGAGGTTTACTACCAAGGAAAGGGAGCAAGTGCAGGCGAAGCCTGTCTTTATGACCTTGTACCCATTTGGGGCTGCGCCGACCGTTTGTGATAACCTCATACTCAATCTCGAACTTCTTAGCGGCTTCACGAAAGGTTTTACCAGAAGAGAGTTCCCCAAAACGGTCTTTATTAAGCAGCTCCATGTACCAGTCTTGAGCAACGTCTTTAGCAGCCTTTAAACTTTCTTCCTTTGTACTGCTTCTATACTGCTTACCCTTGATAGAAGCTGAGCAATGCCACCTTGAACTATTAGGGCGACGATAAAGGGCGACTTTGTCGCCTAATATTTTATGTTGGACTCCATTTGACACCAGTAACTCTCCCCAAATGAGCATGACTGCGATAGATGTGCTAAATGTGATAGAAATGTGTTAGCCATTTAAGGCTACACGCGGGAGAATCTTGCTGTAAACAACAAAAAGAAAAAGCCAGTTAAGTCATATACTTAACTGGCTTTATTTGGTTGCGGGAGTAGGATTTGAACCTACGACCTTCAGGTTATGAGCCTGACGAGCTACCGGGCTGCTCCATCCCGCGTCAAGAAAGTGATCCGGTATTTAAGCCGGTAGCGATTTTCTGATGCCTTACGGCGACACAGTATCTTCAGAAGCGATGCTTTTGAAGAGGCGGGCTGCTCGGTCCCGCGCGTATGATCAGGCATAAAGCCTTAAATTAAAAAACCGGCAATGAGCCGGTTTCATAAACTGTTTGGAACTGTGATGATGTTTTTGAACACTCTTTTGTAGATCTGGCGATGACCTACTCTTCCGCGCCTTAAGACGAAGTACCATCGGCGCAAAGGCTTTTCACTTCCGGGTTCGAGATGGGACCGGGTGGGACAACCTTGCTATAACCACCAGATCAACAAAAGAGTGTTCTTTGCGTTTTGTTTTGCAGCTTTTCAGCTGCTGCATGCTGTTTAACCTTTATATTCAAAGATATTTTATCTCTGTCTATGGAGAGGCTCTACAAGCCTATCGAGCAATTAGTATCAGTTAGCTCCACACATTACTGCGCTTCCACACCTGACCTATCAACGTGGTGGTCTTCCACGGCTCTCAGAGAGACCTAATCTTGAGGGGGGCTTCCCGCTTAGATGCTTTCAGCGGTTATCCCTTCCGGACATAGCTACCCTGCAATGCGGCTGGCGCCACAACAGGTCCACCAGAGGTCCGTCCACCCCGGTCCTCTCGTACTAGGGGCAGCTCCTCTCAAGTCTCTTGCGCCCACGGCAGATAGGGACCGAACTGTCTCACGACGTTCTAAACCCAGCTCACGTACCTCTTTAATTGGCGAACAGCCAAACCCTTGGGACCTGCTCCAGCCCCAGGATGAGATGAGCCGACATCGAGGTGCCAAACACTGCCGTCGATATGAGCTCTTGGGCAGTATCAGCCTGTTATCCCCGGCGTACCTTTTATCCGTTGAGCGATGGCCCTTCCACTCAGAACCACCGGATCACTATGACCTACTTTCGTATCTGTTCGACTTGTCAGTCTCACAGTCAGGCAGGCTTATGCCATTGCACTCAACAACCGATTTCCAACCGGTCTGAGCCTACCTTCGCGCGCCTCCGTTACCATTTGGGAGGCGACCGCCCCAGTCAAACTACCCGCCACAGTGGGTCCGAGATCCAGTTTCATGGATCGTCGTTAGGCATCAGGAACAACAAGGGTGGTATTTCAAGGGTCGGCTCCACAAGGACTGGCGTCCCTGCTTCAAAGCCTCCCACCTATGCTACACATGTTGTCCCTAATACCACACTGAAGCTGTAGTAAAGGTGCACGGGGTCTTTCCGTCTAACCGCGGGTACTCCGCATCTTCACGGAGAATTCAATTTCGCTGAGTCTGTGCTGGAGACAGTGGGGAAGTCGTTACGCCATTCGTGCAGGTCGGAACTTACCCGACAAGGAATTTCGCTACCTTAGGACCGTTATAGTTACGGCCGCCGTTTACCGGGGCTTCAATTCGCAGCTCTCACCGCTCCTCTTAACCTTCCGGCACCGGGCAGGCGTCAGACCCTATACGTCGTGTTCACCACTTCGCAGAGCCCTGTGTTTTTAGTAAACAGTCGCCACCCCCTCTTTTGTGCCCCCACCAATGAGTTGCCTCAATGGTGGGCCTCCTTATCCCGAAGTTACGGAGGCAATTTGCCGAGTTCCTTCAGCACAGTTCTCTCAAGCGCCTTGGTATGCTCTACCATCCCACCTGTGTCGGTTTAGGGTACGGTCTATATGGTGGTGCTATTTCCTGGGACACCTTCGCGGCCCTTCCAATCCAATAAGGAAGAACAACTTACAGTATCCGTCACATTCCACCAGGTACAGGAATATTAACCTGTTTCCCATCGACTACGCTTTTCAGCCTCGCCTTAGGGGCCGACTCACCCTGCGCGGATTAGCCTTGCACAGGAACCCTTGGGATTTCGGCGAGAGTGTCTCTCACACTCTTTATCGCTACTCATGTCAGCATTCTCACTTCTGATATCTCCAGCATGGCTCACGCCACACCTT